>NZ_MSIE01000080.1 GCF_001921205.1 Actinophytocola xanthii | reverse complement strand
CGGGCTCTTGCCGCACTGCACGTCACCGGAGCCGCCGTCGACTGGGCCGCGTTCGTGCCCGCCACATCCCTTGTGGACCTCCCCACCTACCCCTTCCAGCACGAGCGCTTCTGGCTCGCCGGCGGGCCCGGAACCGGCGACCCCACCGGACTCGGGCTCGAACGCGCGGGCCACCCGCTGCTCGGCGCGACCGTCACCATGGCCGACTCCGCCGGCGTGCTGTTCACCGGACGGCTCTCGCTCACCACCCACCCCTGGCTCGCCGAGCACGTCATCGGCGGCCGGATCCTGCTGCCCGGCACCGGCTTCCTCGAGCTCGCGATCCGAGCCGGGGACGAGGTCGGCTGCGACCGGGTCGACGAGCTCACCCTCGCCACGCCGCTCGTCCTGCCCGAACAGGGCGCGGTCCAGGTGCGGGTCTCGGTCGGACCCGGCGACCCGGGCACCCCGCGGTCGGTCACCATCCACTCCCGTCCCGAGGGCGCGCAGGACACCGCCTGGACCCAGCACGCCAGCGGCGTCCTCGGCACCGGCACCCCCGCGGTCGCCGCCCTGCCCTGGCCCCCACCGGACGCCGAACCCGTCGACGTGGCCGACCTCTACGACCGGTTCGCCGCACGCGGGTTCGACTACGGGCCGACCTTCCAGGGCGTCCAGGCGGTCTGGCGCCGCGGCGACGACGTGTTCGCCGAGGTCGCCCTGCCCGACGGGACCGCCGACACCGGCCGGTTCGGACTGCACCCCGCGCTCCTCGACGCCGCCGTCCAGGCCCCCGTCGCCGCCGCCGATCCCGAGGGGCCCGGACGGCTGCCGTTCTCCTGGCAGGGCGTGACCCTGCACGCCGCCGGCGCGACGGCACTGCGGGTCCACCTCGCCCGCGCGACCGGCGACACCGTGTCCGTCCACGCCACCGACCCCGACGGCGCCCCCGTCGTGACCGTCGACGGCCTCGTCGTCCGGCCCCTGCCCACCGACCGGCCGGCACCATCCGCCGCGGACTCCCTGTTCGCCCTCGAGTGGACCCCGGCCGCCCCCGGCACGGCCGAGCCGCCCGAGGTCGTCGAGCTCACCGGCGGCAACACCCCCGAAGACGTCCACCGGCTCACGGCCACCACGCTCGACCACCTCCTGACCCGCCTCACCCCCGACGCGCCGAGCGGCCGGCTCGCGTTCCGCACCAGCGGCGCCCTCACCGGCGACGACCTCGCCGCCGCCGCGGCCTGGGGCCTGGTCCGCACCGCCCAGACCGAGCACCCCGGCCGGTTCACCCTCGTCGACCTCGCCGACCGCGACGCCGCCATCCCACCGGCCGCCCTCACCACCGACGAGCCCGAGGTCGCCGTGCGCGACGGCGCGGTGCTCGCCCCCCGGCTGGCCCGCCTCGCGACCCCGGACGAGCCGTTCGACTGGGACCCCGACGGCACCGTCCTGATCACCGGCGGCACCGGCGGGCTCGGTCGGCTGCTCGCCCGCCACCTCGTCACCGAGCACGGCGTCCGCCACCTCGTGCTCGTCAACCGCACCGGCGCCGCGCCCGACCTGGACCTCGCCCCGGCCACCGTCCAGGTGCTCGCCTGCGACGTCGGGGACCGGGACGCGGTGCACGCGCTGGTCGCCGGCATCCCCGGCCTGACCGCCGTCGTCCACGCGGCCGGCGTCCTCGACGACGGCGTGCTCGAGTCGATGACGCCCGACCGGCTCGCCACCGCCCTGCGCGCCAAGGCCGACGCGGCCTGGTACCTGCACGAGGCGACCCGCGACCGTCCACTGCGGGCGTTCGTGCTGTTCTCCTCGGTCGCCGGCACCTTCGGCGGCCCCGGCCAGGGCAACTACGCGGCGGCCAACGCCTACCTCGACGGCCTCGCCCGACACCGCCACGCGCTCGGCCTACCGGCCGTGGCGCTGGCCTGGGGTACCTGGGCGGCCGGCATGTCCGGCGCCAGGACGCACGCCGGTCTGCCACCGCTGACCGCCGAGCACGGCCTGGCCCTGTTCGACGCCGCGCTCGCCACCGGCCGTCCCGTCCTGCACCCGGTCCGGCTCGACCTGGCCGCCCTGCGCTCGCTGGGGACGCCACCGCACCTGCTCCGCGGCCTGGTCCGGGTGCCCCGCCGGGCCGCGGCCGCACGGACCGGCAGCGCCGCCGACCTCGCGCGGCGCCTCGCCGGCCTGGCCGACGAGGAGCGTTCCGCCGCCCTGCTCGACCTCGCCCGAGGTGCCGTCGCCGCCGTGCTCGGCCACGCCGACAGCGCCACCGTCGACCCCACCCGCACCTTCGCCGAACTGGGCTTCGACTCGCTGACAGCAGTCGAGCTGCGCAACCGGCTCGCCGCGGCGACCGGCCTGCGGCTGCCCGCCACCCTCGTCTTCGACCACCCCACCGCGGCCGCGCTCACCGAGTTCCTGCTCACCGAGCTGACCGGCGCGGACACCGCGGCCGCGCCCCGCGGCCCCGCCACCGCCACCGCCACCGATGAGCCGATCGCGATCGTCGGCATGAGCTGCCGCTACCCCGGCGGGGTGCGGAGCCCGGAGGACCTGTGGCGGCTCGTGGCGGACGGCGTCGACGCGATCACCCCGTTCCCGGACAACCGCGGCTGGGACCTCGACGCGCTGTACCACCCCGACCCGGCGCACCCCGGCACCAGCTACACCCGCCACGGCGGATTCCTGCACGAGGCGGGGGAGTTCGACGCCGAGCTGTTCCGGATGAGCCCCCGCGAGGCGCTGTCCACCGACGTCCAGCAGCGGCTGCTGCTGGAGGCGTCGTGGGAGGCGTTCGAGCGCGCCGGGATCGACCCGACCTCGCTGCGCGGCAGCGGGACCGGCGTGTTCGCCGGCATCATGTACAACGACTACAGCTCCCTGCTCCACGGCGAGGAGTTCGAGGGCTTGCGCGGCAACGGCAGCGCGCCGAGCATCGCCTCCGGCCGGATCGCCTACGCCTTCGGCCTCGAGGGACCCACGGTCACCGTCGACACCGCCTGCTCCTCCTCGCTGGTCGCCCTGCACCTCGCCGGACAGGCCCTGCGCGCCGGCGAGTGCACGCTCGCGCTGGCCGGCGGCGTGACCGTGATGTCCACCCCCGGCGTGTTCGTCGAGTTCTCCCGCCAGCGCGGCATGGCTGCCGACGGACGCAGCAAGTCCTACGGCGACGGCGCCGACGGCGTCGCCTGGGCCGAGGGCGTCGGCATGCTCGTGCTCGAACGGCTCTCCGACGCCCGCCGCAACGGCCATCCCGTGCTCGCGCTGGTCCGCGGCACCGCGGTCAACTCCGACGGCGCCTCCAACGGCCTCACCGCGCCCAACGGGCCCTCCCAGCAACGCGTGATCCGCGCCGCGCTCGCCGCCGCCGGACTGTCCACCCGGGACGTCGACGTGGTGGAGGGGCACGGCACCGGGACGACGCTCGGCGACCCGATCGAGGCGCAGGCCCTGCTCGCCACCTACGGCCAGGACCGGGACCGGCCGCTGCTGCTCGGGTCGGTCAAGTCGAACCTCGGACACACCCAGGCCGCCGCCGGCGTCGCCGGCGTGATCAAGATGGTCGTGGCCATGCGGCACGGGGTCCTGCCGCGCACCCTGCACGCCGAGACCCCGTCCTCCCACGTGGACTGGGCGGCGGGGGACATCGAGCTGCTGACCGCCTCCGCCGAGTGGCCCGACGTGGGCCGGCCGCGACGAGCCGGCGTGTCCTCGTTCGGGGTGAGCGGCACCAACGTCCACGCGATCCTCGAACAGGCCCCCGCCGCATCCGCACCCGCCGCGAGGCCGGCTACCGGGACGGTTCCGTGGGTCCTGAGCGGACACACACCGGCCGCGCTCGCCGCCCAGGCGGCCGCGCTCGCCGCCAGCGAGCCCCAGACCGACGCAGGGGACGTCGGTCACACGCTCGCCACCGGCCGGGCCGCGCTCACCCACCGGGCGGTCGTCGTCGGCGCCGAGGGCGGGGAGCTGGTCGCCGGGCTGCGCTCGCTCGCCGACGGGCGACCCTCCGGCGCGGTGGTCACCGGGCAGGCCCGGGACACCGGGCGCGGCGTGGTGTTCGCCTTCCCCGGCCAGGGCTCCTACTGGACCGGCATGGGCGCCGAGTTGCTCGGGGACCCGGTGTTCGCCGAGACCGCCGCTCGCTGCGAGGCCGCGCTGGCGCCGTTCGTGGACTGGTCGCTGCGTGCGGTGCTGCTCGGCGCCGACGGGGCACCTCCACTGGACCGGCTGGACGTCGCCCAGCCCGCACTGTGGGCGGTGATGGTGGCGCTCGCCGACGTGTGGCGCGCCCACGGCGTCCGGCCCACCGCGGTGCTCGGTCACTCCCAGGGAGAGGTCGCGGCTGCCTGCGTCGCCGGCGCGCTGTCGCTCGAGGACGGTGCGCGGATCGTCGCCGAGCGCAGCAGGGCGATCGCCGAGGAGCTGTGCGGACGGGGCGGCATGGTCTCGGTCGCGCTGTCCCACCAGGACGCGCTGGAGCGGGTGGCGCCCTTCGGTGACCGGCTCTCGGTCGCCGCCGTCAACGGGCCCGCGGCGGTGGTGGTGTCCGGTGACTACGACGCGCTCGACGAGCTGACCGCCGCCTGCGCGGCGGACGGCGTCCGGACCAGACCGGTCGCCGGGGACTTCCCCGCCCACTCCGCGCGGTTCGAGCGGGTGCGAGAGCGGGTGCTCACCGCCTTCGCCCAGGTGCGTCCGCGGGCCGGCGACGTGCCGTTCCTCTCGACGGTGACCGGGGACTGGCTCGACCCGACGACCATGGACGCCGCCTACTGGTATGCCAACATGCGTGAGCCGGTCCTGCTGGAGACCGCCGTGCGGACCCTGGCCGGGCAGGGGTTCACCGTGTTCGCGGAGGTGAGCCCGCACCCCGTGCTGACCGCGAGCATCGCCGACACCGCGGACGTGGTCACCACCGGAACCCTGCGCCGCGACGACGGCGGCCGCGACCGGCTGCTGCGCTCGCTCGCCGAGCTGTACGTCGTCGGCGTGCCCGTGGACTGGAGCCGGTGCTTCCCCGGCGCGCGCCGGGCCGACCTGCCCACCTACGCCTTCGACCGGACCCGGTACTGGCCGCCGCCGGCGCCCGGGGTCGGCGGCGCCGCCTCGCTCGGCCTGCGCCCCACCCGGCACCCGCTGCTCGACGGCGCCATCGAACTGGCCGAGGGCGGGGAGGTCGTGCTCACCGGGCACCTGTCCACCGCCAGCCACCCGTGGCTCGCCGACCACACCGTCGCCGGGCGGACCCTGTTCCCCGGCACCGGGTTCGTCGAGCTGGCCGTGCGCGCCGGCGACGAGGTGGGCTGCGACCGGCTCCACGAGCTGACCCTGACCGACCCGCTGGTGCTGCCCGAACGCGGCGCCGTGCGGGTCCAGGTGCTCCTCGGCCCGCCGGACGGCGACCAGCGCCGGGTGTCCGTCCACTCCCGACCGGAGGGCGCGGACGACCTACCGTGGACCGCCCATGCCACCGGCATCCTCACCGCCGGCCCCGGCGCCGAGGAGCGCGGCTTCGACGCCACCGAGTGGCCCCCGCCTGGCGCGGAGCCCCTCGACCTGGCCGACTGCTACGACGAGTTCGCCGAACGCGGGTTCGGCTACGGGCCCGCGTTCCAGGGGCTGCGCGCGGCGTGGCGGCGGGACGACACCCTGTTCGCCGAGGTGGCCCTGCCCACCGAGCCCGACGGCTACGGCCTGCACCCCGCGCTGCTCGACGCCGCGCTGCACGCCTGCCTTGTCCGCGCCGACGGACCCGCACGCGTGCCGCTGTCCTGGACCGGTGTGCGGCTGCACGCCGCCGGTGCGAGCGAGCTGCGGGTCCGGCTGGAGCCGGTCGGCGCCGACGGCATCGCGCTCAATGCGGCCGACCCCACCGGTGCGCCGGTCGCCACGGTGGACACCCTGGTTGTCCGGTCGCTGCCGGCCGAGCGCCCACGCGACGACTCCCCGTACGGCCTCGAGTGGCGCCCGGTCACGCTGTCCACAAGAGACGACGCCAGGGACGACACCGCGGACGTCCTCGACCTGACCGCACCGCACGACCCGGGACCGGCGGCGGTCCACGCGCTGGCCGCGACCGTGCTGGCGGCGGTGCGGGAGCGGTTGTCCGGCGGTCGCCGGCTGGTCGTGGTCACCCGCGGCGCGGTCGACGGGAGCGATCCGGCCGCGGCGGCGGTGTGGGGGCTGGTGCGGTCGGCGCAGGCGGAGCATCCGGGGCGGTTCACGTTGGTGGATCTGGATGGTGGTGAGTTGCCGGCGGTGGTGTTGTCGGCGGACGAGCCGCAGTTGGTGGTGCGTGGGGGAGAGGTGCTGGCCGCGCGGCTGGTGCGGCTCGCCCCGGGCGAGCCGGTTGCCTGGAGCGGCACCGTCCTGGTCACCGGGGGTACCGGTGGGTTGGGGTTGGCGGTCGCGCGGGACCTGGTGGGGCGGGGTGTCCGGCGGTTGGTGCTGGCGAGCCGGCGCGGCGTGGCTCCGGACCTGGTGCTGGACGCCGAGGTGGAGGTGGTGGCCTGTGACGTGTCCAACCGGGACGCCGTGCACGCGCTCGTCGCCGGGATTCCGGACCTGACCGCCGTGGTGCATGCGGCCGGGGTGCTGGACGACGGTGTGGTCGAGCAGCTCACCGCCGAGCGGCTGGCGACCGTGCTGGCCCCCAAGGCCGACGGGGCCTGGTACCTGCACGAGGCCACCCGCGACCTCGACCTCACCGCCTTCGTCCTCTTCTCCTCCGCGGCCGGGACCACCGGCGCCGCCGGGCAGGCCAACTACGCGGCAGCCAACGCCTACCTCGACGCGCTCGCCCGCCACCGGCGCGCGCTCGGCCTGCCCGGCCAGTCGCTCGCCTGGGGCGGCTGGGCATCCACCGGCATGGCCGCCGCGCTCACCGACGCCGACCGGGAACGCATGGCCCGGCTCGGGATGCCGGCGTTGACGACCGAGCAGGGCCTGGCCCTGTTCGACGCGGCGGTCGGGTCCGAGGAGCCGGTGGTGCTGCCGGTCCGTCTCGACCTCGCCGCCGTCCGGGCCGCCGGAGCCGTGCCGCACCTGCTGCGTGGCCTGGTCCCCACCACCACCCGGCGCCCTGCCGCGCACCGCACCCAGGCCGCCACCGGCCTCGCCGACCGGCTCACCGCGCTCGCCCCGGCCGCGCGGACCGAGCTGGTCGACGAGCTGGTGCGCGGCTGGATCGCCGCCGTCCTCGGCCACGACGGCGCCGCCGCGATCGACCCGGACAAGGCGTTGCAGGACCTCGGGTTCGACTCGCTGACCGCCGTCGAGCTGCGCAACCAGCTCGCCGCCGCCACCGGGCTGCGGCTGCCCACGACGCTGGTCTTCGACCACCCCTCGGCCACCGCCCTGACCACCTACCTCCTCGCCGAGCTGGTCGGCGCCGACGCACCCACGGCCACCGCCCCGCGGGTGTCCGCCTCGGACGAGCCGATCGCGATCGTCGGCATGAGCTGCCGCTACCCCGGCGGCGTCGCCTCGCCGGAGGACCTGTGGCGGCTCGTGGCCGACGGGGTCGACGCGGTCACCGAGTTCCCCGCTGGTCGCGGCTGGGACGTCGACCGGCTCTACCACCCCGACCGCGACCACCCCGGCACGACCTACACCCGGCACGGCGGGTTCCTGCACGACGCCGGCGAGTTCGACGCCGAGTTCTTCGGCATGTCCCCCCGTGAGGCCGTGGCCACCGACGCCCAGCAGCGGCTGCTGCTGGAGACCTCCTGGGAGGCGCTCGAACGCGCCGGGATCGACCCGACGACGCTGCGCGGCAGCCGGACCGGGGTGTTCGCCGGTGTCATGTACGGCGACTACGCGACGCTGCTCGACCGGCCCGAGTACGAGGGCTTCCGCGGCAACGGCAGCGCGGGCAGCGTCGCCTCCGGCCGGGTCGCCTACGTCCTCGGACTGGAGGGCCCGGCGGTCACGGTGGACACCGCCTGCTCGTCCTCACTGGTGGCCATGCACCTCGCGGCCCGGGCCCTGCGCTCCGGCGAGTGCACGCTGGCGCTCGCCGGCGGCGTGACGGTGATGGCCACCCCGAGCACGTTCGTCGAGTTCTCCCGGCAGGGCGGGCTCTCCCCGGACGGCCGTTGCCGCTCGTTCTCCGACGACGCGGACGGCGTCGGCTGGGCGGAGGGCGTCGGGATGGTCGTGCTGGAGCGGCTGTCCGACGCGGTCGGCAACGGACACCGGGTGCTGGCGGTGCTGCGCGGCTCCGCGGTGAACTCCGACGGCGCCTCCAACGGGCTGACCGCCCCCAACGGCCCCTCCCAGCAGCGGGTGATCCGCGCCGCCCTGGCCGACGCCGGGCTGTCCACACGAGACGTCGGCGTAGTCGAGGCGCACGGGACAGGCACCACCCTCGGTGACCCGATCGAGGCGCAGGCCCTGCTGGCCACCTACGGGCAGGAGCGGGAGACGCCGCTGCTGCTCGGGTCGGTGAAGTCCAACCTCGGGCACACCCAGGCCGCCGCCGGCGTGGCAGGGGTGATCAAGATGGTGCTCGCCATGCGGCACGGTGTCGTTCCCCCGACGCTGCACGTCGCCGCGCCCTCCTCCCACGTGGACTGGGAGGCCGGCGCGGTGGAGCTGGTGACCTCGGCCCGCGAGTGGCCCGACGGCATGCGGCGGGTCGGCGTTTCCTCGTTCGGGATCAGCGGCACCAACGCCCACCTGATCCTCGAACAGGCCCCGCCGGTCACCCCGGCACCTCCCCGGCCCGCGGCCGGGACCGTTCCCTGGGTGCTCTCCGCCAGGTCCCCGGCCGCACTCGACGAGCAGCTCGCCCGGGTGGGGGCGCTGGACGCGCACCCGGTCGACATCGGCGTCGCGCTGGCGACCACCCGGCCGTCCTTCGAGCACCGCGCGGTGCTGCTCGACGGGATCGAGGTCGCTCGCGGCGTCGCCGGCCCTGGCCGGCTCGCGTTCGTCTTCTCCGGGCAGGGTGGCCAGCGGGTGGGCATGGGCCGCGGGCTGCACGCCCGGTTCCCGGCGTTCGCCGCGGCCTTCGACGAGGTCGCGGCCGAGTTCCCCGGGCTGCGGGAGGTCATGTGGGAGGACGGCCCGCTGGACGAGACCGGCTGGGCCCAGCCGGCGCTGTTCGCGGTCGAGGTCGCGTTGTTCCGCCTGCTCGAGTCCTGGGGCGTCCGCCCCGACCACCTCGTCGGGCACTCCGTCGGCGAGCTGGCCGCCGCCCACGTCGCCGGCGTGCTGTCGCTGTCCGACGCCTGCGCCGTCGTCTCGGCCCGCGCCCGGCTCATGCAGGCGCTGCCCCGCGGTGGGGCGATGGTCGCGGTGCGGGCCACCGAGGCCGACGTACGGACGCACCTCGTGGACGGCGTGTCGATCGCGGCGGTCAACGGGCCCTCCTCGGTGGTGGTCTCCGGCGTCGAGGAGGCGGTGCTGGCGGTCGCCGCCCGGTTCGAGCGCACGACGCGGCTGCGCACCTCCCACGCGTTCCACTCGCCGCTGATGGACCCGATGCTCGAGGAGTTCGGCCGGGCCGTCGACGGGATCACCCCCGCCGAACCCACCATCCCGCTGCTGCCCGCCGGGGCCCGGTTCGACACCGAGTACTGGGTCCGTCAGGTCCGCGAACCGGTCCGGTTCGCCGCCGCCGTCGAGTCCCTGACCGGCGTCACCCGGTTCCTCGAGCTGGGACCGGGCCGGGCACTGACCGCCGCCGTGGCCGAGACGCTCCCGGACGCCCTCGCCGTTCCGCTGCTGCGCGACGACAGCGAGGAGCACGCCGTGCTGAGCGCGCTGGCCACCCTCCACGTGGCCGGCGTTCCCGTGGACTGGGCGGCCGTCCTCCCGACCGGCGCCACGGTGGAGCTCCCGACCTACCCGTTCCAACACCGCCGCTACTGGCCCACCCCCGCCGGTTCCGGCGACGCCGCCGCGCTCGGACTGGCCAGCACCCGGCACCCGCTGCTCGGCGCGGTCACCCAGACCGCCGACGACGGCGGCCTGCTGTTCACCGGGCGGCTCTCGCTCGCCGCCCAGCCCTGGCTCGCCGACCACGTCGTCGCCGGCCGAACCCTCGTACCCGGCAGCGCCGTCCTCGAGCTCGCCGTCCGCGCCGGCGACGAGGTCGGGTACGACCGGGTCGAGGAGCTGACGATGGCCGCGCCCGTGGTCATGCCCGCGGACGGCGCGCTGCGGCTACAGGTCGTCCTCGGCCCGCCCGACCACCGCGACCGGCGGCCGCTCACCGTCTACTCCCGACCCGAGAATGCCGAGGACCTGCCGTGGACCGAACACGCCACCGGCGTGCTCACCACCGGCGGCCCGCTGCCCGGCGACACCGACCACGCCTGGCCGCCGCCTGACGCCGAGCCCGTTCCCGTGGACGGCTGCTACGACGACATCGCCGCGGCCGGGTTCGCCTACGGCCCGGCCTTCCACGGGCTGCGGGCGGTGTGGCGCCGAGGCGAGGAGCTGTTCGCCGAGGTCCGGCTGCCCGGTGAGGCCGACCGGTTCGGCCTGCACCCCGCGCTGCTCGACGCCGCCCTGCACGCCTGCTTCCTCGGTGCTGGCACCGCGACGCCGCGCCTGCCGTTCTCCTGGACCGGGGTCCGGTTGCTCACCGCCGGCGCGACCGAGCTGCGGGTGCGGCTCACCCCCGCCGGCGCCGACACCCTCGCGATCACCGCGGTCGACGCCGAGGGCACCCCCGTGCTGTCCGTCGACGGGCTGGTCCTGCGCGAGCCCCCGCCCGAGCACCGGGGCAGCGACTCCCTGTTCGGTGTCGAGTGGCGTCCGGTCCCACTGTCCACCCTGGACGACACACCCGACGTCCTCGAGGTCGACGCGGGCTCCGTGCACGAGCTGACCGCGACCGTGCTGGCGGCCGTGCGGGAGCGGCTGTCCGGCGGTCGCCGGCTGCTGATCGCGACCCGGGGCGCCGCCTCCGATCCCGCTCAGTCCGCGGTGTGGGGGCTGGTGCGGTCGGCGCAGGCGGAGCATCCGGGGCGGTTCACGTTGGTGGATCTGGATGGTGGTGAGTTGCCGGCGGTGGTGTTGTCGGCGGACGAGCCGCAGTTGGTGGTGCGTTGGGGAGAGGTGCTGGCCGCGCGGCTGGTGCGCCTTCCCGGGGCCGAGCCTCCGGCGTGGGATGGCACGGTTCTGGTCACGGGCGGCACTGGTGGGTTGGGGTTGGCGGTCGCGCGGCATCTGGTGGGGCGGGGTGTCCGGCGGTTGGTGCTGGCGAGCCGGCGCGGGGTCGCCCCCGACGTGGACCTCGGCGAGGCCGAGGTCCGGGTGGTGGCCTGTGATGTGTCCGATCGGGACGCCGTGCACGCGCTTGTCGCCGGGATTCCGGACCTGACCGCCGTGGTGCATGCGGCCGGGGTGCTGGACGACGGTGTGGTCGAGCAGCTCACCGCCGAGCGGCTGGCGACCGTGCTGGCCCCCAAGGCCGACGGGGCCTGGTACCTGCACGAGGCCACCCGTGACCTCCCGCTGCGGGCGTTCGTGCTGTTCTCCTCGGTCGCCGGGACGGTCGGCGCCGCGGGGCAGGCCAACTACGCGGCGGCCAACGCCTGTCTCGACGCGCTCGCCCGCCACCGACGTGCGCTCGGCCTGCCCGCGGTCTCGTTGGCCTGGGGTCCCTGGACCAGCGGTATGGCCGGGGCAGCCGAACGGCGGCGGATGGCCCGGCTCGGGATGCCGGCGTTGACGACCGAGCAGGGCCTGGCCCTGTTCGACGCGGCGGTCGGGTCGGAGGAGCCGGTGGTGCTGCCGGTCCGTCTAGACCTCCCCGCCGTCCGGGCCGCCGGAGCCGTGCCGCACCTGCTGCGTGGCCTGGTTCCTACCACCACCCGCCGCCCCGTCGCCCACCGCAGCCAGGCCGCGACCGGCCTCGCCGACCGGCTCACCGCGATGGCTCCCGCGGAGCGGGTCGCGCTGGTCGACGAGCTGGTGCGCGCCAGGGTCGCCGCCGTGCTCGGCCACGACGACCCGGCCGCCCTGGCCTCCGACCGCGCCTTCTCCGACCTGGGCTTCGACTCGCTGACCGCCGTCGAGCTGCGCAACCAGCTGGCCCGGGAGACCGGCCTGTCGCTGCCCGCGACGCTGGTGTTCGACCACCCGTCCGCCTCCGCGCTGACCACCTATCTGCTCGCCGAGCTGGTCGGCACCGACGCACCCACCGCACCCGCCGCGACCGCCGTCACCTCCGGGGAGCCCATCGCGATCGTCGGCATGAGCTGCCGCTACCCCGGCGGCGTCGCCTCGCCGGAGGACCTGTGGCGGCTCGTGGCCGACGGGGTCGACGCCACGACCGAGTTCCCCGGCGACCGCGGCTGGGACCTCGAGGCGCTCGCCGCCACCGGCCGGCCCGGCTCGGCGAGCACCAACCGGGGTGGGTTCCTGCACGACGCGGGGGAGTTCGACGCCGAGTTCTTCGGCATGTCCCCACGCGAGGCCATGGCCACCGACGCCCAGCAGCGGCTGCTGCTCGAGGCATCCTGGGAGGCGCTCGAGCGCGCCGGCATCGACCCGTCGACCCTGCGCGGCAGCCCCACCGGCGTGTTCGCCGGCGTCATGTACGGGGACTACGCCGGGCTCCTCGACCGGCCGGAGTTCGAGGGCCTGCGCGGGAACGGCAACGCCGGCAGCGTCGCCTCCGGCCGGGTCGCCTACGTCCTCGGGCTCGAGGGCCCGGCGGTCACAGTGGACACCGCCTGCTCCTCGTCGCTCGTCGCCATGCACTGGGCGGCCCAGGCACTGCGCTCCGGCGAGTGCTCGCTGGCGCTGGCCGGCGGTGTCGCCGTGATGGCGACCCCGACCGCACTGGTCGAGTTCTCCCGTCAGGGCGGCCTCTCGCCCGACGGCCGGTGCAAGGCCTACTCCGACAGCGCCGACGGCGTCGCCTGGTCCGAGGGCGTGGGCATGGTCGTGCTCGAGCGGCTGTCCGACGCGGTCCGCAACGGCCACCCGGTCCTCGCCGTGGTGCGGGGGTCGGCGACCAACTCCGACGGCGCGTCCAACGGGTTGACCGCCCCGAACGGCCCGTCCCAGCAGCGGGTGATCCGCCAGGCGCTGGCCAACGCCGGACTGTCCACCTCGGAGGTCGCCGTGGTCGAGGGCCATGGGACGGGTACGACGCTGGGTGATCCGATCGAGGCGCAGGCGTTGCTGGCGACCTATGGGCAGGATCGGGAGGCGCCGTTGTTGTTGGGTTCGGTGAAGTCGAACCTGGGGCACACCCAGGCCGCCGCCGGTGTCGTGGGTGTGATCAAGATGGTGTTGGCCATGCGGCATGGTGTGGTTCCGCGGACGTTGCATGCCGACCACCCGTCGTCGCATGTGGACTGGTCGACCGGGTCGGTGGAGTTGGTGACCTCGGCTCGGGAGTGGCCGGGTTCGGTGCGTCGGGCGGGGGTGTCCTCGTTCGGGATCAGCGGGACCAACGCGCACCTGATCCTCGAACAGGCACCGGCGGCACCCGAGCCCACCCGTCCCGCCGCCGAGCCGGTGCCTTGGGTCCTGTCCGGACGCACCGAGGCCGCGCTCCGCGACCAGGCCGCCCGGCTGCTCGACCGGGTGCGGACGGCCGACCTCCACCCCGCCGACGTCGGGTGCACGCTCGCGACGGCGCGGCCGGCGTTCCGGCACCGCGCCGCACTGCCGACCGGGGACACCGACGCCCTGGCCGCGCTCGCCGCCGGCTCGCCCCATCCGGGAGTCGTGCGCGGCGAACCGGTGGCGGGGCGGACCGCGTTCCTGTTCTCCGGGCAGGGTTCGCAGCGGGTGGGCATGGGCCGCGGGCTGCACGCCCGGTTCCCGGTGTTCGCCGCGGTGTTCGACGAGGTGGTGGCGGAGTTCCCGGGACTGCGCGAGGTGATGTGGGAGGACGGCCCGCTGGCCGAGACCGGGTGGGCGCAGCCGGCGCTGTTCGCGGTCGAGGTGGCGTTGTTCCGGCTGCTCGAGTCCTGGGGCGTGCGCCCGGACTACCTGGTCGGGCACTCGGTCGGTGAGTTGGCCGCGGCCCACGTAGGCGGTGTGCTGTCGCTCCCGGACGCCTGCACGCTCGTGTCCGCCCGGGCCCGGCTCATGCAGTCGCTGCCGCGGGGCGGGGCCATGCTCGCGGTGCGGGCCACCGAGGCAGAGGTGCTGCCGCTGCTCGACGGGCGCGTCTCGGTCGCCGCGGTCAACGCCCCCGGCTCCGTCGTACTCGCCGGCGACGAGGAGGCGGTGGCCGCGCTCGCCCGCCGGTTCGCCGCCGACGGGCGGGACACCACCCGGCTGGCGGTCAGCCACGCGTTCCACTCGCACCTGATGGACCCGATGCTCGACGAGCTCGCCGAGGTCGCCGCCGGACTGTCGTTCGCCGAGCCCACCATCCCGATCGTGTCCACGGTGACCGGGGCCCGCGCCGACGCGGGCCTGCTGGCCGAGCCGGACTACTGGGTGACCCAGGTCCGCCGGACCGTGCGCTTCGCCGACGCCATCCGCGCACTGCACGAGGCGGGGGCCACGGTGTTCCTCGAGCTGGGCCCGGACGGCGTGCTCGGCTCGAGCGTGCACGAGACGCTCGAGGACGACGCGGCACTCGTCCTGCCCACCCTGCGCGGCGGCCGCGACGAGCCCACGGCGGTTCTCACCGCCCTGTCCAGCCTGCACTGCGCCGGGCGCGGCGTCGACTGGCCCGCGCTGTTCGCCGGCGCCACGGTGGTGGACCTGCCGACCTACCCGTTCCAGCACGAGCGCTACTGGCCGACGGTGTCGGCGGAGGCCGGGGACGTGACCGCCGCCGGCCTCGCCTCGCCTGCCCACCCGCTGCTCGGTGCGGTCGCCGAACTCGCCGGTGAGGACGGAGCGCTGTTCACCAGCCGTCTGTCGCTACGCACGCACCCCTGGCTCGCCGACCACGCCGTCCTCGGCCGGGTGCTGTTTCCGGGCACGGGATTCGTCGAGCTGGCGCTGCGGGCCGGCGAGCAGCTCGGCTGCGACCGGCTGACCGAGCTCACCATCGCCGCCCCGCTGCCGCTGCCCGCGACCGGCGCGGTGGCGGTCCAGGTCAGGGTCGGCGCCGAGACCGACGGGCGCCGACCGGTGACCATCCACTCCCGGGACTCCGCCGACTGGACGATGCACGCCAGCGGAACCCTCGAGGCCGGCACCTACCCCGCCGAGCCCGACCTCGCCGAGTGGCCGCCGGCCGACGCCGAGCCGCTCGACGTCGACGGTTGCTACGAGCGGTTGGCCGCCGGCGGGTTCGGCTACGGCCCGGTGTTCCAGGGCCTGCGCGCGGCGTGGCGCCGCGGCGAGGAGGTGTTCGCCGAGGTGCGCCTGCCCGACCAGGCCGGCGGCTTCGGTCTGCACCCGGCGCTGCTCGACGCCGCGCTGCATGCCACCCTGCTGGCCGGCGAGCCGGCCGGCGTGCGCCTGCCCTACGCCTGGGAGGGCGTGTCGCTGCACGCCGCCGGGGCGAGCGCGCTGCGGGTCCGCCTGCGTGGAACCGGCGACGCCCTGACGATCCATGCCGCCGACCCCACCGGCCGCCCCGTCTTCACCGCCGACGCGCTGCACGTCCGGGCCGTGTCCCCCGAGCAGCTCTCCGCCGGCGGTGACCGCGACGCCCTCTTCCGGCTCACCTGGGTACCCGTCCGGCCGGACGCCGAGCTGTCACCAGGTTCGCTCGACGGTCCGGACCCCGTGCCACCCGACCTGCTCGTCCGCCTCGCGGCGGCATCGAACACGCCGCCCGACGCGGCGCAGGACCAGACCGCCGCGGCACTGGACCTCATGCACCGCTGGCTGTCCGAGGAGCGGTATGCCGCCTCCCGGCTGGTGTTCCTCACCCGGGGTGCCACCGGCGAGAAGCCGACCGACCTGGCCGGGGCCGCGGTCTGGGGCCTGGTCCGCTCCGCCCAGGCCGAGCACCCCGGCCGGTTCGGGCTGCTCGACCTCGACCCGACCGAACCCGAGCCGGCCACCGTCCCGCTCGCCACGGGTGAACCGCAGCTGGCCCTGCGCGGCGGCCGGCTGCTGGCCGCCCGCCTGGACCGGCTTTCCCCCGCGGAGGCCGCGGCCTGGGACCCCGAGGGCACAGTGGTGGTCACCGGCGGCACCGGCGGCCTGGGCGCGGTGCTCGCCCGCCACCTCGTCGCCGAGCACGGCGTGCGCCACCTGCTCCTGCTCAGCCGTCGCGGCCCCGCCGCCGAGGGGGCGGCGGACCTGCGAGCCGCCCTGTCCGCGCTGGGTGCGGAGGTCACCGTGCTCGCCTGCGACGTGACCGACCGGCAGCGCCTGGCCGAGGCCCTCGGCGCGGTGCCACCGGCCCGCCCGGTACGTGCCGTCGTGCACACCGCGGGCGTCCTCGACGACGGCGTGCTGACCGCGATGACGCCGTCCCGCCTGGACACCGTCCTGCGTCCCAAGGCCCACGCCGCCTGGCACCTGCACGAGCTGACCGCGGACCTGGACCTGACCGCGTTCGTCCTGTTCTCCTCGGTCGCCGGCGTCCTCGGGTCGGCCGGCCAAGCCAACTACGCCGCCGCGAACGGCTTCACCGACGCCCTGGCCGCCCACCGCCGGGCCTCCGGCCTGCCGGCCGTCTCCCTGGCCTGGGGCCCCTGGAGCTCGCCCACCGCCGCCGGGATGACCGCCGGGGTCGACCTGGACCGGCTCCGGCGGGCCGGGACCGTTCCGCTCACCGAGGCCGAGGGCCTCGCTCTGTTCGACGCCGCGGTCGCCGCGGACGAGCCGGTCGCGGTACCGGTTCGGCTGGACCTGCCGGCGTTGCGGGCCCTGCCCGAGATCCCGCACCTGCTGCGTGCCCTCATCCGCGTCCCGGCCCGCCGGCCCGCCGCCGAACCAGTCGACGCGCTCACCGCCCGGCTGGCCGCGCTGCCCGCGGACCAGCGGGAGCCCGCGGTGCTGGCACTGGTCCGGGCCGAGGCCGCGGCCGTGCTGAACCACCCCGACGGGGACGTGCTCGGGCCCGACCGCCGCTTTGCCGAGCTCGGCTTCGACTCGCTGCTGGCGGTGGAGCTACGCAACCGGCTGACCGCCGCCACCGGGTTGCGGCTGCCGGTGTCGCTGCTGTTCGACCACCCCACGCCCGCGGACCTGGCCGCCCACCTGACACCCCAGCTGGTCCCCGACCAGGCACCCGATCTCCTGGCCGACCTCGACCGGCTCCGGCTCGTCCTCACCGGCCCCGCCGTGGACGACCGCACCCGGCGCCAGGTCGCCGGCCGGCTGGAGGTCCTGCTGGCCGCCTGCGCGACGACCTTGCCGGAGGGAGGGGACACCCCGATCGACCTGGCGACCGCCAGCGACGAGGAGATGTTCTCCCTGCTCGACAGCGAGCTGACCTGACCAGGACACGGCCGCGGCGCGGGCCCCGGCCGGGGCCCGCGCCGCGCGGAACGACTACAGCGCCCCGGTGTACTGCGTGATCCAGCTGCGGAAGTACGGCACGTCGACGTAGATCGACGGCTCACGGGCACAGGTCGAGCTGCCGCCGGACCGGCTGGTCGCGCCGATCAGCTGCCAGGCGTTGTTGACCCGCTTGATCTCCGGGCCACCCGAGTCGCCGTAGCAGGCGCCGCGGGAGTTGCCCGGATTGTCCGTGCAGATCTCGCTGGCCGCGCTGATGCCGCCGCCGGAGCACTCGCTGTCGCTCACGATCGAGGTGTCCAACTGCTGCAGGGTGATCGGAGCCGAACCGCAGCTGGGCGTGGGACAGGTCTGGCCCCAGCCGATGATCCGCGTCTGGGTGCCCACCGAGCCGGAGCTCGACGCGAGCGCGACCGGCTGCTGGCTGACCGACGTCGAGAGCTGGAGCAGGGCCAGGTCGGCCGAGGGATGAGCGACCCGCCGGGACACCCGGGCGACGGAGCCACCGCTGGTCCGGTTGGTCGTTCCGACGCGGACCTGGTACGGGGTACCGCAGTGCTTCGCCGTGACCACCCAGTTCGCCTTGATCAGCGAGCCGCCGCAGGAGTGTCCGCCGGAGCTGCTCTGCAGCGACGCCATGAACGAGTAGGTCTCGGTCGCGTTCGAGCCTCCGACGATGAACGGGGTGACGTCGTCCGATGTGGTTGCTCCCGCGGTAGCGGGCAGCGCGAAGCCGGAGACCGCGGTAGCGGCTGCGACGACGACGCTCACGAGCAGGGATCGTGCTCTCATCAATCCATCTCCCTAACTTTGGCTCGGGGCCCTCGACCCGAGTGAACCCAACGTAGGGATCCACTCACCATCGGTGATACCTCCATTCGGTGGTTCACATCCACAGACAGCCCTCGTCCGGGCAAGCGCTCCACCCGTTCCGGTATTCCGCGGTTCCAGCCGGTCACCGCGCGCCGACGAACGCGAGGACCGCGACCGGCAGCAGCAGGGTCCACTGCGGCAGGCGCAGCAACCAGTGCGACCACCCCCGTGCCGCCGCGATCAGCACGAAGACGGCGGCGTAGCACCCGAAGTGCGCCGCGACGAACACGGCACCCAACCGGTAGCCGTCGGGCTGGGCCAGTGCCCAGTAGCACAGCGCCGCGGCGGCCAGCACGAGGTCGATGCTGACCATGTGCCACACGGCGTACAACGTCCACTTCGTCGTCTCGCCGAGGCCGCCGTCCGACAGCAGTGGCACGACCGGGTCGCGGTGCCCGGCGACGACGTGGACCACCGCGGTGACCGCGGCGATCACGCCGGCGGCGAGGAGCCAGGGGTTCATGGCGGACGCATCCTTCGGTTCGGCCGGCCGGCGCCGGCGTGGGTGGCCCTGACATCGCTTCCGAACCTGCGACGTGAGGGACCTTTCGTCCTCAGTGTCCAGACGATGTGGACTGGCTGCCCCGGCGGGTTAGTGATAGATCAATTGCTCGATGGTTATCGGAAAGATTCGTCTGAGTTCTCCAGCATTCCTCGAGTGATCTCAGTGGGATTTCTCGGGCGGTATCGGTAGTCGCTTGAAAGCAACTCAATTATCCGCGCTGACCAGCCGTTTCGGGCTTCTCGGTGCTTCCTGGACGGGATTTTTGCGGCTACGTTCCTGATGCTCGATCGACATTCCCGACAGGAATTCGTGAGGTATCGGAAATGATCACTATTGAGACGCTGTCCGACCTGATCCGGCGCGAGATGCGGGGCAAGCTGCCCGCCGACGTTCAGATCGACGAGACCACCCGCCTGGACGAGCTGGGCCTGTCGAGCCTCCAGGTGTCCGAGATCGTGTTCACCCTCGAGGACGAGCACGGCGTCGAGTTCGACCCGGCGAAGGCGGCCGACGCGCAGACCCTGGGGGACCTGTTGGCGCTGACCAACGAGGTCCTGGAAGTCGGCTGACCCGGTCGGTCGATCAGACAGAGCAAGGAGTCAGCCATGGATGGGCGCGAGCACTACACCTTCATCCTTCTCTCGGCGCTGCTGCCGCTGTTCGGTGTGGCCGCCGCCGTCGTTCTGTTGTGGAACCAGCTTGTCGGACCGGCGGACCTGGTCATTTTCGCGATCATGTACGTCATCGCGGGCCTCGGGGTGTCCACCGGTTACCACCGGCTGCTGGCGCACCGTTCGTTCCGGACGACCCGTCCGCTGCGGATCTTCTTCACCGCCGCGGGCGCGATGGCCGGTCAGGGTCCCCCGGTGATCTGGGTCGCCCACCACCGCCGCCACCACCGGGTGGCGGACAAGCCGGGCGACCCGCACAGCCCGTACCACGACGAGGAGCCGGGCCTGAAGGGTGCGCTGAAAGGCCTCTGGCACGCCCACATGGGTTGGCTGTTCGACCGCGGACTGTCCTCGGACCCGATGCGGTACTGCCCGGACATCCTGCGGGACAAAGACATGCGCTTCATCTCGAAGCACTTCGTCTGGTTCGTGACCGCCGGTGTCGTGCTGCCGGGAGTGCTCGGGTTCGCGTTCACCGGAACTCTGTTCGGCGCGTTCACCGGAGCGCTCTGGGGTGGGCTGGTGCGGTTCTTCTTCGCCAACCACATCACCTACGCGGTGAACTCCATCGGCCACTACTTCGGCCGGCGGCGGTTCGCCACCCCGGACGAGTCCCGCAACGTGGGGTGGCTCGCGCTGTTCTCCTTCGGGGAGGCGTGGCACAACAACCACCACGCCTTCCCCCGGTCGGCCAGCCACGGCATGCGCTGGTACGAGATCGACATCAGCGCGATGGTCATCGGTGGGTTGGAGAAGCTGGGCCTGGCGACCAACGTGATCCGCATCGACCGGGAGCGCCAGGAGCAGAAGGCCGTGGCGTGGGAGAAGCTCGGCGGTGGCCGGCACGCACGGGCCACCCCGGACAAGCCGCTCGCCCACCGTCCCCGCGCCGCCGCGGTCGGGATCGTCGATGTCGAGTGACACCCTCTGGGATGCGTTGACCGGCGCCGGTCGCACCCCGTTCCGCTCCTCGCTGCACTGCTGGGTCGGCGACCGGTGGGAGGGGACCACGTGGACCGACGTGGTCGCCGACGCCGAGCGCATGACGGCGGGGCTGCGGCGGTGCGGGGTGCGACCCGGCACCCGGGTCGCGACGGTGCTCACCAACGGCCCGCACACCGTGCGCGGGCTGCTCGGGGTGTGGCTCGCCGGTGGCACCGTCGCCTCCCTCCCGGTCCCCGCCCGCGGGATGGACGGCGCGGAGTACACCCGGCAGCTGAGCTCGATCTGCGCCCAGCTCCAGCCGGAGCTGTTCCTGCTCGAGGAACGCATGGCCGGGTTGCTCGACGAGGACCTGCGCAGCGCGCTGCGGGTCCGCACCTGGGAGTCGATGGCCGGCACCGGGGTGGTCGACGCCACCCCGCCCGGTCCTGACGAGCCGGCGTTCATCCAGTACTCGTCGGGCTCCACCAGCGCCCCCAAGGGATGCGTGCTCACCACGGCGGCCATCCAGGCCCAGCTGGGCATGGTGACCGCGATGCTCGACGGGCGGCCCGGCGCGGAGACCACCGTGTCCTGGCTCCCGCTCTCGCACGACATGGGCATCTTCGGCACGCTGCTCACCCCCTGGGTGAACGACTGGACGCTGCACCTGTCCACACCGGAGCGGTTCACCTTCGCCCCGCGGACCTGGTTCGGCGACATGGCCGAGTTCGGCGCGACGATGACGGCCGGCACGAACACCGCGCTGCACCTCGGTTCGCGGATCGGCCGCTCCACGCGGCTGGCCGGCGGGCTGGACGTGCGGGCGTGCATCGTGGGCGCCGAGCGGACCGAGGCCCGCACGCTCGCCCAGGTCGTGGAGTCGCTCGGCCCGTACGGGTTCCGGCCGGAGTCGCTGATGCCGGCCTACGGCCTGGCCGAGGCGACGCTCGCGGTGACCGCGACACCGGTCGACGAGGCGCCGCGCCACCTGGTGGTCGACTCGATAGCGCTGGCCGACGGCGAGCTCGTCGAGGTGGACGCGGGCGCGGAGTCGGCGACGGCGGTCGTGGCGGCAGGCGTGCCGTGTGCGGGGGTCGAGGTGCTCGGTGCTCCGGGTGACCGGCTCGGCGAGATCAGCGTCCGGTCGCCGGCGCTGGCCTCCGGGTACTTCGGCGACCCGGCCCGCACGGCGGATCGGTTCGTCGGCGACACCGTGCGCACGTCCGACCTCGGGTTCGTCCGGGACGGCTACCTGTACCCGGTCGGCCGGGTCGACGACGTGATCTCGGTGGCCGGGCGCAAGGTCTACGCCCGGGAGGTCGAGCAGGCGGTCGACGCGTTGGCCGGGGTCCGGCGCGGGTGCACAACGCTGATCGCGACCGACGGCTCCGGTCGCGAGCTGACCCTGTTCGTCGAGGTGAGACGGCGGCTCGAGGACTACCGGCCGCTCGCCGAGGCGGTGGCCTCGGTCGCCATGGCCAAGGCGGCGGTGGCGCTGTCCGAGTGCGTGTTCCTCACGCGCAACAGCCTGCCCAAGACGCCCAGCGGCAAGATCCAGCGGCACCGCTGCCGGCAGATGCTCGACGCCGGCAGGTTCGAGCCGCTGGCCACGGTACGGCTCGGCTAGGGAGACACGAGATGGCCAGCACGACAGCACGCACGATCCTGCTCACCGGGGCGTCCGGGGTGATCGGCCGGGCGCTGCCCCGGTACCTGCCGGGACACCGGGTCATCGGTCTGGTGCACAGCGACTCCGACCTGCCCGATGTGGACGAGGTGCTCCGCGGTGACCTGGCCCTGCCGCGGTTCGGCCTGGACCGGTCCACGTGGGACCGGCTGTCCGGTGAGGTGGACGTGATCGTCCACTCCGGAGCGCTCACTACCTGGGGCCAGCCGTGGCCGCGCTACGAGTCGGTCAACATCGACGGGACGCGCCACGTCATCGAGCTGGCCACCCGGTCGGGTGCCCCGGTGCACCTGGTGAGCACGTGCTTCGTGCGGGCCATCGAGCTCGGTCGGCTCGACGAGCTGGGACGGGACAACGTGGTCCGCCCCTACATCAGGTCGAAGCTGGCCGCCGAGCACCTGCTTGGCGCCAGCGACGTTCCGCACACCGTCTACCGGCCGACCAACCTGGTCGGCGACTCGCTCACGGGCGCGAGCAGCCAGCCCCAGATCGTGCAGGCCATGTCGGACTGGTTCTGCCGGGGGAAGGCACCGTTCTTCCCCGCACACGAAGGAAACCTGGTCGACGTCATACCCCTGGACGTCACCGCCGTCGCGATCGCGCGTGGGGTGCTGGCCGACGACCTCGGCCACACCCACTGGCTCACCTACGGGGCTGACGCGATGAGCGTCGCCGAGGCGCAGACGATCCTGCGCGAGCACGCGGCCCGGACCGGACGGGAGATCCCCGAGGTCCGGGTCGTGGACCCCCGGCTGCCGCTGCCGGTGCCGCTCGACCGGGTCCCGGCCACCTCGCGCACCTTCCTGAAGGTGCTGATCGACGTCAGCGAGGTGACCCACGCCTCCGGCGGTGTACTGCCCAGCTCCCTGCGCGACCTCGGCGAGCGGTTCGGCGTGCCGATGCCCTGCGACCGGGACGCCTACCGGCACAGCCTCAACTACTGGACGTCCGTGCGGGAGACCGCGCGCGCGGTGAAGGAGATCGCATGACTCACAACCTGGAGTGGACGACGCCCGACCTGTCGGGTGCGGTCGCCCTGGTCACCGGCGCGAGCCGGGGGGTGGGCAAGGGCATCGCCCTGGCGCTGGGCGAGGCGGGCGCGACGGTGTACGTGACCGGCCGCAGCGTCCGGGGCGGGGCCACCACCGAGGACCTGCCGGGCACCGTCCAGGACACCGCCGAGGAGGTCACCGCGCGGGGCGGGACCGGGGTCGCGGTGCGGTGCGACCACACGGTCGACGGGGACGTCGAGGCGGTGTTCGACCGCATCGCTGCCGAGAGCGGACGGCTCGACCTGCTGGTGAACAACGCCTGGGCGGGTTACGAGCGCAGCGACGAGCACCGGTTCGACGCGCCGTTCTGGCAGCAGCCGCAGTGGCGCTACGACCTGTTCGCCGCCTCGCTGCGCGGCCAGTTCGTGGCCAGCCGGCTCGCCGTGCCGCTGATGCTGCCGCGCTCCGCCGGGCTGATCGTCAACATCTCGTTCACCGACGGCGAGGTCTACCTCGGCCAGGCCGCCTACGACATGTGCAAGACCGCCTCGGACCGGCTGGCCCTCGGCATGGGCCACGAGCTGCGCAAGCACGGCGTGGCCGCGGTCGCGCTGCATCCGGGTTTCGTCCGCACCGAGCGGGTCGAGGCCGCGTGGGACCTGCTCGGGGCCGGCCCGGCGCAGGTCGTGCACTCCCCGGAGTACGTCGGCCGGGCGATCACGTCGCTGGCGGCGGACCCCGAGGTGATGGCGGTGTCCGGGCAGCGGCTGGCGGTGGGCGACCTCGCCGCCAGGTACGGCTTCACCGATGTGGACGGTCGGCAGCCACCCGCGTTCCGGCTCGAGGGCCGGATCACGCTGGCCAGCCGGATGGAACGGCTCAACCGAGTCGTGGCGAAGGCGGAGGCAGGGCGATGACGGGCCAGCTGGAGTACCAGGGTGCCTCGGCGGAGGCGATCCGGAGCCACTACGACCGCGGCAACGACTTCTACGCGCTGTGGCTCGACGAGACCCGCAGCTACTCCTGCGCGATGTGGGCGGGGCCGGACGACACGCTGCGCGCCGCCCAGGAGCGCAAGCTCGACTACCTGGCCGAGGGGGCCAGGGCCGGCGGTGCCGAACGGGTCCTCGACGTCGGCTGCGGCTGGGGCGGCATGCTGCGCCGGCTGGTCGACCACCACCGGGTGACCGAGGTCGTGGGGCTGACGCTGGCCACCGAGCAGGCCGCCCACGTGGAGACGTTCGCCGACGACCGCTACGACGTCCGGGTGCAGAACTGGGTCGACCACGTACCCACTCCCCGTCCCGGCGCGGCGCCCTACGACGCGATCGTGTCGATCGGCGCGTTCGAGCACTTCGCCGACTTCGGCATGACCAGGGCGGCGCGGATCGCCGCGTACCGGCGGTTCTTCGACAGCTGCCACGAGTGGCTGCCGCCGGGCGGGCGGCTCGCGCTGCAGACCAACGTCAAGGGCAACAACACCCGGCTCGACCGCACGACGGTCAAGGACCTGCTGTTCATCGTGGACCACATCTTCCCCGAGTCGGAGCTGCCGTGGACCTCGGAGATCCTCGAGGCGAGCGAGCGGCGGTTCGACCTGGTCTCCGCGCGCAACGACGCCGACCACTACGCGCGCACCTGCCAGGAGTGGCTCGACCGGCTCGTCGCCAACCGGGCGGCGGCCGTGGAGATGGTCGGCGAGGAGCGGGTCGCCGACTACGAGCGCTACCTGCGGGCGTCGGTGGCCGGTTTCCGCAACCGCCACCTCGGCCTGGTCCGGATCGTCTTCGAGCGTGTGTGAAAGGGACTGACATGGCCAACCTCAGCCAGACCGGACCGAGCGTCCAGGCGGGGATCAAGCACTCGATCTACTGGCGGGACACCGAGGCCGTCGAGCCCGGACCGCCGCTGTCCGAGGACGTCCACTGTGACGTCGGCATCGTCGGCGGCGGGTACACCGGCATGTGGACGGCGTACTTCCTCAAGCAGGCCGACCCGTCGCTGTCGATCCACATCGTCGAGATGGACTACGCGGGCGCCGGCGCGTCCGGCCACGCGGACGGGTTCGTCACCCCGACGATCGGGCACAGCCTCGCCGGGCTGGTGCACGGGTTCGGCACCGAGCGCGCCAAGACCGCCTACGCGGTGGTCGGGCGCTCGATGCTGGAGCTGGACCGGTTCTGCCGCAAGCACGACGTCGACGCCGAGCTCGAGCCCAACGGCTACTTCTCCGTCGCCACCAGCGAGGCGCAGCTGCGGTTGCTGCGCCGGGACGTGGACCTCGCCGAGCGGATCGGCGCCCGTAACTCGCTACAGCTGCTCGACCGGGAGCAGGCCAGGGAGCGGATCGGCTCGCCGGCCATCCACGGGGCGTTCAAGGTCGGCGGCGCGCTGCTCAACCCGCACCGGCTCGCCCGCGGTCTGGCCAGGGTGGTGCGGGGGATGGGCGTGCACCTCCACGAGCAGACCCTGGCCACGAGCGTGACCAAGGAGAACGGCAAGCACGTGATCACCACGTCCGGGGGGCGGGTCGTCGCCGACCGGCTGGTCCTGGGCACCGATGCCTACCAGCACGGCTTCCGCCCCTTCCGGCACCGGGTGAAGCCGGTGTGGAGCTACGCGGTGGTGACCGAGCCGCTGACCGACGAGCAGCTCGCGCAGGTGCACTGGCCGGACCGGGAGGGCTTCGTCGAGGCCCGCAACTTCATCATCTTCGGCCGCTTCACGGCGGACAACCGGCTGCTGTTCGGCGGCGGACCGGCGCCCTACTTCTACGGCCGGGACATGGCCGAGAGCCGGCACATGCGCCGCGACGAGGCGACCGAGTTCCTGCGCGGCGCGCTCGCCCGGTACTTCCCCGCCTGGCGCGACCTGCGCATCGCCTACTCCTACGGCGGCTGTGTCGGCATGACCCGGGACTTCGTCCCGCACGTGGGGTCCACCGAGGACGGTGTGCACTACGCCTACGGCTACTGCGGCAACGGCATCGCCCTCACCCACACCGCCGGCAAGATCCTGCGCGACCTGATCCTCGAGCGCGACTCGACCTACAGCAACCTGCTGTTCGTCAACCGCAAGGAGCGCCGGTTCCCGGTCGAGCCGCTGTCCTGGGTCGGCGCGAAGGGCCTGACCGCACTGCTGGCCTTCCAGGACCGCCACCCGAACCTGATCAAGAGGCAGCTGGTCTGAGATGAACCGCCTGACCGAGACCCTGGCCGCGCAGTCCGACCGTGACCGGCGCCGGACGGTGCGCGAGCTGGTCCGCGCCACCACCGCCGAGCTGCTCGGCTGGGAACCGGCGGCGGTGGACCCCGACCGGCCGTACCAGGAGTACGGCTACAACTCGATGGCCGCCGTCGAGCTCACCCGGCTGCTGTCGGTCGAGAGTGGGCTGGAGCTGCCGCTGACGCTGCTGTTCGACCACCCCACCCCGGCCGCGGTAGCCGACCACCTCCTGTCCCTACTGGACCTCCCGGCGGTGGCGGCACCGGCCGCCGCGACGGCGTCGCCGGCGCCCCGGGCGCCGGACGAGCCGCTCGCCATCGTCGGCATGGCCTGCCGCTACCCGGGCGGGGTGTCCACACCGGACGAGCTGTGGGAGCTGGTCGCCGCCGGGCGGGACGCGGTGACCGCCTTTCCGGCCGACCGCGGCTGGGACCTCGGCGGCCTGTTCGCCGAGGACCCGGACGCGCCGGGTACCAGCCACGCCCGTGCGGCCGGGTTCCTGGCCGACGTGGCCGGCTTCGACGCCGAGTTCTTCGGTGTCTCGCCGCGCGAGGCGGTGGCCACCGACCCCCAGCAGCGACTGCTGCTGGAGACCGCCTGGGAGGCGCTCGAGCACGCCGGGATCGACCCCACCTCGCTGCACGGCACGCCGACCGGCGTCTTCGTCGGCGTGTCCACCCAGGACTACGCATGGGTCGCCCGGCGCGTGCCCGAGCTGGAGGGCTACTGGGGCCTGGGCACCGCGGGCAGTGTCGCGTCCGGACGGATCGCCTACAAGCTCGGACTGGAGGGCCCGACGCTGACCGTGGACACGGCGTGCTCGTCCTCACTGGTGGCGCTGCACCTCGCCGGCCAGGCACTGCGGCGCGGGGAGTGCTCGTTGGCCCTGGTCGGCGGGGCCGCGGTGCTGGCCACGCCGACGATGTTCGTCGAGTTCTCCCGGCAGGGCGGGCTGGCCACCGACGGGCGCTGCAAGTCCTTCGCTGCCGGCGCGGACGGGACGGGCTGGGCGGAGGGGGTCGGCATGCTCGCCGTCACCACGCTGGCCGAGGCGCGTGACCGCGGCTACCCGGTACTGGCACTCGTGCGCGGCTCCGCGGTGGCCTCCGACGGGGCGTCCAACGGTCTGACCGCGCCGAACGGGCCGGCCCAGCAGCGGGTGATCCGGGCCGCGCTGGCCGACGCCGGCCTGGAGGCGTCCGATGTGGACGTCGTGGAGGCCCACGGCACGGGGACGGTGCTCGGCGACCCGATCGAGGCGCAGGCCGTACTGGCCACCTACGGACAGGACCGGTCAACGCCGGTGTGGTTGGGGTCGCTGAAGTCGAACATCGGGCACGCCCAGGCCGCGGCCGGGGTCGGCGGCGTGATCAAGGTGGTGCAGGCGATGCGGCACGGCCTTGTGCCGGCGACCCTGCACGTCGACGAGCCCACGCCCAAGGTCGACTGGTCGGCCGGTGCCGTCGAGCTGGTGACCGCGTCGGTGCCCTGGCCGGCGGGGGAGCGGCCGCGGCGGGCCGCGGTCTCGGCGTTCGGCATCGGCGGCACCAACGCGCACGTGATCGTGGAGTCCCCGCCGGCCACCGAGCAGAGTCCACCGGACCCGGCCGAGCAGGCGACCGCCTGGGTGTTCTCGGCCCGCTCGGCCGCCGCGCTGCGAGCACAGGCGGCGGCCCTGGCCGAGGTCGCGGACCCGCCGGGGGCGGTGGCCCGGGCGCTGGCGGCCGGACGTGCGCTGCGCCTGCCGCACCGGGCGGTCGTGGTCGGGTCCTCCGGCGAGGCGCTGCGCTCCGGCGCCGCCGCGCTGGCCGGGGGCGAGGTGCCGCCGGCTGGTGCCCTAGGCGAGGCGGGGCGCCCTGGCCGGCTGGCGCTGCTGTTCACCGGACAGGGCAGCCAGCGCGTCGGTGCCGGGCGGGAGCTGGCCGCGCGGTACCCGGTGTTCGCCGAGGCGCTGGCCGAGGTCGCCGACCTGCTCGACCCGCGGCTGCCGCGACCACTGCGCGAGGTGCTGTTCGACGACCCCGAGCTGCTGCACCAGACCCGCTTCACCCAGGCCGGGCTGTTCGCGCTGGAGGTGGCGCTGTTCCGGCTGGTGGAGTCGTGGGGGCTGGTGCCGGACCTGCTGCTCGGCCACTCGGTCGGCGAGCTGGCCGCCGCGCACGTGTCCGGTGTGTTCTCGCTGGCCGACGCGTGCACGCTGGTGGCGGCGCGCGGGCGGCTGATGGGCGCGCTGCCGCCCGGCGGCGCGATGGTCGCTGTCGAGGCCGAGGAGTCCGAGCTGGTGCTGGACGACTCGGCGGTGTCGGTGGCGGCCGTCAACGGTCCGCGGGCGCTGGTCCTGTCCGGTGTGGAGGCCGCGGTGCTGGCCGAGGAGCGGCGGTGGCGCGAGGCCGGCCGCCGAACCAAGCGGCTCACGGTGTCGCATGCGTTCCACTCGCCGCTCGTCGAGCCCATGCTGGCGGAGTTCGCCGAGGTGGCGGCCGGGCTCACGTATGGACGACCGACGATCCCCGTGGTGTCGAACGTGACCGGCCAGCCCGCCGGCGCTGAGCTGTGCTCGCCGGACTACTGGGTCCGACACGTGCGCGGCGCCGTCCGCTTCGCCGAGGGCGTGCGCTCCCTGGAACGGGCCGGCGTGGGCGCGTGCCTGGAGCTGGGACCGACGGCCGCGCTGACCCCGGTGGCCCGCGCCGGCCTGCCCTCCTCGGCCGCCGTCGTACCGGCGCTGCGCACCCCGCGGCCCGAGACGGAGACCCTGCTGGCGGCGGTGGGCGTGCTGCACACCCGGGGGTTCGACGTGGACTGGGCGGCGGCACTGGACGTACCGGCGGGGCGGGCGACCGTGTCGCTGCCCACCTACCCGTTCCAGCGCGACCGCTACTGGGCTGTCTCGCCTGCCGCTCGCACACGCGTGACCCCGGCCGGTTCCGGTAGCGACGCCTCGTCGTCGGAGCTGGTGGCGTCGGCGGCTTCCGAGCGTGGTGCCGTGGCGTCCTCGTCCGCCGCGGCCGACAGCGTCGTGCCGGCCAGGTCCCACCAGGCAGCCGGGTCGTCCCCCTCCCTACTGGACACCGTCCGCGCCCAGGTCGCGGTCGTACTCGGGCACACCGACGCCACCGCCGTCGACCCCGACCGTTCCCTGTTCGACCTCGGGGTGGACTCGATCGGTGGTGCCGAGCTGCACCGGCGCCTGGCCGACGTCACCGGGCTGGACCTCCCGCCGACGCTGCTGCTGGACGAGCCGACGCCCGCCGCGGTGGCCGAGGCACTCGCCCGGCTCACACCCGACCCCGCGCCTTCCGAGCCGACCCCCGGCACCGTCACCCAGCTGGTCCGAGCCGCCCACGAACGGGGCGCCGTGTCCGAGGTCGTCCCGCTGCTGGCCGAGATGTCCCGCTTCCGCCCCGTGTTCACCCCCGGCGCGGCCGTGGCGACCAGCGTCCTCGTCTCCACCGGCCGACAGGAGCCCACGCTCGTCTGCCTACCCTCCTTCCTCGCCGGCTCCGGTCCGCACCAGTTCGCCCGGCTCGCCGCGGCCATGCCCGGTCGCCGCCAGGTGTGCGCGCTCACCCTCCCCGGCTTCGGCCCGAACGAGCCCCTGCCAGCGAGCTGGCCGGCCGCGGTCTCCGCGCTGAGCGCCGCGGCCCGGGCGGCGGCCGACGGCAACCCCCTCGTGCTGGTCGGCTACTCCATCGGCGGAGTGCTGGCCCATGCCGTCGCCCACGACCTGGTGAGGGCCGGCCACCCACCGGCAGGCACAGCCATGATCGACACCTTCCAGCCCGCCGCCGAGACGCGTGCCGCCACCTTCGGCTGGGCCATGGGCGCCATCATCGACCGCGACCACGACTACGTCGTGCTCAACGACGCCAACCTGCTCGCCATGGGCGCCTACCTCCGCGCGTTCGAGGAGTGGACCCCGGTGCCCGCCGCCGCCCCCACCCTTCTCCTGCGCGCCACCCCCGCCGACCCGACCCCATGGCCGACCTGGCAGGCACCCGACCACGCCACCGACGTTCCCGGCGACCACTTCTCCATCCTCGAGCAGGACGCCGCCACCACCGCCGCCGCCCTGGACACCTGGATCGACAACCAGATCTGACACAAGTGAGCATGGAGAAAAGCGACACGGGCGAACTAGCCTGAACCGATGGCGTGGGGGCGCGGAGTCGGTGTGGTGGTCGCGGCGGTGGCGGGGCTGCTCACCGCACCAGCGGAGACAACAGCGGACACAACAGCGGAAACGACGATCGGGGCGCCAGGGCTGTACGACCCGGCCTACCCCCTGGACGGCAACGGTGGCTACCAGGTCGACCACTACGACCTCCGGCTGACCTACACCCCGGCGACGGACGAGCTGCGCGGCACCACCACGATCCTCGCCCGCACCACCCAGCCCCTCAGCCAGTTCAACCTGGACTTCCTGCTGCACCCGTCGTCGGTACTGGTCAACAACACCGCCGCTGACTTCACCGCGGAACCCGACGGGGAGCTCGTCGTCCGCCCGCGCTCACCACTCGACGCCGAGACCCGGCTGTTGATCGTCGTGACCTACCGCGACCGGCCCGACAACTACACCCGCCACGGCAAGGACATGTGGCGGCCCAACCCCACCGGGCTGGTCATCATCGGCGAACCCCACATGGCCACCTGGTGGTTCCCCAGCAACGACCACCCCTCCGACAAGGCCACCTTCGACATCTCCCTGGCGCTCCCGCCCGACCTGGAGTTCATCTCCGGCGGCCAGTACCTCTCGACCCAGCCGCTCGCCAACGGCTGGAACAGGTGGAACTGGCGCAGCACGGTTCCCCACCCGACCTACGCCGCCGCGGGCGCGATCGGTGACTACGACGTGAACCACCGCCCGGCCCCGAACGGACAGCAGCTCGTCACCGCCTACCACCGGGATCTGCCCAACCGACCCGCCGCCGAGGCGAGCTTCGAACGGACCCCCGAGCTGGTCGACTACCTGAGCACGCGGCTCGGCCCCTACCCGGGCGAGGCCCAGGGCGGTCTCGCCTATCCCGGCCGCGTCGGCGGCCTCGAGGTCCCGGCCCGACCGTTCCTGCCCAGCGGGCACTTCGCCAACGGCGCCAACACCTCCGTCGTCGTGCACGAGCTGGCCCACCAGTGGTTCGGCAACTCCGTCTCAGTGCGACAGTGGCGCGACGTCTGGCTGAACGAGGGCTTCGCCGCCTACGCGGAGTACCTGTGGTCGGAGGACAACGGCGAGCCCACCGCGGCCGAGCTGGCCCAGGCGTCCTACGACCTGTACCCGGCCAACCACCCCACCTGGGCCTTCCCGGTCGCCCAGCCGCCGCCGCTTGGCGTGCCGCCGGCCGGGTCCGTCGTCTACCACCGCGGCGCCATGGCCCTGCAGAACCTGCGCGTCACGGTTGGCGACGAGGTCTTCTTCGCGATCCTGCGCGGCTGGCCCGCCACGATGAAGAACGCCAACGCCAGCACCGAGGACTTCCACGCCTACGCCGAACACGTCGCCGGCCGCTCCCTGGACGCCGTGTTCGACACCTGGGTCTATGCCGCCGCCAGGCCTCCGACCGGTCCCAACGAGCTGGTGCCGACCGGATAGGCGCGATCCGTCAGGAGTGCCACCGCACCGCGGCGGCCGCCGCGAAGTCCCCGGCGTGGGCGAAGCCGGCCAGCACGACCAGGTCCCCGTCCTTGACCGCCCCGGTCTCCACCGCGTCGGCAAACGTCACCGGTGCTCCGGCGCCGTAGAGGTTGCCGTACCGGTCGAACGTGTCGAGGTGGCGGTGGGGCTCGAGCCCCAGCGCCGCCCGCCAGGTCCGCAGGAAGATCCGGTTGGGCTGGTTGGTGATCAGCACGTCGATGTCGGCAGGGCTCACGTTGATCCGCTTGCACAGGTCCCCGACGACCTCCGGCACGAGCGCGTTGCCCCGGGCGATGATCTCCGCCGTCCGGTCCTCGGCGAACCGGACGTCGAGCTCGCCGGCGCCCGGCTCCCAGAACCTGCGGCCGTCGGTCGTCGCCGGGCCGAGGTCCATCGCGAACTCCGGAAGGTTGCGGGTCTCCACGCCGAGCACGGGGGAGTGGCCACCCGCGGTCAGGTAGGCCACCCCGCAGCCGTCGCCGGGTACCGCCGCGTGCGGCTGCCGGCGCACTCCCGGCTGGGCGAACACCTGCCCGGCGGTGTTCTGCACGTTGCACACCAGCGCCGTGCGGGCCTCGCCCGAGCCGATCAGCGTCCTGGCCAGCTTGAGCATGTACGGGAACGACGCGCAGCCGCCGTTGTGCAGGTCGATGACCCACTCCGGGGTGCAGCCGAGCAGGTCGGCCGCCTCCGCCCCGCAGCCGGTGAACAGCGCGTCCGGCAGCAGCACGTTGGTGATCAACACCTCGACGTTCCCGGCCGGGGAGATGCCGCGGCGCTCGAACACCGGCGCCGCCGCCGCCCGGATCATCTCGGCGGCCCGTTCCCCGGGCGCGACGTGTCGACGTGTCGTCGGCTGCCGGAACAGCGGGCTGTTCGACATCGGGTCGTCGGGCACGGCATCGCCGAAGAAGAAGTCCAGGCCGATCTCGGCGGCGGGCAGGTACGAGCCGAGACCGACGAGGCTGACGGGGTTCATGCCGGCTCCTCAGACGTCCGCGGGCAGCTCGGGCATGGCGGTCTGCTCCGGCCAGTCCGGCACCTCGAGCACCTCGACGACGGCCGCGGACCAGGAGAACCCGCCGCCGGCGCCGACCAGCAGCACGTGCTGCCCGGCCGAGACCCGCTTCGTCTCGACCAGCCGCGCCACCGCCGCCAGCTGGTCCCCGCCGCCCAGGTGTCCGGTGTGGGCGGTCCAGTCCATCAGCGTCCGCTCCGGGGTGAGCTCGAGGTGCTGCAGGTACTGCGCGGCGAGCACGTGCCGGCCGAGGTTCGGCAGCACGACCACGGCCATCTGGTCCATCCCGAGCCCGGCGTCGGCCAGCGCGCCGGACACCACCGACATGACGCCGGCCGTGGACCGCTCGATGATCGACGGCAGGCCGACCTCGGTCACGTACTCCACCTTGGTGCGCCGCACGTTCACCGGCTCGGCACCCGCGTGGTCGGTGAACGGCACGTTCCCCCGGTGCAGCCGCTCCAGCGACGGGTCGGTCCGGGTCCGCATCGACAGCACCTTCGCGAAACCGCCGCCGCCCGACACCACCAGCGCGGCCGCGCCGTCGCCGTAGACGATTCCGAGGTCCGCGCTCCACCGGTCGAAGCTCGGCGCGCGGAACCGGTCGGCGGCGGTGACCAGCGCCGCCGCCCCCGGCCGCGCGGCGAGGTAGGGCAGTGCCAGCTCCAGCGCGGCCATGCCGCTGTTGGACATCTGCCCGATGTTGACGGCGACGGCGCCGGTTACCCCGATTTCACGCGCCACATAGGACGCGGGGGACCAGAACGCCTGCCCCTGGTGGTGGGAGTGGGCGTGCAGCACCAGCGCGATGTCCTCACTGGTCACCCCGGGGGAGCGGGACAGCGCGGTCGCGGCGGCGCGGGCGGCCATCTCCGGCGGGCTGTCGGTGCCCTCGGGGGCGCACACGATCCCGTTGGCGGTCAGCTCCTCCTCGCTGTAGCCGCCGTTCGCGGCGACCTGCTTGGCCGAGACCGCCGGCGGCAGCCAGGCCGCGGCACCGGCGAGGTAGAGGTCAGTGGGCAGTCGCATCGTGGGCTCCAACCGGGGTCGTGGTGGTCAGGGCGAGCGGCCCGACGAGCCAGCGCTCGAGCGCGTCGAGGTCGGTGGCCGGGCCCCGGTAGCCGACGTGCCCGTCCGGACGCACCACGACCAGGTCGGTCGTCAGCGCCTCGAGCGGTCCGGCGGCCGCCTCGAGCTGGTGCACGGCGAGCGCGGCGGGGTGGCGGGCGGCGAGCGCGGCCAGCCCGTCGACCGCCGCCGGGGCCGCGGTCAGCACCGTGAGCCGGGTGTCCGCGCACAGGCGCAGCGTCCACGCGTCCTCGCCGGCCCCGGCCGGCCGCACCCGGACGTCCGGCAGGCGCAGCCCCGGCCGGAGCGGGTCGCCCTTCTTCGCCCCGGCCGCGGCGGTCAGCGGGGAGCTGGCGTAGTCGATGGTCAGCTGGGCGAGGCGGGGCAGCAGCTTGCGTTCGAACGCGCCGGTGCGGTCCAGCAGCCGCAGCATCAGCCTGCGGCGCAGCCGCGCCAGCGGTGTGCGCGCCATGAACCACATCCGCGCCTGCATGCGGGTGACGCGACGGATCGCCTCGGCGACCTCGCGCCGCTCGTGGTCGTAGGAGTCGAGCAGGTCCTCCCCGCTCAGGCCGCGCACGACGTAGGCGAGCTTCCAGGCGAGGTTGTGCGCGTCCTGGATGCTGGAGTTCAGGCCCTGCCCCGCCGCCGGGCTGTGCACGTGGGCGGCGTCCCCGGCGAGCAGCACGCGACCGGCGCGGAAGCGCGGGGTCACCCGCTGGGAGATGCGGAAGCTGTCCACCCAGTCGGTGCCGGTGACCCTGATCGTGCCCGACGGGGCGTACCGGTCGACCAGCGCCTGCAGGTCGGCCGCTCCGGGCGACTCGACCGGCTTGCCGACCGGACCGGCCAGCCGCCAGAGCCCGCCGGGCAGCTGCGCGGCGATGAGGAACCCGTCGCTGCCGAAGAACTGGTAGGCCACCCCACGCTCGAGCGAGGTGGTCACCTCGGCGTCACCGAGCACGAAGTCCTCGTCGATCGCCTCGCCCTCGAACTCGACGCCGGCCGCGGCCCGCAGCGGGCTGCGCATGCCGTCACAGGCCACCAGGTACTCCGCGCGCACCCGTTCGAGCTCGCCGTCCGGGCGCCGCAGCACGACCTCCGGGCGGTCACCGTCCAGGTGGTACTCCACCGCCTCGGTCCGCCACTCCACCGGCACGTCGATCCCGTCGGCCAGCATCCGCTCGGTGACGTTCTGCTGGATGATCGTCGGCTGGAACCTGGTCCCCGGGATCGCGTTGGTGGTGACCGTCGCCAGGCGGGTCGCGCCGGCCGAGTACCGGCCCTCCCGCAGCGCGTCGCCCTTCTCCTGGACGGCCGTGGCGAGCCCGAGCTCGTCGAGGACCTCCAACGTCCGGCACCAGAGCAGGTTGGCCTTGGACTGGTCGCTGGTGCCGGCCGCCCGGTCGATGATCCGGACCTCGACACCGAAGCGCCGCAGCAGGCCGGCGGTGGCCAGGCCGGTCGGTCCGGCGCCGACCACGAGCACGGGTAAGGGGGTGATCTGGTGTGTCATGAGCGCAGCTCTCGTTCGATGGCGGTGATGGCTTCTTCGGTGGTGGTGAACCGGACGGCCCGCATGCCCGCCTCGGTCGCGGCGGCGCAGTTGTCGGCGACGTCGTCGACCATGAGGCAGGCCTGCGGGGGCAGGCCGAGCCCGGCCAGCCGCTCGAGCGCGACGCGGTAGAACCCCGCGTCGGGCTTGCGGGTCCCCTCGGCCGAGGAGTCGACCACGCAGTCGAACAGCGACACCGGCACGCCGGCCCGCCAGGAGGTGCGCCACTCGCGCACGTTGTTGGTGAGCAGGCCCAGGACGTAGCCCCGCGCCCGCAGCGACGGGAGGTAGTCGAGCAGGGCCCGGTTGGGCACCCGGCAGCCGAACCACTGCTCCCGGTACTCGACGATCTCGACCGGGCGGCCGGTGGCCCTGGTCAGCTCCACACTGACCTTGCGGGCCACCTCGACCTCGGTCACCAGCCCGGTCTCCAGCGCCCCCATCAGCGGGTAGCCCTCCCGCCACGACACCGCGGCGACTGCCTGGGTGATCTGCCGGGCGGTCAGGCCGTTGCGGGCGGCGAAGGTCGCCAGCGACTCCGCGATGGGGTTGGTGAGCACGCCGCCGTAGTCGACGAGCACGGCGGCGACCCGGGTCGCGGTGCGCATCAGCGGACCCGCACCGTCGCCGTGGCCGCGGTGTCGCCGGCCTGGACCAGCCGGACCGCGACGGCCCGTGGACCTGCTCCCGGCGCGACCTCGGTATGGACTCGCACGGTCACGCCCAGCTCGACGAACCGGTCGAACGCCAGGTCCAGCGACACCAGCTCGGGCGCGGGCTCCGGTCCCAGGGCCGCGAACGCCGCCTGCTGGAACGCCTCGACCAGCAGCAGCCCCGGCACGTGGTCCTGGGGGTGGTCGAAGAACACCGGATGGGTCTGGTCCACGACCAGCTCGAACACGCCCTCGGCCGGACCGGGGGAGAGCACCACGTTGCGCGGGTCGGTCCGGCCCACCCGCCCGGGGTGCAGCGGCGGGCCGTCCTGGCGGCCGGGGACCAGCCGGGCGGTGTGGGCGGCGCGCAGGACGGCGAAGGTCTCCCGCGGCAGCATCAGCTGGGTCCCGGTGAACCGGATGGCCGGGCGGTCGTCCACCTCGGCCACCAGCGCCAGGTCCATCAGGTGCGCGGTGCCCTGCCGGTACTCGACGTCGCGCACCTCGACCCGCAGCACGACCCGGGCCGGTGACGGGGACAGGCGCAGCGCCGCCCGGTCGACCACCTCGGTCGTCGACCGGCGGAACACAAAGCCGTACCCGCGCGGCACCCCGTAGTAGCGGTGGGCGAGCAGCACGCACGCCTGCCGGGACACCTCGACGAAGAACTGCGGGTCGGCGTGTCCGTTGTGGACGAGGTCGCCGAAGAAGGCGTGCGTGGTCGGCAGGTGCGCGGCGACCAGGTACTCGCTCTCCGACAGCCGCGCCGAGTCGGTCAGGAACACCTCGCTGACCGCGTGCCGGTGCACCATCGCCCGCGGCACCGTGCTCTCGAAGGACAGGTCGGCCGCCACCACGACCGGAACGGTCATCGGGAGCCCCTCCTCACCAGCTCGCCCGGCCGCGCGGCCGGGTCCTCGTCGGTCGCGGTGCCGACCTCGGGCGGGATCATCGACAGTGCGCTGGAGTGGAAGTCGCGGGTCCGGATGAGCAGCAGCCCCAGCACGGCGGCCACCGCGGCGAGCGCCGCGCACACCAGCATCGTCTGGTGGAACCCGGACACGAACGCCGCCCGCGCCGCGGCGAGAGCCTCCGGCCCGGCCGAGCCGACCGTGTCGATCCGGCCGGCCGCCACGAGGTCGCCGCCCGTCGCCGGGTCCAGGCCGGCGGCACGGGGGTCGGTGGCGAGCGCGGAGGTGATCCGGCTCTCGAAGAGCGCGCCCAGAGCCGCGATCCCGATGACGACGCCGACCTGCTGGAAGGTCTCGTTGACCCCTGAGGCCATGCCGGACCGCTCGGGGGCGACCACACCGATCGACGTGGCGGCCCGCAGCGGCTGGAACATCCCCAGCCCGATACCGCCGACGACCATGCTCGGGATGAGCACCGTCCACGCCGTGTGCTCGTCGGCCAGGACGACCAGGGCGAGGCCGCCGCTGATGAACGCCGCCGCGACGAACACCAGCACCCGCATCGGGAGCCGTCCGGTGAGTGCTCCGGCCAGGGCGGAGAAGACGAACAGGGTGAGCGTCAGCGGCAGGAACCGGACCCCGGTCTCCCACGGCGAGAAGTGCAGCAGGTTCTGCACGGCCGAGATCTCGAAGAACACCGCCGGGATGGCCGCCACGTTGGCGACCAGGGCGACCAGGCCGATGCCGAGGAAGGTCCGGTTGGCGAACAGGCGCAGGTCGAGCATCGCCCGCGGCCCGCGTGCCCGCTCCACGGCCACGAACACCGCGAGCAGCGCCACCGACGCGGTGAGCAGGAGGAGGATCGTGGCGCTGGTCCAGCCCTCCTCGTTGCCCCGCAGCAGCGCCAGCACGAGCAGCCCCAGCGCGCCGGAGAACGAGACCAGGCCCGGCCAGTCCGCGCCGTGCGCCCGCACGGCGCGTGACTCGCGCATCCGCAGCGCCGCCACCAGGATCCCGGCGAGGCCGACCGGGATGTTGACCAGGAAGATCCACCGCCAGCCGGGACCGGAGGTGAGCGCACCGCCGATCACCGGCCCGAGCGCGATCGCGACCCCGGACACACCGCCGAAGACGCCGAAGGCCATGCCCCGGGCGCGGCCGCGGAACTCGTGGCCGATCAACGCGGGACCCACCGCGTACAGCACGGCGGCGCCGGCGCCCTGCGCGGCCCGGGCGAGGTTGAGCGTGAGGATGTCGTCGGCCATCCCGCAGGCCAAGGACGCGAGCGTGAACACGGCGAAGCCGGCGGCGAACACCCGACGCCGACCCCAGCTGTCGGCGAGTGAGCCGGCCGTCAGGAGGAACGCGGCCAGCGTCAGCGCGTAGGCGTCGATCACCCACTGCATCGCGGAGAAGTCGGTGCCGAGCGAGTTGCGGATCTCGGGGAGCGCGACGTTCACCACTGTCAGGTCGAGCATCACCATGAACACCGCGGCCGAGACCGCGGTCAACGTCCACCAGGGAGCGGCCTGCCCCGAGGTGGCGGGTTCGGGTCTCATCCGACCGGCTCCCGCCACTCGGGGTGCAGGTCGACCCGACCGTGGACGATGTCGCCGAACATGTCCGCGAGCGTGCGGGTGACCTCGCCCGGCTTGCCGTCGCCGATCGTTCGGCGGTCGACGGAGATCACCGGCACCAGCCCGGCGGAGGTGCCGGTGAGGAAGACCTCGTCGGCGTTGTAGAGGTCGGTCCGCACGAGGTTCTCCTCGGCGCAGGTGAGCCCCTGCTCGCGGGCGAGGGTGAGAACCGTGTCGCGGGTGATCCCGGGCAGGGCTCCGGAGCTGACCGGTGGGGTCCGCACGACCCCGTCCCGGACGACGAAGACGTTGTGCACCCAGCCGTCCACGACGTGGCCGTGCTCGTTGAGCAGCAGGGCGTCGTCGTACCCGGAGCCGAGCGCGTCGGACTGGGCCAGGTAGGCGTTGAGGTACTGCCCGGTCGCCTTGGCCGCCGGCGGGAACGAGTTGGCCGACATGCGGTGGAAACTGCTGATCTTGGTGTGCACGCCGCCCTCGTCCGGCAGCGACACATACGGCCCCCGGGACATCGCGATGACCGTCGTCCGCCATTTCGCGGCGAGCGGGTGGTCGCCGTCCCCGAGAAAGACGATGGGACGCACCAGACATTCGGTGAGGCCGTTGGCCTTGACGGTCTTCTTGCACGCGGCGGTGATGTCGCTCCGGGAGTACGGGAGCTTCGCGAGGTAGGTGTGCGCCGAGTCGGCCAGCCGCCGGAGGTGGTCGTCCAGCCGGAAGAAGGCGGGCCCGTCCGGAGTGTCGAACGTCCGGATGGCCTCGAAGAAGCCGATTCCGAAGTAGAGGCCGTAGCTGGTGACGTGAATGTTCGCCTCGGCCCAGGGAACAAGCTCCCCGTCGAGCCAGATCGCTTTTTCCTCGGCCATGATAAATTCCCGTCCCCTCGCGCATCGGATGTTTGTGAGCACGAGCGTATGGTGGGACGCTCGAGAGTGATTAAAAGCCGACTACACGTTATTCCGCGACGGCCGATATTGATCTAGAAACTCCGGACGGTCAGGAGCCCGGAATTTCCCCCAGGCGCACGGCCACCAGTTCCCCCTTGCCCACCGGCACGGTGGTGACCGCCAGGCCCTCCTCGACGTCGAGCAGGTCGCGCAGCGGTGCGATCTCGTCCGGATGGGACAGTGCGTTGTCGGCCACCAGGACCCCGCCCCGGCGCAGCACGCGCAGCGGGTGCGGCCACCAGGACAGGTACTCCGTCCGCTCCGCGTCGAGGAACAGCAGGTCCACCTCGCCGTCGGCCATCGCCGCGAGGGCCGCTCCGCCGTCCTGGGTCCGGAACGACACCTGCTCGGTCAACCCGGCCTCGGCGACCGTGCGTGCGGCGTGCTCCTGCGCGTCGGCGTCGGTGTCGACGCTCAGCAGTCGTCCGCCGACGGCGCGGACCGCGTCTGCGAGCCAGAGGGTGGAGACGCCGCGCGAGGTGCCAATCTCCACGACCCGGCGGGCCGCGACGGCCTGGGCGAGGAACCAGACGAACCGACCGGCGTCGGGCTCGAGCACCCGCCACCGCTCGAGGCGGTCCTGCCTGGTCGCGTCGTGCCGGGCGGCGGCCTCGGTGAGGTCCTCGATCACGCGCAGCACCCTCGGATCCACGCGGTGACCCTACGCTGTTGACCCACTGTGACCCGGCCTTGACGGAATGTCAGATGCCGTGCGACGGTGTCGGCAGGTGTTCGCAGTTGTTCGACTGTGTGAGGGAGCCCTGCATGTCTCCTGTCCTCACCCGGCTCGCCGCGATCGTCGGCACCGCGCTGGTCCTGTGCGCGACGCCGGTCGCCGCCGCACCCGCGGTTCCCGACTACAGCACGGCGGAGGCGGGCAACCCGATCGTCGACGGCTGGTACGCCGACCCCGACGTCGCGATCTACGGCGACACCTACTGGGTCTACCCGACGACCTCCGCGGCCTACGCCCAGCAAACCCACCTCGACGCCTTCTCCTCCAAGGACCTGGTGAACTGGACCAAACACGAGAAGGTGCTCACCACCGCGAGCGTGTCGTGGGCGGACTACGCGGTCTGGGCGCCGGCCCCGATCGCCCGCAACGGCAAGTACTACCTCTACTTCGCCGCCAACGACATCCAGAGCGACTCGCAGCTCGGTGGCATCGGCGTCGCGGTGGCCGACCGTCCGGAGGGCCCCTACGTCGACGCGCTCGGCCACCCGCTGATCGACCGGTTCCACAACGGCGCCCAGCCGATCGACCAGGACGTCTTCATCGACGACGACGGTCAGGCGTACATGTACTACGGCGGCTGGGGCCATGCCAACGTCGTCAAGCTCAATCCGGACATGACCAGCCTGGGCACCTTCCCCGACGGCAGCACGTTCCGGGAGATCACGCCGTCGCCGGAGTATGTCGAGGGCTCGCAGATGTTCAAGCGCAACGGCAAGTACTACCTGATGTGGTCCGAGGGCGGGTGGACCGGGCCGAACTACTCGGTGTCCTACGGAATGGCCGACTCGCCGACCGGGCCGTTCACCAGGCTGGCCAAGGTGCTCGCCCAGGACCCCGCCGTCGCGCGGGGCTCGGGGCACAACTCGGTGATCAACGTTCCGGGTACCGACATCTGGTACATCCTCTACCACCGCCGCCCGCTGAGCGAGACCGACGGCAACCACCGCCAGCTCGCCTACGACCGGATGGTGTTCAACGCCGACGGCACGATCGCCCCGGTCACGATGCGGGTGCGGGACAACTTCGCCGACGGCAACGCGTTGGGCTGGAGGACCTACGGCGGGAGCTGGACAGTCCAATCAGGACAGTATCGCGCGGCCAGCTCGCCCGGTGGAAAGGCGCTGCTGGACACCAACTTCGGTGACCTCACCCAGGACGTCGACGTCACGGTCACCGCGGGTGGCGGCGACGCCGGTCTGGTGTTCCGGGTGACCGCACCGACGGTGGGCACCGACGGCTACCGCGGCTACTACGCCGGCATCACCCCGCGCGGCCAGGTGATCCTCGGGCGGGCGGACAACGGGTGGACCCCGCTGCGCTCCGCCGCGCTGCCGGTCGTCCAGGGGCGGTCCTACCACCTGCGGGTCACCGCGGTCGGCCCGTCGATCAGGGTGTTCGTCGACGACCTGACTACCCCGAAGATCAGCGTCACCGACGCCACCTTCCCCACCGGCGCCAACGGCCTCCGCGTCTTCAACACCGCCGCGGCCTTCGACAACCACTCCGTGCGGCCGCCGCAGCGCTAGCTTGAGTTTTAACGTCTTGGGGTTGGTGGCCAGCCCCCGTTGATCATGAACGAAGCCCTTGGTTGATCATTCTTCTTGCGACAGAAAGATGACCACGACCAAGGGCTTCAGTTGATCAGTGTGCACGACGCCGGCGCTGCCGGTGTGTCCGGGGACCTCACCCACTTCCGCCAGGAGTTCCACCGGTCCTTGTCGAAGCGACCAGACGCGTTGTTCGAGCTGGTCGACGCGGTGTTATGCGCGGATGGGCCGGTGCGGTCGCTGCCGGAGTTATCCCTGGTGGGTGAGCATCGCCGTGGCCATGGCGGCCTGTATGCCGGTCTGGCACGTGGTCGGTTGGACGCTGACCGGCTGCGAGGTGCTCTGGTTGCGGGGCCGTTGCCTCGGGCGGCGGATGGCCGTCTGGTGCTGGCGGTGGACATCACCTGTTGGCTGCGTCCGGAAGCGCACACCTCGCCGCAGCGGATCCTGTGCCACACCTACGGACGCGGCAAGGACACCCACATCATGGTGCCCGGCTGGCCATACTCGGTCGTGGTGGCGTTGGAGACCGGACGTAGTTCGTGGACCGCCCCCTTGGACGCGGTGCGGCTCGCGCCGGGCGACGACGCCGCGACCGTGACCGCCCAGCAGGTGCGCCAGGTCGTGTCCCGCCTGCTCGAGGCCAACCACTGGCGGCCCGGCGACCCCGAGATCCTGCTCGTGGCCGACGCGGGCTACGACGGTCCCAGACTGGCGTTTCTCCTCCACGATCTGCCGGTGATCGTGCTGGTTCGGATGCGGTCAGACCGAGTGCTCCGCCGTCCCGCACCAGCACACCTACCCGGCACCAGAGGACGACCCCGCCGCCACGGCGACGAGTTCGTCTTCGGTGACCCCGCCACCTGGGGACAACCCGATGTCACCACCCGCACCGACACCCGTCTCTACGGCCCAGCCCTGGCTCGGGCCTGGAACCGGCTACACCCCCGTCTGACTCGCCGCACCACCTGGGCAACTCACATCGAGAAACTGCCGATCATCGAAGGAACCGTCATCCGCCTCGAGGTAGGTCGGCTGCCCTCCGGAGCGGTCCCGAAACCAGTCTGGCTCTGGCACTCCGGCATCGACCTCAACCCCGTCATGGTCGACCTACTCTGGCAGGCGTTCCTGCGTCGGTTCGACATCGAGCACACCTTCCGCATGCTCAAACAAACCCTCGGCTGGACAAGCCCCAAGCTGCGCACTCCCGAACAGGGCGACCGCTGGACCTGGCTGATCCTGGCCGCCTACACCCAACTCCGCCTCGCTCGCGGTCTGGCCGCTGATCTACGTCGTCCGTGGGAGAAGACCACCCGCCCCGACCGGCTGACACCCGCTCGGGTCCGTCGCGGCTTTCGGCACATCCGCACAACAATCGGCTCCCCAACCACTGCACCGAAACCCACCCGGCCAGGCCCCGGACGCCCGGCCGGCCGCCCCAACCAACGACCAGCCCCACGCCACGACGTCCACACCGTCACCAGCCCAGACACCCATCAACCCCGCAAACGCAAAACAACCAAGTCCACCACCCCGCGACCACGCCGAACGGGTTAAAACTCAAGCTAGGGCACGTCCTCAAAGCCCTCGATCGCGGTCTTCGCGCCC
>NZ_MSIE01000008.1 GCF_001921205.1 Actinophytocola xanthii | reverse complement strand
GGCGCGAAGACCGCGATCGAGGGCTGTGCGGACGTGCCCTAGGTGGTCACGGAACCAGGACCAGTTTGCCTTCGACCTCGCGGTTCTCCAGGCGGCGGTGGGCTTCGGCGGCCTGCTCCAGCGGCAGGGTGACGACCTCGGGCTTGATGGCGCCGGCTGCCAGTTGCTCGACCAGTGCCGCGATGTCGGCTCGGAACCCGGCGGGATCCTTGTCGACCGCGCGCGCCACGGTGTGCACGACCACACGGGGACCCGGCGTGAGCTTCGCCCGCAGGAGGGCGCCGACGGTGCGCGCCATGGCGCCGGCTTTGGAGTAGCCGACTCCGGTGGCGAAGCTGAACCCGTACGACACGACCACACCCGACGGTTTCGCGGCACGTCGGGAGCGCGCCAGCGAAGGGCCGCCCACCGGGTCGAACACGGCCGCGACCGGTACGGGCACCGCGGCCTGGTCCGCGACCCAGGTGGCGCCGCCTGCCTGGACCCGGCCGCGTCTGCCCGGGCTGGAGGTGCCGTAGACCTCGACCCCCGCCGCCGTGGCAATCTGGGACAACGCCGACCCCACTCCGCCGGCCGCCCCGAGCACCAGCACGGCCTCGCCGGGCGCCGGCCTGGCCACCCGGTGGAACATCTGCCAGGCCGTGAGGTAGTTGAGCATCAGCGCGTCGAGGTGTTCGGCGGGAGGTCCCTCGGGCAGCGGGGCGGTCCGCAGCGCCGGCGCAAGGACGTGTGTCGCGTAGCCGCCGGCGCCGATCAGGGCGCCGACGCGCTGGCCGACGGTGAACTCCGCGACGCCGGCGCCGACCCTCGCGACGTGCCCGACGACGTCGAACCCCTGGACCTCCGGGAGAGCCCCGGGAGTGAGACCCTGGCGGGTCGAGATGTCGTGGAACGCCACTCCCGCGGCCTCCGTGGTGATCAGGATCTGTCCGGGGCCCGGTTCCGGCACCGGCATGGCCTCCACCCGGAGCACCTCAGGACCTCCCGTGGAGGTCAGTCGTACCCGTCTCGCGCCTGCCGCTGTGGTCATGCCCGAACAATACATGAGGATCTCAAGGAAATGCTCAATGAGTTCTGGTCGTCTCGCTACAGGTGGGCGAGCGCCTTGGCGAGCAGGGACCGCAGGAGCAGCTGTTCGTCGTCGCCGAGGTGAGCGAAGGGGGAGTGCCTGGCGACGACGGCGAGAAGCTGCTCGCGCACATTCCGGCCTTCGGCGGTCAGCACCAGCGTCCGGACGCGCCCGTCCCGAGGATGTGGGCGCCGCTCGGCGAGTTGCCGTTCCTCCAGCTGCGCGCTGAGCAGACTGATGTTGGAGGGGTCGCACCGCATGAGGGCGGCCAGCTTGCGCAGCGGCTGCGGCTCGGCGTCCGGGTCGAGGATCCACAGCAGGTTCGCCGTCGGTCCGGTGAGCTCCAGCCGCTCCAAGCCGTCGTGCATCCGGCCAGTGACCTCTCCGGCCAGGGCCATCACCTGGTACAGCAACGAAGCCGCGAGCTCATCGACCGCCATGCACCGAGCTTAACTTGAGATACTCCTGGAGTAGTTTCACGAAGTGTGCCGATGCGGCTCGAGGTCGAGCTGGCCTGTGCGGGTGTCGTTGACTGGCTCGATCAGCTGGCGGCTGTCTCCTGGTCCGGCAGGCGCGCCTGGAGGCCGTCGAGCAGCGCGGCGAGGCCGAACTCGAACGTGCCGGCGAACACCGCGTTGACGTCGTCGGTCGGGGACGGAAGGCGAGCGCTCAGCCGGGGGTAGGACGCGGCGAGGTCGGTGGCCCGCGCCACGGCCTCGCCCAGCACCTGCTCGGCGTCGCCGCCGTCGCGCCGAAGCCGGCGGTTGAGCGCGACCGTGGCCGCCGGCCCGACCGCGTTGCCGAGCACGAACACGAACACCGCGCCCACCGCGCGGTCGGCCTGCTCGCCGACGAAACCCGCCCGCTCGTAGACGGCGAACAGGTGGTCGTCGTGCCGGGCCTTGCCCGGGCCGTAGACGAGGTGGGTGGCCAGCGCCTGGAGCAGCCACGGGTGTCTGGTCACCATCGCGTGCAGGTCGGTGGCCATCTCCGTCGCCGCGGCCCGCCAGTCGTTCGCCTCGAGGTCGGGCAGGCGAACCTCCCGCCAGAGCTCGTCGACTGCCAGGCGGACCAGGTTGTCCTTGTTCTCCACGTGCCAGTACACCGCCGTCGCGGCGCAGCCCAGCCGCTGACCGAGGCCGCGCATGGTCAACCCGTCCAGGCCGTCGGCGTCCAGCAGGTCGATCGCCGCGCGGACGATCTGGTCCGTGGTTAGGCCGTCCCTTGGCATGGGCAGAGCCTAGTTGCACTTAGTTCAAGTGATCTTCTAGGGTGACTTGCACTTAGTTCAATTCCTGTCGGGAGCCCGCCGTGCCCATCCCCGTCGTCCTCGCCGCGACGCTGCAACTGCTGCTGGCGGCGACCTTCGTCGTCCTGCCCGTCACCGTGCTCCGACGCGGGCCTGCCGCGCAGCGCGCCGCCGAGGCCGAGGTGCGTCGACAGGGCGCGCCGCCGGAGGCGCTCACCCGGTGCGGGATCGGTTTCATCGAGAAGGCCTGGGAGTTCGTCCTGGCGCTCGGCATCGCCGCGCTGTTGGCGACCCTGGCCGGGCTCAACCTCGCCGGCAGTGGGGCCGGGCGGCTACTGTCGTGGGTCGTCGAGCCGCTGGTGCTGGTCGCGGTGGGCCTGGTCTGCGCGGGTCAGGTGTTCGCCGCGCGCTACACCAGGGCCGCGTTCGCCAGGGCCGACGAGCCGGCCGTCCGCGCCCTGGACGCGTCGGCCGTCGTCGGCGCCGCGGCCGGCGCGTTGCCGTCCTGGGTCCGGCCGGTCGTCCTCCTGCGGTTCGGCCTCGTCGTCCTGGGGTCACCGCTGGTGATCGTGCTGCTCGCGCTGCCGGCGGCCGGGCGTCACTTCGCCTGAGGGCGGCGTTCAGGGCCGCCAGGCCGGGTTGAGCCGGTGGTAGACGGCCATGTCGTCGAACCCGGTGTCGCCGATCGTGAACGCCTCCGGCTCGGTGCCGATGTGGGTGAAGCCGGCGCGTTCGGCGGCGTGGCGGGAGGCCTTGTTGCTCGCCGCCGTGGTGAGGGAGATCCGGCGCTTGCCGAGGCCGTCCTCGGCGGGGGCGCGGAAGGCCCACTCGGTCACCGCGGCCAGGGCCTCGGTCAGGTAGCCGTGACCGCGGGCGTCCGGGTGGACCTGGTAGCCGGGCTTGGCCTCGGTGTCGTCCAGGCCGCCCAGGTCGAAGAGCTGGATGTGGCCGAGCAGGTGATCGGTCTCCCGGTCGGCGATGGCCCAGTCGTAGCGCTCGCCGCGGGCACCCGCCTCCCAGGCCCGTCCCAGCGCGGCCTCGCCCGAGCGCAGCTCGCGGACCCCGCGCACGCGACCGCCGAAGTAGCGGGAGCGCTCGTCGAGCATCATCTCGCCGAGCCGATCGGCGTCGGCGGCGACCAGGGGGCGCAGCCGCAGGCGCTCGGTGGTGAGCACCGGCGGGACGATCCACTCGTGCCTCGGCACGCGGGCGTCGGTGGCCCGCAGCGAGCCGACCCAGGCGTCCTTGCGCTCGCCGCGCTGCAGGAGCAGGCCGGGGACCATGCCGTCCATGCTGAAGCCGCTGGCCCAGGCCACTCGCCGGGACGCCCAGTTGCCCACCTCGGCGTACCAGGTGACCACGTCCAGGCCCAGGGTGCGGAACCCCCAGTCCACCAGCAGGATCACCGCCCGACGGCAGACGCCGCCGCCGCGTACGGCCGGGTGCAGGCCGAAGGCGATCTCGGCGACGCCGTCGCCGCGCGGACGAAGGCTCACCGAGCCACCGAAGGCGCGCCGCCCGTCGGGATGCGGGATCTCGACCGCGAAGCCGAACTCGGTGCCCTCGGTCCAGCCGGCGGGCACAACACTCGTCGTGTACGTCACGGCGTCCTGCCGACCGAACGGGACGGGCGCGGTGGTCCAGCGGATGCTCGCGGGATCGGTGCACTGCTCCACGATCTCGTCCACGTCGGAGAGCCGGTGGGCGCGGAGCACGATCTCGCCGTCGACGAGGGTCGGGACGTCCTCGGGGAAGACACGGGTGCCGGCCATCGCCCCATGGTCGACGGACGGCCGGTACCGCGCAACGCTGTTTGACGTTCAGCTTAGGAACGCCTTACCTGAATTGCATTTCCATAGGCTTGCCTAAATTGCACCGAAATGGCGTTCGGAACGATTCTCGCCTATTATCGGAGGCATGGCGAAGACGAGCAACCTCTCGAAGTTCCACAGCATGCTCCAGGAGCAGGTTCGGCACGAGTTCACCGCATCACAGCAGTACGTAGCCCTGGCCGTGTGGTTCGACGGCACCGATCTGCCTCAGCTCGCCAAACACTTCTATCGCCAGGCGCTCGAAGAGCGAAACCACGCGATGATGATTGTCCAGTATCTGCTCGACAACGACATCCCGCCGGTCATTCCCAGCGTGGACGCCGTTCGGAACAATTTCGACGAGGTGACCGAACTCGTCGAACTGGCCCTCGATCAGGAGCGGAAGGTCACCGAGGAGATCGTCAACCTGGCCAAGGTCGCCCGGGACGAGGGCGACTACCAGGGCGAGCAGTTCATGCAGTGGTTCCTCAAGGAGCAGGTCGAGGAGGTGGCCCAGATGACCACGCTGCTCAACGTGGTCCGGCGGGCGCAGGCGCAGGGCAACCTGTTCGACATCGAGAACTTCCTCGCCCGCGAGGCGGTGGGGGACGCCGGCAACGATCCGCTGGCCCCCCGCGCGGCCGGCGGCGCGTTGTAGGGCAACTGCCCGGTTGTCCGGCGAATCATTTGGTCCGCTGGACAACCGGTGTTATTCCAGCCGTCCCCGGATGGCACTAGAACAACGGCATGACCACTGATCGAAGCCTGACCCGGCGGACGTTGCTGCGCGCCGGGGGACTCGGCGCCGGCGCTGCGGCCGCCGCGCTCGCCCTGCCCGAGGTGGCGCTCGCGCGCACCTCCCGTCCCGTGCTCACCCACGGCGTGCAGACCGGCGACGTCACCACCGACGGCGCCCTCCTGTGGACGCGAGCCGACCGCCCGGCGCGGATGCTGGTCGAGGTCGCGCCGGACCCGACCTTCCGGCACGCCCGCCGGCTACGCGGCCCCGTGCTCACCCCGGCCACCGACGGCACCGGCCGGCTGCGCCTGGACCACCTCCCGCCCGGCCGGGAGGTGCACTACCGGGTGGTCGCCGAGGACCTGGACGGGCGCGGCCGCAGCGAGCCGCTGGTGGGCTCGTTCCGCACCGCACCGGTTGGCCGGGCCGGCGCACGCTTCACGTGGTCCGGGGACGTGGCGGGGCAGGGCTGGGGGATCAACCCCGACATGGGCGGGATGACCGCCTACCGGGCCATGCTGGCTCGTCGCCCGGACTTCTTCCTGCACAGCGGGGACACCGTGTACGCGGACAACCCGCTGGTCGAGTCGGTGACGCTGCCCGACGGGCGGGTCTGGCGCAACCTGGTCACGCCGGCGAAGACCAAGGTCGCCGAGACCCTGGACGAGTACCGGGGGCAGTTCGCCTACAACCTGCTCGACGAGAACGTGCGCGCGTTCGCCGCCCGTGTTCCCTCGGTCGTGCAGTGGGACGACCACGAGGTGGTCAACAACTGGTACCCGGGCGAGATCCTCGACCTGCCGCAGTACACCGAGAAGCGGGTCGACGTGCTGGCAGCGCGGGCCCTGCGGGCGTTCCACGAGTGGCAGCCGATCGACCGCCACCGCAGCGTCGACGGGCGGATCTACCGCGGCTTCCGCTACGGCCGTCACCTCGAGGTCTTCGTCCTGGACATGCGGTCCTACAAGGACGCGAACACCTCCCCCCGGGACCAGCCCGGAGTCGTGCTCGGCGCGCGGCAGGCCCGGTGGCTCGTCGATGGCCTGTCCCGCAGCACGGCGACGTGGAAGATCGTCGCCGCGGACCTGCCGATCGGGCTGACCGTCCCGGACGGGACCGCCATCGAGGGCGTCGCCAACGGCCTGCCCGGCGCCCCCGGGGGCCGGGAGCACGAGCTGGCCGGGGTGCTGCGCACGCTGGCGCGGCGACGGGTGCGCAACGTCGTGTGGGTGACCGCGGACGTGCACTACACCGCGGCCCACCACTACTCCCCCGACCGCGCGACCTTCGCCGACTTCGACCCGTTCTGGGAGTTCGTCTCGGGCCCACTGCACGCCGGGGCGTTCGGGCCGAACACGCTGGACCCGACGTTCGGCCCCGAGGCGGTGTTCGTGCACGCACCGCCGCGGGCGAACCTGTCGCCGCTGGAGGGCTTCCAGCACTTCGGCGAGATCGACATCGACGGCCCGACCGGCGAGCTGACCGTGCACCTGCGCGACGGCCGGGGCGAGGCGCTGTGGTCCCGCACGCTGGTCCCCTCGCGGTAGCGACTCAGCCGGTTCGGACCGCGGAGATGTCGAACTCGAGCGTGACCCGCCTCCGGCGTCCAGGACGACCTGGACGCCCGAGGCGGCGGGGGTGGCGGCATTTAGGTAGGCGGAATGTGGAGAGCGTGCGCGCGCATTTGATCGACCTGCTGACTCCTGAGCAGGTCCGCCAGCTCGGCGAGATCAGCGAGGTGCTGCTCGAGCACCTGACCGGCGGCACCGGCACCCAGCGCTAGAGGCCGACCCAGCCTGCGGTGCTATACCCGACCGGGTTCGACCAGGTCGGCCGGCAGGCGGAAGGTGCCGTCCGGGCCGGGTGGGAAGTCGTGGGCGGAGACCACGGCCTCCGGGTTGATCTCCCCGTAGACGTGGGGGAACCAGATGCCGGCTGGGTCGGGCGGGTCGCCCTCCTCCCACCGCAGCGGCGCGGTCAGCCGTGCCGGGTCGATGCGCAGCAGGGCCAGGTCGGTACGCCCGGCGAACAGCCGGTTCGCCGGGAGGTGCACGGTGCCGGGGTCGGAGCAGTGCACGAAGCCCTCGGTGTCCAGCGACGCCGGGCGGTAGGCCACGCCGGCCCGCCACTCGCCGCGCAGGCAGATGTGCAGGATCACCGGCTCACCGGATCGTGACCTGGCGGCCGATCAGGCCGTCCCGCGCGCGGCGCTCCTCGCTGGTGAGCGGCTCCGACTCGAGCGACTCCAGCGCCGCCTCCAGCCGGGTGCCGAGCTCCGCGGCCGGCTCGGTCCACTCGCGGGCGTGGGAGTCGTGGTCGAGATCCCACACCGGCACCAGCAGGCCGTGCGCCCGGAAGGAGCCGGCGTAGCGGGAGCCCTCGCCGAGGCCGAGCTCCCCGCGGGCGGACAGGCGAGCCAGCGCCAGCAGCAGCTTCTCCTCCGGCTCGGGACGCACCCAGCGCAGGTGGGCACGGTCGCCCGCGTCGACCCAGTACGCGGCGGGGCCGATCCGCTCGGTAGGCATGATCGCCTGGTTCGCCCGTTCCAGCGACAGGGCCACGTCCCCGGTCGGCTCCTCACCCTCGGGCATCCACCAGGAGAAGTCGGGGTGCAGCGTCGGCTCGACCGGGGCGGAGGTGTCCACCAGGTCCTGGAAGCGCTCACGCTCGGGCGACTCGTCGGTCTCCGGACCGACCACCGGGAGCACCGCTCCGGGCGACGCCTCCAGCGCCCAGCGCAACGCCCTGGCCATGTCGCGGCTGACGTCGCTCGAGCGGGTCTGCACCTGCAGGCCGATCAGCGCGGAGCCGTCCGCGCGGACCAGCGCCGCCGAGGCCATGGGCAGCACGGTGGCCAGCGTGATCTCCCGCTCGGCAGGTTCGGCCAGCGCGAGCGGCGCGGTGGCCGACGGCACGAACTCCCGCAGCGCGATCAGCTCGCACTCACCGGCGAGGCCCTCCAGGGGCCGCGCGACCGGCAGCTCGACCGGACCGCCGGAGACCCCGTGACAGGCCTTGTACCGCTTGCCCGAGCCGCACGGGCAGGGCTGGCGCGGGTTGATCCCGTCGGTGGCGCGCTGTTTCACCGAGCTTCGCTTGGCCATGGCCGAAGACGCTACCGGGTCAACAGCTCGCGGGTGCCGGCCGGGGAGTTGGTGGCAACCCAGGCCACTCCGAGGCGCCGGCACAGTTCCACGTCCGTGGGATCGTCAACGGTCCAGGTGTAGGTGAGGTGGCCGAACGCCGCGGCACGGTCGACGTAGTCCGGGTCCGCGCGCAGCAGGTGGATGCCCGGGCCGGTGTAGTCGGCGGCCTCGGGCAGCGTGCCGTCCCAGCGAAGCGGGTTCAGCTGGTCGAGCAGCAGCACGGTCGGCAACGTCGCGGAGTGCCGGCGCAGGCGGCGCACCGCCATCGCGGAGAACGACATCATCACCACCCGCGACTCCTCCTTCGACCGCGGGTTGGCCATGCCGTAGCGGCGCAGCAGCGCGACGAGCTTCGCCTCCACCAGGCCGCCGTAGCGGACCGGGTGCTTGGTCTCGACGAACAGCCGGGTACGCGGTGAGTCCGCGACGAGGTCGAGCAGGGACTCCAGCGTGAGCAGTCCCCGGTCCCCACGCTCGGGGGTCGCGCCGGCGTGCCGCATCGGGTCACCCGGATGCTCGGACAGTGCCGGCCGCGCTCGGCTGTAGTCCAGCTGGGACAGGTGGGCGAGGGTGAGTGTGGACACGGCGCCGCGACCGGTGGACGTGCGATCGACCGTGCGGTCGTGCACGCACACGAGGTGGCCGTCCCTGGTGAGCCGGACGTCGCACTCGAGTCCGTCCGCTCCCTGCTCGATCGCCAGTGCGTAGGCGCCAACCGTGTGCTCCGCCCGATGTGCGGAGGCCCCCCGATGTGCGACGACTGCGGGCTGCACGGCCCGGATCATCGCACATACCGGCTACCGTCGCCGGTGTGTTCGACACCCGTGACCCGGAATTCCTGGCCGACCCGTATCCGCATTTCACTGCCCTGCGTGAGCAGGGCGAGGTGCACTTCCACCCCGGTCTCGGCCTGGCCGTCGCGGTGTCCCACGCCGCCTGCTCGGCCGTGCTGCGCGACCGCTCCGCTGGTCGCCTGTGGACCGACGCGACACCGGCGGCGGACTTCGAGGCGTTCAACCTGCTGCACCGGAACTCGCTGCTGGAGAGCGAGCCGCCCCGGCACACCCGGTTGCGCCGGCTGATCTCCTCGGCCTTCGCGCGGGGCCACGTCGCACGGCTGTCGCCCTGGGTGTCGGCACTTGCCTCCTCGCTGGTGGACTCCCTGGCCGAGGCGATCGCCGCGGACGGCTCGGCGGACCTGCTCACCCACCTCGCGGCGCCGCTGCCGGTGGAGGTGATCGCCGAGCTGCTCGGCGTTCCCGCGGCGGACCGGCCACTGCTCCAGCCCTGGTCCAACGCCATCGTCAAGATGTACGAGTACGACCTGGCGCCCCCGCTCGCGACGGCCGCGGAGACGGCGGCCGCCGAGTTCGTGGCCTACCTGCGCGAGCTCGCCGAGCAGCGGGCGGCGACACCCGGCGAGGACCTGGTCAGCGACCTGGTGGCGGTGCGCGACGGCTCGGAGCGGCTGACCTCCGACGAGCTGGTCGGCACGGCCGTGCTGCTGCTGATGGCCGGGCACGAGGCGACCGTGAACGTGATCGGCAACGGGATCCACGCCCTGCTCACCCACCGGGACCAGTGGGAGCGGCTGGTCGCCTCGCGCGACCTGCTGCCCACTGCGGTGGAGGAGCTCATCCGGTTCGACTCGCCGCTACAGCTGTTCGAGCGGACCGCGACCGAGGACCTGACCGTGGCCGGCTACCGGGTACGGGCCGGGGAGAAGGTCGCCGCGCTGCTCGGCGCGGCGGCCAGGGACCCGCTGGTGTTCGACGCGCCGGACCGGCTCGATGTCGGGCGCTCGCCCAACCCGCACCTGGGCTTCGGTGCCGGGATCCACTACTGCGTCGGCGCGCCGCTGGCGCGGGTGGAGGTGTCGGCGGCGCTGTCCGCCCTGGTGACCCGGTTGCCGGGGCTGCGGCCGGCCGGCCGGGCGCGGCGGCGCGGCGAGTTCGTCATCCGCGGCTTCGAGACCCTGCCGGTGACGGTCTAACGGGTCGAGGGCACCGAGCGCACGCGGCGCAGCTCCGGGTCCGGAGCGCCGGAGACGCGCACGACCCGCAGGAGGCGGAGCCGGTGTGGGTCGACCGGCGCGAGCAGCGCGGTCAGGCGGCGGACGGTCAACGCGGTCAGCACGGCCACGGCGGCCGCGGCGAGGTCGGTCGCGGCGGAGAGCAGGACGCCATCGGCCTGGGCCTGGACACCGTCACGGAAGCGCCAGGCGACCGTGAGGCCGAAGAGCACGCCGCCGAGCGCCCACGCCCCCCACCAGACCGCCGTGGCGCGCGTCGGACGGGGCCGCTCGGCCGGCGACCGCAGCAGCACCTGGTGCTCCAGCTCGGTGAGCACGACCCCGGCCATCGCCAGGTTCAACCCCGGCACCAGCAGGTAGACCAGTACCTGCCAGCTGGGACGCGGCAGGCCCTGCCCCGCCCCCTCGGCGGCGACGCGGCGGGCGAGCAGCAGCCACCAGACCGTGAGCACCGCGGCCAGCATGGCGAAGGCCACGGCCAGCACGGCGGCGACGGTCACCACCGCGTCGGAGGTGGCGACCAGCCGCTCGGAGAGCGCACCGCCGCGGCTGCGCAGCAGCAGGACGTACCGCCAGACCTCGCCCCCGGCGGCGAGCAACGCCAGCGCGGCCACCGCCGCGGTCATGGCAACCGCGTGCCCGGCCACCGAGCGCACCCGGTCCACGGTGACCGGGGGCTGCTCGTGGGAGCCGGTGCCCGGGACTGCGGTCGGCCAGCGCCAGGCCAGCGCCGGGAAGCCCCAGCGCGGGGTCGAACCGTAGGACGGCGGCCCGAGGTAGGGCAGCCGCCGCCGCGGGCGGCGCTGACGCGCACCTCCCGGAACGGTCGCCACCCACCGGTGGTTCATCTCAGATGACCTGCGGTTCGACGCCGGTGTCGCTGGTCAGCGGGCGGCCCGCCGCCTGCCAGGACTGCATGCCGCCGTCGACGTTCCTGGCGTCCCACCCGTTGGCGTTGAGGTACTCGGTCACCCGGGCGGAGCGGCCGCCGGAGCGGCAGATGACCAGGACGTCGCGGTCCTCGGGCAGCTCGCCGAGCCGGCCGGCGAGCTCGCTCATCGGGATGTGCAGCGCGTCGGGTGCGTGGCCGGCGTCCCACTCGTCCTGCTCGCGCACGTCGAGCAGGGTGGTGTCGGCCGGGAGGTCGGTCGGCAGCTCGGGCACGGTCACGGTGGGAACCTGCGATGGCATCACGCGTCGATGCTGCCACGGCGCCGCGTACGGCGCCCGTGAGCTACAACCCGGCCTGGCCGAGCTCGTAGCCGATCTCGACGAGCTGCGGAAACGAGAGGTCGGCGGCGTTGTCGATCGTGACCCGCTCGCCCGTCTCCTCGGACGGCGTCGAGATCCCGGACAAGGTCTGCACGAGGAGAAGACGACCACCCGGCACGAAGACCATCAGGTGCGCGGCGATGTTCTTCCCGTCCCACGGCGCGTCGATCAGCATCACGGTCCCGTCCTCGAGAACCGTTTGGTAGTGCGGAAGGCACCGCACGGATGCGAGCTGGGCGTTGACCGCCTCGATCGGGCTGCCGCGGAAGGTGCTCACGAACAGCTCGAGGACGACCGGCCCGGCCTCGGTCGACACGCGGCCGGTCAGGCGACCGCCGACTTCACCGGTGTGTTTGTTGACCTCGGGCCAGGTGCCGGCCAGGGACTCGTAGCTGCCCCCGGTGGCGGTGGCGACCGCGTCGTCGAGCGTCGCCTCGACGTCCTCCCGCGGCGGCAGCGCCAGCTCCACGCCGGGCGGCGCCGTGGCGGTGAAGTCACACTGCTCCGTCGCCGCAGCGAGCTTCTTCCACCCGGACAACACGAGCGGCGGCGGCGCCGCACGGGACGCGCCGGTGTCCTGCCCATCCGGGGCGGTGAGCAGGGACGAGCCCATGGCGATCCCGGCGACCACGGCGACCACCCCGGCGGCCAGCCCTGCCACGGCGCCGGCCCGGCGGGCACGCACCCGGCGGCGCCCGAGCCGGATCACCTGGTCGACGCTGGTGGTGGCAGGCGGACCCGGGGCATCGGCGATGACCCGCAAGGCGTCGGCGGCTTCGTCGTCGTTCATCAGGTGCTCCTTGTCGATATCGCCTCGAGTTGCACGCGAAGAGTGGCGAGGCCACGAGCGCTCTGGCTCTTGACCGTGCCGGGCGAGAGGCCCAGGGTCTCGGCCACCTGCTCCACGGAGAGGTCGGCCACGAAGCGGAGGACGAGCACGGCCCGCTGCCCCGGCGGGACAGTCATCAGGGCGGCCTGCATCGCCAACCGCTCGTGGGAGCTGTGGTCGGGCGGCACGGCCTGCTCGGGTAGTTCGGCGACGGACTGCTCACGCGCCGCACCGCGGCGACGGCCGTCGAGGAACACCCTGGTCAGAACCGTCCGCAGGTAGGCGTCGACGGTCTCGAGCCGCACCTTCGACCAGCGGGCGTACACCCGGACGAACGACTGCTGGGCGATCTCCTCGGCGTCACTCCAGTTCCCCGACAGGGCGAACGCGATCCGTCGCGCCCACCCGAACCGCGCCGCGAAGTACTCGGCGAACTCCTCGTCGCGCGTCGTCACCCGGCCACCTCCTGTTTCTCGCCCCTTCTACGCGGACCCGCCGACGACGGTTGCACGCCGCTTGACCTCGTCCGCGGTGCAGCGTGAAGAGTTCGGTGGCATGGACGGGGACGAGGACAGGGCGGGTGTGGAGCGCGCTGTCGCCGGGGCGCGGGATGCGTTCAACGCCAGCGACAACGGGCAGTTCGCCCGGTACGAGGTGACCGGGGTGTGGTTTCCGGAGCCGGAGCTCGCGTTCGCGCACGTGGCCGTGGACGCGGCCACCGCGGACGGGGAGCCGCTCGAGATCGACCACTCGATGCGGTCGGTGTTCGTGCTGGGCAGGACGGGTGTCGGATGGGAGGTTCTGGCCCGGGAGGACAGGATCGTGGCGAAATAGGGTGGCCCCCGACTCTGGGGGCGGAGTCGGGGGCCACAGTGGGGGTTGGTCGTTTAGTGGGCAACCGCCTTCTCGGCGTGGGCGCCGGTCAGCGAGCGGACCTCCATCTCGGCGTACTTCGCGTCGTTGCGCTCCTTGGAGAAGATGGTTCCGAGGTAACCGAGCAGGAAGGCCGCGGGGATCGAGACCAGGCCCGGGTTGTCCAGCGGGAACCAGTGGAAGTCGACGTCCTGCAGCATCGACGGGCTCTTGCCGGTCTTCGGGTTCACCGGCTTCCCGGAGACCGCGGGCGAGAAGACGATCAGCACGAGGCAGATCGTCAGACCGCCGTAGATGCTCCAGAGGGCGCCGCTGGTGTTGAACCGCTTCCAGAACAGCGAGTAGATGATCGTCGGCAGGTTGGCCGACGCCGCCACCGCGAACGCCAGGGCGACCAGGAACGCGATGTTCTGGCCGTTCGCCACGATGCCGCCGAGGATCGCCACCGCGCCGATGACCAGCGCCGTGATCCGGGCGACCCGCACCTCCTGGGCCTTGTCGTCGACCGTGCCGCGCTTGATCACGTTCGCGTAGATGTCGTGCGCGAACGAGGCCGACGCGGTGATCGTCAGCCCGGCGACGACCGCGAGGATCGTGGCGAACGCGACCGCGGCGATGATGCCGAGCAGCACCGTTCCGCCCAGCGCGTAGGCCAGCAGCGGTGCCGCCGAGTTCTGCCCACCCGGTGCCGCGGCGATCGTGTCCGCGCCGACCAGCGCGCCGGCGCCGTAGCCGAGGACCAGGGTGAACAGGTAGAAGATGCCGATCAGCCAGATCGCCCAGACCACCGACTTGCGGGCCTCCTTGGCCGTGGGCACCGTGTAGAACCGCATCAGGATGTGCGGCAGGCCGGCCGTGCCGAGGACCAGGGCGAGCGCCAGCGAGACGAAGTCGAGCTTGCTGGTGCCGGTCAGGCCGTACTGGCCGCCGGGGTTGAGCAGTCGCTCGCCGCCCTCGCCGACCTTGGCCACGGCGTTGCCGAGCAGGCTGGACAGGTTGAACCCGAACTTGCCGAGCACCCACAGGGTCATCACCCCGGCACCCACGATCAGCAGCGCCGCCTTGATGATCTGCACCCAGGTCGTGCCGCGCATGCCGCCGATGATCACGTAAACGATCATGATCGCGCCGACGACCGCGATCACCAGGGCCTGACCGGTCTTGTTCTCGATGCCCAGCAGCAGGGCGACGAGGCCACCGGCACCGGCCATCTGGGCCAGCAGGTAGAAGAACGAGACCACCAGCGTCGAGGTGGCCGCGGCCGCGCGAACCGGGCGCTGGCGCATCCGGAAGGCCAGGACGTCGCCCATCGTGTACTTGCCGGTGTTGCGCAACAGCTCGGCGACCAGCAGCAGGGCGATCAGCCAGGCCACCAGGAAGCCGATCGAGTAGAGGAAGCCGTCGTAGCCGTTCAGCGCGATCGCGCCGGCGATGCCGAGGAACGACGCGGCCGAGAGGTAGTCACCGGAGATCGCGATGCCGTTCTGCGCCCCCGTGAACGAATGGCCGGCCGCGTAGTAGTCGACGGCGGTCTTCGAGGAACGGCTGGCGCGGAACACGATCACCAGCGTGATCACCACGAAGAGGCCGAAGATGCCCATGTTCAGCCACGGGTTGCTGCCCTCGACGCCGCCCTGGGCCATGGGGATACTCACTGCCGGCCTCCCTCGATGTCCTCACGGATCTTCTCCGCGACCGGGTCGAGCTTCCGGTTGGCGTGGCGCACGTACAGGCTCGTGATGAGGAACGTGGACACGAACTGCAGCAGCCCGAAGATCAGGCCGACGTTGATGTTGCCGACGACCTTGGTCGACATGAAGTCGTGCGCGTAGTCGGACAGCAGCACATAGAGCAGGTACCAGGCGAGGAATGCGGCGGTCATCGGGAAGACGAAGCCGCGGAGCCGCTTGCGTAACTGCGTGAACTCTGCGCTTTCCTGGATGGTTGCCCAATCGGGACCCGACGTCGGCGTCGTGTCCTGGTCGGTGCTACTCACAGTGCCTCCTGTGGGCTGTGGAGCAAAAACGTGCACACGACCCTAGGAAGTACGTGGAGTGAGTTGAATCATCCTCGGATCAACCGCAGGCAGCCACGACGAACGGTCGACGAACGGTGGGTTGGCCGGGTCGAGTGGCCCAGGTCACGTTCTGGTCAACGAGTCGACGGTGGTCAGCCACGCAGGGCGCGTAGGCGGGCGGCCGGCGTCTCGACCCGGTCCTCGTTGAGGTGCAGGCGGAGCATGGCCGTGCGGGACCAGGACGGCGGGCGGCCACGCAGCGAGACGACGATCATCGTCGCGAACGCCAGGGGGACCGACCAGGGGGCTGGCTGGGCGACCAGGATCGCCGGCCAGCCGGAGACCGGCACCCCGAGGAGCGTGCACACGATCGCCCCGGACGACGCGAACAGGCCCACCAGCACGCCGGACATCGCGCCGGCCACGGTCAGCCGGGACCACCAGATGCCCAGCACCAGCAGCGGGCAGAACGTCGACGCGGCAACGGTGAAGCCCCAGGTGACCAGGACCCCGGCGTCCAGCCGGATCGCCGAGAGGGCCAGCAGGACCACCACCGCGGACACGGCCAGCACCGTGACCCGCAGACGTCCCAACCCACCCGGCAACAGGTCGTGGGAGATCGCGCCGGAGACCACGAGGACCAGCCCCAGCGACGTGGCCAGGAACGCGGCGAACGCGCCGCCGGTCAGCAATGCGGTGAACGTCGCGCCGGGCCAGCCCGTGTCGACCTGGGCGGGCAGCGCGACGACGGCCGTGTCCGTCGCACCCGACAGGTACAGCTGCGGCACGAGGACCCGGCCGAGCACGCCGTAGATCCCGGGGAACAGGTAGAACACGCTCAGCAACCCGACGGTGATGGCCGCGGTGCGCCGGGCAGCCCGGCCGTCGGGGCTGGTGTGGAAGCGCATGATCACGTGTGGCAGGCCCATCGTGCCCAGCGCCAGCGCGACGACGAGCGCCCACGTCGACAGCAGCGGGTGGCCGGCATCGGCCAGGTCGAGCAGCGGACGCTCCCACTCGTCACCGCCGGGCCTCGCCTCGCCGGACACGTCGGGTACGGCGGCCCCCTCGGGGAAGACCACCGCCGTACCGGCGGGAACCTCCCAGTGCCCGGTGCGGACCTGGGTCTCGCGGCCCACCCGCACCGGCGTCGGCTCGGTGAACTCCAGCGCCGTGCCGACCCGGAAGACCACCCTGGTGTCCCGGTGGAACTCGGTGAACTCGACCGGGTGCACGGCCTCGTGCCGCACCGCCGGGCCGACCTGGACCAGCAGCCAGATCGCCGGAACGATGAACAGCACCAGCTTGAGCACGAACTGGAACGCCTGCACGTAGGTCGCCGCGCGCATCCCGCCCAGTGCCAACGTGATCGCCACGCCGGTGCCGGCGATCACCACGCCCACCCAGTACGGCGTCTCGCTGACCACGCTGAGCACCAGCCCCGCCGTCCGGAACTGCGGCACCAGGTACAGCCCGCCGATCACCAGGATGACCACGGCCGTGGTCCGCCGCAACGCCGGCGAGGCGAGCCGGGCCTCGGCGAAGTCGGGCACGGTCAACGCGCCCGAGCGGCGCATCGGGGCGGCCACCAGCACCAGCATCGCGATGTACCCCGCGGTGAAGCCCACCGGATACCAGAGCGAACCGATGCCGTCCTTGACCACGAGCCCGGCCACGCCGAGGAAGCTCGCCGCCGAGAGGTACTCCCCCGCGACCGCCGCCGAGTTGAGCAGCGGCGAGACCTGGCGCGAGGCGACCAGGAAGTCGGAGGTGCTGCGCATCGCGGCCACCCCACGCAACCCGATCAGCAACGTGACCAGCACGACCGGGGCCACCGCGAAGGCGATGATCACTCGAGGTCCTCGGCGTCCTCGGCCCGCCGCAGGTGCCAGGCGGCCAGCGCGGTCAGCGCGGGATAGGGCAACAGGGCGAGCGCGAGCCACGAGACCGGGACCCCGAGCACCCGCAGCTCGTCCAGTCCCGGGAACAGCGCGAACACCAGCGGCAGACCGAGAATCCCGACGAACAGCACGACCAGCGGCGCGACGGCCAGCGTCCGCTGCCGGCGGTAGAGCTCGGCGGCCCGTTCCGCACCGACCGGGTCGAGCTTGGGCACCCGCCACCGACCACGGAGGCGCCGCCGGGAGTGGGCGAGGCGGGTCTGCGGGCTCATCACCGCGACGCGCTTGTGGCCCGGCACCTCAGCTCCGCCAGTCCAGCTGGCCGCGTTTGGCCGCGGCCAGCAGGCGGTCCCGCAGTTCTCTGGCGTGCCGACGGCTCACCGGCACGTCGCCCAGCTCGGTGTGGGCCAGCAGCCCGCCGACCGAGTCGCTGCGCAGCTCCCGCACCGCGTCCAGCGAGACCAGGAAGCTCCGGTGCACGCGGAGGAAACCCGCCGGCTCCCAGTACTCCTCCAGCCGCGAGATCGGCATCCGCACCACGTGTACGCCGGACATCGCATGCAGCCGCACGTAGTCCCCGTGTGCCTCGACGAACCGGACCTCGCCGCGCCGGACGTAGCGGGTGCGGCCGGCCTGCTCCACGGGGAGCGCGGCCATGGCGTCCGGGGTCGGCGGCGAGGGGGGCTCGGCGGGTCCGGCCGCCGCGGCGGTCGGCCGCATCCGCGTGATCCTGGCGAGCGCGTCCGACAGGCGTTCCGCGCGGACCGGCTTGAGCAGGTAGTCCACCGCCCCCACGCCGAAGGCCGCCACCGCGTGCTGTTCGTAGGCAGTGACGAACACGATCGCCGGCGGTTCGCTGAGCTTGGCCAACAGCGCGGCCAGCTCCAGGCCGTCCAGTCCGGGCATCGAGATGTCCAGGAACACCGCGTCGAACCGGCCGTTCTGGATCATGCGCAGGGCCGAGATCGGGTCGCCCGCGCCCACCACCTCGTCGACCTCGGGTGCGGCGCGCAGCAGGCGGCAGAGGTCGTCGAGTGCCGGCGGGACGTCGTCCACCGCCAGCACGGCGAAACCGCTCATCCCGGCATCACCCCGGGCTGGAAGCGGGGGATCCGCACCACGACACGTGTGCCCGCGCCCGGTGCGGTCTCCACGACCAGGCCGTACCAGGACCCGTAGACGTGCCGCAGCCGCCGGTCCACGTTCGCCAGCCCGACGCTGTCGCCGCCGCCTCGGCCGGCGAGGATCTCCTCGGCCAGCCGCGGGTCCATCCCGAGACCGTCGTCCTCGACGCTGATCACACAGTCGTTGCCCTCGGCCTCACCCCGCACCAGCACGTGCCCGGTGCCCGGCCGCGGCTCGATGCCGTGCCGGATCGCGTTCTCCACCAGCGGTTGCAGCACCAGGTACGGCACGGCCACCGCCAGCACCTCGGGCGCGACCCTGACCTGCACGGCCAACCGCTCGCCGAGCACGGCGCGCTGCAGCGCGAGGTAGGTCTCGATCGCGTGAAACTCGTCGGCGACCGTCGTGTACTCGCCGTGCCGGGCCAGGCTGTAGCGGATGTAGTCGGCGAAGTCGATCATCAGGTCGCGGGAACGGTCCGGCTCGGAGCTGACCAGCGACGAGATCACGGTGAGCGCGTTGTAGACGAAGTGCGGCGAGATCTCCGCCCGCAGTGCGCGCAGCTCGGCCTGCGCCGCCTGCTCGGCCGACGCCTCGAGCCGCCCGCGCTCCAGCGCGAGCACGATCCAGGCGGCGGCCTCGCGCACGGCCGAGCGCCGGGCGTTGCCGAACACCACCAGTACGCCGGCGAGCTCGTGGTGGACCAGCAGCGGCAGCGCGAGCAGCGGCGGGCGTCCGGCCTTGGTCTCGGTGTGGAGTACCTGCTCCACCAGGGCGTCGGCGGCCGCGGCGCCCTCGGCCGGCGGGGGCGCCGGCGCCCACACCGGACGCCCGGACAGGTCGGCGAGACCGACGCAGTCGACCTCCAGCAGCCGGCGCACCCCACGTGCCGCGGTACGGGCACCGGAGCCGCCGAGGCCCTCCCGCAGCTCGTCGGCGATGCCGCGAGCCGCGTTGAGCACCGACACCGGGTCGGGCCGCGGCCGACGCCGCCGGGACCTGGCCGGCGCGGGATCAGGCGCTCGTTCGGCGGACACCGCCATCAGCGCTCCCATCATCGGCGGCCGGGGCTGGGGTAGATGGTAATCCCACCCACCTCACGCCGAGCACTGTTCAAAAGCTCGGCCGACCTCCGTCAAGGACATCCCTCACCTCGGCAAAGCACGGGTCGTCGGCCTGTTTCGAACAGTGCTCGTATCTCACCTGCGGTGGCGGCCGTCGGTCATCCGCGCGCGCTCCTCGGGAGTGCCGAACCGGGCCACCGCGCGGTCCCGGACGAAACCCAACCCGTCCGGCGCGTGCATCCGCAGCCGGATCTGCGCCAGATCGGCCGGCATCCTGGCCGGCGTCGCCTTGCTCACCACGATGACCGTCAGGAACGCGATCGGCACCGTGATCAGCGCCGGCTGACCGAGGATCGCGGGCGCCCAGCGCCCGGTGAAGTCGCTGATCGTGTTGAGCACCAGCGAGGCCAGCACCAGGCCACCGCCGACGACCATGCCTACGGCGGCGCCCACCCAGGTCAGCTTGCGCCACCACACCCCGAGCAACAGCACCGGGCAGAACGTCGAGGCCGCCAGGGCGAAGGACATCCCGACCGACAGCGAGATGTCCGAGGGACGCAGCACGATCGCCAGCGCCAGCGGCGCGCCGCCCGCGATCGCCGTCGCGAACCGGAAGTCCCGGACCCGCCCGCGCAGCACGTCGGTCGAGAGCACCCCCGACACGCTCACGACGAGCCCGGAGGAGGTGGACAGGAACGCGGCGAAGGCACCGGCGGTCAGCACCGCCCCGAGGATCTCGCCCAGCAGGCCGGGCGCGATCCTGGTCGGCAGCTTGAGCACGGCGGCGTCGGTCGACCCGGTCACCAGCAGCTCCGGCACGTACAGCCGGGACAGCGCGCCGAGCAGGATCGGGAACAGGTAGAACAGGCCGAGCAACATCAACACGTGCAGGGTCGTGCGGCGCGCGGCCCGGCCGTCGGGGTTGGTGTAGAAGCGGACCAGGACGTGCGGCAGGCCCATCGTGCCCAGGAACAGCGCCAGCATCAGCGAGTACGTGGTGACCAGGTCGCTGCCCGAGGTGCTGGGGGCCAGCCAGAGGTCGTTCGTGATCGGTGCGCCGACCACGACCGGCACCGCCGAGCCCTCGTAGAAGTGCAGCTCGGTACCGACGTCGACCTCGTAGGGGCTGCCGAGGGGGGTCCAGTAGGCCGAGCCGGAGACCTTGTCCCCGTCCACCACGCCGTTGGCGACCAGGTTCACCGTGTCCTCGACCTCGAGCAGCACGGGGGTCTCGATCCGCAGCGTGGTGTGCTCGGTGAACACGGGCGGCAGCGGCTCGGACAGGCCCGTGACGTGGCCGCCGCGCAGCCCACCGCCGCCGATGAACAGCATGCACAGCACCAACGTCGGCGCGGCGATCGCGAACAGCTTGAGCCAGTACTGGAAGGCCTGCACGAGCGTGATCGCGCGCATCCCACCGCCGAACACGTTCACGATCACCACGACCGTGACGACCAGCGAGCCGACCCAGGTCGGGATCGGCAGGATGTTGGACACCGCGAGGCCCGCCGCCTGCAGCTGCGGGACCACGTAGAGGATCCCGATGAACACGACGAACGCCGCGGCGAGCCCGCGCAGCGCCCTGGACCCGAGCCTGGCCTCGCAGAAGTCGGGCAGCGTGTACGCGCCGGAACGGCGCAGCGGTGCGGCCACGAACAGCATCAGCGCCAGGTAGCCAGCGGTGAAGCCGACCGGGTACCACAGCGCGTCGGCGCCGTCCTTGAGCACGAGGCCGGCGACCCCGAGGAACGACGCCGCGGACAGGTACTCCCCGGACACCGCGGCGGCGTTGCGGCGCGAGCGCACGGTCCGCCGGGCGACCAGGAAGTCCTGGGTGGTGCTGGCCGTGCGCGAGGAGCGGTAGCCCAGGTAGAACGTCGCCACGGTGACGAGCGAGATCCCGGCAAGCGCCCAGATCCTTGCGTCCACCGAGGGATGTCCCTACCGAAGTGAGTTGGCTACTTCTCCACCATCGCGACGAAGTCCTGCTCCTGCCGCTCGGCCCTCGAGTTGTACCAGTAGGCCATCCCGAACAACAACGGGAACGGCACGAGGCCGATCAGCAACCAGGGCAGGCCCACCCCGGCGAACGTCACCTCGGCCAGATCGGGCACGTAGAAGAACAGGGCCGGCATCGCGGCCAGGAGCAGTACGGTGATCACCCACAGGCGCACGGCCGTCCGCAGCTGGGTGCGGATCAGCTGGCTGACCAGCTCCTCGCCGTAGCTGGTCTGTTCCTCCAGCTCGACGACCGTGCGCAGGACGGTGACCGGGGCGCGGGAGTCGGCGAGCACGACGCGCTTGCGACGCGGCTTCGTCGGCGGGTCCGGAAAACCGCCGCCACGCTCCCGGTCCGCGGGCTCACCGGGTTGCCTGCTCATACTCCGCCGCGCCGGGTGATGCGGTCCTTCAGCTCACGGGTGTGCCGCCGGCTCACCGGGAGCTTGCGCTCCTCCTCGCCGATGACCACGTGGTAGCCGTTGCCGCCCAGCTGGAGCTCGGTGATCAGGTTGATCGGCACGAGGTAGGAGCGGTGGATGCGGACGAAGCCGGCCTTCTCCCAGCGCTCCTCGAGCTGGGCCAGCGGGATGCGCACCAGGTGTGAGCCCTCGGCGGTGAACAGGCGGGCGTAGTCGCCCTGCGCCTCCACCCAGCGCACCGACGAACGCGGGATCAGCTTGGTGTTGCCGGCCAGCTCGACCGGGATGACCTCGTCGTCGTTGGGGTCTGGCCCGACCGGGGCGGTGGTGGTCTCGCCGACGAGGCCGTCCCCGCGCAGCTTGGAGATCACCCGCTGGATCGCGCGGTCCATCCGGGTCTGGTCGCACGGCTTGGGGATGAAGTCCACGGCGCCGAGGTCGAACGCCTCGACCGCGTCGTTGCCCTCACCGTGCCCGGTGATGAACACCAGCACCGGTGACGGCTTGAAGCCGGCCAGGACCTTCGCCATCTCCATCCCGGTCAGGCCGGGCATCTTGAGGTCGGAGAACACGGCGTCGACGATCGGCCGGCCGGCGTTGCGACGCGCGCTCAGCTCCGGGTCGTCGCCGGCGAGGTGGCGCAGGGCCTCGGTCGCGTCGAACGCGGTGATGACCCGCCGCACGGAGCGATTGGCTTCCAGGCGCTCCGTCAGGAGGTCCATGCCGTCCTTCTCGTCGTCGACGGCGAGGACGACGAGACCAGGGGTGCTCGATGAGGTACTCACGGTGAGGTGCATCTTGCCGATCGCGGGATGGAAATGTCCATGGCCAGCCGACGCCTTACCCCGGCTGGGTGAGGCGCTTCACAGGCCGAACCGCGACCAGGTCGCCCGCACCTCGACCGCCTCCACCGCCGCCAGCAGCCGGTCCGCCGGCGCGAGCAGGCCTCCGGTCGGTCCGCCGAGCCCGAGCCGGGCCAGCAGCGGCCGCTTCGGCTCGGCCACGGTCACCTCGGCGTCCGGGTACCGCTTCGCGATGACCTCGCGGATGTTGCCCAGCCCGTCGACGAGACCGAGCTCGAGGGCACGGGCGCCGGTCCACACCTCGCCGCTGAACACGTCCCCGTCCTCGCGCAGCCGGTCGCCGCGGCGCCCGCGGACCCAGCCGGTGAACTGCTCGTGCAGCTGGTCCTGGAGACCGCGCAGCCACTGGACGTCCTCGTCCTTCTCCGGGCGGAACGGGTCGAGCCGGACCTTGTTCGCCCCGGCGGTGTACACGCGTCGCTCGACGCCTACCCGCTCGAGCAGGCCGTTCAGCCCGAAACCGGCGGTGACCACCCCGATCGAGCCGACCAGCGAGGAGCTGTGCGCGTAGATCTCGTCAGCGGCGCAGGCGAGCCAGTAGCCACCCGAGGCGACCACGTCCTCACAGAACGCGATGACCGGCACCTCCTTGCGCTCGGCCAACTCCCGGATCCGCTCGGCGACCAGCGCGGACTGGGTCGGGGCACCGCCAGGGGAGTTCACCGCGAGCGCGACGGCTTTCAGCCGCTCGTGGTCGAACGCCCTGGTCAGGGCCGACTCGACGGTGTTGATGTTGATCGTGCCGCGCGCCAGCGGGGAGGGCGTCGGCGTGATGACCCCGTGCAGCTTGACCACGGCGACCACGGGTTTGCCGCTGCCGCTCCGCTCGCCGAGCTTGGGCAGACGCTGAGCCAGCTTCTCGGTGACGCTCATGGGTCAACCGTATCCCGTTCCGAAGTGGAGGTCGGGGTCAACCGCGAACGCGCCTGCCGCTCAACGGGACTGGGAGACCTGCGAGGGCAGGTCGGGCGCCGGCGAGTCCTGCTGCTCGTCCTCGGACACGCCGAACTTGGGCAGGTCCGGGCGCACGCCGGGGAAGAACTTCGGCACCCGCAGGATGACCTTCATGCCCGCGCCCGGAGCGGTCTCGGCCATCAGCGCGTACTCGTCGCCGAACACCGAGCGCATGCGCTGGTTGATGTTGCCGATGCCCACGTGGGAGCCGGTCTTGTGGGCGTCACGCAGGTCGGCGAACAGGCGGTCGGCGTCCATGCCGACCCCGTCGTCCTCCACGCTGATCAGCGCCTCGTTCCCGTTGTCCTGGGCGACGACGGTGATGGTGCCGCCGCCCGGCTTGGGCGACAGGCCGTGCTGGACGGCGTTCTCCACCAGTGGCTGGAGCACCAGGAACGGGACGACGACCGACAGGACCTCGGGCGCGATCTTGATCCGGACGTTGAGCCGGTCGGCGTAGCGCTGGGACTGGATGGTCAGGTAGCGGTCGATGTTGCGCAGCTCCTCGGCCAGCGTGGTGAACTGCCCCGAGGTGCGGAAGGAGTACCGGGTGAAGTCCGCGAACTCCTGTAAGAGGTCCCGCGCTCGCTCCGGGTCGGTCCGGATCAGCGAGGAGATCGAGTTCAACGCGTTGTACAGGAAGTGCGGCGAGATCTGTGCACGCAGCATCCGCACCTCGGCCTTGGCCAGGGCCTGCTTGGACTCGTCGAGCTTGGCGAGCTCGAGCTGGATGCTGACGAACTTCGCCACCTCGTCGGCGGCGCGGATCAGCCGCTTGGAGTTGACCCCGCCGACCACGATCAGCGTGCCCTCGACCTGCCCGTCCGGGATCAGCGGCACGATCACCGCCGTGCGCATCGGGCAGCGGCTGCGCTGGTCACAGGAGAGGTTGGTGTGGTGGATGTGGGCCCGCTGGCCGTTGCGCACCGCGAGGTCGATGGCGCCGGTGAGGTCCTCGTAGTGCTCGTTGGCGCCGCCGTCCCAGGACAGCAGGGTGCCCGAGGCGTCGGTGATGCCGATCGCCACGCACTTGAGCATCTCCACCAGGTGCTTCGCTGCCTGGTCCGCGGCCTCCTCGGTGAGGCCGCTGCGCATCGCCGGTGCGGCCTTGGACAGGCGCTGCACGGCGTCGAGCACCGCGTCGTCGACGGACCCCTCGGACTTGCGACGGCGGACCAGCAACGCGAACAAGCCGCCGACCAGCGCCACGAGGATCAGCAGGCCCGTCGCGGCGTGGTCGGTCACCAGATCGGTCACGGCGTCAATGCTCGACCGTCCGTGCGCTTCCTGGCAAGCGACCCCTACTTCAGCAGGCGGGAGAGCCGTCGGTCGGCGAGCGGCTTGCCACCGGTCTGGCAGGTCGCGCAGTACTGGAACGCCTTGTCCGCGAACGACACCTCCCGCACGGTGTCCCCGCAGACCGGGCACGGCATGCCGGTACGCCCGTGCACCCGCAGCCCCGAGCGCTTCTCACCCTTGAGCGTCGCCGCATGCTGGCCGACCGACCGGTCGACGGCGCCGGAGAGGATCGTGCGCATCGACTCGTAGAGCCGGTCGACGGCCTCGTCGGTGAGCTTGCCGGCCGTCGCGTACGGGGAGAGCCGGGCCAGGTGCAGGATCTCGTCGGAGTAGGCGTTGCCGACGCCAGCCATGATCTTCTGCGTGGTCAGCGCCGTCTTGAGGCGTTCGGTGTGCCCGGCGAGCACGGCGGCGAACTCGTCGCGGGTCATCGCCAGCGCGTCCGGTCCGAGCGCGGCGATACCGGGCACCTCGGCGGGGTCCTCGACGATCCACACCGCCAGCCCCTTCTTCGTGCCGGCCTCGGTCAGGTCGAAGCCCGGACCGGAGCCGGGCGGACCGAGGTGCACCCGCAGGGCGAGCGGGCCCTTCCCGCCGGGCCGGGGCGGGGCCACCGAGAGCGTCTCCGCCCACCGCAGCCAGCCGGCCCGCGCGAGGTGGACGACGAGGTGTAGGCCGTCGCAGTCCAGGTCGAGGAACTTGCCGTGCCGGCCCGCGGCGGTCAGCGTGCGGCCGTGCAGTGCGGTCCAGGGCGGGGCCGCCGTCTTGAGCACGCTCAGTGACGCGACGTCCACCCTGGCGACGGTGCGGCCGACCCCGTGCTCGCGAATGTGCTGCGCGAGCGCTTCGACCTCGGGAAGTTCAGGCACGCCGACAGTGTTGCCGGATTCCCCCGATTACGCCACGAGTTGCAGCGGGCCCTCGATACCCGGCCGGTTGTCGATCGCGATGTTCTTGGCCACCTGCTTCATCTGGGCACGGACGTTGAACACCCCGCGCACCGTGCCGACCCACCGCTCCGTGGGGTCGCCCTCGCCGTCGTCACCGGTCTCCGCCACCACGGTCCAGGGACGGCGCAGCGCCCACCGGGTGGGGAAGAACAGGATGAACAGCAGCACCAGCAGCACCACCCACAGCGGGACGACGAGCCCTTCCGGCGACCACAGGATCAGGACCGCACCGAGCACGATCACCAGCACGAGCAGCGCGATCGCGGCGGCGCTGCCGACCGCGACGTCGTGTTCGAACTCGTCGCCCTCCGAATCCGAACGCCACTCCAACTGGCTGTGGAGGGTCCACAGCCGTCCATCCGCGCCGCGCACAACGCGCGTCATTGAGGCCTCCCGGCTCCGAGCATGGTCGGGAACATCACCGTCAATGATGGCGCACCGGGGGCGCCCGACGCACCTGTCGGTTCGCCCGGGTGACACCGCGGCCGTGGGGCGGCTACGAACCGCCGTCGGGGCTCGCCGAGTTCTTCGGCGACTGGGTCGACGAGGGGGTGGGCGTGGGGACCGACGAGGGGGTCGAGGACGGTTCGGAGGGTCCGGTCGACCCCGCCGACGAGTCCGGTGTCTCGCTGGCCGGCGGTTCGGCGAACGAGGTGGTCTGGGTGGAGGTCCTGGTCTGGTCCAGGGAGTTGACCTCGGTGACCGTGGTCGTCTCGTAGACCATCACCACGCCGTCCTCGACCTGCGTGTACCGCTCGACGGTGGTCTCCCGGGAGAGCACGGGCACGGTGTCGTCGTACCCGGCGGGAGCCCCCAGCGTGGAGGCGGTCAGGTCCGCGCCGGAGGTCGGGGCGACGGTCGGCGAGGACGAGGTCGGGGAGGAGCCGCCCTGGCGGGGTGCCGGCACCGCCGGGCCGCCGTCCCGCTCCCCCGGCGCGACCGAGGCATGGCTGCTCAGCTCGCCCTCGGCGAGGTGGAGCGAGGTCGAGGTGAGCGGCGAGGGCGGCGGGTCGGTCACCTCGAGCCGAACGGCGCCCTCGCTCGAGAGGCCCGTCGGGCTGGACGCGCCGTCGCCGCCCCAGGCGATCGTGACGATGCCCATGGCGCCGATGGCCGCGGCTGAGCCCGCCGCGATGCCGACCTGGATCTTGGTGGTGGCGAGCAGCCCCTTCACGGCCGCACCCAACCCCGTACCGATCGACCCACCGAGCCCGGCGGAGGCGGCACCCGCCGTGCCGGTCGCGGTCGTCCCGCCGGCGAGCTGGGCCGCGGCGGCACCGACGGCGACGGTGGCGGGCAGGGCGATGTAGGCGGCATGGGCCCGCAGACCGGAGCAGACGTCGCGCAGCTCGGCGTACATCGCGGTGCACGAGGCGCAGGTCGACAGGTGCGCGCGGATCCGGCGGTACTCGATGCCGCTGGTGCTGCCGGCGGTGTAGGCCCCCAGCTTCTCCAGGACCGAGCGGCAGCCGGTCGCGCTGCGGTCGGCGGCGAGGTGGGCCTGCAGGTAGGCAGCGCGCAGGCCCTGACGGGCACGGCGGGCGAGGGCGGCGGTGGCGTTGGGGCTGAGACCGAAGTTGAGGGCCACCGCCGCCGGGCGCTCGCCCTCCACCTCCATCTTCCAGAGCACGTTGCGCCATCTCTCCGGAAGGCTGGTGAACGCCCGGCGGATCAGGTTCCGCTCGGTGAGCACCCCGGTGGCGTCGGGGTCGGAGGGGGCGCGGTGGGTGAGCTCCTCGTCGGACACCGGCACGTCCCGGCGGCGCAGGCTCCACTCCCAGGCCACCCGCCGGGCGACGATCAGCAGGTAACCCCGCACGTTGTCAACCGGTCCGGACCCGCGCCGGATGGCCTGCAGCACCCGGAAGAACGCCTCGGCCGTGAGGTCCTCGGCCTCGGCACGGTCGTTCACCAGGCCGACCGCGAGGCGGTAGACGGCAGTGGAGTGCCGCGAGAACAACTCCCCGAACGCCGCGTCCTCACCCGCGCGGAGCCGTTCCAGCAGCAGACGATCCTCCGGACTCGGATCGTCCACCGATGACCCTTTCGGAACCTCGCCGGTCATCGAACCCGGCACCTCCTCCCGGCCGCCACGGGATGGGCTCAACATGCCACAGCGAGGTTTCTCGTGGACGACAAACGTGAAGAACGGGAAAGTGATCCCACCAAAAGTACTAGGCCGAGCAGCGCAGTGGCCGGGTCGCGATGGTCCACTGCTGCCTGCTCGGCCGGGTCGGCTACACTGGCCCCCAGCAACGCGGTCAACGGCCGCGTATGCGGACGTAGCGCAGCTGGTAGCGCATCACCTTGCCAAGGTGAGGGTCGCGGGTTCGAATCCCGTCGTCCGCTCCACCTCGCCTCAGCCCTCGGTGGTCTGCAGACCGATCGGGCAGCTCACCCCGGTTCCACCCAACCCGCAGTAGCCGTTGGGGTTCTTGGCGTCCGAGAGGTACTGCTGGTGGTAGTCCTCGGCGTAGTAGAACTCGCCGAGCGGAGCCACCTCGGTGGTGATCTCGCCGTGGCCCGAGCGCGTCAGCGCCGCCTGGTAGGCCGCCCTGCTCTCCTCGACGGCGGCGCGCTGGGCCTCGCTCGTGACGTAGACCGCCGAGCGGTACTGGCTGCCCACGTCGTTGCCCTGGCGCATGCCCTGGGTCGGGTCGTGCCCCTCCCAGAACACCTTGAGCAGCGCGTCGTAGCTGACCCGCGCCGGGTCGAAGACGACAAGGACCACCTCGGCGTGCGCGGTACGGCCGCTGCACACCTCCTCGTAGGTCGGGTTGGGGGTGTGGCCACCCGCGTAGCCGACCGCGGTGGTGAACACGCCAGGGGTCTGCCAGAAGAGGCGCTCGGCACCCCAGAAGCAGCCCAAGCCGAACACGGCCGTCTCCAGCCCCTCGGGGAACGGCGGGGCGATCGGCCGGTCGGTGAACACCGTGTGCCGTTCGGCGACCGGCATCCGGTTCGCCCTGCCCGGCAACGCGTGCTCCCGGTCGACCAACACCGACTTGTCATGCCCGAACAACGCCATACCTCCACTCTACGTAGACCTCGTGGCAGGTCCACACACCGAGAACAACACCGGAGCGTGGTAACAACTTCCCACCGGCGAACAGCAGGGGGCGGGGACATGGGCTGGCAGGACAGGTTCCGGGAGCTCGGCGAGGAGTTGACCTCCGGGCGCATCACCACCGACGAGTACCGGCGGCGCAGTGCCGAGATCCTCGCGGAGGCGGACCGGGAGTCCGAGCGCGAGGCGGAGCGGAAGCGGGTCCACATTCCGAGGTCGGCGGCCTGGGAGGCTCCCTCCGGCGAGATGACCCAGCTGGTCGGTGCGCGGGACGACACCACGCTGGTCAAGCTGGCTTCCGAGGGCGGCTCGGCGGAGAGCCGAGACGAGCCCGAGGGCCGGGAAAACTAGGCCGGCCGCCGCTCGCCAACTGGGCTTTGACATGGTATGGGCAACGACCGCACTTTCCCTACCAGACGACGCCCGCCTGAGCTGCGCGGAGGACACCGCCCTTGACCAGCACCGTGTTGAAAAAGGATGCGGAACCCCCGCGTGAGCCGGCGGACGACGAGCCCGCCGCGGAACCGCGCGCCGAGGCGCCGGGCTGGCGGGCACGGCTGACCGACCGGACGGTCGCGCGGCTGGTCGAGCTGCTGGCCCTGGTCCCGGCGATCGCCATGGTGATCGAGGTGGCCAGGTCGGGCAAGCTCCAGTGGCTTGACTACTGGTACGTGCTCATGCGGATCACCAACGACGACGGCTCGTTCCGGCCCAGCGGGCTCCTCACCCCGCAGAACGAGCACCCGCTGATGGTCCCGTCACTGCTCTACTGGCTGGACGCCCGGCTCGCCGACGGGGACAACCGGATCCTGGGCTACCTGGTGATCGTGGTCGCGGCCGCGACGGTCCTGCTGCTGCGGTCGATGCTCCCGGCCACGCTGCCGCCGCTGGCGCGGGCCGGGCTGGTCGTCGCCGCCTCGGCGCTGGTCTTCAGCCTGCACGGCATGCACATGTTCGTCCGCTCGATGAGCGGGTCGGCCTGGCTGACCGCGAACCTGGTCGTGGTCGCCTCGCTGCTGTTGGCCAGCCGCGGCAGGTGGTGGGCCGCCTGGGTCGTCGGCCTGCTGGCCTGCGCCACCTACGGCACCTCGTTCGCGCTGTGGCCCGCACTGGCGCTCCTCGCCGCGCTGCGTCGCGAGCGCTGGTTCCTGCGGCTGGTCCCGCTCGGGCTCGGCGCGCTGATCGTCGGCCTCTGGTTCTACCTCAGGCCCACCATCTGGGTCGGCGGTGCCCCGGCCAACGACATCGGCTCGCTGCTGTACACGTTCCTGACCCTGGTCGGGAAGATGTGGACGGCCAACAATGCCGGCTTCGCCGTCGCGGCCGGTGCCCTGACGCTCGTCGTCTACGTCGTCCTGATGAGCAACAGGACCGCCCAGCAGCCCGAGCTGCGGTTCTGGTGGGCACTCGCCTGCTATGGCGTGCTGGCCTGCGGGATGATCGCGACGGCGCGCATCGACTTCGGTACCGACTTCGGGCTCACCAGCAGGTACTCCTCGCTCGCGGTGGTGGCCTCGCTCCCGCTGCTCGTGCTCATGTCGGTGGTGCTGTACAAGGGCCTGCGGCGCAACACGCAGAAGATCGCGGTCACCGTGGTCGGCATCGGGGTGGTCGGGTTCACGCTCGGCCTGCCGACCGCGGCCGAACTGCGCAACGCGATCAAGGAACACCCGCTCGAGGCGGTCGCGATCCGTGCCGGCTACGGCGACGCGCTCGGCCCCGTGCTACCCAGGGAGGTCGAGCTCGAGCCCGACCTGCGGGTGTTGTCGCACTACCCGTTCAACGACTCCTTCTCCCTCGGCTGCGGGGGCCCGGAGCTGGGCTCGCGAATCAGCCCGTTCGAGATGAGCCGCCTGCCCCCGCCCGGAACGCGGAGCCCGAGGGAGCGGGTCGGGATGATCGAAACCGTCGAGGACCGCGGCGAGGCCCACCTGATCATCGGCTGGGCCACCGGCGGTATGCACCAGGGCGCGGACACGGTCCGCTGCACGCTGGTCGTGGACGGGGAGGGCACGGTCGTCGGTGGCGGCGTGAGCCGCCTGCCGCGCGGCGACATCAACTACACGTACTGGAGCCTGCCGCCCGACGTAGGCTTCAAGGCGATCGGACCGGTCACCGACGAGACCCGGATCGTGGTCGTCTACGACAGCGGCGCCATGCGCTGGCTCCCGCCCGAGGTCACCGACACCGGAGACGAACAGTGAGCATCGACCAGTGAGCATCGAACCAGTGAGCATCGAACAGGTACCCCTCGCTCCGATCCCGGACGTTCAGGTCAGTGTCCTGGTCCCGGTCAAGGACGAGGAGCGGACCCTCGCCACGCTGGTCGACGAGATCGCCGCGGCCTTCGCCACGATGCCGGAGGTCGGGTACGAAGTGATCTTCGTCGACGACGGCAGCGACGACGGCAGCTGGGCGGTCATGCGGGAACTCGCCGCGGCGAGCGAGCGCGTGCGCGCCCTGCGGCTGCGCCGGAACTTCGGCAAGGCCGCCGCGCTCGCCGCGGCGGTGGACGAGGCCCGGGGCGAGCGGATCATCACGATGGACGCCGACCTGCAGGACGACCCCGCCGAGGTGCCACGCCTGCTCGCCGAGCTCGACGACGGGGCCGACCTGGTCTCCGGGCACAAGGCCGACCGCAAGGACCCCCTGGGCAAGCGCCTGCCCTCGAAGTTCTTCAACATGATGACCGGCGTCATCACCGGCCTCAAGCTCAACGACCACAACTGCGGGCTCAAGGCAGCGCGGACCGAGGTGTACCGGCGGGTGCCGCTCTACGGCGAGCTGCACCGCTACATCCCCGCGCTCGCCCACCAGACCGGGTACAAGGTGCGCGAGCTGGCGGTGAACCACCGCCCGCGCGAGCACGGCAGCTCCAAGTACGGCTTCGAGCGCTACGTGCGGGGCGCGATCGACCTGCTCACGGTCATGACGATCACCAAGTACGGGCGCCGGCCGGCGCACCTGTTCGGCGGGCTGGGGCTGGCCTCGGGGATGATCGGATTCCTGATGCTAGCCTACCTGTCGATCGTGAAGATCTTCGGCGGCGAGGCCATCGGCGACCGGCCACTGCTGATGCTGGGTATCCTGCTCGTGATTCTCGGCGTCCAGATGATCTCCATCGGCCTGATCGCGGAGATCGTGCTGCACCGGACAGCCAACCGGCGCGAGGCGACCGACCTGATCGCTGAACGAACGAAAACACTCGAGCCGGCCGACGTGGCCGAACCAAAGACCTCGTTGGGGGCGAAATGAGTGGCATCCGTGGCGCCTACGTGAGCGGTGTGCGGACCATCCGCAAGGCCGCGGACAAGGCCGGGCTGCTCGCCCGGCTGGAGCGAAGCGACTCTCCCAAGGCGAAGCACCTGCGCACGCTCTTCTCCATCCACGACGCGGGCGACATGGTCAAGATGGACCTCGCCTGGTGGAGCTACCCGGCCATGCGCCGGGTGGAGGAGTTCCTGGCCCAGCGGCCGGGCGCGCGGATCTTCGAGTTCGGCGCCGGCGCGAGCACGATCTGGCTGGCCAAGCGGGCCGGCCAGGTGGACAGCGTCGAGCACGACACCCAGTGGGCCGAGTTCGTCCGCGAGATGCTGGCCGACACGGCGGGCAACGCGAAGCTGCACGCCGTGCCGCCGACCGCCGCCACGGCCGACACCGTGATCCGGTCGGCCCGGGTTGGCCACACCGACCTGGACTTCGCCGACTACGTCTCCACGATCGACCAGGTCGGGGGCCCCTTCGACCTGATCGTGGTGGACGGTCGGGCGAGGATCGACGCGTTCCGCAGGTCGCTGGACCACCTCGCCGAGGGCGGGGTCGTGGTGTTCGACAACATCAAGCGCAAGCGGTACTGGGACGTGCTGTCCGCGATGCCGGGCCTGCGGATCGAGCTGCTCAAGGGCGCGACCCCCACGCTGCCCTACCCGACCACCACCGGGCTGATCTGGCGTGCCTGACCCGGCGGGCGGTGCCGTGACAGGCTCGGCGGACAGTTCGGCGCCGGAGCCGGTCCCGGCACCGCCTCGGCCGAGCCGGCGGGCGGACCTGCTCGCCGTCGCGTTCGTGGTCCTCGCCGTCGGTCTCGCCGGCTGGGCACTGCGCGGCCAACTGTCGGACGTTGTCGGCTCGCTGGGCCGGATCGACTGGTGGCGCATGCCGCTCGCGCTGGCCGCCGTCGTACTGGGCCTGCTGGCCACGGCCGAGGTGTGGAAGCACTGCCTGGCCGCGCTCGGCTCCCGGATCAGCTCCAGCGCCGCGCGGCAGATCTTCTTCCCGGCCCAGGTCGGGAAGTACCTCCCGGGCTCGATCTGGCCGTTCCTGGCCCAGATGCGCTTCGCCCGTGAGCACGGCGTGCCCGGCGGGCTGGCCCTGCTCGCCGGCTCGGTGTTCCTCGTGGTGCACGCGGTCACCTCGGTCCTGGTCGGCGCGCTGCTCCTGATCAGCCAGCCCAACCTGGTGAGCAAGTTCGGCTGGGCCGGGGTGTGCATCCCGCTGGCGCTCGTGCTGCTGCACCCCAGGGTGGTCAACCTGCTGGCCCGCAAGCTGGCCGGTCGGTCCGGCGTGGAGCCGCCGGTGCTGCGCTGGAAGCACCTGGTGGCGCCGCTCGCCTGGATGCTCCCCGCCTGGCTCGGCTACGGCGCCGCCGGCTACCTGCTGGCCGACCCGTTCACCGACTCGGTCCTGACGCTGGCGCTGGTCAGCACGGCGTCGTTCGCGCTCGGCTGGATCGTCGGGCTGGTGGTGTTCATCGCCCCGGCCGGCGTCGGGGCACGGGAGGCGGTGCTGGTCCTGGCGCTGACCCCGCTGCTCGGGGTCGCCGCCGCGACCACGGTGAGCCTGGTCCTGCGGGCGGGACACACGCTCGCCGACATCCTGCTGGCCCTGCGCTACGGGCTTGTGCGGGCGAGGAAGGACAGGCAGCTGGCCGGTATGGGCAGCGCACCCTCGCCGCAGCGGGCAGCCAGCTAACGTAACGCGCGTGACCTTGGACGATCGGCAGGCGATCGACGGGCTACCGCCCGTCCACGAGGCGTGGCTGCCCCGTGAGCACTCGCTGCACCGCCCGCGTCACGGCGGGCGGCAGCTCACCGCGCTGATCAGCGCGCTCGTCTTCTTCGCCGCGCCCACCCTGATGTGGCTGGGCGGGATGCGTCCCAGCGAGCTGGAGAACCACGAGCTCGCGAGCTTCCCCTCGCTCTGGGACGGCTGGGGCTTCCTCACCGGGATGGACCCGTGGGCCACGGAGAACCTCGTGTTCCGGGCCGGTGCCATCCAGACGGCCGACTGGATCAGCCGGACGTTCTTCGGTGAGCCGGCGCCGTTCGACCAGGGCCCCACCTCCCAGTCCGGCCCCCTGCCCGGCAGCCCGGACCAGGAGGGGACGACGACCGAGCCGGACCCGAACAACCCGAACAACGTCCCCGACGCGGCCGGGTACCGCCGCGTGATCGAGGGCCGGGACGGCTGGCTCTACCTCGGCGAGGACGTGATCGCCAAGTGCCGGCCGGAACGGCCGCTCGCCGAGACCATGGCCCGGCTGGCCGAGCTGCGCGAGATCGTGGAGAGCTCGGGACGGCGATTCATCCTCGTCGCCGTGCCGGACAAGAGCACGATGGTTCCCGAACACCTGCCGGACAGCTACGCCGGCAAGGACTGTGCCGAGGAGGTGACGCCACAGCTGTGGCAGCAGCTCTCCGCCACCGCGCGGGCCGTCGACATGCGCGCCCCGCTGCAGGCGGTGGCCGAGGAGCTCGGCCGGCCGCCGTACTTCCCCCTCGACTCGCACTGGACCAGCGAGGGCGCACTGGAGCTGGTGCGCCAGGTCGCCGAGCGGGTCGAGCCGGGGGTGACCCGGAGCTGGGAGGTCGTCGAACGCGAGCAACGGACGGCGAACGCCGACCTGCCGCCGCTGATCGGGCGGGAGGGCATCAACGAGGCCATGACCTACCGGCTCGCCCCCGACGGCGAGAACTTCCGGACCATCCGCCCGCTCGCCGACCTGCGCAAGCCGGTGCGCCGGGTCTCCGAGCCGCAGGAGGGGATGGTCTCCCGGCCTACGCTGCTGCTCGGGGACTCCTTCAGCCTTCCGGTCTCGGCCTACATCCCGACTGCGTTCGCCGACGTCACCCAGCTGTACTACAGCACGATCGACCCCGACCCCGCCCTGGTGGCCCGCACGGTGGCCGAGAACGAGGTGTTCGTCCTGGAGATCGTCGAGCGCAACATCGCGCGCGGCGACCTGCGGCTGCTCGACCGCCCGTTCCTCGACCTCGTCCGGCAGGAAACGCAGAACCGCCCCATTCGCTAGTGGAGAGATCTGAACCGATGACGTGGCAGGAGAGCCTTCGCAAGCTCGACAACCGCCTGGCCAAGGGTGAGATCGGTGCCGCGGAGTACCGCAAGGTTCGCGACGAGATCCTGGCCGAGGCGTCCAGCGGGTCGCAGACACCCGCCAGACCGGCGCGCGGCGACCAGCGAGGCCCCACACCGCCGCAGGCCCGGCCCCAACCGCACCAGGCCAGGGCCCAGGAGGCGGCCAACGCCGCCGAGACCACGCTGGTGGTCAAGGTCGACCAGCCCGACGAGGAGGAGACGACCCAGGTCGTCGACGTCAACCGGATCCGCTCGACCGAGCGGCCGGTAGGCCCGCCACCGCCGAGCCCTCCGCCCGGTCAGCCCGCGCCGTCCGGACCAGCTGCGCCGTCCGGTCCATCCGGACCGTCCGCACCGGCCGGGCCGTCCGCACCAGTCGGACCGAACGCACCAGTCGGACCGACCGGACCGGACGCCGGCGGCCAGCCGACTGGTCCGGGTGTGCGACCGACCCCCTACCGGGCCGCCCCGATCCAGGGCCAGGAGGTGTTCGCCGAGGCCGGCCCCGCCGGCGGCGGGCTGCTGCCGAAGGTGGTGGTGGGGGTGCTCGTGCTGGCGCTGGTGGGGGCCGGTGTCTGGTGGTTCGCGCTCCGCGACGACGGCGGAGACTCCAGCGCCACGCCGCCCCCGCAGACCTCGACCCAGCAGCAGGCTCCGGCCATCGACGACATCGCCGCGCGGCTGCCCGACCTGCCGGGCAAGGCGAACCCCAACAACGGAACCATGTCCCTCGCGCGGGCCCGTGAGCTGAATCTGTTCACCCCGCCCTACGCGACCATGTTGGCGGACAACGGATCGAGCGAGATCGCCTACCGGGGCGCGGTCCGAACCGGCGCCGGTTACCTCCTGGTCGCCTCGCCCATCCCGCCGGAGAACGGCGCGGACGGGGTGGCGGTCCTGGCCAGGGAGCACCTGCAGCGCGCGGGTTTCGCACCGGCGGCGGAGGTCTCGCCGGACGACCCACCGGTGATCACCAGGGTCGACAGCGCGTTCCGCACGTTCATCGCGGTCTACTCCTCCGAGGACGTCTGGGTGCAGCTCAACGTCTCCGGCCGGCCCGACGGGAACGAGCAGGAGCTGCGTACCGAGTTCCAGAGAGTGCTGGGAACAGTGACCGATCGGCTTCCGGCCGACTGAAACCCACCCGCAGGTCCCGTGCACAATATGCGAGTTCGGGGCGCGTGAGCAGATCTGCACGCCGAGAGTTGGCGGCCGGTCATACGGAAGGAGGCCAGGGTGTCCTGGCAGGACGAACTCCGCAGGCTCGATGAAGAGCTCGCCGCCGGGCGAATCTCGGCCGACGACTACCGGTCGCGCCGCGACCAGATCCTGTCCACCGCGGTCTCCCCCGGCGCCCAGCCCGCACCGAGCGCGAGCGAGTCGACCACCATGATCCCGCCCCTGCAGACGCCGGGGCACGGTGTGCCGCAACCGCTCCAGCAGGCGCCCCAGCAACCGTTTCCCCAGCAGCCGTTTCCCCAGCAGCCGTTCCAGCAGCAGCCCCAGCCCCAGCAGCCCCAGCCCCCGACGCAACAACCCCCGACGCAACAGCAGCAGGGGGCGGACGGCGGCGAGGACGCCGACAAGACCCAGATCGTGCCTGGTCAGAACGTGGGCGACGCCGAGCGGACGCAGTCGGTCGGCGGTTGGCGCGCGAACCCGCCCAACGACTCGGCGACCACCCAGGTAGTGCCCGGGGTGCCGCCTCAGGCGCACGCCGGTGCCCGCCCGCCGCGGCCGGCCCCGCCGCCCCAGGCCTCGCCGCCCGGCGGGTTCCCCCAGCCCAACCAGCCGCCCTGGCAGAACGAGGAGGAGCTCGCGCCGCCGTGGGCCGGCCAGGAGTTCCCGCCGCTGGCCGCCGCCGGCACGCCGGACTGGGCGAGGCAGGGCCCCGAGGTCTTCGAGACCGAGAAGAAGTCGAGTGCCGGCAAGGTGTTCGGCATCATCGCGATCGTCGTCGTCCTGCTCGGCATCGCCGCCGGCGCGTACTTCCTGTTCCGCCCGGACGAGGGGACGGCCCAGGACGACGGCAACGACCGGCAGTCGCAGGAGCAGGCCCCGCCCTCCACCTCCGAGGCGCCGCCGGGACCAGTCGTCGACCTCCCCGGCGAGGTCTCGAACATGTCGAAGATCAAGACCTTCGCCCAGGTCGAGGACATCAACTACCTGACCCCGCAGGAGATCAACCTCTACCAGCAGGGCGGCGCTGGCGACGCGGAGGTCAAGCTCTCCAAGGAGAACGGCGTCGACCTCCTCGTGCTCTACACCTCGATGGAGAGCGACACCGCCGCGGCGACCGCCCGCGACGGGCTCGCCGCGCTCCAGCTCAACTTCACGCTCAAGGAGCGGGAGGCGCCGGAGGGCGTGCTGGCGGCGGTGAACGAGAACGCCGAGGGCGGCCCGCTGCTGCGTGCCCACTACGCGTCGGGAGACAGCGTGGTCCGGGTCGAGGCCAAGGGCGCGACCCTTAACGAGGCGAGCGAGCTGTTCGACGAGGTCCTGGACGCCCAGCTCGAGCGGCTGCCCGCGGATGGCTGAGCGGGCACCGGCCACCTGCGCGGGGACGATCGTCGCGCGCAACTACGTGCCGGCGGCCAGGGTGTTGGCGGAGTCGTTCCGCCGGCACCACCCCGAGGCGGCGTTCGCCGTCCTGGTGATCGACGCCAGCCCCGACGAGTTGGTGGCGCTGACCGAGGAGGTACCCGGCATCCGGTTCCTCGGGCCGGACGACATCTCGCTCGACGCGGCCGAGTTCGGCCGGATGGCGCTCGCCTACTCGGTGACCGAGCTGTGCACTGCGGTGAAGCCGTGGCTGCTGCGCACGCTGCTCGCCGAGAACGAGGTGGCCATCTACCTCGACCCCGACATCGAGGTCTTCGGCACGTTCGCCGACGAGGTCGCCGCGCTGGCGCTCGAGCACGAGATCGTGCTGACCCCGCACGTGCTCGAGCCGATGCCGCGCGACGGCCTGCGTCCGAGCGAGGCCGACATCATGGCCTCCGGGGTGTTCAACCTGGGCTTCATCGGGGTGTCCGGCGCGGCGGACCCGTTCCTGCTGTTCTGGGCCGAGCGACTGCGCCAGGACGCGATCTCGTCGGTCACCGAGCAGCTGTTCACCGACCAGCGCTGGGTGGACAACGTGCCGGCGCTGTTCCGGCACACGATGGTGGCCGACCCGGGGTGGAACGTCGCCTACTGGAACATCTACCAGCGCCCCCTGGCCAGGGAGGCGGACGGCACGGTCACCGCGAGCGGGCACCCGCTGCGGTTCGTGCACTTCTCCGGATACCGCCCGGAGAAGCCGTGGTTGGTCACCACGCACTACGCCGACCGGCCGCGCGTGCTGCTCTCGGAGTACCCGCTGTTCGCCGAGCTGATCGCCGACTACCGGTCCCACCTGTTCGAGGCCGGCTACCGGCAGGCGCTCGAGGACATCCCCTACCGGTGGAACACGCTGCCGGACGGCACGGCGGTGTCCGCATCGCTGCGCCGGGCCTACCGAGCGGCCTGGGTCGAGTCGGAACGTCGGGGCACCCCAGCGCCGCCGAACCCGTTCCGCGGCGACACGGCCGAGGACCTGCTGCGCTGGGCCACCGAACCGGCGAACCCGCCCCAGGAACGCGCCGGGCTCTCCCGCTGGGCCTACGCGCTGTGGACCTCGCGTGCGGACCTGCAGCTGGTCTACCCGGATCCCCTGCACGCCGATGCCGAGGGCTACCGGCACTGGTGCCGGACCTCCGGGGCGAACGAGCGGGAGCTGCCCGTCTCCGCGGTGGCCGACCGCCCGCCGGCGCCCGTGGTGGAGCCGGTGGAGACGCTCGGCGCGAACGTCCTCGGCTACCTGACCGCCGAGCTCGGCGTCGGTGAGATGGGCCGCCTCGTGCACGGGGCGGTGGTGGCCAGCGGCGTGCCGGTGGCCACCGCGGTGGAGGAGTTCACCGTGGTCAGCCGCACCTCGCACCCGCTGTCGCCGGACGCGAGACCCGGCGAGCCGACGTTCGGCGTCAGCGTGCTCGTGGTCAACGCCGACATGACCGGGCAGACCCTGCGCCTGTACCCGGAGCTGGCCAGGGACCGGTACGTGATCGGGGTGTGGTCCTGGGAGCTCGACACGTTCCCGCCGGCGATGCACCCGGCGTTCGGCCAGGTCGACGAGATCTGGACGATCAGCGAGTTCTGTGCCGAGGCCATCCGCGAGCACTCACCGGTGCCGGTGCACACCTTCGCCGTTCCGGTCCGCGACCCGCTCGGCCCGGCAGCGGCCCAGCGAGCGCCGAGGAACGACGAGGTCACCCGGTTCCTGTTCGTCTTCGACCACAACAGCATCTTCGACCGGAAGAACCCGCTGGCGGCCATTGCCGCGTTCCGAGCGGCGTTCGGCGACCGGTCCGACGTCCGCCTCGTACTCAAGACCATCAACGGCGACCGGCACCCCGGCGACCGCGAGCGCCTGCGGCTGGCCGCGGCCGGCGACGACCGGATCGAGCTGATCGAGGAGTACCTGAGCGGCGAGGAGGTCGCCAAGCTCTTCGAGACCGCGGACGCGTACGTGTCGCTGCACCGCAGCGAGGGGTTCGGGCTCACCGTGGCCGAGGCCATGGCGCACGGCCTGCCGGTGGTCGCGACCGACTACGGCGGCACGGCCGAGTTCCTCACCGCCGAGACCGGCTGGCCGGTCCCCTACCGGCTGGTCGACGTGGGTCCGGGGAACGAGCCCTACCCCCGGGACGCGCACTGGGCCGAACCGGACATCGACGCCGCGGCCGCGGCGCTGCGCGAGATCGCCGCCGACCCCGTGGCCGCGCTGCGCCGCGCGGCCGCGGGCCGCCAGCACGTGCTCACCTCCCGGCCGGCGACCAGGGCGGCGGAGTGGGTGCGCACCCGACTCGAGGCGGCACACGGGACCTGGCTGCACCGGCGGACCGCCCGGGCCCAGCCCGGCCCGCTCGCCCCGCTGGAGAGCAGCCGCGAGGCACTGCGCTGGCGAGCGGACCCCAGCGCGGCGAGCCGGCTGCCGATGGCCGCCGCGCTGCGGCGGGGCATCCTGCGCGCGCTCGACCACTACGACCACCACCAGCGCACCGTGCTCACCGCGCTGATGGACGGCGTGGCCGGCAGCCTCGCCGAGCTCGCCGGCGGCCAGCAGGACCTGCTCGCCCGCCTCGAGCGGCTCGAGCACGCGCAGGCCGGCGCCGCGACCGCGCAGCAGTCGGTCAACGCCGAGGTCAGCCGCGAGATCCGAGATCTCCAGCGGCTGCGGGAGCTGCGGGAGGAGCTGCCAAGGGCGATGCGGCAGGAGGTCGACGAGCGGGCCGAGGAACTCGGCAACCGCATCGCCGGCCTGGAGGACCGGATCATGCGGCTGCTGCACGAGCGGGCCGACTGGATGGCCGCCGTCGAGGCCGCGACGACCGAGCTGAACGCCGAGGTCCCGCTGCTGCGGGCCGGGCTGCTGCGCCACCACGACCTGGTCAACCCGGCTCCGGCGGGGACGAGCCAAACCGTCGCCACCGACGTCGGCCTGATCCGGCTGCCGGCCGACGACACCGTGGTGTTGCCGTGGCTGCGCCGGTACGGCACCTGGGAGGCCGCGGAGTCGCGGCTGATCGACCTGCTGCTGCCGGTGGGCGGCGTGTTCGTCGACATCGGCGCGCACGTCGGCTACTTCACCGTCCGCGGGCTCCAGCGGGTCGGCGCGACCGGCGCGGTGTACGCCGTCGAGCCCTGGGCCCCGGTGCGCGAGCTGCTCTCGCTGAACGTGGCGGCCAACGTCGCCCCCGCCGTCGCTGACCGGCTCACGCTGGTCGAGGGCGCCGCCTGGGACACCGACACGGCGCTGCGGCTGGCGCTGTCCCCCGACGGCAACACCGGCGACAACCGGATCGACCCGGCCGGAACGGTCGAGGTGCCGGGTCTGCGCCTGGACGGCCTGCCCGGACTCGGCGAGCGGCGGGTCGACGTGGTCAAGTGCGACGCGCAGGGCCGTGACCACCGTGCACTGGCCGGGATGGAGGCGCTGCTGCGCGCCGGACGGCCGCACGTGCTCGCCGAGTTCGCGCCGGACGACATCGAGCAGGCGGGTGCGGTCCCGGCCGAGGTAGCGGCGACATACCGGGAGTGGGGCTACGCGCTGGTGCCGGTGACCGAGGAGGTCGTCGCGGCGGCCGAGAGCGGCAAGGTACGCACCGCCGACGCGCTGACCTCGGAAAACGAGCTCGTTGAGCTGGCGAGGAACACCCAGGAAGGTTTCGTCACACTCTGGCTCCGCCCTCTCACCTGATCGGGTAGCTTGTCCTCCGCTGGGGCGCGGAGGAGGTCGGATGAGTGAGCAACTCGCCACTCGACCGAGTGAGGTACCTGCCAATCCGTTCCTCCCGGCTCCTGCTCCCGTCGAACCGCCGCCGCCGACTCCCGAGCGGACCAGGAGCGGCCGGCGCCTGGACGGGCTGGACCTGCTCCGGGCGCTCGCGTCCTGCCTGGTCTTCTACACCCACGTCGCGAGCTGGTACCGACTGAAGCAGGACCCGATGCCGGTCAGCGACGTCATCGATCGGTTCGTGATCGGGCCGCTGCACCTGAACAAGGATCTCGGATTCCTCGGAGTCGCCCTGTTCCTGCTGGTCAGCGGGTTCGTTATGGCTCACGTGGCGACCAAGGAACGGGTCGGCGAGTACGGGCTCAAGCGCGTGCTGCGGATCTTCCCGGCGCTGTTCGTCGCGGTGGTCCTGGCCTGGGTCCTGGTGAACGTCGGGCTCTACACGATCCCCGGTGGCCAGACGTCGGTCGGCGTCGGTGACCTGCTGGCCAACATGTTCCTGCTGGACTTCTTCAGCCGGGAGTTCCCGGTGCTCGTCGCCGTGGCCTGGACCCTGGTCCCCCAGCTCGGGATCTACGCGATGATCGGCGCGCTGCTGGTGCTGTTCCGCCGCGCCCCGTGGGTCGCCATCGCGATCCAGATCACGGCGTGTTCGGTGATCCTGTCGGTCACGTCCACCCTCACCGGGCTGCCCGCGGGGGCGATCAGGAACATCGGGGCGTTCGGCATCGCGGTCGTGCTCGGCCAGGTCATCTGGCTGGTGTGGGCGAGGAAGGCGCCACTGTGGGCGGGGATGTCGCTCGGGCTGGCCTGCTGGGTGGTGTTCGCCTGGGGTGACGGGCAGGGGCGGGCCCGCTACGACGACGCGTTCCCGCTCACGCTCGGGCTCGCCATGCTGCTGGTGATCCTCGCCGTGCTCGCCGGCCGGCGAGTCCCGCGGTGGCGCGTGGTGACCTACCTGTCCTCCCGTAGCTACGCGGTGTACCTCGTGCACCAGACGACGTCGTTCACCGTGTTGGCCCTGCTGTGGCCCCACCTGTCCTCGGCGCTGGCCGTGCCGTTGGCGATCGGGGTCACCCTGGCCGTGGCCGAGCTGCTGCACCGGGCGGTGGAGCGTCCGATCGCGTCGCTGGCGACCCGCGTCGCCGGGCGACCGTCAGGCTGAGCCGCCCGGAATGCGTCCCGCTAAGGTCCATGGGTCAGCTACCCACGTTCGGGGGGCGGTAATGGCCGAGGACCGTCTTGTCGGGGCCGAGCTCGTGCCGGTCCGCAGACGGGCCGTGTTCCTCGACATCGCCCGGGCGTTGGCCGCGCTGTCGGTGGTGTACACCCACATCTACGAGGTGTTCATCCGGGCGCACATGGACGCGCACACGCTGCCGACCGACGTGCTGGACAACGCGATCTTCATCCCGCTCAAGCTGACCGAGGAGCAGGGCGTCGGCAACCTCGCGGTGCCGGTGTTCTTCCTGATCAGCGGGTTCGTGATCACTCCGCTGGCGCTGCGGATGAGCGCCGGCACCTTCGCCATCCACCGGCTGTTCCGGATCTACCCGCTGCTGCTTGTCGTGGTCGCGGCGAGCGCGGTGATGTTCGCGAACGGGATCTCCCCGCTGGGCAGCAAGCCCCAGGAGGTGACCCCGTACACGGTCCTGACCAACGCGACGATGTGGAACTTCATCGACCGGCCGTTCGGCGCGTGGGTCGGCGTGGCCTGGACGCTCGCGGTGGAGATGTTGTTCTACGCGCTGCTGGTGATCGTCCTGCCGCTGCTGCGGACCCGGATGTGGCTCGCGATCGCCGTGCAGCTCGAGCTGGTGCTGGTCCTGCTGATCACCCACCGGGCATTCGGCGACGAGTACCGCGCCTTCGTGATCAACATGACCTTCCTGCTGATCCCGGTGATGGGCCAGGCCATCTGGGCGGCGTCGACGAAGCGCATCCCCGGCTGGCTGGCCGCGCTGTACGTGATGGTGGCGTGGCTGATGTTCATCTGGGCACGGGAGCTGCGGATCGACCCGAACTACATCCCGCGGCCGTACCCGGTGGCGCTGGCGGTGCTGCTGTTCCTGATCGGGATGCTGGCCGAGCCACACCTGCGGGAGCGACGGGTGTGGACGGCGTTGTCGGAGCGGACGTTCTCGATCTACCTGGTGCACGGCGCGGTGGCGTTCCCGCTGATGCACCTGCTGTACATGCGGACGCCGCTGTGGCTGGCGGTGCTGACGTCGCTGGCCGGCACGGTGGTGGTGGTCGAGCTGAGCTACCGCTTCATCGAACTGCCGACCCACAACCTGGCGCGCAGGCTGTCCGGCCGGCCGAAGGTCGCGCCGAGCGGAAGGACCGAGCCGGCGCCCGAGGTGCCGGCCGTGCCCCCCGTCGGCGCCGTCCGCCCGGCCGACGAGCCGACGGAGCGAACCCCGCCGGTGGCACGCCCCCTGCCGGCGGGCGAGGCGACCCAGAAGCTCAACCCGGTCGCGCGGCCGCTCGACCCCCGGCCCGGGCCCGCCGCCCAGGACGCCGCCATGCCGCACCGCCGCGAGGACGACCCGCCCCCGGCGCCGCCCGAGCACTTACCGCGACCCGCCCGGGCCCACCGCCGGGGCGAGCAGCCCTTGCCGCGACCCACCGACCCGCACGAGAACGGCCGAGGCCTCCCGACTCCCCCCGCTCCCCGCCTCCGCGCCGACCAACCGCCGGCCACCAACGGCACCCACCCGTGGCCGCCCGATCCCGCACCCACCGATCCCGCACCCACCGATCGCCGCCGACCGACGACCACCAGCGGCGGCATCAACCACCCGAACCCCAGCTCGTCGGTGGGAACCACCACCAGCCGGATCGGCCCCAGCGAAAACGGCCACCCCGCGCACACGAGCCCCCACCCTTCAGCGGGAGCCACCACCAACCAGGGTGGGCCCATCGGCGGTGGCCACCGTCAACCCCCGACCGCCACCGAGGACACCGGTCACCCCAACCAACCGGCTCCGAGCGGCGCGAACGGCAACGGACGGCATCACTCGCCCGGGGACGGCCACTCCTCGCCGGAGCACCAGGCCGGCACACCGGCGTCGGGGGCGGGGCGGCGGCGGGCCGACTCCTCCGTGCATGCCGCCTGGTTCGTGGCGGCACCGCCGCAGGGGCGGCCGGGCAGGGCCGGCACCTCGGACGGCACCGGCACGGTGGGCTGGCCCGGTGAGCAGGACGATCCGGACCAGGCACGGAGCGGTGGCCGGCACCGAAGCGACTGAGGATTAGCCCGAACGGGTGACGGCTCTCGGCGTGTCTCAGGCGAGTTCCCGGGCGACGCGGGGGAACGGACCGACCATCGCCACGCGTCCCAGTGCAGCGACCGAGACTCCGGAGGCCAGCATGTGGGTTCAGATCACGATCCTCACCATCGCGGGCATCGTCTTCCTCGTCCGGCTGGTCGCCGCGCTCTACGACCAGCCTCGAAGCCACGGAACTGAGCCCCGGAACTGAGCTGCCGCACCCGAGGCGTCAGGGCAGCAACGGGATCTTCACGCCGGTCAGCTCCTCGGAGATGTCCCACAGCCGCTTGGCGAGCTCCCGGTCCCGCGCCGCCTCGAGCGGTTCGACCAGCGTCGGGAAGCCCCTGGACTCGCCCCGGCCGTCCGGGCCGTAGAACTGGCCGCCCTCCACGTCCGACCCGGTCGCCGCGTACAGCTGAGGCAGCGCACCCATCGCCGCCTCCTGGGCCAGCACCCGGGTGGTGACCTTCATCAGCAGCTTGCCGACGCCGGTCGGGCCGCTCGACTGCAGGTTGGTCGCCGAGTACCCAGGGTGGGCCAGGACGCTCTTGAGCGGGACCCCGTTGGCCCGCAACCGCTTGTTCAGCTCGAGCGCGAACACCACGTTGGCCAGCTTCGACTGCGCGTAGTACTTCGTTCGGGAGTAGCCGTGCTCGCCGTGCAGGTCGTCGAAGTGGATGCGGCCGCGCTTGTGCAGCCCGGAGGTCACCGTGACCACGCGGGGGTCCCGACCGCGCAGCAGCTTGTCCAGCACGAGCCCGGTGAGCGCGAAGTGCCCGAGGTGGTTCACCCCGAACTGCAGCTCGTGGCCCTGCGCGGTCTGCCCGCGCGGCGGCGCCATCACCCCGGCGTTGTTGATGAGCACGTCGAAGTCGTCGAGGCCGGCGGCGAACCGGCGCACCGAGTCGAGGTCGGCGAGGTCGAGTTCGAGCAGCTCGAACCGGCCCTCGGGCTGCTCGGTGCGCAGCAGCTCCACCGCCTGCTCGCCCCGCTGCCGGTCGCGGGCGGTCATCACGACCCGCGCGCCGAGGGTGCCCAGGGCCCGAGCGGTCTCCAGGCCCAACCCGCTGTTCGCCCCCGTGACGACGAACGTGCGGCCGACCTGGCTCGAGACGTGCTCGGTGACCCACCCGGCCGCGGTCGGCTTCTCGCCAGCAGCTGCACTGCTCATGGGGCATAGCGTGCCCCAACCGTGGCGTCGCCACACGACAGGTACGGCCGTTCGGCAGCTGGATCGCGGCCAGTCGGCTCAGTAGCCTGATCCGGTGGAGCTGCGTCACCTGGGCGAGTCAGGTCTCGTCGTCAGCGTGGTCGGGCTCGGCTGCAACAACCTGGGCCGCCCCGGCACTGCCGCCGAGTCGCTCGCCGGGTCGCGGGCGCTGGTCGGTGCCGCACTCGACGCCGGCATCACACTGTTCGACGTCGCCGACGTCTACGGCGCGCCGCGGGGGCGCAGCGAGGAGCTGCTCGGCCAGGCACTGTCGGGTCGGCGGGACAACGCGGTGATCGCGACCAAGTTCGGCGTCGACATGCAGGGCGCCAACGGCCCCGACTTCGGCGCGCGCGGCTCCCGCAGGTACGTCCGGCGCGCGGTGGAGGCGTCGCTTCGCCGGTTGGGCACCGACTGGATCGACCTCTACCAGCTGCACCGCACCGACCCGCAGACCCCGCTCGAGGAGACCCTCGGCGCGTTGGACGACCTCGTGCACGAAGGCCTGATCCGCTACGCCGGGGTGTGCAACCTCGCGGGCTGGCAGATCGCGGACGCGGCCTGGATCTGTCGCACTCGGACCCTGCTCCCGCCGGTGGCCGTCGAGAACCACTACTCGTTGCTCGAACGGGAGGCCGAGCGGGACGTCATCCCGGCCTGCGAGCGCTTCGGACTCGGCCTGCTGCCGTACTTCCCCCTGGCCAACGGCCTGCTCACCGGCAAGTACCACCGCGACGCCGACCCGCCGCCCAACTCCCGGCTCGTCGGCCGGACCCGCCTGCTCACCGATGCTCCCTGGGACCGGATCGAGAAGCTGCGCGCGTTCGCCGAGGAGCGGAGCCTGCCGATGGCCACCGTCGCGATCGGCTGGCTCACCGCGCAGCACCCGGTCGGCTCGGTGATCGCCGGGGCGACCACGCCCGAGCAGGCGAGCGCCAACGCCGCCGCCGCGCAGTGGCGGCCTTCTCCGGACGACCTTCGGGTGCTGGACGAGATCTGCCCGCCGGGACGGCGCTGAGACCCCTCCCGGACACGCTCGGTCATCCCCCGGTCGGAGGCCAGATACCCGCTGGTGGTGGACGCGGGAGCACGGGGTGGACGACGACAGTTGTCCTATGGAACTACTCGCCGCGGCCGGCCTGTTCGTCGGGCTCGCTCTGCTCGCCGCACTCGCCCTGGTCGTGCTGCTGCACGTCACGGGGCGTCGGCCGGAGGACAACGGCTAACGTGACCGCGTGGAGCCTCTGCACGGTGAGCTGGTCACGCTCGTCCCGGTGACCGCTGAGCACGTTTCCGACCTCCGCCGGATCGGCGAGACACCGCCCGTGCGCGCGCGGTGGGGGGAGTTCGGCCCCCAGTGGCCGTTCGACGAGACCGAGGTGACCTGCTACACGGTCCTGGTGGCCGGCACGGTCCGCGGGTTCGTCCAGTACGGCGAGGAGAACGACCCGGACTACCGGCACGCCGCGATCGACATCTTCCTGGACCCGGAGGTGCACGGTCGGGGCATCGGACGGGACACCGTCCGCACCGTCGCCCGGCACCTGCTGCGGGACCGGGGACACCACCGCCTCGTGATCGACCCGGCAGCCGACAACGAGGCCGCGATCCGCTGCTACGAGGCGGTCGGCTTCCGCCGCGTCGGCATCATGCGCGACTACGAGCGCAACCCGGACGGCTCCGGCTGGCATGACGGCGTGCTGATGGACCTACTGGTCCATGACCTGCGCTGAACGACCGTTAACCTCTGCGTGGTCGGCCGAGAGAGAGGGATGGGCATGCAGATCAACGGGATCGCCGCGTTGGTGACCGGCGGTGCGTCCGGCCTGGGTGGAGCAACGGCTCGGGCGCTGGCCGAGGCCGGTGCGACGGTGTTCGCCCTGGACCTCCCGGCCGCGATCGAGCAGGCCCCTGCCGTCGAGGGAATCACCTACGTGGCGGCGGACGTGACCGACGCCGACCAGGTCGCCGCCGCCGTGGCCACCGCCACCAGCGCCGGCGTGCCGCTGCGCGTCGCGGTGAACTGCGCGGGCATTGGTCCGGCTGCCCGGATCCTGTCCCGCACCGGCCGGCACGACCTCGGTCTGTACCGGAAGATCGTCGAAATCAACCTGATCGGCACGTTCACCGTGCTCACCCTGGCCGCGGAGGCCATGGCCGCGACCGAACCCGACGAGCACGGCCAGCGCGGCGTCGTGGTCAACACCGCCTCCATCGCGGCGTACGAGGGCCAGATCGGGCAGGCCGCGTACGCCTCGTCCAAGAGCGGGATCGTGGGGCTGACCCTGCCCGCCGCGCGGGACCTGGCCTCCTCGGGAATCCGGGTCATGACCATCGCGCCGGGGATCATGGACACCCCGATGTTGGCGAAGGTGAGCGAGGAGGTCCGGGCCACGCTCGCCGAGGGTGTGACCTTCCCGAAGCGCCTCGGCGGGCCGGAGGAGTTCGCCCGCCTGGCCATCGCGATCATCGAGCACGACTACCTGAACGGCGAGGTCATCCGGATGGACGGCGCCCTGCGGATGAGCCCCCGGTAGCCGAGGCGTCGATCGGCCCGCTACAGGTCTCCCACGTAGGGGATCTCCTGGATCCGCGGTGAGGACATCCACCGGCGGAGGGTGAGGGTGGCGTGCACGTCGTCCTCGTTGTACTCGAGGAGGCGGCGGCGCTGCCCCGGGTCCGGGGCGGTGCCGTCGAGGCCGACGGCGGAGCGGTACCAGCGCATGGAGTTCTCACCGCTGGCCTCCGCGTCGCGCCAGGTGAAGCCGGCGGCGGGGGCGATGGTCTTGAGGCCCTTCCCCCGGGAGCACAGGAAGTGGTCGCGCACGCTGCCGAACAGGTCGAACCAGGAGTCGGACGTGATGAACGCGTGCACCTGCTCGCTGGTCGGGATGCCGGGTTTGCCGGCGAAGCGCTTGGCCGAGGCGAGCAGCCACCTGTTCTCGGCCAGCTCGTTGTAGCAGTAGGCCCGGAAGGTCAGCCCACGGGCACGGGCACGCAGGCGGATCATCATCAGCCACTGCCAGAACTCGGCGAACGAGCGTGCCTCGTCGTCGGTGGGCAGCGGCTCCCAGGTGGCGAACGCCCGGTAGCCCTGGGCCTCCCCCACGTCGGCACCGGAGAGCCAGACACCCCACAGATAGGCCCCGGAGTCGCCGAAGCTCTCCATGTCGACGTCGACCTCGACGTCGGCGCGGGGGACCACGACCTGCGGCACGCGGCGGACCACGGTGAGGTTCGCCAACCACGCCTTGGCCAGGCCGACCGCGTCGGTGAGCGGCATGCCGGTGACCGGCAGCGCCCCGTCCCGCGGGTCGACGACGGCCAGGTCGTCGACGGTCCGGATGCCGGCGGCACGCAGGGCGGCGGCCTCCTCGCCGCGGATCACCAGGCTCACGTCCCTGGCCTGCTCGAGCTCCTGGCGGCAGACCGGCCACCACGGGCAGGTGCGGCACTCGACGATCCGGGACGGGGCGGCCAGCGGCTCGCCGCCGGTGGCCGCGGCGGTGGCGACCGCCACGCGGTCGGCGAAGCGCGCGTCGTACTCGTCGAGCGCGCCGCGTCCGCCGGGCCAGGTCGGCGCCCGCAGGTCGTGCCAGACCACCACCTCGCCGTCGAGCCCGATGACGCCGCCCATCGCCGAGCCGTCGGCCTGGCCACAGGCCTCGAGCAGCCGGTAGGCGTGGGCGAGGCGCAGTTGGTCACGGGGTTGGGGGCGCACCCGCCGGACCGGGTCGGGGCGCCTGGCCGAGGGCAGCGGTGTGGCCAGCGGTGCGGTCTGGGCACCCACCCCCGGGTCGCTCACCTTGTGCCGAACGACCAGCACCGGCACGTAACCACTCTCCGTGGCGACCAGCAGGTCGACGTGGCCTCGGCGGTTCCCGACCGGGTCGCGCGGGAGCTGGGCGGACCAGATGAACCGGGCTCGGGCGGCCATCGCCTCGAGCGTTGCCTGCTCGCGGTCGACGCCCCGGCCGATCTCCGTCCACCCCCCGCCGACCAGCGCCGCGATCTCGTCGGCGACCGCGCGGCGGTGCGCCGCGGCGTCGGCCTTGCGCTGCTCGGCCGTCGGGTCGGGCGGTGCGGTGACCACATCACCCATCGCCGGGTCGTGCTCGAGGTGCACCCGACGCCTGCAGCGGTTCACGACGCCAGCGTCGAGCAGCACCGAAGATGTCACGTTACGCAGTTTAGGCCGCTGCACCGACAGAACGCGGCAGGTAGCCGGGGTGCACGGTCCCGGCCACCCAGTAGGTTCTACTGCCATGGCACGCAGAAAGCGCATCGCCGCCGAGCCGATCCCGGGCGCGCCGCGGTTCACGCCGAAGAAGGCCAAGAACATGCTCGGCGTGGCCAAGGTCGTCGCACCGGCCGTGATCCCGGCGCTGGCGCCCGTCGCGCTGCGGGTGTTCAGCGAGGCGCGGGACCGGATGGACCGGGCGAAGGCGCGGCGGCTGGGTGTGCCGGTCGAGGAGATCGCCCAGTTCTCCGGCAAGGGCGGCGCGCTGCACGCCAGGCTCACCGGCGCCGCTCGTGCGCTCGCCGAGCTGCGGGACCGGCCGGGAGCGACCGAGGACGACCGCACGTTCGCCCGGCGGTCCGAGACCACGCTCGAGCAGCTCGCCGCCGCGGTGCGGGCGGCGGAGCGGATGCCGAGCTCGCGCCGCCGCGCGGTGCACCGGGCGGCGAGCACCGAGCTGGACGAGCTCGAGCAGCGGCTGCTGAGCCGGCTCGGCCTGTAGCTGTCCGCGGAAGAGTGCGGCCGTGGCCGACGAGCGCGGGCTGGTGCTGGTCGTCGAGGACGACGCGGCGATCGCCGACCTGGTCGGCCGGTACCTGCGCCGGGACGGGTTCGACGTGCACGTGGTCACCGACGGCCGGATCGCGCTCACCGAGGTGCGGCGGCTGCGGCCGGCGGCCGTCGTCCTGGACGTCGGGCTGCCGGGTGCCGACGGCATCGAGGTGTGCCGGGCCCTGCGCGCCTCCGGCGACTGGACGCCCGTGCTGTTCGTCACCGCACGTGACGACGAGGTCGACCGGGTACTCGGCCTCGAGCTGGGTGCCGACGACTACGTGACCAAGCCGTTCAGCCCCCGCGAGCTGGTCGCCAGGGTGGCGACCGTGCTGCGCCGGGCCCGCGGCCTGCCGCAGGAGGTGCTCGAGGTGGGCGGCACCCGCCTGGACACCGGGCAGCGCCGGGTGTGGGCCGCGGGTCGGGAGGTCTCGCTCACCGCCACCGAGTTCGAGCTGCTCACCCAGCTCATGCGCCGGCCCCGCCAGGTGCTGGACCGGGCGCAGCTGCTGAGCCTCGTCTGGGGTTACGCGGCCAACGCTGGTACCCGCACGGTCGACGTGCACATCGCCCAGCTGCGGGCGAAGCTCGGGGACAGCAGCCCGATCCGCACGGTCCGCGGCGTCGGGTACTCCGCCGACCCGCCATGAACCGGCCCACGTCGCTGGCGGTGCGCACCACAGCGGTGTGCCTGGCGGTGGCCGGCGTGATGGCCCTCGTCGCCGCGATCGTCGCGGTGCGCCTGGTGGCGACGACGTCGCGGGACCTGACCCGCCAGACGCTGGCCGACCAGGCGGACGTGGTGGCCACCCAGCTGGCCCGGTCCAGGCTGGGTGCCCTGCGGATCACCCAGACGCTGCGCGGGCAGGGCGTCGAGGTGGCCCGCCGGGGCGCGACGGGCGCGGTCACCGGCACCGACCGCGTCGCCGTACTGGCCGCCCGGCAGGCCGGTATCGAGCGGGCGACACCGCGCCGACCGGTCTCGGCGAGCACCGTTGTGGGCTGGGAGACGCTGCTCGTGGAGGGGCGAGCGGTGGACGCCCAGACCTCCATCGCGCTGGTCCGCCGGGTCGAGACGGCACAGGGCATCGGCCGGCGACTGGTCGGCAACGTCGTGTTCGCGCTGGGCGTCGGCCTCCTGGTGGCCGCGGCGGCGGGCTGGCTGCTGGCGCGGCGGCTGAGCCGGCCACTGCGCCGCACGGCGGCGGTGGCCGCGGCCATGCGTTCGGGGCGGCGGGACCTCCGGGTGCCACCGGAGGGGCCGCTGGAGCTGGTGGCGGTCGGAGAGTCGATCAACGAGCTGGCCGACGCGCTCGAACACAGCGAGGCCAGGCAGCGGGAGTTCCTGCTGTCGGTGTCGCACGAGCTGCGCACCCCGCTCACCGCGGTCAGCGGCTTCGCCGAGTCCCTGGCCGACGGCGTGGTGGCCGGCGACGAGGTGCCGGAGGTCGGCCGCGTCATCGGGCGGGAGGCCGCACGGCTGGACCGGCTGGTATCCGACCTGCTGGACCTGGCCAGGCTGGGCGCGGACGACTTCCGGCTGGACCTGGCCGAGGTCGACCTGACCGCGCTGGCGGCCGAGTCCGCGGCGGTGTGGCGGACCCGGTGCGCGGCGGCAGGGGTGGAGTTCTCCGCGGACACGCCGGCGCACCCGGTGCCGGTGCGCACGGACCCGCGGCGGGTGCGGCAGGTGGTGGACGGCCTGGCGGAGAACGCGCTGCGGGTGACCCCGCCCGGAGCACCCCTGGTGCTGGCGCTGCGGGTCGAGCGGGGGACGGCGGTGCTCGAGGTCCGCGACGGCGGGCCGGGACTCTCGGAGCAGGACTACCGCTCGGCGTTCGAGCGGGGCGTGCTGCACGCGCGGTACTCCGCCACCCGGCCGGGCGGAACCGGGATCGGGCTGGCGTTGGTGCACGGCCTGGTAACCCGGCTCGGTGGCACGATCGAGGCCGGCCCCGCCGAGGAGGGCGGCGCGCGGTTCACCGTTCGCCTGCCGGGGGCGGGCTGAGCCGCTCGGCGAGAACCTCCGCGAGGTGGGCCGGCGTGCGCCCGGCGCCCTGCGCCACCTGGATGCGGCAGCTGAAGCCGTCGGCGAGGACCAGGGTGTCCGGCGAGGCCGACCGGACCGCGGGGAGCAACGCGCGTTCGGCCAAGGCCAGGGAGATCTCGTAGTGCTCGCGCTCGAAGCCGAAGTTCCCGGCCAGGCCGCAGCAGCCGGCCGGCAGCGGTTCCACCCGGACGCCGGCCCTGGCCAGCAGGCGGGTCTCGGCGTCGAAGCCAAGCGTGGCGTGCTGGTGACAGTGGACCTGGACGACGGCCGAGCGGTCGATCATCGGTGGTGTCCACTGTGGGGCATGAGCCGCCAGGAACCCGGCGAGGGTGTGGCTGCGCTCGGCCAGCCGGGTGGCCCGCGGGTCGGCGGTCAGCTCGGGGACCTCGCCGCGCAGGGCGGACAGGCAGCTCGGTTCGACCGCGACGATCGGTGTTCCCGCGACGAGCTCCGGCTCCAGCACCCGCAGCGTTCGGCGCATCACGCGCCGGGCGACGTCCAACTGTCCGGTCGAGACCCAGGTGAGCCCGCAGCACACCGAACCCCCTGGCAGCACGGGATCGAAACCGGCCGCGCGGAGGACCCGGACCGCGGCGAGGCCGACCTCGGGGGTGAAGAAGTTCGTGAAGGTGTCCGGCCAGAGCAGCACACGTCGTCCCCCGGCCGCCGACGAACGGCGGTGGCGACGGGTGAATGGCGCGGAGGCGACCGCGGGCAGCGACCGCTCCCGGGCGATCCCGCCGATCCGTTTGAGCACAGCGGAAACGGCGGGTGCGGACATGGCCGAGTTGGCCGCGCGGGGAAACCGGGACGCCAGGCGCAACCAGAGCGGCAGCCAGCCCATCGAGTAGTGGGCCGCGGGGCGGCGCCGCCGCCGGTAGTGGTGGTACAGGAACTCGGCCTTGTACGTCGCCATGTCCACATTGACCGGACAGTCGCTGGCGCATCCCTTGCAGGACAAGCAGAGGTCAAGTGCGTCTCGCACTTCCTCCGAGCGCCAACCGTCGGTGACGACCTCACCGGCGAGCATCTCGTACAGCATCCTGGCCCGGCCGCGGGTGGAGTGGCGCTCCTCGCCGGTCACCTGGAAGCTCGGGCACATGACCGAGCCGGAATGGTTGCGGCACTTGGCAACGCCGACACAACGCCGCGCGGCCCTGACGAAGTCGCCGCCGTCGTGCGGGTAGCTGAACGCGGTCCGCACCGGCAGCGACGGCAACGCGGCGAAGCGCAGGTTCTCGTCGACCCGGTACGGGCGGACCACCGCCCCGGGGTTCATCCGGTCGGCCGGGTCCCAGATCGCCTTGAACCGTTCGAACAGCTCGATCGCGGCCGGGGAGTACATGCGCGACAACAGTTCCGCCCGCACCTGGCCGTCCCCGTGCTCGCCGGACAGGGAGCCGCCGTGGCGGGCCACCAGGTCCGCCCCCTCCTCGACGAACCGGCGGTAGGCGGCCACCCCCTCCGGCCGCACCAGGTCCCAGTCGATCCGGACGTGGATGCAGCCCTCGCCGAAGTGGCCGTAGGTGAGGCCGCGCAGGCCGTGCCGGTCCAACAGCTCGCGCAGATCCCGCAGGTAGGCCCCGAGGTTCTCGGGCGGCACGGCCGTGTCCTCCCAGCCGGGCCAGGCCTCGGAGCCGTCCGCCATGCGCGTGGAGATCCCGGCTCCCTCCTCGCGCAGCCGCCACAGCTCGCGCTGCACCGCCGGGTCGGCGCGAACCGCGTGCGGCACACCGAGCTCGTTCGCGATCCGGCTCGCCGCGGTGGTGGCCGCGGTCACGTCGTCCCCGCCCACCTCGACGAACAGCCAGGCACCGCCCGGCGGCAGCTCCGGCGGCGGCACGGGGTTGCGGCTCGCGCGCAGGGCGACGATCCGCTCGTCCATGCTCTCCACCGTGAGCGGCTGGTACGGGAGCACGGCCGGAACCGCGTCGGCGGCGGCGATGTCGTCGGAGAAGCCGAGCACCAGCAGCACGCGGGTGGCCGGCACCGGCACGAGGCGGACCGTGGCGCCGAGCACGACGACGCACGTCCCCTCCGTACCCACCAACGCCTTGGCGAGGTCGCGGCCGTTCTCGGGGAGCAGCTGGTGCAACGGGTAGCCGGAGACCTGCCGGCCGAGACGGCCGAACTCGGTCCGCAGCACGGCCAGGTTCGCGTCGGCGAGCGCCCGCAGCGCGCGGTGCACCTCGCTGTCCTCGTGCCCCCGCCCCACGGTGAGCCGGGTGCCGTCGTAGCGCACCACGTCCAGCTCCACGACGTTGTCCAGCGTCGTGCCCCAGGCCACGGAGTGCGCGCCGCACGAGTTGTTGCCGATCATCCCGCCGAGCGTGCAGCGGCTGTGCGTGGAGGGGTCCGGCCCGAAGGTGAGGCCGTACTCGGCGGCCGCCGCCCGCAGGTCGTCGAGCACGACTCCGGGACCGACCCGGGCGGTGCGCGCCGCCGGGTCGATCCCGTGGATCCGGTCGAGACGGGAGAGGTCGAGCACGAGACCGGTACCGCAGGAGTTGCCGGCCAGGCTCGTGCCGCCGCCGCGGGGCACCAGCGGCACGTCGAACTCGCGGGCAGCGGCGACCGCGGCCACCGCGTCCTGCTCGGTGTCCGGCAGCACCACGCCGAGCGGCACCTTGCGGTAGTTGGAGGCGTCCACCGTGTAGAGCGCCCTGGTACCGGCGTCGAAGGCGACCCGGCCGGAGACCGTCTCGGTCAGCCGGCGTTCCAGTCCCGCGAGATCCACCACCTCACCCTGCCGGACACGTGCGGCTACCGACCAGCAGGCACCCCGGCCAGCGCCTCGGCGACCGCCGCCCGGAGCGGCGTCGTGGGCCGGCCGATCAGCTCGCGCAGCTCGCCCGGCGTGTGCGCGAGCAGGCCGGCGGCGATGTTCTGCTCGAGCGCGACGACGAAGCCGGCGACCTCGGCGGGGGTGCCCGTCGCCTCGAGGTGGGCACGGTGCTCGTCCGGGGTGAGGTCTCGGTACTCCACCGGCCGCCCGGTCACCTCGGCGATCTCGGCCGCCAGCTCGGGGAGGCTCCAGGCGCGGTCGCCGGTCAGCTCGAGGACGGCGTTCTCGTAGCGACCGTTCGCGGTGAGCACGGCGACCGCCGCGGCCGCGAAGTCCGCCCTGGCCGCGCTCGCGACCCGCCCGTCGCCCGCGCTGCCGACGATCTCGCCGGTCTCCGCGGCACGGGCGATCGTCTCGGTGTAGTTCTCGTGGTACCAGCCGTTGCGCAGGAAAGTGAACGGAATGCCGCTGGCCCGGATGATCTCCTCGGTCGCCCGGTGCTCCGGCGCGACGACGAGCTCGGTGGCGTCGGCGTGCGGGGCGCTGGTGTAGACGATGTGCCCCACCCCGGCCCGCTTCGCGGCGTCGACGACCGCACCATGCTGCTCGACGCGCCGGCCGATCGCGTTGCCCGAGATCAGCAGCAGCGTGTCCACCCCGTCCAGGTCGATGGTCTCCGCGCGGTCGTAGTCGAGCTCGCGCACCTGGACGCCGAGGTCGGCGACCGCCTGCGGCCTACGGGCGCCGGCGATGACCTGGTCCGTGGGCAACCCAACGACGACGAGGCGACCGAGCGGACCGCTGGCACCGGTAACGAGGATCATCTACTGCTCTCCTTCGGTAAGTACTTTCTAGAAGTTAGTACTACCATAGAGCGCATGACCGACGCTGTCGACGACGTGATGTTCGACGTCTTCGCCCGGGAGTGCCCCTCTCGCGAGACGCTCGAGCACGCCACGGGCCGCTGGGGGGTTCTGGCGCTGGTCGCCCTGCTCGACGGCACGATCCGGTTCAACGCGCTGCGCCGGCGCGTCGCCGGGATCAGCGAGAAGATGCTCAGCCAGACCCTGCAGGCCCTGGAACGGGACGGTCTCGTCCGGCGCGAGGCACGGCCGACGATCCCGCCACACGTCGAGTACAGCCTGTCGCCGCTCGGCGCCGACGTGGCGGCGAAGCTACTCGAGCTGATCGAGCTCCTGGAGGGGCGCATGCCCGACGTGCTGGCCGCCCGAGCCGGGTACGACGGGCGCCGGGGGTAACGCGCGCACCTCGTTGAACTGTCTGGTCCGCCGGGGAGTCCCCCGTCTAGGCTTGGTCGCCATGGGCCGGCGATCGACCACGGACAGTGCGCACGGCGCACCATCGTGGTTGCTCGCCGTGTGTACGGCCGCACTGGCCATCACCGCACACGCCGGCGCGGGCGGCAGCCTGTCCGACTCCGCGCTGACCGCGTTGCTGACCACCGTTCTCGCCTGGGGCGGGACGTCGCTGGCCCGCCGCGGCGGGCTGCTCACCCTGGTCGCCGTGCTCGGCACCACCCAGGCGACCCAGCACGTGCTGCTCACCGAGGTCGCACACGTGCACCAGCCGGCGGCCGCGGTGGACGGCTGGGTCATGTTCGCCGCCCACGCCGTGGCCACCGTGCTGACCGCGGTCCTGCTGGTCCGCGCCGGAAGCGCGACGGCGGCGGTCGCCGCCGCCGTGCGCTGGCTGGTCGGCCGGCTCCAGGCGCTGTCCGCCGGCCCGCCCGCCGGTCCCCGCCGCCCGGCGCCGGCCCGCTACCCCGCGCGGCCGGGCATCCTGCTCGACGTCCTGCTGCGCAGGGTCAGCCAGCGCCGCGGCCCCCCGCTCCACTCCTGAACCCAGCCGTTCCCCACGGCGCGTCCGGTCGGTCGCGCCGTCACGCAACCATCTTCAGGAGTGTTCGAGACATGTCCACCAACGGGTTCCGGCGCGCCGGCGTACTCGCCGCCGCCACCGGCGCGATCGTCCTGCTCAGCAGCGGCGTCGCGTCCGCCCACGTCACCGCCCGCATCATCGGCGAGTCCGCCGAGCAGGGCTCCTACAGCAAGATCACCTTTCGGGTTCCGAACGAGGACGACGCGGCCGGCACCGTCAAGCTCGAGATCAAGCTGCCGGCCGACGCCCCGATGAGCTCGGTCCGCACCTCGCCGATGGCCGGCTGGACCGCGAAGATCACCAAGGCGAAGCTGGCCGAGCCCATCGAGTCGCACGGAACCGAGATCACCGAGGCGGCGAGCACCGTCACCTGGACCGCGAAGCCCGGTACGCGGATCGGGCCCGGCGAGTTCGCCGAGTTCGCGCTCTCCGCCGGCCCGCTGCCGAAGGTCGACCAGCTGGTCATCCCGGCGATCCAGACCTACGACAACAACAAGGTCGTCGCCTGGGAGGAGCCCCCGGTCGAGGGTGGGGAGGAGCCCGAGCACCCGGCACCGGTGATCAAGCTGGCCCCGGCCGCCGAGGAGGACGAGGACGGCGCGGCCGCTCCGGCCGGCAACGAGCAGTCGGGCGACGGCGGTGACGACGCTGCCAACGACACCGCCGCGGCGTCCTCGGCCAGCGACGACACGGCCCGTTGGCTGGGCGGCGCTGGCCTCGTGGTCGGTGCGCTCGGGCTGGGCTTCGGCGTCGGTGCGACGATGCGAGCCCGGCGGGCGGCCGGCGGGCAGCAGTGAGGCGCTTCGTCTCCGTTGTCGTGGTGGCGTGCCTGGCGCTGGTCGGGCACGCCACCCCGGCGTTCGCGCACAACTCGTTGATCGGGAGCAACCCGGCCAACGAGTCGACGGTCCAGGAGAGCCCGTCCACGATCGAGCTGACATTCGACCAACCCGTACAGACCGGCGAGGGCCTGAACACGATCGCCGTGACCGGCCCGGAGGGTACGAACTGGACGGTCGGCCCGGCCGCCGTGGCGAGCAACGTGGTCAGCGCACCCCTCTCCGATCTCGGTCCCACCGGGACCTACCGGATCGGGTACCGCATCCTGTCGGCCGACGGCCACCCGGTCAGCGGTGAGGTCACGTTCACCCTCGCCAAGGCTGGCGACGGCACCCCCGCCGCCAGCACGGCGAGCGACGGCGAGGCCACGGCCGAGACCGACGAGGGCGGTCTCCCGATCTGGGTGTGGATCCTCGGGGCGGTCGTCCTGCTCGGCGCCGGCCTCACCGTCGCCCTGCGCATCGGCGGGCAGGGCCGGTGAGCCCACTGCGATGACCCGGGCCCGGACCACCGCGTCCTTTCGGTTCCCCCCAGTCACCGTCCTGGTGGGAGGTGCACTGGCCGGCACGTTGTGCGGGTTGGTGCTCACCCTCGCCGCCCCGGTGCCCGGGGTCACCGAGCCGGACGCGGTGGTCCGGTACGGCCTGCCGGTCGTGCGGGTGCTGCTGGACGTGGCAGCGGTGGCCACCGTCGGGTTGAGCCTGTTGCCGATCCTGGTCGGCCAGCACCGTCGGACCCGAGCCGAGGCGGTGCTGGCCGGCGCGCGGCGGGCCGGCGCGGTCTCCGCCCTGGTCTGGGCGGTGTGCGCACTGGTCGCGCTGGTGATGCAGACCGCGGAGGTGAAGCCGGGGCCGGGCGTGTCGCCGGCGGCGGTGCTGGACTACGTCGCGCGCGTGGGGGCGGGGAAGGCCCTGGTGTTCGTGGCCGCGCTGGCGCTGGTTTCGTTCGGTCTCGGCCTGGCCGCGGTGAAGACCGGGGACCGGGTTCCGCCCGAGCTTCGTACCGCTGTCGCCCTGTTCGCCCTGCTCCCCATGGCGGTCACCGGCCACGCGACCAGCGCCAGGTGGCAGGACCTCAGCACGATCTCGCTGGAGCTCCACGTACTCGCGGCCGCGGGCTGGACCGGCGGGCTCGGAGCGGTCGTGGTCCTGCTGGCCGCACACCGAGCCCTGCTCGCCACCGCGCTGCCACGGTTCTCCACCCTGGCCACCGTGTGCATCGCGGTGGTCGCGGTCACCGGCGTGTTCAACGGTCTGGTCGAGCTGACCGCGGCCCGAAGCCTGACCGACGCATTGTTCGGCACCGCGTACGGCGTGCTGGTCCTGCTCAAGCTCACCTGCCTGGGCCTGCTCGCGGCCGTGGGCGCCAGGATCCGCTGGCGCCTGCTGCCGGCCGTCCTCCGCCAGCAGCGCACGGCGCTCGCGACCTGGGCGATGCTCGAGCTCGCGGTGATGGGCCTGGCCATCGGCTTCGGCGTGGTCCTCGCGCGAGCTCCGGTCGGCTGAGGCGCCGCCCGACGTCGGAGTCCTCGGGAAAGTTGCATTTCTCGGCGGTCGAAACGGCGAACGGCCAGAGAATGCCGTTCGTCGACAAAACCCCCCTTGTGTGAAAGATCACACGGCTCAAAAACAGGGAAAACCGTAACGACGAATGGTCAGTCCCGTTCGGTGAACTGCCCCGTAGGAACCGACGAACGGCCTCTGATTACCTCGATCCGGGACACGGCGGCGGCGCCCCGGTCGGCCAGCTCCCGTCGCGAGATCCAGCCGGCGGCGTGGTGCCGGTAGGCCTGGGAGAGCAGGACAAGCTCGGCAAGGAAGTCCGCGGTGCGGTGGCGGCTCGCCTCGGGCAGACCGCCCACCAGCGGCAGCTGGGTTGCCACGACCTGGTCGAGCATGCGCGCGGCCGCCAGCGCCCGACGTGCGCTTCGTCGCGACCTCGTCACAACCCTTCGCGTAGCCACCGGGATGAACACCTCGTTCGGGGAGCGGAATGGCCAGCTACGACAGAGCGTAGCGCGTCGGTGCACGTGAACGCTTCTCCTGTCCCCCTCGGGATCAAGAAAACCACGCGACCTGCGGAAACGCCTTCGACTCGTGGCGTCCACCAGGAGATCGACGCTCCGCTCCGTAGCGTTACGGGTGAGCCACCCGTGTGGGCTACGTGTAGCGTGCCCAGCGGGCGGAGCTGTCACCCCTCCGTACATCGTCGAGGCGACGGAACAGCTCCGGCCGCACCTCCGGGCGACTCGACAGGATGGGGAGCACGCTCGTGATGAGCTTCAGCTCCCGGACCTCCCGCAGCACCTCGAACGTCGGGGAGGTGGTCACGTCGACCCCGTAGGTCCGGACGAACTCCCGATACCGCCCGGCCGGCTCGCCGAAGCGGACCACACCGACGGCCAGCGGGGTCAGATCCCACTCGAGGGGGCCGCGGCTGGCCGAGTCGAAGTCGCAGAGCACGGGGCCGAGCGGCGACGGGATGACGTTGCCCAGGTGCGCGTCGCCGTGCAGCAGCACCGGCGGGAGCGTGAACTCCGCCGCCTCCAGTCGCTCGCTCACCTCGTCGCATCGATTCAGAAGAAAGGCGAGCTCGGCCGCGCCCAGGCCGTCGGCCTCGCCGATGCGGCGGCGCACGTCGTCGAGCGGCTGCCAGTCCGGCAGCCGGAAGGACGGCTCCGGCAGGGCGTGCAGGCGGTGCAGGAGTTTCGCCAGGTCACGGCCGCGGGGGCGGCGCCCACCCTGGGGCACCGCCTCCCACACGGTCGCGAGGTACTCGCCGGCGTACACCGGCTGCACGATTCCCGGCACGAGCCGAACCGCGGGAACCTCGTGCTCGGCGAGCCAGGTCGCCACCCGGACCACCTTGTCCACGCGGTGGCGCAGCGCGTTGGAGGCCACGATGCGGACCACCACCGGGTGCCGGGCCAGCTCGAAGACCGCGTTGTTCGTGCAGCGGACGAGCCGGGCACCGGCCGGGTCGAGCCCGGCGATCGCGCACACCTCGACGAGCGCGGCAGCCAGACCGTCAGGTGAGAACTGACCACGTCGGTCGGGTGCCGTGTCCGACGTGGACGTCGGGGCCATCGTGCCGCCCGCCGGTCAGGAGACGTCCGCTTCGTAGAACCTGCCGATGCTGTCGGCCAACTCCCGGGCGTCGGTGTAGTTGCGGCGCTTGTCCGCCTCTTCCTTCAGCGGGAGCAAACGGTCCCGAACGCGGCGCGATTTCAGGTGTTGGGCCAGGTCAACGGCCTGGTGACCGATCTTCGCTCCGTGGTCGATGTCCCCGTCGAGCAGGTGGTTGGTAGCCAGGAAGCTCAGGTTGAACGCCTTGCTCCTGGCCATGTCGTCGCCGTAGGAGCTGATCGCCCGGTGCAGTGCCGGGATGGCGAACTTCGTGTGCTTCGTGTCCACCTGCTGGGCCAGCACCGTGTGCACGGTGCCGATCATGGCGTAGACGTCGTCCTCGTTGAAGAACTTCACCCAGTCCTCTGCCTCGGCCGCGTTGGCCCGCGCGAACTCGTCACGGGTGCGGCCGATGAGCTTCATCGTCTGCTCCTCGTGACCCATCATCGCGTAGGCCCACGCCTGGTTGGCGCAGATCACGGCCACCGCGAGCTCGGAGCCCGACTCCTGGGCGGCGATCTGGCCGAGCTGGAACATCTTCAGCGCGTCATCCGGCGAGTCCTTGTGCAGGTAGACCCGGCCCATCCGGTACAGGATGTTGGCCACCAACTGGTTGGAGTCCCCCGCCTTCGCCAGCTCGAGCGCGCGACCGAAGTGGTTGCGCGCCGAGTCGATCAGACCGATGTCGAACGACGTCCAGCCGGCAAGGTTGTGCAGGTCAGCCAGCGCCACGTGCAGCCGCTGCTTGACCACGTCCGTGCCGGACGCGCTGAGCATCTGTTGCCCCCAGGACAACTGGGCCACCACCGCGTCCCGGCAGAAGCCGCCCCCGTACTGGTAGTCCAACGACCGAAGCGCCCTCGTGGCCGCCTCGACCTGCCGAACATCGGTCATCCCGATCCGCCCAGGAGCGGGGGTCAACACAGGGTTGGACACCCACGATCCTGAGTCCGCGCCGAGCACATGCGCACCCACCGCTACCGCGGCGGCATGCGCAAGGAACTTGCGACGCTTCACGTTCTCCGGCTCCTCAGCCTCCGGGGCTTCGCGCGTCTCGGCCACTCTCGCGGCCGTGACTTCGTCGTACGCGAGGCCCATGTATCCCCTCGGGACACCCAGGCCGTCGGCGATCCGCACAAGGACGTCGTAGGCCATGACCTGACGACCCTTGAGGATCTCCGACACCTCGGACTGTGACTGACCGGTCATAGCGGCGATCTGGCGTTGTGAGACACCTTTACGCCGCAGCAGCTTGTAGATCGTGCTGACCTCCCGCGCCGCCAGCGCGTTCCGCATCTCCTGGTCTTCCCACACCTCACGTGTAACGGAAGAGCTCTGAGATCCGATGGAGTTCATTCCGCCCCCTCACAGTCCGCTGGGCGTCAGCAGCAATGTATGCGCACTTCACAAGCCGCGAGAAGTCCGAATCGGCGAACCTGATCGGTCCGACCGAAGTTCCGCGACCGCTCACCGTGGAGCGGCCACCGATCGGCGCTGTAGCGCACCAATCTGAGCTCTCAGGCACCAATGTAGTTGCTTGTAAGCGTACGAGCACGGAGGGAATCCGAGACGGTGGAGCTGGTCACGACCGCGGCAAGCCCGGTGCTCACGGCCGAACAGGGCCAGGAGCACCACGGTGAGCTGCACGGATCCGCCCTCGGTCGCCAGGTGTGGCGCATCAGTTGCGGTGACATCGTCAACCGTGAGCGCTGCCTCACCGTGCTCGTCGAACGCAATCGGGTGGTCCTGGTAGGACCGCCGGGCGAAACCGCGGTCCTCACGGCCGGCCAGCTCGGCCAGCTTCGTAACGCGCTTCGCGAGGCCGCCGAGCAGGCGGAAAGGTAACGGTGACTCCTCCGATGGACGAGATACTCGGGCAGGTACTGCGCAACGCGGTGTGGGAGCGACTCGACATGCTCTCCGAGCTCGCCAACCGCGCCGACGCGCCGTCCCTGCTTTCGGTGGCCCGCTCCGAACTGCCCCGGCTCACCGAGGGCTGGCGTGCCATGCTCGCCGCCCACGAACCGGACGAGAAGGGCAACTGCCCCGTCTGCTCGACCCGCTGGCGGCAGCAGAAGGCCCCGTGTTCGGTGTGGCAGGCGGCCTACGAGCACCTGGTCGCCGGTGGTCTCGCCCCGAGCCAGAGCAACGCCCGGCACGCCGAGAAGAAGGCGAAGACCCGCCAGTCCTCGGCGCCCGGCCGGCTCGCGAACGCCCGCTGAGCCGCTCATCGCACGAACAGTCACAACCTGAACAGACACAGTGCGAACAGCCAGACTGTGAACTCGCACGAGCCGCCCAGGTGACAACTCAACAGGTATCCACTGGATAACCCCCAGTCTCCGCGAACCGGTGCTGTTGTACTCCCCCTCCCCCGACCAGCATCGGTTCGCGGCTCCACTTCGGGCGACCCCGCCAGCGCTCCCGCCGGCGGGGTCGTTCTGTATTTCCGCACTTCAATGGTCGTTTCCGACGATTTTTCGTGTACAAAGTTCTGTGGAGCTCGCGACCCATCTTGGGCACCATGGGGATAGGTCCGGGTCTAGGAGAACGTGTGGCAACATCTGTATCGTTGCGAAAGCAACCAGTTCAGCAGCGCAGTGCGAAACGCGTCGAGCTCATGCTTGAGGCATGCGCGGCGTTGATCGACGAGCTCGGCTACGACGGCGTCACCACGACGCTGATCGCCGAGCGCGCCGGGGTGGCCGTCGGCTCGCTCTACCAGTTCTTCCCTGACAAGCGCGCCGTCGTGCAGGCTCTCACCAAGCGCAACCTCGACCACTTCACGGCCGAGATCGACCGTCGCCTCGACTGGGCCAGCCTCGAGCACTGGTGGGACGGCGTCGACACGGTCATCGACATCTATGTCGAGATGTACCGCACGATCCCCGGGTTCTCCCGGGTCCGCTTCGGTGACGTGATCGACATGCGGTTCATCGAGGACGAGCGGGACAACAACACGGTCATCGCCGAGAAGCTCGCCGGCCTCATCTCGACGAAGGCGAACCTCCCGGTCGAGAGCCTCTTCCGGCAGATCACCATCGCCAACGACATCGGCGACACCATCCTCGCGCTCGCCTTCCGCCGCAAGCTGTTCGGCGAGCAGGACATGATCGACGAGGCCAAGCGAGTCGTCCGCGCCTACCTCGCCGAACAGCACGACCAGCACGCCTGAGGAAGCGCCCTAGCCGAAGCAGCGCCCCTCGCCCCGGTAGGTGGGCACGGTCGCGGTCACCCGGTCGCCCTCGACGAGGTGGTACTCGGTGAACCGCTCGGCGAGCTCACCGGCCTTGGTGTGGCGGAACCACACCCGGTCGCCCACCCGTAACCCGCGTGCCGCCCGACCGGCCACCGGGGTCTGCACCTCGCCAGCGCCCTCCGGCCCGAGCAGGGACAGCCCGGCCGGCAGGTACGGGCTGGGCAGGCGGTCCTTGCCGGCCGGTCCCGAGGCGATGTAGCCGCCGCCGAAGACCGTCGCGATCCCCCGCCTGGGCTTGCGCACCACCGGCAGCGCGAACAGCGCGGCCGGCGCGGGCGCGAAGCGGCGGTAGTTGTCGAACAGGGTCGGGCCGATCAACCCGGACCCGGCGGCGACCTCGGTGACCGAGGTGTCCTGGCCGGTGGTCTCGATGCTGCCGGTGCCACCGCCGTTGACGAACTCCAGGTCCGCCACGGCTCGGACGGCGGCGACCGCGTCGGCACGACGTCCGGTCAGCTCCGCTGCCGAGCGGGCCTGCATCCACCGCAGGACGGCACCCAGCAGCGGCCGGCCGCGCGGGTTGTCCCCGAGCCCGGCGATCTGGCCCTCGTAGCCCATCAACCCGACCAGCTCGAACCCCGGTCGCGAGGCCACCGCCGCGGCCAGGGCTCCCGCCTGCCCCGGCCCGAAGACCGGTGAGCGGCGGGTGCCGACGTGGGCGAGGTCCCGACCGAGCAGAGGGCGCCACGACACGTCCAGCTCGAGGCACACCCGGACGTCGGGGTGTCCCGCCCCCAACGCGGCGTCCACCAGGTCGAGGTGGGCCGTCGAGTCGATGACGACCGAGATCCGCGCCCGGGCGTGCGGGTCCGCGGCCAGGGCCCGCAGCGCGGTGTGGTCGACGGTCGGGTAGGCGACCAGGATGTCGGTGTCCGCGAGGTCCGTGCCGGCCCACTCACCGGCCAGCCACAGCGCCTCGGGCAGCGAGTACGCCATAACCCCGGCGAAGCCCGGTCGGCGCAGCACCCGCTCCAGCAGGAACCGGCAGCGGACCGACTTGCTCGCCACCCGGATCGGCCGACCGGCGGCGCGGCGCACCAACTCACTCGCGTTGTGGTCGAATGCCTCCAGATCGACGACGGCGAACGGCGCGTCGAGGTGCTTGGTCGCGGTGTTGAGCTGCTCGGCCTCCGGCACGCGCCAACCGTACGACCCCGGGAGGATCCTTGGCAGCCCCTCCGTCCCCAGCACCTCCGTCCACAGCACCTCTGTCCACAGCCTGGCGCAACTGGGCCGGGACCGAGGCCGCGGTGGCTACCGGTGTCAGTCGGCCCCGCCACCTCGAGGAGCTGAGCAGTGCCGTGCGCGCGGCGGCACAGGCCGGCGGGACCGTCCGGGCCCGCGGCAGCGGGCACTCGTTCACCGCCGTCGCCGCCGCTCACGACCTCGCGCTGGACCTCACCAACTGGACCGGTGTGGTGTCCGCCGACCAGGACAGCGGCCTGGTCACGGTGCGCGCCGGCACCACGCTGCGCGAGCTCAACGCCGAGCTGGACCGGCTCGGCCTCGCGATGACCAACCTCGGCGACATCGACGCGCAGACGATCGCGGGAGCCATCTCGACCGGGACCCACGGCACCGGTGCCCGGTTCGGCGGGATGGCCACCCAGGTCGCGGCGCTCCAGCTGGTGCTGGCCGACGGATCGGTGACGACCTGCTCGGCGGACGAGCGGCCCGAGCTGTTCGCCGCCGCCCGGGTCGGGCTCGGCGCACTGGGCGTGATCTCCACCGTGACGCTGCGAACCGAGCCGTCGTTCGTGCTGGAGGCCCAGGAGCGGCCCGAGCCGCTGGAGGAGGTGCTCGCGGCGCTGGAGGAGAACTGCGCGACCAACGACCACTTCGAGTTCTACTGGTTCCCCTACGGCCGCTACGCGCTCACGAAGCGGAACAACCGGCTGCCGGCGGGGACCTCGCCGCGGCCGCTGTCCCGGGCTCGCCGGTTCGTCGAGTACCGCCTGATGGAGAACACGGCGTTCGGGACGCTGTGCCGGGTCGGTCGCGCGGTGCCGGGGCTGGTGGCGCCGCTGAACCGGCTGTCCTCCTCCGCGCTCTCGACGCGGTCGTACTCCGACGTCTCGCACCGGGTGTTCGCGACCAACCGGAACGTGCGGTTCGTCGAGTCGGAGTACGCGGTTCCCCGCGCGGCACTCGGGGAGGTGCTCGCCGAACTGCGGGCGCGGGTGCCCAGGCTGGCGGACCCGGTGATGTTTCCGGCGGAGATCCGGGTCGCCGCGGCCGACGACATCTGGTTGTCCACCGCCTACCAGCGCGACTCGGCCTACATCGCGGTGCACCAGTTCGTCGGCATGCCCTACCGGGAGTACTTCGACCTGTTCGAGTCGGTGGCCGGTGCTGTCGGTGGCCGACCGCACTGGGGGAAGATGCACTCCCTGGACGCGGCCACGCTACGTGAGCGGTATCCCCGGTTCGACGATTTCGTCGCGCTCCGCGCCGAACTCGACCCGGCCGGCACGTTCAGCAACCCGTACCTGGACCGAGTGCTGGGAAAGGCAGCGGAGAAGCCCTAGCGCACGTCCTAGCCGCGCAGGGAGTCCTCGACCGGCGTGTCGCCGCCGACGAGCTCCAACACCTGCCCAGCGGTGTGTGGCGCGTCCAACAAAGCAACCAACACGGCGGCGACGTCGTCCCTGGGGACGCTGCCCGGTGTGACGCTCGTTCCCAGCTCGACGAGGCCGGTCGCCGGCTCGTCGGTGAGGTGGCCGGGGCGCAGGATCGTCCAGTCCAGGGTGCGAGCGGTCAGGTCCTGCTCGGCGGCGGCCTTGGCGCGAAGGTATGCGCCGAAGACGGGCTCGGTGTCCGGGTCGTCCGCGCGGTCCAGACCCATCGCGCTGACCTGGACGAAGCGGCGGACTCCCGCTTGCTCGGCCGCGTCGGCGGCGAGCACGGAAGCGGCCCGGTCGACGGTGTCCTTGCGGGCCGCGCCGCTGCCCGGGCCGGCACCGGCGGCGAACACCAGCGCGTCGGCCCCGGTGACCGCGGCCGCGACCTCCTCGACCGGAGTCGACTCGAGGTCGAGTACGAGGGCATCACCGCCGGCCGCGCGCACGTCGCCGACGTGGTCCGGATTGCGCACCAGTCCGATGACCGTGTCACCGCGAGCGGCGAGCCGGGCAGTGAGCAGCAACGCGATCTTGCCGTGCCCACCGGCGATGACCACGCGCATCAGGCGGCGGTGGCCAGGATCTGCTCGTAGGCCAGCTCGGTCAGCCACCGCTGGGTGCCGTCCACCGGCGCCGGAGCCCGCTCACCGCGCCCCGGCAGATCAAGGTCGACGTCGGGACCGGGTGCGGAGCTGATCACGCCCACGCCGTAGGCCCGGGCCCGCGGCAGACAGTTGACCAGGTAGTCATTGGTCAGCACGACCGACATCGGGAGCACCATCGCCGCGTCGGACCAGCGGAGGAACGGCACCGCGTTGACGAGGCCGGTCCGCCAGTGCCGAGCGACGGCGAGCACCCCCACCACGCGAACGGCCGGCTCCGGGACCCGGCCGCAGAACTCCGGCCAGACCCAGGTGGACACGGTCGCCCGGTCGACCTCCGGCCCCTGGCCGAGGCAGATTCGTTCGGCATGCGCGTCCGGGATGAGCTGCGCCACAAGACAGACCCTGCGGCCGAGCAGCTTCATCTCCGGCAACACAACCCCCTGCCAACCGAGCTCGCGCGCCGCGGTGGCGGCCAGCTCGTCGACCTGCGCGGGCAGCTCCACGGGAGGGACAAGAGGTGACGGCACAGCCGTCAGGTTGTCCACTGCCGCAGCCGCGCGCCCTGGAATGCCCGTCACGAACTCAGCCCTCTCCATTTACCGTCGCGCTTATCGGCTCGCCATCCCCTGCCAAGCGCGGCGTTTCCTGGTACATGTCTGGCCTACCAGGTGGTGCACGTGCAGACGCAGACGAGGCAGGTCCTCCTGCGACCGACGGCGCCCCGGGGGCGTTAACCGGTCGACGACCGGTATCAGAAGTTCGGCGCGGCAGTGCGGCCGTCTGGGTGAGTCGACAGTCGGGCGGTCGACGCCGCCGAGGCCCGGAATTCCGTGCTCCCGACCGGACGGAGTTGCTCAGTGCAACTGGTCGTCGGGCGTGGGAACGCCGGCGACGAGGTCCGGATATGACCGAGCCGGCAGGTCCGCGACCTCCGCGAACGACCTGCCGGCCAAGGGTTGTGGGCGAGGGGGGAGTTGAACCCCCACGTCCTTACGGACACACGGACCTGAACCGTGCGCGTCTGCCATTCCGCCACTCGCCCGAGTGGAACGACGCGAAGCCTACACGGTCCACGAGCGGGTTTGCACATCGCACTGTCCTACGCGCCGTACCCGGATACGATCGAACAAGGAGCACTCGTCTGGAAGGAGGTACCCATGGGCATCGGGGAGCGGCTCAACCGCAAGCTGGAGAACATCGTGGGTAACTCCTTCGCCCGGGTGTTCGGTGGCAGCGTGGTGCCCCAGGAGGTGGCGCAGGCGCTGCTGCGTGAAGGTGAGGCCAACGTCCGCGAGCTGGCTGGGGGCCGGTTACTCGTGCCGAACCACTACGTGGTGACGCTCGGCGCGACCGACCACCAGAACTTCGCCGGGGACGAGGCCCGTACAACCGCGCTGCTCGCGGACTGTGTGGCGGAGTACCTCTCCGAGCACCAGTGGGACACCTATGGTGACGTCGTAGTCTCCCTGGAGCGCTCCGACGCGCTGCACACCGGACAGTTTCGAATACGCTCGGCCGTCGACCCGGATGTGAAGGCATCCGGCAAACAGCGGTCAGCACCACCCCGCAACGCAGGAGACCGATCCATGAGCCAGCCTCCCGGCTACGGCCAGCCGCCCGAGGGCGATCCCTACGGTCAGCAGTACGGCTACGGCCAGCAGCAAGGTTACGATCAGGGCTACGGCCAGCAGGGCTATGGCCAACAGGGCTACGACCAGCAGCAGGGTTACGGCCAGCAAGGCGGCTACGACCAGGGCTACGGCCAACAGGGCTATGGCCAGCAGGGCGGCTACGACCAGCAGGGCTACGGCCAGCAGGGCGGCTACGACCAGGGCTACGGCCAACAGGGTTACGGCCAGCAGGGCGGCTACGACCAGGGCTACGGCCAGCAGGGCTACGGCCAGGGCGGCGGCGACCCCTACGCCCAGCAGGGCTACGCGCCCCCGGCCGTGCAGACCGGCCCCCGGCAGCTGAACGCGAGCCTGCAGCTCGACGACGGCTCCAACCGGACGTACTCGCTCAAGCAGGGCGGCAACGTCGTCGGTCGCGGACAGGACGCCGACTTCCGGCTGCCGGACACCGGGGTCTCCAGACGACACCTGGAGATCACCTGGGACGGGCAGAGTGCGACACTCGCTGACCTCGGCTCCACCAACGGGACGACGGTGAACGGCACCCCGGTCCAGACCTGGCAGCTCGCCGACGGCGATGTGATCCGCATCGGACACTCGTCGCTGGTGTTCCGCACCCAGGGCTGACCGCCGCCACCGGCAGACCCGACCACCGCAGGCACAGCGCCATGCGGTCCTCACCCATACCCCTACCGGCGGGAGCGTTCGCAACAGGTGCCAGAGCTGGTTGTGCAGCTGACCAGAGCAGGGTTTCTCGCCCTGCTCTGGTTGTTCGTGCTGGCCGCGTTGCGGGTCGTTCGCTCCGACCTGTACGCAGCGGCCGGCCTACGCGTTTCGGTCCCGGGATTCCGCCGGTCGGCGGCCAAGAAGACCCGGGGCAAGGCGCCCCGTCAGCTCGTGGTGACCCACGGGGCGCTGGCCGGAACCAGGATCTCCCTGGACGGCAGGCCGATCATGATCGGCCGGGCTGACGACTCAACCCTGGTGCTGGACGACGACTACGCGTCCACCCGGCACGCCAGGATCTCGTTGCGCGGAACCGACTGGTACGTCGAAGACCTGGGCTCGACGAACGGGACATACCTGGACCGGGCTAAGGTCACGGCACCCCTCCGGGTGCCCCTGGGCGTCCCGATCCGAATCGGCAAGACGGTGATCGAGCTACGGTCATGACCCTCGTCCTTCGCTATGCGGCCCGCAGCGACCGGGGCCTGGTCCGCTCCAACAACCAGGACTCCGTGTACGCCGGCCCTCGCCTGCTCTCACTCGCCGACGGAATGGGCGGGCACGCCGCGGGCGAGGTGGCCAGCAAGGTAGTCATCGCGGCACTCGCCCCCCTGGACGACGACGAGCCGGGCGAGGACCTGCTCGGACAGCTGCGCGAAGCAACCCAGGCCGGCAACGGCGCCATAGCCGAGCTCGTGGCGAGCGACCCCGAGCTGGACGGCATGGGCACCACGCTCACCGCCATCCTGTTCGCGGGCAACCGGATCGGCCTGGTGCACATCGGCGACTCGCGGGCCTACCTGCTGCGCAACGGCCAGTTCGCCCAGATCACCCATGACGACACGTTCGTCCAGTCGCTGATCGACGAGGGTCGTATCACCGAGGACGAGGCGGCCACCCATCCGCAGCGCTCGCTGCTGCTCAAGGCGCTCACCGGGCACGAGGTCGAGCCGAACCTGATGATCCGGGAGGCGCGGGCCGGCGACCGGTACCTCCTGTGCTCGGACGGGCTCTCCGGCGTGGTCACCCACGAGACGCTGGCCGACACGATCAAGATCCCGGACGCGCAGGCCTGCGCCGACCGGATGATCGAGCTCGCGCTGAAGGGCGGTGGGCCGGACAACGTCACGGTGATCGTCGCCGACGTGGTCGACATCGACTTCGGTGAGGACGTCCCGATCGTCGGCGGTGCCGCCGGCAACGGACAGGACGAGGTTCCCCAGCCGGACTCGCCGGCCTCCCGCGCCGGCGCCCTCACCGCGCCGAGGATGGAACCGGTCCGACCGGAGCCCACCCAGCCCCCACCGGACCCCAAGGCCAAGCGGCGCAAGCGGGTCCGGCTGTTCGTGATCCTGTTCCTGGTGCTGCTCGTGCTCGCCGGCGGCAGCGTGACCACCTGGATCGTGGTCAACAAGCAGTACTTCGTCGGCGAGGCCGAGGACGGCGAGATCGCGATCTTCCAAGGAGTCCGCGGCAGCGTCTTCGGCATCTCACTGAACAACCAGGTGCAGGGCTCGTGCGACCCCAACGCGCCGACCTGCGACCGCTTCTACGTCGATGACCTGCGCCCGCTCGGCCAGGAGACGGTGCGGTCCGGCACCGAGAGCTTCGACAACATCCCGGCCGCCCGCCAGTTCATCCAGGATCTGCGAACCAGGTACCCGCTGCCGACGTGTGACTCGTTGATGAAGCAGCAGGAGCGCGAGGTCAACCGGCCGACGAGCACGCCGAGGAACACCTCGGCGCCGCCCGCGACGGCCGGCACGTCCACGTCGGCCCCGTCGAGCGGCGCCAACGCCGCGAGCTCGTCGGCGGCCAGCACGCAGGCCGAGGAACCCGAGCCGGGAGTCAACTGCCGCGAGCCACGCGGGGACGAGGGCGGGGGCTGATGTCTCAGCCGGGGCCAGCGGGGTCGTTGGCAGCACAGGGCAGCGACACGCCAGGCAGTTCGACTCCGACCCGGCGCGGTACCGAACTGGCGATGCTCGCGTTCGCGGCCGGCCTGGTCACCGGCGCGCTGATGTTGGTCGAGGCCAACCAGGAACAGCAGCTCACGATGCGCCTGGTCTACTACGGCCTGGCCTACCTGGTGCTGTTCGCAGTCGCGCACGGCGCGGTTCGGCGGTGGGCACCGTACGCCGACCCGCTGATCCTGCCGTGCGTCGCGCTGCTGAACGGGATCGGCCTGGTCATGATCTACCGGATCGACCTGGCGCTGACCGAGCGGTACGGCGACAACTGGTCGGAGGCCGCACCCAAACAGGTGCTGTGGACGGCGATCGCGCTCGTGATGTTCATCGCCGTGCTGAAGTTCCTGCCCGACCACCGGACGCTGTCCCGCTACGCCTACATGTTCGGCCTGGCCGGCCTGGTCCTGCTGGCGCTGCCCGGCATGCTGCCCTCGAGCCTGTCCGAGGTCAACGGCGCCAAGATCTGGCTTCGGCTCGGCATCTTCTCGATCCAGCCGGGTGAGTTCGCGAAGATCCTGCTGATGGTGTTCTTCGCGGCCTTCCTGGTCTCCAAGCGGGACCTGTTCACCGTCGCCGGACGCCGCATCCTCGGGGTCGACCTGCCGCGTGCGCGCGACATGGGCCCGATCCTGTTCGCCTGGGGCATCTGCGTGGCGATCATGGTGTTCGAGAAGGACCTGGGCACCGCGCTGCTGTTCTTCGGCGTCGTGCTCGCGCTGCTGTACGTGGCCACCGAGCGGTTCATCTGGGTCGGTGTCGGGCTCGTCCTGTTCGTCGGCGGCTGCCTGCTGGCCTACCAGCTGTTCGGCCACGTGCAGGGCCGGGTGGAGAGCTGGCTGGACCCGTTCGGCAACTACGAGGGCGGCGGCTACCAGCTGGCGCAGGCGTTGTTCGGGTTCGGCACCGGCGGCATGTTCGGCACCGGGCTCGGCTCGGGCCGCCCGGAGATGCTGCTGCTGCAGGCCAACTCCGACTTCATCACCGCGGCGATCGGTGAGGAGCTCGGGTTCATCGGGCTGGCCGCACTGCTGCTGGTGTACATGCTGCTGGCCATGCGCGGCATGCGCAGCGCGGTCGCGGTCCGGGACAGCTTCGGCAAGCTGCTCGGCGGCGGCCTCTCGTTCACCCTGGTCATGCAGATCTTCCTGGTCGTCGGCGGGGTGACCACGCTGATCCCGCTGACCGGCATCACCGCGCCGTTCCTGTCCGCCGGTGGTTCCTCGCTGCTGGCGAACTACGTGTTGATCGCGCTGCTGCTGCGGATCTCCGACGCCGCACGCCGTCCGCAGACCGGTGCCAAGCCCAAGCCCGTCCAGCAGGCGCCGATCGCCGAGGCGCACACGGTGATGGTGGAGCGACCCTCATGAACACCCCGTTGCGCCGCGTCGGCCTGGTCATGCTCGCCATGGTCGTGCTGCTGCTCGGCAACACCACCTACATCCAGCTTGTCGACGCCGACGACTACCGCAGCGACGCCCGGAACCAACGCGTGCTCTACGAGGAGTACGCCCGCCAGCGGGGTCGGATCATCACCGCCGACGAGCAGATCATCGCCAACGTCAAGGCGACCGACGACCGGCTGCGCTTCCAGCGGACCTACGCCAACGGGCCGATGTACGCGCCGGTCACCGGGTTCTACTCGGTCCGCTACGGCGCCACCGGCCTGGAGCGGGCCGAGGACGAGATCCTCAACGGCTCCGACGACCGCCTGTTCGTCCGCCGGCTGTCCGACCTGGTCACCGGGCGGGACCCGCGCGGCGGCAACATCGTCCTGACGGTCGACTCGCGGGTGCAGAAGGCGGCCTACGACGCCATGACCCGCAACCAGTTCAAGGGCGCGGTCGTCGCGATCAAGCCGGACGACGGGCAGATCCTGGCGATGGTGTCCACCCCGTCGTTCGACCCGACCGGGCTCGCCGACCACGACCCGGACGTCCAGGAGAAGACCTACAACCAGTACCGGGACGAGAACAACCCGAACAAGCCGATGCTGAACCGGGCGATCTCCGACAACTACACCCCTGGATCGACCTTCAAGCTGGTCACGGCGGCCGCCGCGCTCGAGGACGGTCGGGACAAGGACACCCAGCTGATGGCGTCGCCCGGAATCGACGTCCTCACCGGCGACCCCTGCGACCCCTCCGACGGCAGCACCCGCTGCATGAGCAACTACAACGACAACCCCTGCGGCAGCGGCCAGACCGCCTCGCTGGCGACCGCCATCGAGCTGTCCTGCAACACCGCGTTCGCCCAGCTGGCCGGCGAGCTGGGGGTGGACAAGCTGCGCGACCAGGCGGTCCGCTTCGGGATCGGGCAGACCGACCTGACGATCCCGCTGTCGGTCGTGCCGTCCTGCATCGGACCGCTGAGCGACGGCAACTGTCTGAACATCCCCGACCGCCCGTCGCTGTTCCAGAGCGGTATCGGCCAGAAGGACGTGCGGGTGACCGCGCTGGAGAACGCGGTCGTCGCGGGGACCATCGCCAACGACGGCATCCGGATGCGCCCACAGCTCGTGCAGAAGATCCTCGCGCCGGACCTGGAGCTCATCTCCGACTACCACGCCGAGGAGGTCGGTGACGCGATGTCGCCGAGCTCGGCCGAGGCGTTGCGGGACATGATGATCCTGTCCGAGGACCACACCGGCGGCGACGGCAAGCGGGACGACATCCAGGTGGCCTCGAAGACCGGAACCGCGGAGACCGGCGCCGATCCCAAGAACACCCCGCCGTTCGCGTGGTACGTCGCCTTCGCACCTGCCGAAGACCCTCAGGTTGCCGTGGCAGTGGTGGTAGAAAGCAGGGATGTCGCGGCCACCGGTGGCAAGGTGTCGGCCGCCATCGGACGCGCGACCATGGACGCCGCGCTGGCCAGGGGGAACTGAGAGCACATGCTGACGTCAGGCCAGCTCCTCGCCGAGCGGTACCGGCTGTCACGCCGGATCGCCGTCGGCGGCATGGGCGAGGTCTGGGAAGCGGCGGACACCCGGCTCGACCGCCGGGTCGCCGTGAAGGTGCTCAAGCCCGAGCTGTGCGGGGACGCGGAGTTCCTGCACCGGTTCCGCACCGAGGCACGCACCACCGCCTCGCTCAACCACCCCGGCATCGCGGCCGTCCACGACTACGGCGAGACCGCCTCGATCGTCGACGGCCCCAAGGACACCGCCTACCTGGTGATGGAGCTCGTCGAGGGCGACCCGCTGGCGGCCATCCTGGCCAAGGAACGCCGGATCAACGCCGAGCGCACGCTCGAGATCCTCGAGCAGGCCGGCAACGCACTGCAGGCCGCACACGAGCGGGGCTACGTGCACCGCGACGTCAAGCCGGGCAACATCATGGTCACCCCCACGCCGGACGGCAGGGTCGTGGTCAAGTTGACCGACTTCGGCATCGCCAAGGCGGCCGACGCGGCACCGGTCACCCGCTCCGGCATGGTCATGGGCACGGCCCACTACATCGCCCCGGAGCAGGCGCTCGGGCACGAGGCCGAGCCGGCGAGCGATGTGTACTCGCTGGCCGTGGTTGGCTACGAGTGCCTCGCCGGGCATCGCCCGTTCCTCTCCGAGAACGCGGTGACCGTGGCGATGATGCACATCCGGGACATGCCGCCACCGCTGCCCCCGGACGTCCCCCCGCACGCCCGCGCGGTGGTCGAGGCGACCCTGGTGAAGGACCCCGCCCAGCGCTACGGCAGCGGAGGGGAGTTCGCCGCCGCGGTCGCGGCGGTGCGCGCCGGTCTGCCGCTGCCGGCACCCTCCGGTCGCGCGCTCGCCCCCGCTAGCATGGGTGGTCCGGCGAGTGCCAGCAACCCGCAGATGCTCGCCGTGGGACCGCCGAGCGCGCCGCACCAGACCACGGGCACCGGGTCGTTCCCACACACCTCGTACGCTCCGCCGCGTCGTAACCGGACGGCATTGTGGGTACTCGTCGTCGTGCTCTCGTTGGCGCTGCTCACGCTGGCCGGTTTCGGACTGGCGGCGCTGCTCGACGGCGACACCGGAGGCCAGTCCCAGCCGCAGACCTCCACTCCCGCCGGGGGGAACGAGGAGAGCGGCGAGGGTGGAGCGGGCGGGGCCGGGCAGAGTGGGGACGGCACCAGCGTCGGCAACGGCACGGAGCCGGGGAACCCGCCAATGCCCGGTGAGGTCCCGGCCGACATGGTTGTCGTGGACGGCGACGACTACGTGGGCCAACCCGCGAGCGAGGTCGCCGAGCGACTGTTCCGAGCGGGCCTGGAGCCGGTGGTGGAAGCCGAGGGTGGTCGGCTTCCGCAGGACCCGGACACCTGCATCGTGACCTCCGTCGAGGCGGACGGTCGGGTGCGGGTCGGTTCGGAGGTTCCCGTTCACTGCGTGGAGGAAGAAGGGCCGTCCCGATGAGCCGGGCAGGTGGCGACACATGACCGGCATGATTTGTCCGAGCGCCGCACATCCGCAGACGAGGATCGAGACGACAGACCGATGACCAGTCCTAGACTGCTCTCCAACCGGTATCAGCTGGGCGAGGTGCTCGGCTACGGCGGCATGTCCGAGGTGCACAAGGGTCGTGACGTCCGACTCGGTCGGGACGTCGCAGTGAAGGTGTTGCGCGCCGACCTGGCCCGCGACCCACAGTTCCAGGAGCGCTTCCGCCGCGAGGCGCAGAACGCGGCCGCGCTGAACCACCCGGCCATCGTCGCCGTCTACGACACCGGTGAGACCAGAACCGACCACGGTCCGCTGCCCTACATCGTCATGGAGTACGTCGACGGGCGGACGCTGCGCGACATCGTGAAGACCGAGGGCCCGCTGCCCGGTCAGCGCGCGATGGAGATCATGGCCGACGTCTGCGCGGCACTCGACTTCTCCCACCGGCACGGGATCGTGCACCGGGACGTGAAGCCGGCGAACGTCATGATCACCAAGACCGGCGCGGTCAAGGTGATGGACTTCGGCATCGCCCGCGCGGTCGCGGACGGCCAGGCCGCCGTCACCCAGACCGCCGCCGTCATCGGCACGGCGCAGTACCTGTCCCCGGAGCAGGCACGCGGCGAGGCGGTGGACGCGCGCAGCGACGTCTACGCCGCCGGGTGCGTGCTGTTCGAACTGCTCACCGGGGACCCGCCGTTCACCGGTGACTCCCCGGTCGCCGTGGCCTACCAGCACGTCCGAGAGGACCCGAAGCCGCCGTCGGCGCTCAACCCCCGGGTCTCCCCGGCGTTGGACGCGATCGTGCTGAAGGCGATGTCGAAGGGTGCGCCGAACCGGTACCAGTCGGCCGCGGAGATGCGTACCGACCTGGTTCGGGTGCTCTCCAACCAGCGGCCGCTGGCGCCGATGGTGATGACCGAGGAGGACCGCACCACGATCCTGGCCCAGGGTCGAGCTGCGGCCGAGCCGACCAGGGGTGGCCGGCACCGCCCGCAGACGCTGGCCAAGGACTACGACGACTACGACCCCTACGGGGACGAGGAGGCCGAGCGCCGGCGCCGGGCCAAGCGTGGCTGGTTGATCGCGCTGGTGACCGTGCTCGCGATCGCCCTGATCGGCACGCTGATCTGGCTGGTCAGCAGCACGCTCAACACCGAGGCTCCCTCCGACGAGGTCACGGTGCCGAACGTGATCGGCAAGAACGGCAACGACGTCCAGCGCGACCTGCAGGACCAGGGCTTCAACGTCCGGGTGGAGAACGTGCCCTGCCAGCAGGGTCCGGACGGTCAGCCCGGGCCCTGCGGCCCGGACAGCATCGGCAAGGTGATCGACACCAGGCCGAAGCCGGACCAGACGATGAAGAAGGGCGACCGGCTCGTGCTGATGGTCGGCGCCCCGGCCGAGCGGGTCGAGATACCCGACGTCGGCAGCCGCACGCCGGAGGAGGCCAAGCAGCTCCTCTCCGACGCCGGCCTCGCGGTTGCCCCGGACCAGCGGGAAGAGGAGACCGACGACGAGGACCTGGTCGGCAAGGTGATCCGCCAGGTCCCGGCGGCCGGTCAGCTGGTGGCGAAGGGCAGCCAGGTTCGGCTCACGATCGGCAAGGCGCCGGAGACGGTCACCGTCCCGGACCTGACCGGCCAGGACGTGGAGCGCGCCTCCACCAACCTGGAGAACCTCGGGTTCGACGTCAACGTGGAGGAAGTGTCCTCCGCGGAGCCGGCCGGCACCGTCCTCGAGCAGGACCCCAACGACGGCGAGCTCCCGCCGGGCAGCACGGTCACGCTCCGAGTCTCCAAGGGAGACCAGGAGGAGAAGATCACTATGCCCAACCTCGACGGCCTGCTGCCGCAGGAGGCCGAGGGCCGGCTGCGGGAGCTGGGCTGGAACGGCAGCCTGAACGTGCAGGGCGGCGGCGAGACCGACGACCCGGGTCAGCTCGGCCGCGTCGTCGAGCAGGAGTTCAGCGAGGGGCAGGAGATCGAGAAGGACCAGAACGTCGGGGTCCGGTTGGCCACCCAGGTGACCGACGGCGAAGGCGAAGGCGAAGGCAACGGCGAAGGCAACGGGAACTGAGGTCATGCGGGTCGCGGTCGTCGGTGCCGGTGTCATCGGCCTGGCCACCGCGGACGCACTGCTGCGCCGGGGCGCCGAGGTCGTCTGTCTCGAGGCCGACGAGCCGATGGCCGCGCGGTCGGCCGGCAGCTCGCGCATCTTCCGGCTGGCGCACGCCGATCCCGCCCTGGTCGCCTATGCGTCCCGTGCCCGCGAGCTCTGGTCGGTCTGGTCGCAGCGCCACGGCAGCCCGCTGGTCGGTACCGAGGGCGCGGTGCTCACCGGTCCGGTAGCCCCTGCCTGGGCGCTCGCGATGGCCGGTTTCGAGCACTCGTTCCTGGAGGAGACCGGGAGCCTGGACCTACCGGCCCGCTCGGTGCCCGGCCCGGCCCTGGTCGACCCGGCAGGCGGCGTGATCGACGTGCCGGCCACCGCAGCGTTCCTCCGCACCGCGGTGGGACCGGCGCTGCGCCGGGCCCACGTGTACCGGCTGACCGTGGGCGAGCAGACAGCGCGGCTGTCGTCGTCGGAAGGCGAGCTCGAGGTCGACCGGGTGGTGGTGGCCGCCGGTCGCGGCACCTGGCAGTTGGCGGCCCACGCAGGCGTGTACGTACCCACCGCGCTGGCCCACCACGTGCGGTTCACCTTCCGGCTGCGGGACCCCTCGGCGCGCCCGCCGTGCTGGATGGACCGGACGGAGTTCTGGCAGCCCGGCTTCACGACCTACCAGCAGTGTTCCGGGCCCGGGGAGTGGTCGGTCGGAGCCTCCCTGCCGCCCGAGGACCAGGCATGGGAACGGGGCCGGGCGGCGGTGACCGCGCGTTCGCGCGACCTGGTCCGCAGGTATGTCCGGGAGGCCCTGCCCGACGTCGAGGACGAGGTCCTCGCGGAGCTCTACTGCGATTTCCCGCCGGGCCTCGGGGACGGCATCCACCACGCGACCGCGGGTACGGCCACGTTCGTCTGGGGCGACAACCTGTTCAAGCACGCGCCCGCGATCGGCGACGCGTTGGCCGCGGCGACGCTGGCAGGCGGTGTGCCGGACATTCCGGCCGCGTGATGCGGGTCAGGGGATTGACGCGGCGTCGGCGAGCACGCGCATCTGCAGAGTCAGCTCGGCCACTCGCGGCTCCGGGACGACGTGGCCGCACACCGCGAGCCAGTTCGCCAGCATGCGGTGCCCGCCCTCGGTGAGGACCGACTCCGGGTGAAACTGCACACCCTCGACCGGCAGCTCCCGGTGCCGCATCGCCATCACGATGCCGCCTGCCGTCCGGGCGGTCACCTCGAACTCGTCCGGGATCGTCTCGGGCAGCACGGTCAGCGAGTGATACCTGGTCGCGGTGAACGGGTTCGGCAGCCCGGCCAGGACGCCGGCGTCACTGTGGTGCACGACGCTGGTCTTGCCGTGCAGCAGCTCCGGGGCACGGTCGACGGAGGCGCCCCAGGCAACGCCGATGGCCTGGTGGCCGAGGCAGACGCCGAGCACCGGTACGGCCTCGGCCGCGCAGCGGCGGACGACCTGGACGCTCGCGCCCGCGCGCTCCGGGGTGCTCGGACCGGGACTGACCAACACCCCGTCGAAGCCCGCCAGGGCGTCCGAGCCGGTCAGGGCATCGTCGTCGTTGCGCCGAACAACGCACTCCGCCCCGAGCTGGGCCAGGTACTGGACCAGGTTGTAGACGAAGCTGTCGTAGTTGTCGACCACCAGTACGCGCATGACTGAGCACCTTACCGAGAAGAGCGCCGGATAGCGGCCACTCTCTCGGGTACCACTCCCGACGACTCGCCCAGCGGCATGAACCTCGCGATCAACGCCACGGTGTTTGGCGCGTTTACGCCAGCCCGATCGGGATCGTCGTCGACGAAGTTGTTGCTATTTCTGGTCATTCATCTGTCCACATCAGACTAGTCTTCTGTGGACAGACCGTGTGGATAGACGACTACCAACTCACTCGGCGGTCACATTGTTGAACGGCAACAACGGCTCGAGCCAGGGGAACACGACGAACAGCAGCAGCGCCGCCACGCCGAGCGCGAGGACCACCGCGAGCGCCACCCGGACCGCGACCGGCCCGGGCAGATGCCGCCAGATCCACCCGTACATCAGCCGGTCTCCTCCAGCTCGACCGGCCGCTCGTCGGGCTTGCTCGGGTCCTTCGCCCACTGGTCGGTGAGCACCGCGTGCACGATGAGGCGCTCCTTGTCCGAGAAGCGGGGGTGGCAGGTGGTCAGCGTCATCAGCGAAGCCATCTCGCCGGAGCTGAGCGTGACGTCGGGGTTGTGCGGCACCGGAGCGATCACCCCGCCGTTGGTCGGGAGCACGATCTCCTGACCGACGAGGGCCTCGTACGGGCCGCCCAGGGGCTCGACGCCCTTGCAGCGCGGGTCCTTGCCCTTGCCCTCGGCCCAGCCGGCCTTCTCCTCCTCGAGCGGGACCATCCGGTAGACGAACCAGCTGTGCTGGGTCTCCACGACGATCGCGTCGCACGACTGGATGAGGTTGATGTCGTTGAACGGCGCACCCTTGCCGACGCGGTGTCCGGCGACCGAGAAGTTGCCTGGCTGGCCGGGGTAGGCGGTGTCGGTGTAGTGACCCGGGCCGACCTCGAGGCTCTCCGCCGTGGTCCCCTCCACGATCGTGAACTGGTAGTCGGCGCCGAAGGCGGGGATGTACATCTTGGCGAAGCCGTCACCCTCGCCGAGGCCCTCGAAGTGGTCGCTGCGCTGCGCTTCGGCGGTGTCCTGCTCGTGCCAGCGGTCGTCCAGCTGCGCGGTGGCCTCCCGCTGCTTGCCGGCCGAGATGAGGTCGGTTATGTAGACCTCATAGATCACGAACAGCAGGACCACCATGCCAAGGGTGATCAACACCTCGCCGACGGTCCGCACGATCGTCCGGGTACGGTCCTTCTCGGGCGGCGTGGGTCCGGGGCGGGGACGGGGTCGCGGAGACGGCGCCAGCTCGCCGAGATCGCCGGAGATCCGTCCTGCGCCGCGGCCGAGGTGCTCCACAGTGCCCACAGCGCGCTCCTTTCGGTCCTCGACCTGTTGGTTCGCCGCCCTACTGGGCTACGTTAACGTGTTGCACAGTGGCGGTGTTCGACGTGAACACTGTCGCGACCAAAGCTACACGCCAGGTGAGGACGAGATGCCCAAGTCCAAGGTCCGCAAGAAGGCGGTTTACACGGCCCCCGCCGACCGCCGCACCCCGGTGAAGGTGAAGGCGGCCGGCCCGTCACATCCTATCTACGTGGCCGTCATGCTCGGCGTGATGCTCCTCGGTCTGGCGTGGTTGGTGGTCAACTACATCGCCGGCGAGGACATCCCGTTCATGGCCGACCTGCAGAACTGGAACTTCGCGATCGGGTTCGCCCTGATGATCGGCGGTCTCCTGATGACGATGCGGTGGCGATGATACTCCGTTCGGAGCAGCGCCACTAAACCACACGGGTGTAAGTATCCCCAGTGTGGACAACCACTGTGGATAACTTTCCGAGGATGTCACCCGTCTGATCCGGAGTGTGACCGCCGTGTCCTCCCCGAGCGTCCAGACCTGGGCCCCCAGGCTCGAACTCGCGGTGCTGGCCTGGGTCCTGGCCGTCGCGGCCGGGACCTGGGCCGTGTTCACCGACGACGCGCCGGGCAGGATCCTGCTGGGAGCCGCGGCGCTGGTGTTCGCGCTGACCGGGCTGTTCTGCTCGATCGCCCGGCCCCGGCTCACGGCGGACGTGACGGGGGTCACGGTACGCGGACTCGCCGGGTCGCGGTCCTGGCCGTGGGCCGAGGTGAACGTACGGCTGGTCCGCACCCGCCGGCTTGGTCGGGAGAGCACGACGCTCGAGCTCGATGCGGACCGGGCCGAGGTCCCCGACCTGGTCGTGCTCGGCCGGCTGGACCTCGGCGCGGACCCGGAGGACGTCGTCGAGGCCTTGCTCGCGCTGCGGACCTGACCCGCTCTCGGCGCCGCCCCGGGGTCAGATGCCGAAGCAGCTGACCCCGAGCGGCGTCGTGATGCAGTCCATCGACATGCTCTGGACGGCGACGGCCACCAGCAACATCACGGTCAGCGCCACACAGGCACCGACCTGCACCTGGGTCCGGCTCCTCGCCGGCGCGTAGACCATCGCCGCGGTCGCCAGGGCGCCCGCGACCAGCCCCCCGACGTGGCCGAGCAGCGAGATCCCCGGTAACGCGACGCTGAGGAAGATGTTGATCGCGATCAGCGTGAGCACCGGACCGGGGTTCAGCTTGGCCTTGAACACCACCACGGCGATGCCGCCGAACAGCCCGTACACCGCGCCGGACGCGCCGGCGACGCCCCCGTCGGGTTCGCCGAACAGCATGATGGCCGTGGACCCGCCCAGCAGCGCCAGCAGGTACACGACCAGGAACCGGACACGACCGAGCGCGACCTCCAGGTCCTTGCCGATCACCCACAGGGCGACCATGTTGAACAGGAGGTGGACCGGTCCGTAGCCGCCGTAGTTGCCGAAGTGCAGGAAGCCCGAGGTGACCAGCCGCCACCACTCACCGGCCGACACGAACACGGGCCGCAGCACGCCCTCGATGAACGCCGTCGAGCGTTCGTTGTCGACGATGCTGCCCGCCTGTACGGCGGTGAGCACGAAGGCGGCGAGGTTGACCGCGACGAGCGCCGGCACCACGACGAGCCGGCGCGACCGGGACACCCGGGCGCCGGCGACCGTGCGAGGTGCCCGAACGGTTCGGGCTCCCTCCTGCACGCAGTCGACGCACTGGTAGCCGACCGAGGCCTCCCGGAGGCAGTCCGGGCAGGCCGGGCGGTCACAGCGGACGCAGCGCAGTCCCGTCGGCCGGTCCGGGTGCCGAACGCAGGCCGGGAGGTCGTGCTGCCGGTTGACCGACACTCAGCCCTCGGCGCGCTCGACGGTGACCCGCTCGACCACGATGTCCTCGACCGGCTTGTCGTGCGGCGGCGAGGTCTGGGTCCGGGCTATGCCGTCCACGACGTCGCGCGACTCCTGGTCGGCGACCTCGCCGAAGATCGTGTGCTTGAAGTTCAGCCAGGTCGTCGGGGCGACCGTGATGAAGAACTGCGAGCCGTTCGAGTCGGCGATGCCGGGGTTGGCCATCCCGAGCAGGTAAGGACGGTTGAACTGCAGCTCGGGGTGGAACTCATCGGCGAACGTGTAGCCGGGGCCGCCGCGGCCGGTACCGGTGGGATCGCCGGTCTGAATCATGAAACCGTCGATCACCCGGTGGAAGATCATGCCGTCGTAGTACGGACCGCTGCTCTCGCCCTTGGCATTGCGTTCGGTGTACTGCTTGGTGCCCTCGGCGAGGCCGACGAAGTTGGCCACCGTCTTGGGCGCGTGATCGGGGAAGAGAGTGATTCGGATGGGGCCCCGCGACGTGTGCAGGGTAGCCGTTACCTTCACTCCCACGAGGGATCCATTGCTGTCTGCCACCCGGCCATCGTGCCATCCGAGCGAGATCGGTCCGGAAGCGGCAGGATGGTAACTGTCCGATGAAGCCACCTGGGAGCGAAGTATGGACGAAGTGAAGGCCATGTCCCGAGCCGGGTCGCGTGCCGGCGAGACGGTCGGCAGGGCTGTCGGCTCCGGCTGGCTCGCGGTGCGGCGTGGGGCCACACGTGCTGGTCACGCCAGCGCCGAGGCCACCATGAAGGCCGCGCAGGCCGCTGATCGGAAGCTGACGGAGCGCGGTGTCGCGCCCCAACAGCTGACCGTGGCCCTGGCCGAGGGCGCCGAGCTGGCCCGCCAGGAGGTTGTGAAGACCACCCGGCGGACGCGCAAGAAGCTCGCGCGCACGGCGAAGAGCACCCGCAAGGAGCTGGCGAAGGCGGCCAAGCAGGCACGCAAGGACGCCAAGAAGAGCAAGCCGGCGAAGCGGGCGGCGAAGACGGCCAAGCAGGCCAGGGCGGACGCCAAGAAGCTGAAGGCGTCGCTCCGGGCCGAGGCCGGCAGGATGAAGGCGAGGGCCAGGGACGAGGCAGTGGCCCTGAAGCTGATGCAGGCGCCCAAGAAGCGCCGGCGTTGGCCGAAGGTGATGCTGTTCGCGATCATCGCCGCCGGGGTTGCCTACGTGGCACGCGGCAAGGCGACCACGCCGCCGGCGTCGGCCCCGGGGCGCGCCGCGTCCACGACGAAGAAGGACACGGCCGCCGCAGGCTCGACGGCTACCGGTTCGACCGCCGGTTCGACCGCCGGTTCGACCGCCGGTTCGGCGACCAGCCCGACCCCGGCCAGCTCGACGAAGACCGAGTCGACGACGGGTTCCACGGTGCCGGACAAGGCGCCCGGCTCGGCCGCGGGCGACGCGACGAGCGGGAACGGCCAGCAGAACGGCCGGCCGTCCAAGGAGTCGACGACCAAGCACGGCTGAGAGACCGGTTCGGCCCGCCAGGCCCCTCGCGCCTGGCGGGCCGAACCATGTCCGGAGCCGGGGTCAGAGCCCCAGCGCGCTGATCGTCTCCTCGGCGACGAGCTTGGCCTTGAGGCTCTGCTCCTGGTTGGTGACCACGACCACGGCGGTGCCCTCCTTGGCGACCGCGTAGACGGCGCCGTGTTCGGTGGGCTGGGCGCCCCCGCTCCACCCGCCGTCGAGCGTGGCGGGGTTGGCGGTGTCGACCGGCGCCAGCTGGTCGACGAAGGCCTTGGCCACGGCGGGGTCACCCCGGTAGATCTGGACACCCAGCTGCACGCTGCCGTCGGACCGGAAGAAGTGGCAGGCCGGCGGGTCGTCCGTGGTGATCTTGGTGTCGGCGACCCGCTGCCCGTTGGTCTCCTCGACGAACGCGTCATCGAGGTAGGGGCAGGGTCCTTCCTCCTGTGGATCCGCGATCGGCGGCGGCACCGCGGCGGGCGATGACTCGCTGGTGGCCTCGGTGGTCGGAGGGTTGATCGGGGTGGGATCGTCCGCCGCGTTCTCGGAACCACAGGCGACGAGCACGACCAGCAGCGGACCGAGCAGGAACGAAACGCGCCTCATGGCCGCGAAGTCAACCACATACCGTGTCATCGTCTTCGCGCACCGTCGCTCCCTGTGGACAAGCGCACGACGAAACGGCGTTGACCAGGGGATATGGCGATCTGTGAGGTGTGCACAGCCTGTGGACACCCGGCACTCGTGGAGACGAGGGGAATCGAACCCCTAACCCCTGCCTTGCAAAGGCAGTGCTCTGCCAATTGAGCTACGTCCCCGACCCGACGAAGGCAGGAAGACCCCCGTCGGCACTACATCAGGACTAGTCATGCATGAGGTAGCCATCCATTGGATGACTAGTCATACAGGCGCTGGGTGCGCCTCAGGCCTTCTTGACGTTGTTGGCCCCCGCGGCCGGAGCAGTAGCCTCGCGCCACAGGTCATCCTGCGCCTTGGCCGACTTGCTGCGCCGCACCACGAAGAGCACGCCACCAGCGACGGCCACCAGAGCGAGAAGCTTCTTCACGTCCATTGCCTCCTTCGGCAAGCCACAACGATCCACACACCGCGACCGGTCAGGACCTCCGCGGCGAGACCCCAAGTCTGCCACACCCCCGAATCACCACCCGGGGCCGCCTCGACGCCCTCCAGCCGGCTTCGAGGGCACGGAAACGGCGGTCTGGTTGCGGCGGACAGCCTTCCCTCTCGTGTCCGAGCCTGCCTATGTCACCAGGACCCGGGCCGCCTACGACACCGTCGCTGACCTGGGCTGCGGGCCGGGCCGGTTGACGGGCTACCTGGCCTCGCTCGGGCTCGACGTGTTCGGAGTCGATCTCTCCCCCCGGATGGTCCGAGCGGCCCGCCGCGCGCATCCGGAGCTGCGCTTCGAGATCGGTTCACTGGAGGCGTTGACGCTGGATGACGGCTGCCTGGCGGGCGCGTTGGCCTGGTACTCGCTGATCCACACTCCGCCGGAGCGGTTGGCGTCGGTGGTGGCGGAACTGGCGCGGGTGCTGGCACCGGGGGGGACGACTGCTGGCGACGTTCCAGGTCGGTCAGGAGGCTCGCCGCATCACCCATGGGTACGGCCATCGGGTCACCTTGGATGCCTACCGGTTGCAGCCGGACTTCGTCGCCGAGACGTGCACTGCCGCGGGCCTGGACGTGGAGGCACAGCTGACGCGACAACCGCGGCCGCCACACGAGAAGACACCACAGGCATACCTGCTGGCCCGCAAGCCGGGCGGCCCCCGGGCGCATGCCGGAGCGGGCGCAGACAAAGTCAGGGGCCGCCCACCCGGAGTGGACGGCCCCTGACATACGTGGGCCTAGGAGGACTTGAACCTCCGACCTCTTCGTTATCAGCGAAGCGCTCTAACCGCCTGAGCTATAGGCCCTCGACCAGCGAGACGAGACTATCGCACCGTGGTCGCGGGTCGCACACCAGTACCCCGTTACTCCCGTTCCGCGAGGGTGACCTCGAGACCCCCGGCGAGATCGGCGGAAACGTTGTAGATGAACGCTCCCACCGTGGCCAGCGCGCTGAACAGGACGATGTTCACCGCCCCGATGATGGCCGCGATGCCGAACACGCGCCCCGCGCTGATCAATGGTTCCGAGTTGCCCGCGGCGCCGCCGTCGTCGGAGATCTGGAGGAAGTCGCTGGAGATGCCGTTGAGCTTGTCCCAGACGCCCATTCCGCCGAGGACGGCGTAGAGCACCCCGACGGCGACCAGCCATACGAAGAACAACGCCACCGACAGCACGAGCGACAGCTTCAGCACCGACCACGGGTCGAACCGCTTGATCTGGAGGTTGGCTCGGCGTGGGCCGCGGCCGGGTCGGCGGAGGGCACTGGGGGTGGCACCGGCCCCGATGCGCAGCGGCCCGGTGGACGGGTTGCTGGCGTCGAGATGGACGGTGGTCCGGTTCTGCCCGCCGGCGCCGGGGAGGCTGCTGGCCGTCGGAACGCTGTCGGAGAACAGGCGGGCGGCCGCCGCACCGGTGAGCACCGGCCGCTCGACCTGCACGGTGGTCTCCCCCGGCCCGGTGCTCGGGCTGACCGGCATGGTCTGGTGCCCCGCCTGGGCCGGCGAGGACTGCGCCTGAACCGGCTGGCCGGACGATGCCGGCTTCGCGGGCTCGCTCGGGCCCCGCTGCCACGGGGGCGGGGTGCCCGGCCCCACCTCGAGATCGTCGCTGGTGAGGCGGGTGGTCGGCGGGTCCCCGGCCGGTTTGCCCTGCTCACCGTTCGCCCCGCCACTCCCACCGGTCTCCTGCTCGACCGACTTCGCCTGGCCGTCGGTAGCGACGCCGGACGGGCGTTCCGGCTCTCGCTCCGGGTTCTGACCGGTGCTGCCGGACTTCTCGGGTGGTGTCACGGGAATCCCCTACGTCTTCGCGGCTTACTGGGGCTGCTGGCCGTTGCCGGTCGGGTCGACCGGTCCCGTCTCGGTGGACGTCGGGCCCGGGGGCTCGGTTGCCTCGCCCGTCGGGTCGGCCGCGACGTCTCCGTCGGTCGGGATGTCCACCTCCGGCGCGGGAGCCGTGCCGGCGTTCTCGGCCGAGACCTCGGCACTGCGGGCGACCGCTACCAGGGTGGTGCCTTCACCCAGGTTCATCAAGCGCACCCCCTTGGTCTGCCGGCCGGCCTTGCGCACCTCACGGGCTGTGGTCCTGATCACTCCACCGGATGAAGTGATCGCGTACAGCTCGTCGTCGACGTCGACGATGAGTGCGCCTACCAGCCTCCCACGCCGCGTGTCGTGCTGAATCGTGAGCACGCCCTTCCCGCCGCGACCCTGGACCGAGTAGTCCTCGATCGGGGTGCGCTTGGCGTAGCCGCCGTCGGTGGCGACCAGGACGAACGTGCCCTCGCGGACCACGCCGAGGGTGAGCAGCTCGTCCCCGTGGTTGAACCGCATGCCGAGCACGCCGGAGGTCGCGCGACCCATCGGCCGCATCGCCTCGTCGGTGGCCTGGAACCGGATGGACTGGCCGCCGGCGGACACCAGCAGCAGGTCGTCCTCGGCGGCGCAGAGCACCGCGCCGACCAGCTCGTCGTCCTCACGCAGGTTGATACCGATGAGACCGCCGGCGCGGTTGCTGTCGAAGTCGGAGAGCCTGCTCTTCTTCACCAGGCCGCTCTTGGTGGCGAGCACGAGGTAGGGGGCTGCCTGGTAGTCCTTGATCTGGATGACCTGAGCGATGTGCTCGTCCGGCTGGAACGCCAGCAGGTTCGCCACGTGCTGGCCGCGGGCGTTGCGGTTGGCCTCCGGCAGCTCGTAGGCCTTGGCCCGGTAGACCCGCCCCTTGTTGGTGAAGAACAGGATCCAGTCGTGGGTCGAGCTGACGAAGAAGTGGGCGACGATGTCGTCCTGCTTGAGGCCCGCCCCCTGCACACCCTTGCCGCCGCGCTTCTGCGCCCGGTAGAGGTCGGTCTTGGTCCGCTTCGCGTACCCGGTGCGGGTGATCGTGACGACCACGTCCTCGACGGCGATCAGGTCCTCGATCGAGACCTCGCCGTCGAAGGGAATGATCTTTGTGCGCCGTTCGTCGCCGTGCTTCTCGACGATCTCCATCAGCTCGTCGCGGACGATCGTGCGCTGCCGCTCCGGCTTGGCGAGGATGTCCTGAAGCTCGGCGATGTAGCCCTCGATCTCGGCGAGCTCGTTGACGATCTTCTGCCGCTCGAGGGCGGCGAGTCGACGCAGCTGCATCTCGAGGATCGCGTTGGCCTGCAGCTCGTCCACGTCGAGCAGCGCGATCAGGCCGGTACGGGCCTCGTCGACCGTGGGTGAGCGGCGGATGAGCGCGATGACCTCGTCGAGCGCGTCGAGCGCCTTGACGTAGCCACGCAGGATGTGGGCCCGCTCCTCGGCCTTGCGCAGCCGGTAGCGGGTGCGTCGGACGATGACCTCGACCTGGTGGCGCACGTAGTGCCGGATCATCTGGTCCAGCCGCAGCGTGCGGGGCACGCCGTCGACCAGGGCCAGCATGTTCACCCCGAAGTTGTGCTGCAACTGGGTGTGCTTGTAGAGGTTGTTCAGCACGACCTTCGCGACCGCGTCCCGCTTGAGCGTGATCACGATCCGCATGCCGTTGCGCTTGTTGGACTCGTCGGCGACCTCGGAGATGCCCGTGATCCGGCCGTCGCGGACCAGCTGCGCGATGTTCTCGATCAGGTTGTCCGGGTTCACCTGGTAGGGAAGCTCGGTGACGACCAGGATCGTGCGGCCCTTGGCGTCCTCGTCGACCTCGATGACCGAGCGCATCCTGATCGAGCCGCGGCCGGTGCGGTAGCAGTCCTCGATGCCCTGGGTGCCGAGGATCTGGCCGTAGGTGGGGAAGTCGGGACCCTTGATCCGCTGCATCATCGCGGCCAGGGTCTCCTCGTCGGAGGCGTCCCAGTTCTCCAGGGCCCAGACGACGCCGGCGGCCACCTCGCGCAGGTTGTGCGGCGGGATGTTGGTCGCCATGCCGACCGCGATGCCGCCGCTCCCGTTGACCAGGAGGTTCGGGATGCGCGCGGGCAGGACGTCGGGTTCCTGGGTCTTGCCGTCGTAGTTGTCGGAGAAGTCGACGGTCTCCTCGTTGATGTCCTGGAGCATCGCCATGGCCAGCGGGGCCATCCGGGCCTCGGTGTACCGCATGGCGGCCTGCGGGTCGTTGCCCGGCGAGCCGAAGTTGCCCTGACCGTCGATCAGGGGGTAGCGCAGCGACCAGGGCTGGGCGAGGCGGACGAGCGCGTCGTAGATCGCGGAGTCACCGTGCGGGTGGTAGTTACCCATGACGTCGCCGACGATGCGCGAGCACTTGACGTGGCTGCGGTCGGGACGCAGGTTGGTGTCGTACATCGAGTACAGCACCCGGCGGTGCACCGGCTTGAGCCCGTCACGAACATCCGGCAGCGCCCGGCTGACGATGACGCTCATCGCGTAGTCGATGTAGGAGCGCTGCATCTCCTGCTGGATGTCGACCGGCTCGATCCGGTCACCCTCTGGCGGCACGGTTGTTTCCGTCACGGCGTGAAGCTTCCTTCCGCAGGCCAGCGCGATCGAGGATTCGCTGGTAACCAATGCAGTCTATCTGTGCTGGTCAGGACCGCTGTGCAAGGCTGGCTGAGCCGTCCGGGAGCACAGGTCTGAACAGCGCTTTCCGCCCTCCGACCCACCGCGCCCAGACACATCCCACGCGCCGCGAACCGCGACCCGCGGTGGCCCGGGGAGGCCGCACCACCCCCCTGCGCCGAACGCTCCGACGGTCTTCGCGCGCGTACGCACGATGCCCACCCCCCACCCGTTCCCGGGGGCGTCCCGCCGTGCCAGTTTATCGGGGTTGGGGGTGGTGTGGGGGGTGAAGGGGGTCGACTGTGGACAACTGGACCAGTTGTGGACAACTTGACGTACAGGCTGGTCGGGACGGAGGGGCGGGTGTGGATGGGGTGTGGATGGAGGTGTGGAGCCGGGCGCGAGCGCCCCGCCGCGGCGGGGTGGTGGTGGGCTCGGCGCACGGCGTTGGTCAGACGTCGAGGAAGCGGACGTCCTTGGCGTTCCGGGTGATGAACGAGCGCCTTGCCTCGACGTCCTCACCCATGAGCACGCTGAACAGCTCGTCGGCGGTTGCGGCGTCGTCGAGGGTGACCTGGAGGAGGAGGCGGTGCGCGGGGTCCATCGTGGTCTCCCAGAGCTCGTCGGCGTTCATCTCGCCGAGACCCTTGTAGCGCTGGATGCCGTCCTCTTTGTTGATCTTCTTGCCGGCCTCGAGGCCGGCCTTGATCAAGCCGTCGCGTTCCCGGTCGGAGTAGGCGAACTCGGGCTCGGCGCGCTGCCACTTGATCTTGTACAGCGGCGGCTGGGCCAGGTACACGTGACCGTGCTCGACCAGCGGGCGCATGAAGCGGAAGAGCAGCGTCAGCAACAGGGTTCGGATGTGCTGACCGTCCACGTCGGCGTCGGCCATCAGCACGATCTTGTGGTACCGCAGCTTGCTGACGTCGAACTCGTCGTGGATTCCGGTGCCCAGCGCCGTGATCAGGCTCTGCACCTCCGTGTTCTTGAGGACACGGTCGATCCTGGCCTTCTCGACGTTGATGATCTTGCCGCGGATCGGGAGGATGGCCTGGAACATCGACTCCCGGCCCTCCTTGGCCGAACCACCCGCGGAGTCGCCCTCGACGATGTAGAGCTCGCACTCCTCCGGGTTGGTGGAGCGGCAGTCCTTGAGCTTGCCGGGCAGGCCGCCGATGTCGAGGGCTCCCTTGCGGCGCACCAGTTCCTTGGCCTTGCGGGCCGCGATCCTCGCCGTGGCAGAGGAAACCGCCTTCGACACGATCGTGCGCGCGTCGTTGGGGTTGCGCTCGAACCAGTCGGCGAGCCACTCGTTGCAGGTGGTCTGGACGAAGGTCTTCGCCTCCGTGTTGCCCAGCTTCTGCTTGGTCTGGCCCTCGAACTGCGGCTCGGCCAGCTTGATCGAGATGATCGCGGCGAGCCCCTCGCGCACGTCGTCGCCGGTGAGGTTCTGGTCCTTCTCCTTGAGCAGCTTCTTCTCGCGCGCGTACACGTTCACAACGCGGGTGAGCGCGGCGCGGAAGCCCTCCTCGTGCGTGCCGCCCTCAGCTGTGTTGATCGTGTTGGCGAACGTGTACACCGACTCGCTGTAGCCGGTGTTCCACTGCATCGCGACCTCGACCTCGAGCCCTTCTCCCTTGGCCTCGAAGGAGATCACGGTCTTGTGGATCGACTCGCGGGTGTGGTTGATGTGCTTGACGAAGTCCTCGAGACCGCCCGGGTAGCAGTACGTGCGCTCCTTGACGCGCGCCGACTTGCCCTCGGCGTCGGCCTCACTGTCCTGATCGGACACACGCTCGTCGCGCAGCACGATCGTGAGGCCCTTGTTGAGGAACGCCATCTCCTGCAGGCGTCGGGCCACGGTCTCGGCGTTGTACTCGGTGGTCTCGAAGATGTCCGGGTCCGCCCAGAACGTGACCGAGGTGCCGGTGCGGTCGGTCTCCGGTCCCTCCACCAGCTCGCCGGGCTCCGACCGCTCGTAGTGCTGGTTCCACACCTTCCCGTGGCGGTAGACCTCGATGTCCAGCGCCGTCGACAGGGCGTTCACCACGGAGACGCCGACACCGTGCAGACCACCGGAGACCGCGTAGCTGTCGCTGTCGAACTTGCCGCCGGCGTGCAGCTGGGTGAGCACGATCTCCAGCGTCGACTTCTGGTGCACGGGGTGCGGCTCGACCGGGATGCCGCGGCCGTCGTCGACCACCCGGACGCCGCCGTTGCCGAGCAGGGTGACCTCGACCCTGGTCGCGTAGCCGGCCATCGCCTCGTCGACGGCGTTGTCGACGACCTCCCAGATCAGGTGGTGCAGGCCTCGCTCGCCGGTGGAGCCGATGTACATGCCAGGCCGCTTGCGGACGGCCTCCAGGCCCTCGAGAACAGTGATCGAGGACGCGTTGTATTCATGGTCGTTGGCTGCCACGGGCGTGGTGTCTCCCTCGTCAGGACGGGCGCAAAACTCCCCGCTGTCGATTGTACTTGGGCGCTCGCTCAGAAGTGGGCCAAGGACACCCCTAGCTTTGCCGCAGACGCTCTCGCCGGAACCCGTCCGAGGTCGGACGCCTGCGGGGATCCTCCCGGGGGAATCTGACAGCTTGTGGCGGCCGTTCACCCATAGGTGTCCCTGGGGCCGCGTCCCGGCACGCGGCGGGTGCCATGCCGCCAGCTCGGCGCGGCGGGACCGTTCACCTTCAGCTTCGTCACGACGCCGTCTCCCACCCCGGCCGCGATCTTGGCGAGCAGCTGCCGCTGCAGCAGGCGGAGCTGGGTTGCCCAGGCGGTGGAAACGGCCTGGATGGTGAGTTCGCCGTCGCGCAGGACGACCGGCTGGGTGTGCTCGGCCACGTCCTCCCCGACGATCGCGCTCCACCTGGCGAACAGTCGACCGGTCGCCAGCTGTCCGCTCCACCCGCGGTCAGCGGCCAGGCGGGAGGCGAGCCGGCCGAGGGGCTGCGGGTCCCGCTCGTCCGGACGCGGACCGGACCACCGGCGGCGGCGTCGGTTTCCGGTGAAGCCCCGCTTGGCCTGGTTGGTCCTGCGCGGTCCCGGACCGCTCGAGGCGTCCTTCGCCGCCTGGAGAGCCGCCTTGGCCAGGTCGGAGCCGCGAAGCTGTGGATAGTCACGCTGCGTGTTGGACAGCATGAGCTGTTCAATATCAACACCCTTTTGGGTGTTGGCGGTACCCGGATCTGCCCCCATCGAGCGCCCCTGGTCGCGGGGAGCATCAGTGTTATCCACACTATCCACAGGTTTGTCCCCAGATGTGGGGGGATTCACGCCGTTCGTGGTGAACTTGAGTCGATCATCGTCAGGCCGGTCCGACACGCGACACCTCCCCGTTGGACACGACGAAGCGCGCCCCGGCGAGCTCGTCCGGGACATCCTCCTCCACCGCCGCGGTCACGAGGACCTGTTCGGCGTTCGAAGCCACTTCGGCGAGTCGCGCGCGACGACGACGGTCCAGCTCGGCGAACACGTCGTCGAGCACGAGCACCGGCTCGTTCCCGTCGGACCGCAGCAGTTCGTAGGAGCCCAGTCGCAGCGCGAGTGCGAAGGACCACGACTCGCCGTGGCTCGCGTACCCCTTGGCGGCGAAGTCGGCGAGGGTCAGCTCGAGCTCGTCGCGGTGCGGGCCGACCAGGCTCACCCCGCGTTCGAGCTCGGCGTCGCGGCCGGCCACCATCGCCGCGAGCAGGGCGTCCTGCAGCACCTCACGGTCGGCCCGGGAGCCGGGAGTGCCGTAGTCGGGCGGGAACGAGTCGCCGATCCCGGACCGGTAGCGAATCCGCGCCGGCCGGGACTCGGGCGCGACCCCGGCGTAGGCGCTGGTCACGTGGTCGGCGAGGTCGGCGACGAGGTCCAGACGGGCGCCGAGCAGCTCGGCACCGTGCCGCGCGAGGTGACCGTCCCACACGTCGAGCGTGCCGATGTCCCCCTTCGCCCCGGCTCGGCGGGCATGGCCGGAGGACTTCAACAGGGCGTTGCGCTGCCGCAGTACCCGCTCGTAGTCCGCGCGCACGCCCGCGTACCGCGGCGCGCGTAAGACCAGCAGCTCGTCGAGGAACCGGCGCCGCTCGCCGGGGTCGCCGCGGACCAGCGCCAGGTCCTCGGGTGCGAACAGCACGGTGCGCAGGATCCCCAGCACGTCGCGCGTCTTGGGGACTGGGGCGCGGTTGACCCTGGCCCGGTTGGCCTTCCCCGCCGTTATCTCCAGCTCGATCGTCAGCTCGCGCCCCTCGTTGACCACAGCGAGGCGCACGATCGCCCGGGGGCAGCCGTGCCGGATCAGCGGCAGATCCACCGCGACGCGGTGCGAGCCGAGCGTTGCCGCGTACCCCACCGCCTCGACGAGGTTGGTCTTGCCCTGGCCGTTGCGCCCGACGAGAACGTTCGCACCGGGCTCCAGCTCCAGGTCGGCGTGCTCCCAGGAACGGAAGTCGGTGACCTGGAGGTGCCTGACCCGCACCGTCAGCCCTGGGTGCTGCCCGCACCCGAGGACGGCCCGGCGTGGATCACGGCGTGCCCACCGAACTGGTTGCGGAGCGAGGCCACCGCGCGCATTGCCGGCGAGTCCTCCTGACGGGAGCGGAACCGGGAGAACAACGCGGCGGAGATCACCGGCGCGGGCACGGCGAGGTTGATAGCCTCCTCCACGGTCCAGCGGCCCTCGCCGGAGTCCTCGACGTAACCACGCAGGTCGTCGAGCTCGGGATCGGAGTCGAGCGCGCGGACCAGGAGGTCGAGCAGCCAGGACCGGACGACCGTGCCACGCTGCCAGGCCTTGATCACCGACGGCACGTCCTCGATGACCTTGGCCGCCTCGAGCAGCTCGAAACCCTCGGCGTAGGCCTGCATGAGCCCGTACTCGATGCCGTTGTGAATCATCTTCGCGTAGTGGCCGGCGCCGACCGGACCGGCGTGGGCGAAGCCCTCCTCGCGCGGCCCCTCTGGACGCAGCGCGTCGAAGATCGGCATCGCCCGCTCGACGTGCTCGGCGGAGCCGCCGACCATGAGGGCGTAGCCGTTCTCCTTGCCCCACACCCCGCCGGAGACGCCGCAGTCGAGGTAGCCGACGCCCTTGCTGTCGAGCAGCTCGGAGTTGATCTTGTCGTCGGTGAAACGGGAGTTGCCGCCGTCGATCACCAGATCACCCTCGCTGAGCAGATCCGAGAGCTCGGCGATCGTCTGTCGGGTCGGATCTCCGGCCGGCACCATGACCCACACGACCCGCGGCGCCTCGAGCCGCTCCACCAGCTCGGTCAGCGACCCGACGTCGGTGACGTCCGGGTTGCGGTCGTAGCCCACCACCTCGTGACCGGCCGCGCGAATCCGGTCCCGCATGTTGAAGCCCATCTTGCCGAGACCGACGAGACCGAGCTGGACCTTGCTTGACACTGGGCGTTCCTCCGTTATCAGCCGGGCAGGCGCACGGGCATCAGCAGATGCAGGTACCCGGCGACCACGTTGCCCTCGTCGTCGACCGGCTTGATGAGGGCCGGCCGGCTCGGCGTGGTGAACGACAGCTCGGCCCGCTCGGCATGCAGCGCGCCGAGTCCCTCCTGGAGGAACGACGGGTTGAACGCGATGGTGACCGGCTCGCCGGTGTACTCCACCGCGAGCTCCTCCTCCGCGCTCCCCTCGTCGTCGCCACCGGCGGAAAGCCGCAGCCCGTTCTCCCCGAACTCGAGCCGAACCTGGGTACCACGCTCGGCGACCAACGACACGCGTTTGATCGCCTCGACGAGCGGGGCGACGTCGATGATCGCGGTCGAGGTCTGGTCGCTCGGCAGCAGCTGGCGGTACCGCGGGAACTCGGTGTCGAGGAGGCGGCTGGTGGTGCGCCGGCCGTTGCCGGACAGACCGATCAGGCCGTCACCGGGAGCGAGCGCGAGCTCGACGGTGGCGCCGGCGGTGCCGAGTGCCTTCGCTGCCTCGGCCAGGGTGCGGGCCGGCACGAGCACGGCGACGTCGCCGGCGTGGGCCAGGCTGCCGTCGGGCTGCCAGGTGAACTCGCGCATCGCGAGGCGGAAGCGGTCGGTGGCGACGAGCGTGAGCGTGTCGCCGTTGATCTCGACCCGCACGCCGGTGAGCATCGGCAGGGTGTCGTCCTTGCCGGCGGCGACGGCGACCTGGCTGACCGCGAGGCCGAACACCTCGCCGGTGAGCTCGCCCGCTCGGGGTGGCATCGCCGGAAGCTGGGGGTAGTCCTCGACCGGCATCGTGGGCAGGCTGAACTTCGCGCTGCCGCAGGTGATCGAGACGCGTGCGCCGTCGACCATGATCTCAACGGGTTGGGCCGGGAGGGCCTTGGTGATGTCCGCGAGCAACCGACCGGAGACGAGGGTCCGCCCACCGTCGGCCACGGTCGCGGCGACACCCACCGTCGCGGAGACCTCGTAGTCGAATCCGGAGATGGTCAGCGCATCCGAGTTGCCGGTGTCCAGCAGGATCCCGCCGAGTACCGGGACCGGCGGACGGGACGGCAACGAACGAGCCACCCAGGCGACGGCGTCGGCGAGACCGTCGCGCTCGACGCGGATCTTCATGACTGTCCTTTCCAGACACGAGGAGGAGCCGCGAGTGCGCGGGATCTCACTCGAGCGAACTCTCGTAGACCGCCACCGTACGGCTTGCCGGACGAGGGCGGTACTCGGGGCTGGCTGCGCGACCTCCTGCTCGAGCGCCTCGGCTCGCTCGACTCGCGGCCCCTGTTTTTGCTTTGTGAATCCCTTGAAAGAGAGAAAAACAGCCGTAGTGATAGGGGCTGTGGGTTGTGTGGATACTTCTCGTCCGCGCACGTCGCGGCGGGCGGCGGGATGTGGATGAACCTCATGCGCGGCCCGTGGACAACTCGGGGTGCCCGTGGATGGACCGAGAGGCGGTCAGGGTTGTCCACAGTTCACCCACAGTTGCACACAGCAGACTCCCCAGCCGGGTACCCGGGCGTACCCAAGTCATACACAGGGTTGGGGGCGATTTTGTCCCCTTTCGGGGTGACAGCGGGGTTTTCGGGGGCGGTGGGTGGCTTGGGGAGGCCAGGAGTTGGGCCGGGTGAGCGTGTGGACGACGGGTGGATGGACGACGCGTTCTGACGGGCTGACGGCGGCAAGAGGTGGGGGCGGGCAGTGGATCGGAGTGGCGGGCGGCCGGGCGGGAGGCGCGGCGGGCCGGGTTGAGTGAGCCGGGTTGAGTGGGCCGGGTCGAGTGGGCCGAGACAAGCGGGCTCGCGCACGGGGCAGTGCGCGGCGGCGCGCGGGGGCATCCGCCGGAAGCGAGGGGATGCCCGGAGCGATCGGGATGGCCGGCGAGAAGATCCGCCTGCCGAGCACCACGAGCATCGCCGGGAACTGCGACCTGTGAGGTGACCGGCGGGCGCCGTGAGGACGTGGCCCGGGTGCAGAGCGGGGGTGGGCACCGCTCGACAACAAGGAACAGCGGCGGGACAGGTACTTCGCGCGGCGCATGCACCGGGTCCCCAGGCGGGTGGGTACCGCTCGGCGACAGTACTTATAGGGGTGACGCGGTGAGGGTCAGCCGCGGGCGCGTTGCTTGATGCGGGAGGTCAGCTCCTGCACCTGGTCGTACACGCGCCGTCGCTCTGCCATCTCCTTGCGGATCTTCTTCTCGGCATGCATGACCGTCGTGTGGTCGCGGCCGCCGAAGGTCTGGCCGATCTTGGGGAGGGAGAGGTCGGTCAGCTCGCGGCAGAGGTACATCGAGATCTGGCGGGCCTGGGCGAGGGCCTTGGTCTTGCCCGGCCCGCAGAGGTCGTCAAGAGATACTGAGAAGAACTCCGCCGTCACGGCCATGATCGTGGTGGAGCTGATCTCCGGCACCTGCGAGTCGGGGATCAGGTCGCGCAGCACGATCTCGGCCAGGCCCAGGTCGACCGGTTGCTGGTTCAGCGACGCGAACGCGGTCACCCGGATCAGCGCACCCTCCAGCTCCCGGATGTTGTGCTCGATGCGTGCCGCGATGAACTCGAGGACCTCCGCCGGGGCCGCCAGCCGGTCCTGGGCCGCCTTCTTCCGCAGGATCGCGATCCGGGTCTCGAGCTCGGGGGGCTGGATGTCGGTGATCAGGCCCCACTCGAACCGCGTGCGGAGGCGGTCCTCCAGAGTCTCCAGGCGCTTGGGCGGTCGGTCCGAGGACACCACGATCTGCTTGTTCGCGTTGTGCAGCGTGTTGAACGTGTGGAAGAACTCCTCCTGGGTTCCTTCCTTGCCCTCCAGGAACTGGATGTCGTCCACCAGCAGGATGTCGATGTCGCGGTACCGCCGCTGGAACGCCACCTTGCGGTCGTCGCGCAGCGAGTTGATGAAGTCGTTGGTGAACTCCTCGGTCGACACGTAGCGCACCCGCATCCCCGGGAACAGACGCTGCGCGTAGTGGCCGACCGCGTGCAACAGGTGGGTCTTGCCCAACCCGGACTCGCCCCAGATGAACAGCGGGTTGTACGCACGCGCCGGCGCCTCGGCGACCGCCACCGCCGCGGCGTGGGCGAAGCGGTTGGACGCGCCGATCACGAACGTGTCGAACGTGTACTTCTCGTTCAGGCGGGTCTTCGAGGTCTGCGGCTGGGCCGGCGCCGTGAAGGGCTGCCCGCTCGCCGGCTGGCCGCTGGCGAACGTGGGCCAGATCTCGTGCACCGTCGCCAGGGCGTCCCCCTCCTCGTCCACCTCGTCGCTGTCGCCGTCGACCTCGCCGCCGTGCTCGGGGGCGCCGATCGGCGGAAGGATCGGGCGGCCGTCGACGATCGGGTCGCCGGTGCCGGGCAGGGGCGGTGGGGGAGCCGGAACCGCCGGGGTGGCCGTCACCGCGGGGGTGACCGTGTCCACCTTCACGGCCAGGGACACCGCCCACCCCAGGCGGCGGGACAGCGCGTCGGTGATCGGTTCGCGCAGCGCGCGTTCGATCGCGTCCTTGGCGAAGTCACTCGGTGCGGCGAGGAGCGCGGTGCCGTCGAGCAACCCGATCGGCCGCGTCACCCGCATCCACGCTCGCTGCTGGGGAGAAAGGGTGCCGGCGGACAGCTCCCGGACGACCTGTTCCCACACCACACCCAGGTTCACCTGCTGCTCGGACACCTATGAGCTCCCCTCCCCTCGCTGGCCTCGTTCACGACCAACCCCTTGCTGTACGACCGCAGAGCGGCCCGTCAATTCTGCACGGGCGGCATCCACAGGGTTGTCCACAACTGTGCACGAAGGCACAACGGACCGCAGCAGCAACCCCACCGCTGGATCGTCCACTCTGTGCGGCGCAGCAGGGCTCCCACTCCCCTCTGGCCCAACCAGGAGACCGCACGCTAACAAGCGCCGAGCCATGCCACAAGATGTGGTCGTGGGCAAGGATTCAACCGCACGCGGCGTGTCGTTGAACGGGCTGTTGATCTGCGGTTGAGCGACCCCGATTGAACAGCCCGATCGGGGGTGCGTACTCTCATAAGGTCTCCCGAGAGGTGTGGGTGAACTCTGCGCGCCGTCCGTCGGTGGAGACAGCGAAACTTGGCGAGCCATTACCGGGAGATCCACCGTGAGCAAGCGTACTTTCCAGCCGAACAACCGCCGCCGGGCGCGGACCCACGGGTTCCGGCTGCGCATGCGCACCCGCGCCGGTCGGGCCATCCTCGCGGCTCGTCGTGGCAAGGGTCGTAAGCGCCTTTCCGCCTGACTTGCGTGCTCCCCGCGTCCGCTCGGCTGACCGGTAGCGACAACTTTCGGCTGGTGACCAGGAAGGGTCGGCGTGTCGGCCGGCCCAGGCTCGTCGTGCACGCGATCACGGCTGAGGAGGTCGCTCGGCTCGGCGTGGCCGGAAGCGGGGAGCGGACTCGGGTCGGCTTCGTGGTCGGCAGGACAGTGGGCAACTCGGTGGTGCGGCATCGCGTCACCCGGCGCCTTCGCCACGTCGTGCGCGATCGGCTGGGAACCGTCCTCCCTGGTTGCACGTTGGTCGTCCGAGCGTTGCCAACCGCGGCGGAGGCGGCGAGCGCCGAGCTCGCGCGCGACTTCGACTCCGCGCTGCGGAAGCTGCGGCTCGCCGGTACGGACACTGGTGGTGTGGAGTGAGCCTCACGCATGACGACGAGGTCGTGCGCGGTACGGACGAGCCCGCCCCGGTACCCGCGGAGACCGACCGCCACCCCCGACCCAGTCTGCCGGCCAAGGTACTGCTGGCACCGGTCGGCTTCTACCGTTCGTGGATCTCACCGGTGCTCCCGCCGAGTTGCCGGTTCGAGCCCAGCTGCAGTGCCTATGCCGTCGAGGCGTTGTCGACCCACGGCGCACTGCGCGGCTTCTACCTGACCGTGCGCCGACTGCTGCGCTGCGGACCGTGGCACCCGGGTGGTTACGACCCCGTGCCGCCGCGCCGTGTGCGCCGCCGTGATCCCCACGTGACCGAAGAGACCGGAACGCCAGGCCCGGCTCGCGACCCCCTCCCCAAGGAGTAGCTCCGTGCTCGAGTTCATCTACTACCCCGTGTCCTTCATCCTCTGGTGCTGGCACTGGGTCTTCGGGCATGTGTTCGGTGAGGCGTCCGGCATCTCCTGGGTGCTGGGCATCATGTTCCTGGTCTTCACCCTGCGCGCGATCATGTTCAAGCCGTTCGTGAAGCAGGTCCGGTCGATGCGGGCGATGCAGGAGTTCGCCCCCGAGATCAAGAAGATCCAGAAGAAGTACGCCAACGACCGGCAGCGGCAGGCGCAGGAGATGCAGAAGCTCCAGCGCGAGCACGGGTTCAGCCCGCTCGGCGGCTGCCTGCCGATGCTCCTGCAGATCCCGGTGTTCATCGGTCTGTTCCACGTGCTCCGCTCGTTCGGCAACAGCCCGCACGAGAACTACTTCTTCGGTCCCGACGGCGTCAGCTCCTACCTCGCGGCCAACCTCTTCGGTGCCCGGCTCTCGAACTTCATCACCCAGCCCGAGGCGCAGCTGACCGCGCTGGGGGCGAACCGCACCTCGGTCATCATCGTGTCGATCCCGCTGATGATCCTCGCGAGCGTGCTGACCCACCTGACCGCGCGTCACTCGGTCGAGCGGCAGAACCCGGAGGCCGCCACCCCGCAGACCGCGATCATGAACAAGCTCACCCTCTACATCTTCCCGCTGGGCGTGCTGATCTTCGGTCTGTTCTTCCCGATCGGCCTTCTGCTCTACTGGCTCGCGAACAACACCTGGACCCTCGGCCAGCAGCGCCTGGTGTACCGGAAGATCGACGCCGAGGAGGAGGCCAAGAAGGCCGCCGTCGTCGAGAAGCGGAACACGCTCGCCCCGAAGCCCGGTCAGCGCCCGCAGCAGGCGAAGAAGCGTCCGGCTTCCGCTACCGACGGTCCCGCGAAGCCCGCCGCGGCCAAGCCCGCCGACCGGACCGGCAAGCAGCCCGGCGTCAAGCCCGCTCCGAACGCGAAGGCCGCCGGTACCGCCAAGCCGCGCACGACCAAGCCCGGTACGAAGCCGGCCGCCGGCACAGCGAAGACCGGCACAGCGAAGACCGGCGCAGCCAAGACCGGCGCAGCGAAGTCCGATGGTGGCACCGCGGCGGACAACGGCTCCGCCGCGAAGGCGACCGGGGGCGACGACAAGGTTTCCGGTCTGAGTGCAGACCGATCCCGCAAGAAGAACACAGGCCGGAAGAACCGCTGACGCGATAGTTCCGGACCTGGAGAGGAGAAGTCGTGCCGGAGACGGTGCAGTCGGGGACCGAGCAGGACAACGCCGAGGACGCCGCGGTCGCGCGGGCCACCAACGGCGATGCCCCTGCCGAGGTGGAGAACGACTCGGACGGCGAGGAGCGATCGGGGGCGAGCGAGGACCTGTTGGTCCGCGAGGGTGACATCGCCGGGGACTACCTCGAGCGGTTGCTGGACCTCGTCGACTACGACGGGGACATCGACCTCGACGTCGAGGCCGGTCGGGCGGTGGTGAGCATCGACGGCGGTGAGGACCTCGAGAAGCTCGTCGGGCCAAGGGGCAATGTCCTCGAGGCGCTCCAGGAGCTGACCAGGCTGGCGGTTCAGCAGGAGACCGGCACCCGTAGCCGCTTGATGCTCGACATCGCGGGCTGGCGCGCGGACCGTCGGGAGGAGCTGCGAGACCTCGGCCGCGCGACCGCCGAGCGGGTGCTCGCCGGTGGTGACGACCGGATTCGGCTCCAGCCGATGACGCCGTTCGAGCGCAAGGTCGTGCACGACGCCGTCGCCACGGTCGAGGGTGTGCACAGCGAGAGCGAGGGTGAGGACCCGCGACGTCGCGTCGTGGTGTTCCGGCAGTCCTGACTCCGCTCGGTTTCACGTGAAACAACGGACTAGCGAGGCGGGTTCCGCGGTGGACGAGAAGGCAGTAGCCCCAGTCCCCCCGGGACCCGCTTCCGTCGTCTTCGGGGACGCTCTGCCGCTCGCCGTCGAGTTCGCCGAGCGACTCGCCGCGGCCGGGGTGGAGCGCGGGCTGATCGGCCCGCGCGAGGTCGAACGGCTCTGGGATCGTCATCTTCTCAACTCCGCCGTCGTCGCCGAGCGCATCGACTCCGGCGCCCGGGTGGTTGACGTCGGGTCCGGGGCTGGACTACCGGGTATCCCCCTGGCCCTCGCGCGTCCGGATCTCGATCTCACGCTCCTGGAGCCGATGGCCCGACGAGTGGCCTGGCTCGAGGAGGTCGTAGGCGCCCTCGGGCTGACGGTGCGCGTCGTCCGCGGACGAGCGGAGGAGCCGGGGATCAAGCAGCGGCGTGCCGGCGCGGACGTCGTCATCGCGCGGGCGGTCGCTCCCCTGGATCGCCTCTGGGGCTGGTCAGCTCCCCTGCTTCGGCAGGGAGGTCGACTCCTCGCGCTCAAGGGTGAGAGCGCGGAGGCCGAGGCGACCCGGGACAGCGCCGCGGTCAGTCGCGCCGGCGGAGGAACCCCGAGAGTCGGTCGGTGTGGCGTCGGTGTCCTCGAGGTGCCGACCACCATCATTGAAGTCGAGCGTGTTGGGGTGAGACCGCGCACGGGGGTCCGTGGTCGTCGTCAACGAGTCAGCAGGCAGGATCAGGGACACTGACGCGTCGGCAGCGCCGACGCCCGACAGGTCCCGCCCATCAACGATCGGAGCGACCATGTTTCACGTGAAACCGCGGCAGCAGGACGCCCGCGAGGTGGTCTTGTGAGCGGGCGACACCAGCAGCATCCCGAGGTCGTCATGCACGAGAACGTGGAGGCCGCCGCGGCGGTCTCGGGCTGGACCCCCATCGCCGAGGAGGCCGCTCGCGCCACGCGCCTGCTGCACCCCAAGCACGATCTCCCCAAGCCGACGCGCAGGCGCGTGCTGACCGTGGCGAACCAGAAGGGCGGTGTCGGCAAGACGACCAGTGCGGTGAACCTCGCCGCTGCGCTCGCCATGCACGGCCTCAAGGTGTTGGTGATTGACCTCGACCCGCAGGGCAACGCCAGTACGGCGCTCGGCGTCGACCACCGATCCGGGGTCCCGTCGATCTACGAGGTGCTCATTGGCGAGGTCTCGCTGACCGATGCCGCCGCGGTGAGCGACCAGTCGGGCAACCTCTACTGCGTTCCGGCGACGATCGACCTGGCGGGCGCCGAGATCGAGCTGGTCTCGATGGAGGGTCGCGAGTCCCGGCTCAAGGAGGCCCTGCCCACCGGCGCGCTCGACCAGCTGAACCCCGACTATGTCTTCATCGACTGCCCGCCGTCCCTCGGCTTGCTCACGGTCAACGCGATGGTCGCTGCCGAGGAGGTCCTGATCCCGATCCAGTGCGAGTACTACGCACTGGAAGGTCTCTCCCAGCTGCTGCGCAATATCGAGCTGGTGCAGAACCACCTCAACCCGAACCTGCAGGTCTCGACGATCCTGCTGACCATGTACGACGGCCGGACCAAGCTCGCCGACCAGGTAACCGCCGAGGTCCGCAAGCACTTCGGTGACACCGTGCTGCGAACGGTCATCCCCCGCAGCGTGAAGGTTTCGGAGGCGCCGGGCTTCGGACAGACCGTTCTGGCGTACGACCCTGGTTCTCGGGGCGCGATGAGTTACCTTGACGCTGCCCGGGAAATGGCCGAGCGCGGCTTCGGCGGGGAGTAGAGAGCAGCACAGCATGACTGAACGCAAGGGTGGGCTGGGTCGTGGCCTCGCCGCACTGATTCCGCAGGGCCCGGCCGGGGGTAGCGACGGGGCGGTGAAGCTGCCGACGCCGGCCACCAGGACACCGAGCGCTCCCGCCGCACCGGCGGCAAAGGACGAGTCGGTGGCCGGTGCGGTCTACCGGGAGATCCCCACCAGTGCGATCCAGGCCAACCCGAAGCAGCCTCGTCAGGTCTTCGACGAGGACGCGTTGGCCGAGCTCGAGCACTCGATCCGTGAGTTCGGCCTGATGCAGCCGATCGTCGTCCGTGAGCTGGGCGGCGACAAGTACGAGCTGGTGATGGGCGAGCGACGGCTGCGCGCCGCCCAACAGGCGGAGATGGCCAGGATCCCGGCCATCGTCCGGCAGACGGCCGACGACGCGATGCTGCGCGACGCCCTGCTGGAGAACATTCACCGCGTCCAGCTGAACCCCCTCGAAGAGGCAGCGGCCTACCAGCAGCTGCTCGACGAGTTCGAGGTGACCCACGACGAGCTGGCATCGCGGATCGGTCGGAGCCGGCCGGTCATCACGAACACGATCCGGCTGCTGCGCCTGCCCCTGGCCGTGCAGCGGCGGGTGGCGGCCGGCGTCCTCTCCTCCGGCCACGCCAGGGCCCTGCTCGGTCTGGACGACGCCGGCATGCAGGAAGAGCTCGCCGCCCGAATCGTGGCGGAAGGACTCTCGGTGCGGGCCACCGAGGAAGCAGTCACCCTGCTCAAGAACCAGGCACCGCCCCGACCGAAGGCGCAACCGCGCAAGCCGATGCAGGCACCGGGTCTTCAGGACGTGGCCGACCGGCTCTCCAACACCTTCGACACCCGGGTCAAGGTTGAGCTGGGCCGCCGGAAAGGCAAGATCGTCGTCGAGTTCGGGTCGGTCGACGATCTCGAGCGCATCGTCGAGCTTATGTCCCAAAACGGGGCAAATCGGACATCAAAAACCGATTAGGGATCACCCCAGCCCCTTTTGTCACGGTGACGATGACAAGAAGTACCCGTACGGCTACGCAGAGCGCCTGACCGATCGACTCATCGCGCGGTCGATCAGGCCGGCATAGATGTCGGCGAGGGAGAGCCCGCCGGCCTCCGCCGCCATCGGCAGGAGCGAGGTCTCGGTCAGCCCGGGCGACAGGTTCACCTCGAGGAAGTGCACCGTGCCGTCCGCGTCGACGATCGCGTCCGTGCGCGAGACGTCTCGCAAGCCCAGCAGTCGGTGCGCGGCCACCGCGAGGTCCGCCACCGCGGCCGCGGCCCGCTCGTCGAGGCGGGCCGGCGTGTGGAACCGCGTCAAGCCCGCGGTGTAGCGAGCGGTGTAGTCGTAGACGCCGGTCTCCGGATCGATCTCCACGGCGGGCAGGGCGATGGGCCCGTCCGGCCCGTCAAGCACCGTGACGGCCACTTCGACACCCTCGACGAAACGCTCGGCGAGCACGGTCTCGCCATAGGCGAGGCAGCCCACCATCGCGGCCGGTAGGTCGGCGGCGTCCCGGACGACCTGTGCTCCCAGCGCCGAGCCGCCCTGGTCGGGCTTGAGCATCATCGGCAGGCCGAGCCGGGCGACCATCGCGTCGAGCACTGGCTGCGCCCCCAGCTCGCGGAACGTGCTGTGCGGAAGCACGACCCAGTCCGGGGTGGTGAGGCCGGCCGCGGCGAGCTCGGTCTTGGCCGTCGGCTTGTCCCAGGCTCGGCGGCAGGCGTGGGAGTCGGAGCCGACGAAGGGCACGTCCAGCATCTCCAGCACCGTCTGGATCGAGCCGCCCTCGCCCTCCCCGCCGTGCAGCGCGACGACGACGGCGTCCGGCCGGTGCTCCCGAAGCCGGCTCAGGAGCGAGGAGTCGGCGTCCCACTCCTCGACGCCGATCCCGGCCGAGCGCAGCGCGCTGGACAACCGGCGTCCCGACCGCAGCGACACGTCCCGCTCGTGCGAGAGCCCGCCGGACAGCACCGCGACACAGAGATCGGACACCAGACGCTCCTCGTCATTCCACAACAGACAGTCCATTGTGATCGGACGCAGGTGACGTCCGACCAGAAACCTTGCCAGGCAAGGATGTCAAGCAGTGTCAGGCGCCGGCACCTGCGGCCCGGAACCGATCCGCTGGCTGGTGGGACCGAAGGTCCTGGCGAGGTCGAGCTCGTCGGACAGCACGGCGGCCAGCCGGCGCACGCCCTCGGTGATGCGTTCGGGCGTCGGGTAGCAGAACGACAACCGCATCTGTCGGCTGCCCAACCCGTCCGCGTAGAACCCCGTGCCGGAGACGTAGGCGACCCGGGCGGTGACCGCGCGGGGAAGCATGGCCTTGGTGTCGACGCCCTCGGGAACCGTCACCCAGACGAAGAAACCCCCGGCGGGCACGGTCCAGGTGCAGCCGGGCGGGAAATGCTGCTCCAGCGCGGCGAGCATCGCGTCCCGGCGCTCGCGGTAGGTCTGCTGGAACGACTTGATCTGGCCCTTCCAGTCGTGGGTCGCCAGGTACCTGGAGACGATCATCTGGTTGAGCGTCGGCGGGCACAGCGTCGCCGACTCCGCGGCCAGCATCAGCTTCTCCCGCACCGCGTGCGGCGCCAGCGCCCAGCCCACCCGCAGCCCGGCGGCGAAGGTCTTGGAGAACGAGCCGAGGTAGACCACGTTGTCCGCGTCCATCGAGCGCAGCGCGGGGTAGGTCTGCCCGTCGAAGCCGAGCAGGCCGTACGGGTTGTCCTCGACCACCAGCACCCGGTGGGCGGCGCAGATCTCCAGGATCTCCGCCCGCCGCGGGACCGCCAGCGTCACGCCGGCCGGGTTCTGGAAGTTCGGGATCGTGTAGAGGAACTTGACCCGCCGCCCGGCCCGCTCGCACGCCGCGAGCGCCTCCCGCAGCGCGTCGGGCACCAGGCCGTCCGCGTCCATGCCGACGTGCACCACGTCGGCCTGGTAGGCGGCGAAGGTGCCGAGCGCGCCGACGTAGGAGGGACCCTCCGCCAGCACCACGTCCCCCGGGTCGCAGAAGATCCGGGTGACCATGTCCAGCGCCATTTGTGAGCCGACGGTCACCACCACGTCGTCGGGGTGTCCGTGCACCTCCTCCAGGCCCATGACCTCGCAGATCTGGTCCCGCAGCTCGGGCAGCCCGTGGGCCGAGCCGTACTGCAGGGCGACGAGGCCCTCGCCGCTCACCAGGCCGGCGATCTCGGTGGACAGCGAGTCCAGCGGCAGTGCGGTGAGGTTGGGCATGCCGCCGGCGAGCGAGACCACCTCGGGCCGGCTGGCCACGGAGAACAACGCGCGTACCTCGGAGGCCGTCATGCCAGCGGCACGGGCGGCGTAACGGCGCAGGTGGGGATCGAGGCTGCGTCCGGTATCGTCCGGCGGTCCGAGCGAGGTCATGGGAGAGCTCCATCGCGGATGGGCAGGATAGATCGATCGAGTGTAACCGGGCTCCCGATCGACCCCTCGTGGTTTCCGCTCCCCCCGTTCGGGGCTTATCCTGGCAAACGGCACGCGTAACACGGCAGGGGGAGGTCAGGTGTCGCGACGCGTCATCGGCGTCACGCTGGACAACCTCGAGGACCTGCCCAAGCACTCGCGGCAGTGTGTGTTCTGGGAGGTGGCTCCCCACCTGCGTGAGCAAGCCGAGGAGTTCGGCACCACCGACCTGGAGAAAGAGGCGTGGGTGTCCAGCGTCCTGCTGGAGTGGGGCTCCTGCGGGCGCATCGTCTACAGCGACAAGCTCCCGGTCGGCTTCGTGCTCTACGCACCGCCGACGGCAGTTCCCCGGGCGTCCGCCTTCCCCACCTCGCCGCCGAGCCCGGACGCGGTCCTGCTGACCGGGTTCCACGTGCTGCCGGAGTTCCGCGGCGGCGGGCTGGGCCGCATGCTCGTGCAGGCGGTGGCCAAGGACCTGACCCGCCGCGGGGTGAAGGCCATCGAGTCCTTCGGTGACGCCAGGCCGGACGAGGACGAGCCGACCTGTGTCCTGCCCGCGGACTTCCTGCTCGCGGTGGGCTTCAAGACCGTGCGTCAGCACCCCCGCTGGCCCCGGCTGCGCCTGGAGCTGCGTTCGGCGCTGTCCTGGAAGGAAGACGTCGAGGCGGCCCTGGAGCGCCTCCTGGGCACCGTGACCGTCACGACGGCGAGCCCCAGCCCGGCGCTCCAGCGCTGACGCCGGCGAACCCGGCAGAGGTTGTCCACAGGTGTTACCCCCAGCCTGTGGACAGATCCCCGGCTACTCGGCCTTGGCCAGCTCGTGGCGCAGGACGTCGGCGAAGGTGAACGTGCCGGTCGGCTGGTCGTTCTCGCCGAGCAGGTAGAGCCGCTTGACCGCGACGAGGATGCCCTCGGCGACCACGTCCCGGAAGGTCGGGTCGGCGAGCCTCGCCCGGTCATCGGCGTTGGTCAGGTAGCCGATCTCGATGCGCACCGCGGGGCAGCGGGTCAGCCGAAGCGTGTCCCAGGTCCTCGGGTGTGCCCGGCAGTCGCGCAGACCGGTCCGGACCACGAGCTCGCGCTGCACGAACCCGGCCAGCGTCTCACCGATCGTCGAGGTGTTCCCGCCGGCGGTGCCGAAGTGGAAGCTCGCGACGCCCTGGGCGGTGGGCGCCGAGTTCGCGTCGGAGTGCAGCGAGAGGTACAGGTCCGCGCCCACCTCGTTCGCGAAGTGCGCCCGGTCCGCCTCGGACGGGCACTGGTCCCGGCCGCGGGAGAGCAGGGCCTGCATCCCGGTGGCCACCATCCGGCCCTCAAGCCGACGGGCCAGGTCCCACACCAGGTCGGCCTCGCGGACCCCGGCGACCGAGACACCGGAGTCCGGCCCCCCGTGGCCCGGGTCGATCACGATGCGCTTGCCGCGCAGCCGCGGCCCGGCCTTGCGCACCCGCTCCTGCTCGCGCAGCAGCACCGGCGAGCCGCCACGGGCCCGCGGAGAGAGCTGGCGCAGGGCCCGCACGGTCGCGGCCCCGCAGATGCCGTCCACGGTCAGGCCGTAGTCGCGCTGGAAGTTGCGCAGCGCGCCCTCGGTCTGGACGCCGAACACACCGTTGGGCCGGCCGGCGTCGTAGCCGAGCTCCAGCAGCCGCTCCTGCAGGGCGAGCACGTCGTCCCCGGACACCGGGGACGACACGAGGTAGGCCAGCGGCCGCGCACCGAGCTGGTAGGTCGCGTCGCGCAGCGCCCGGTAGGTCGCCGGCCCGAGCACCCCGTCGGTGATCATGCCTCGCTGTTGCTGGAAGGTCCGCACCGCGTGCTCGACCAGCTCGTCGAAGACCTCGGCCGCCCCGTTGGGTGGCGGGTTCGACGGCAGCAGACCAAGCCCCGCAAGCGTGGCCCGGACCTCGGCAACTGCCGGCCCAGCATCACCGCGGCGGAGTACCCGCATGCACCCCTCGCTCGGGTCGGGCACCGACCTCGAGTCGGCGCGAATGACGGCTACGGCAGCACAACAGCTGCGCAACCATTGTGCCCTGCCAGTGTGAGTCCGGCGCGGAGGGTCACGTGGAGCGTCGGTTCGGTGACCCCCGCCACACGCCGGTTCACCCGGTAGACACTACGAGCCGTACCGAGAGTTGCCGTCCGCGACGCTGTCAGGCCAGGTAGTCGGACAGATCCGCGAGGAGCGCGGCCTTGGGCTTGGCGCCCACGATCTGCTTCACCGGCTCACCGCCCTTGAACAGGATCAGCGTCGGGATGGACAGTACCTGGTAGTCACGGGCGACCGTGGGGTTCTGGTCCACGTCGAGCTTGGCGACCGTGATCTTGTCCGAGTGCTCGCCCGCGATCTCCTCGAGGACCGGCGCGACCATCCGGCACGGACCGCACCAGGTCGCCCAGAAGTCCACCAGCACAGGCTTGTCGCTGCCCAGCACGTCGGTGGCGAACGAGCTGTCGGTCACGGTGACGGTGTTTCCGGCCATGTTCTCTCCTTCAGTTGTCCGTCGCGGCGTAACCGCCGCCGACCAGTTCTGGGGCCTTGTGGGCCTCGGGCGTCGCCTCGTGCTCGGCCAGCCACCGTTCCGCGTCGATGGCCGCGGCGCACCCCGAGCCGGCCGCGGTGATGGCCTGGCGGTAGGTCCGGTCGACCAGGTCGCCGGCGGCGAAGACGCCGTCCAGGTTGGTGACCGTGCTCTGCGGCGCGGTGCGGACGTAGCCGTCCTCGTCGGTGTCGACCTGCCCGGCGACCAGCGCACTGCGCGGGTCGTGGCCGATGGCCATGAACAGGCCGGTGACGTCGAGAACCGACTCCTCACCGGTGGCGGTGCTCCGCAGCCGCACCCCCTTGACCGAGCCCTCGCCGAGCACCTCGAGCACCTCCGAGTCCAGCTGCCAGCGGATCTTCTCGTTCGCGCGGGCGCGCTCGAGCATGATCCGCGAGGCGCGGAACTCCTGGCGCCGGTGGATGATCGTGACCGAGCGGGCGAACCGGGTGAGGAACGTGGCCTCCTCCATCGCCGAGTCGCCTCCGCCGACGACGGCGATGTCCTGGTCGCGGAAGAAGAACCCGTCGCAGGTCGCGCAGGCGGAGACGCCGCGGCCAAGCAGCTCCTGCTCGCCGGGAACGTGCAGGTACCGGGCCGCGGCCCCCATGGCGAGGATGACCGCGCGGGCGGCGTAGCGGACCCCGTTCGCCGTGACGTACTTCACCGGGCCGTCGAGCTGGATCTCGTCGACGTCCTCGGCCCGCAGCTCGGCACCGAACCGCTCGGCCTGGGCGCGCATCTGCTCCATGAGGTCGGGGCCCATGATCCCGTCCCGGAAGCCGGGGTAGTTCTCGACCTCGGTCGTGGTCATCAGCGCACCGCCGAACTGCGTCCCCTCGAACACCAGCGGTTCGAGCTGGGCACGGGCGGCGTAGACCGCCGCGGTGTAGCCGGCGGGGCCGGAGCCGACGACGATCACGTTGCGAACCGTCGTGTTGTCGATGGCTGGCATCAGACCTCCCGGTGGCGGTGCGAGTCGTCGCACTCGGTAGAACACGATCGTAGGGGCCCGTTGTTCCGCTTCGCGCGGGTGACCAAAGGCACGCACGGTGGAAGAAGAGGCCGCGCGGACGGTGTCCACGCGGCCTCTGCTCCGGATGTCCGACGATCGTCAGTTGCCCACGATGGCGTCGGCCATGATCTCGTCCGGGTTCCCGCCGGTACAGGTCGGTTCGACGACCACGACACGGAACTTGCCGGGCTCGGTACCGGCGCCGAGCAGTGCGGCGATCCCCTCCTGGCCGTCGAGCGTGACCGGGTGGACGCCGATGGTGTCGCCCGAGGGGATGTCGTTCCCGTCCAGGCAGGCCTTGAGGCCCTGCTCGTTCTCCAGCTGGCCGTAGTCCTTCTCACCGGTCAGCTGGCCGATCGCCGGGTTGAGGTCGTCCCCGGACAGGGCGAGCGGCGGCTCGGCGCCGTCCGGGGGCTCGGTGGCCTCGGTGGCGCCCTTGCCGGCCACCGGTGCGCCGTCGGTCGACGTCCCGGGAATCGCGATGAACGCGATCGCCGCCGCGGCGGCCGCGGCGGTCAGCAGCCCGGCACCCCAGGCGGCCATCCGGTTGCGCCGGCGGCGGGCCGCGGCGAGGTCGGTGACCGGGGCGAGGGACGGTCCGGCCGGTGGCTCGGTGGACCGCGGCGGAGCCGACGGCCGGGGTGGCGCGGCGGAGCCCGGCGGACCGAACCTGCTCCGCGCCTCGGCCGCGAGCGCGGCGTCGAGGCGGGCGGCAACGTGGGCCGGCATTGGCTCGACCGGGGCGTGCGCCAGCTGTCCGAGGCCCACCTTCACCGAGTCGAGTGCCTCGAGGACCGCACGAGCTTCCGGATCCGCGTTGACCCTCGGCCAGAGCCGGGCCGCGGTCTCGGCGTCGAGCACCCCCGCGTGCAGGTCCGCCAGCAGGTCGACAGACCACGGCGGCCCGTGAGCGCCCGTGACGCTCTCTGTCATCGTCCCTCCCCGCGGCGCCTCGCCGGCACACTCCGCCCTTCAACAGCGCCATCTGGGACGTTCGCTTCTGCATCCGGGTTCCGGAGATGCCCGAGAACTTTGGCGAGCTTGGCCCGCCCCCTGGCACACCGGCTCTTCACCGTGCCCTCCGCGATCCCGAGCAGTGCGGCGGTCTCGGCGACCGAGTACCCCTCCACGTCGACCAGCACGATCGGTACCCGTTGGTCCTCGGAGAGCTGGCTGAGCGCTTTCTGCACGACGAGCCGGGTCTCCCGCTCGGACATCGAGTCACGCGGGGCGGCCGGCTCACCCGGACCGGTCTCCGGCAGTGGAACGGTGGGCCGGGACTGGCGTCTTCGCACCCGGTCGAGGCAGGCGTTCACGACGATCCGGTGCAGCCAGGTCGTGACCTGCGACTCCGCCCGGAACGACGCGGCGGCGCGGAAGGCGGAGATGAACGCCTCCTGCAGAGCGTCGGAGGCCTCCTCGGGATCACGCAGCGTGCGCAGGGCGACGGCCCACATGCGGTCCCGGTGGCGGCGGACCAACTCAGCGAAGGCTCGCGGGTCACCGGCGGCGTGCGCCGCGATGAGGTCGGCGTCCGAGCTGGCGGCGGTGGTCACGGCACGAGGATATCGGTCGCCCCCCGGACCACCCGAGGTGTGGCCTCCACCACGTGCTCAGCTGGCCCGGACGAACCCCAGCTCGGCCAGCGCCGACTCGTTGCCCTCACCGAGCTTCGTGATCCAGACGATCAGGTACTGCGACGGTTCGGCGTTGGGCAGCTGGATCTCCGTACGGCCGGCGCTCAGCGTCGCGGAGGCGATCGTCTTGGTCTCCTCGAGCGTCGGTGTCGGCGACGGGGCGGTGCGGATCTCCACGACCGTGCCCGGGCTCGGCGACTCGACGGTGACCGCGGCGAAGCGGACCGGGTCGGCGAACGAGGCCATGATGCCGACGCCGGGCTTGAGCGCGGGGAACTGCTGCTTGTAGGTGTCGGTCTCCCAGAGGGTGCCTGGGTCACCGTCGGTGACGTTGGTGGCGTCCTTCTCGTCGTCCTCCGAGCCCTCCGGGTTGTACTCGGCGACCTGGGCCGGCTTGACCGGCCCGGCGGGCTTGGGTCGCGGCGGGGCCGTCTCCCCGTCCTTGGGCGGCGGCTGGCTGACCACGACCGTGTTGCCGGTCCCGCCGGAGTCGTCGCCGAAGAAGTCGATCAGCATCATGCCGATCCAGGCCAGAATGCCGACGGTGGCGACCGCCAGCGCGGTGACGCCGATCGCGAGCTTCCGGCGACGGGCCCGGTCCCGGGCCGGCGGCCGGGTGGTCCACACCGGCCCCTCGTCGTCCTCGGTACCCGGCACCACCGGGCGCAGGAACTCGGTCTGCTCGGCTGACTCCGCGGCCTGGTCGAGGACCGAGAGCAGGGTGGCGCTGGTCCTGATGCCGCCGATCGAGGTGTCCTCGAGGCTGCGCAGCGCCACCGCCGACAGCTCGTGCGGGATGGCGGGGTTCAGGGCCTCCGGCGGCGCGATCGAACCGTCCGGCGCGATCGGCGCCGACGCAACGGCCGCCGGTCCGCCCGGCAGCGGCCACTGCCCGGTGAGCAGCAGGTACAGCACGGCTCCGAGACCCTTGACGTCGTCGCGCGGCACCGCCTCGGGCAGCGGCGCGGGGAACGCCAGCCGCAACGTTCCGTCCGGGGTGACCCGGATCCGCTGCGGGTGGTCGACACCGAGCACGAGGCCGGCGACGTGGGCCCGCTCGACGGCCGCGGCCAGCGGCTCGAGCAGCCGGGCGGCCGTCGCCGCGGGCAGCGGGCGCTCGGCGACCAGGTCGACCAGGTCGGTTCCGGCCGACCAGTCGGCGACGACGATGCCGAGCAACCCCTCGTTGGGGGAGACGCCGTTGCCGAGGCTGAGCACGTCCAGCACCCGGGCCATGCCGGGGTGGGCGAACCGGGCGGCGTGCGCGGCCCGTTCCAGGGTCCGGCGGGCGTCGGCGGCGCGCTTGGCGTCGCTGGCCTGGCCGACCAGGACGGTCAGGGCCACGTCGCGACGGAGCTGGTTGTCCCGGGCTCGCCAGAGGTGCGCGCCCGCCCGTTCGTCCACGCCGAACTGGGCGAGCAACCGGTACCGGCCGTCCCCGATCACGGCTCCGGGCAGCAGGAACTGCTCCCCGGCGCCACCGGGGGCCAGCTCGCCGGTCAGGGATTCGGTTCGCCTCGTAGTCACTGCACTCTCCCCGCCCCCAGCCCCAGCGAGGTGGACAACGGACTGACGTGTTGGGCCGATCAGAACGAGCGTACGTGACCGGCGGGGGTTATTCCCGTCGTTCTCATCAACCTCGACGGACCAGACGGGTGATTCGTTGCACCGCGGGGTCGAGTTCGGGCACCTTGAACACCGCGAGCAGGGCGAACGCCGCCACCCCGGTGAGCAACGACTGGATGACGACCTTCACCCAGGCGACCAGGGTCGGGCCTGTCCCGTCGAGCACGAGGTCGACCAGCAGCCCGGCGCCGAACGCCAGGAGCACGCCGCCGGCGCCGGCGGCCGCGCTCTGCACGATCACCCGCACCACCCGCATGCTCTGCAGCCGGCCCAGCCGCACCCACAGCCACATCTGGCCGAGCACCGCACCGACGACGAAGGTCAGCGAGTTGACCAGCAGCACCCCGATGACCACGTGGTCGGGTCGGAGCAGCCCGCTGCACATGTACAGCAGCGGGATCTTGACCACGGTCATCACGACCATGATCAGGGTGGGCGTGCGTGCGTCCTTCATCGCGTAGAACACGCGCAGCTGCAGCATGACCAGGGCGTAGGGCAGGATGCCGAACGCCGAGAACGCGAGCGCGTCGCCGAGCCGCTGGGCGTCGGCGACGTCGGCGTTGCCGTAGTTGAACAGCGCGACGCCGATCGACGAGCCGGTCACGGTGAGGATCGCGGACAGCGGCACCAGCAGCACCGTGGACATCCGGCTTCCCAGCGAGAGGTCGGCGATCAGCTTGTCGGTGTCGCCGTCGGCTGCCGAGCGGCTCAGCCGGGGCATGATCGCGGTCAGCAGCGACACCCCGATCACCCCGTATGGCAGCTGGAACAGCAGCCAGGCGTTGGAGTAGATGGCCGCGCCGCCGGACGCCCCCGCGGTCAGCACCCGGGTGGTGAACACCATGCCCACCTGGCTGATCGCCACGTAGCCGACGATCCACAGCGCCAGCCCGCCGAACTCGCGGAACCGCTCGTCCAGGCCCCAGTTCCAGCGGAACCGGAACCCGACCCGGCGCAGCGCCGGCAGGAGCACCAGGGCCTGCACGGCGATGCCCAGCGTCACGCCGACGCCCAGCGTGAGCAGCTTCGCGTCGCCCATCCGAACCGGGTTCAGCGAGATCTCCCCCGGCAGCACCGCGTACACCCCGATCGTCGCCATGACGATCACGTTGTTCATGACCGGCGCCCAGGCCGGTGGGCCGAACACCTGCTTGGCCTGCAGGATCGCCGACAGGATGGCGAACAGGCCGTAGAAGATGATCTCCGGCAGCAGCAGGTAGGCGAACGCCGTGGCGAGCTCCGGGTTGGCCTCGCCGGTCGAGCCGTCCATGTACAGCCGGGTGAACAGCGGGGCCAGCGCCACCGCGACCACCGTGCCGACAGCGAGCATGCTCATGCCCATGGTGATCAGGCGCTGGGTGTAGGCGAGCCCGCCGTCCCGGTCGTCCTGCGCGCGCACCAGCAGCGGTACGACCACGCTCGCCAGCACCCCGCCGAACAGCAGCTCGTAGACGATGTTGGGCAGCGTGTTGGCCACGGTGAACGAGTCGTTGACCACGCCGAGGCTGGCCGCCCAGGCGAGCATGACCTTCCAGGCGAACCCGGTGATCCGGCTGACCAGGGTGGCGATCGCCATCGACCCGCTGGCCCTGGCGAGCGAGGGCGTCCCGTCGCTCCGGCCGGTGGTCGGTCGGGGCAGGTGCTCGGTCGCCTGGTCGGTTCGGTCGGTCACAGCGTCTGATTGTGTACTGCCCGGCCGGCGCGTCGTACCGCCGCTACGGCTCAACGCGGGCCTCGCCGTCCAGGATCGGCTCCGGTCCCGGACCCGGCCTGGCCGCTCGCGCCGTGCGGACCCGGCGGACGAGCCGGATGGCGACCAGCAGGACCAGCACCGCGCCGGCGGTGCCGGTGATGGCGACCGTGATGATCCCGTAGGAGGTGGAGCTCAGCTCCAGTTGGGCGGTGCTGCCCAGCTTGGTGCCCCCGGGGGTGGAGAGCTTGGCGTCCACCTTGAACCGGCCCGCCCTGGTGACCTCGGCCGAGATGTACCGGCTGATCGAGCTCAGCGGGGGGATCCGGACGTCCTGGGGGGGAGCGGGGGACAGCCCGGGCGGGGCGACCAGCCGGATCCGGACGACGATGCTCACCGGCAGCCCGTTGTAGACGTTGACCGGGATCGGGCTGTCCCCGGAGGCCAGCGCCAGCGGCCGGCCCTGGTTGTTCACCACGACCTGGTCGCACAGCGCGCCGAGCTGGTCGTCGACCTGCTCGACGGCCGCCTCCGCCCGCTCCGGGGCTCCACGCCAGGCGGTGGACGTGCCGCGGAGCAGCCCGTACTGCATGGGCGAGAGCAGCGTGTTCGGGTCGACGTCGCTGGTGTTGTCGTCGTCCATCGCGTTGAGCAGGTCGCGCTTGGTGCCGTTGATCCTGGCCACGTCGGCGGTGACGGCGGTGGGGATCTCGCGTGCGGCGTCCTGCGGGGTGTAGGCGAGACCGGCCGCGGTTCCCTGGTCGATTCCGGACAGCGTGCCGACCAGCGACTGCGGGACGGCCGAGCCGGAGTCGAACAGCCGCTGAGCCAGGTCGAGGTAGCCGGTCAGCTCCTGCTCGGAGGCCGTCCAGCGCCGGGGCGGGGCGACCAGGATCCGGGTCCCGTCGGCACCGCTGTCGAACAGGGCGCGGAAGGTGAGCGCGGCCAGTCCACGCTGCAGCGAGGTGTCCGCACCGGCCCCGGGCCGGTCGAGCTCGAGCGCGGAGGACACGAGCGAGTCGATCGGCAGCGCGCGGACCGGTGCCGGCGTCTGGTAGCCGGTGACCGTGAACGGCGGCTGACCTCGGACCTTCTGCAGGTGGGTGGGGTCGGCGAGCACGGTCGTCGGCCCCAACGCGGCGAGGTCGAGCAGCGTGCGCTGGTCGAACGAACCGCCGGCCGGCCAGTACAGCTCCTTGGCCGGCTGCACCGGGGACAGCAGTTCGGCGACGATCGCGGAGCTCGCGAGCGCGAGCTGGGTGAGGTCAACCGCACCGGAGCGGGACAGGGCGACCAGGTCGGTGTCCGCGAAGGGCACCGAGAGCACACACCGGCCCCTGGTCAGACCGGCGACCCTGGTCAGCCAGTCGGTCGCCACCGCGGCACCGCGGCCGGCGACGAGGCGTCCGTTCTCCCCGCGGACCCGGTAGCCGCCGGCCATCGCCGAGACCGTCTGCAGCAGGTCGGGATCGACCGCGAAGCACAACGAGCTGAGCAGCGTGCCGTCGTTGGCGGTGACCTTCGCCACCGAGTTGACCAGGCCGAACAGCCGTCCGCCCGGGGAGAGCGAGTCGGCCAGGTCGTCGTCGGTGAGGACCACGGAGCCGTCGGTGGTCGCCAGGCGCCGCGGTCGGGTGTCCAGGATGGGCCAGATGATCGAGATCCCCCGCGGACGTGGACCGACGGTGGCTGCGGGGCCACCGGGGACCGACAGCACCGGCAGCGGGAGCGACACCGCGGCCAGCCTGGCCTGGCCGCCGTAGTCCGGGCGCCCGTTCACGTTGACCAGGACCGGGTAGACGCCCGGCTCGGTGAGCGCGAGCGACTGCTCGGTGCCGCGGACCGTCGCCTCCAGCCGGACCGCCGCGGACTCGCCGGGCGCGAGCGACCGGCTCACGTCGACGAACGGGGAGCTCGCCGAGTCGGTGGCGAGCTTCGCGAGGTCACGCAGGTCGACGTCCCGTTCGACCGGCTCGCCGCGCTGGACCTTGACCCGGATGTCGTCCACCCGCCGGTCGCCGACGTTGGTGATCCGGCCGGTGACGGTCAGCTTCGGGGTGGCCGAGGTGACGAACCGGGGGGCAAGCGACTCGACCTCGAGCCGGAGCATCTCCTGGCCGTCCCGGGTCTGGGCGACCTGGTCGCCGATCGGCTCGGCCGCGGCGCCCGGCACCGGTCCGGCCGAGGCCAGGGCCAGCAGTGTGGCCGCGAGGAGGGCCGCCTTCCACCTGGTCACGCCGGATCAGCTCCCGTCCGCCCTGGCCGAGACGTCGCCGGCCGCGCCGGTGACGTCGTCGCCGGCCGGGACGTCCAACCGCACCTCCAGCAGCTTGAGCGCACGCAGCACCAGGCGGCGCTCGTCGGCATAGGCAAGGCGCTCCTCCAGCTCGTCGAGGGGGACCCAGGCGACCTCGGTCACCTCGACGTCGTCGTCGGAGAGCTCGCCGCCGAGCTCCTCCATCAGGAAGTGGTGCACGGTCTTGTGGATCCGGCGGCGGTCGGCGACGAACCAGTAGTCGATGGTGCCGAGCGGTCGGATTATCTCGCCCCGGATCCCGGTCTCCTCGGTGACCTCCCGAACCGCGGTCTGCTCGGGGGTCTCGCCCTCCTCGATGTGTCCCTTGGGCAGCGACCACAGCAACCGGCCGCGCCGGTCGAGGCGGCCGATCAGCACGATCCGGTCGCGCTGGACGTTGAACACCACGCCTCCGGCCGAGGTCTCGTCCACCGCCGCCATCCGCCGGCCACGCCTGCGACCGCGACGCCCGGAGCGGGCGCCCTGGGGCCGGCCGGACGACGAGGGCATGAACGCGATCGTAGTGCGAGCCGGGTCGCCGGGTCGGCGGTTAGTCTGGGCGTGACCGCCAGATACGCTCGTTCCCCGTGTCCAACCTGACCCAACCCGATGCCGTGCTCGAACGCCTGAGCTTCCCGGTGGCGGACGAGCTCGCCGCGCGGTTCAACGAGGCCGGCCACCGGCTGTACCTCGTCGGCGGAAGCGTGCGCGACGCGTTGCTCGGGCGCCTGGGAACAGACCTCGACTTCGCCACCGACGCCCGTCCGGAGCAGGTGCGGCGGTTGGTCACCGGCTGGGCGGACGCGATCTGGGACACCGGTATCGAGTTCGGCACGATCGGCGCGCGGCGGCGGGGTACCGACCTGGAGATCACCACCTTCCGCGCGGACACCTACGACCGGCAGAGCCGCAACCCGGAGGTCCGGTTCGGCGACTCGATCACCGAGGACCTGGTGCGGCGGGACTTCACCGTCAACGCGATGGCTGTCGAGCTGTCCACGAGGACCTTCGTCGACCCGCACGACGGGCTGGCCGCGCTGGCCGCCCGCCGGCTGGACACGCCGGCGACCCCCCAGGAGTCCTTCGCCGACGACCCGCTGCGGATGATGCGCGCGGTCCGGTTCGTCAGCCAGCTCGGCTTCGCCCCGGCACCCCGGGTGCTCGAGGCCATCCGGGAGATGACCGACGAGATCACCCGGATCACCGCGGAGCGGGTCCAGGCGGAGCTGTCCAAGTTGCTGACCGGCCGGTTCCCCCGCCGGGGCGTGGAGCTGATGGTGGACACGGGCCTCGCCGACCACGTGCTGCCCGAGGTGCCGGCCATGCGGCTGGAGATCGACGAGCACCACCAGCACAAGGACGTCTACCAGCACTCGCTGGTGGTGCTCGACCAGGCGATCGACCTCGAGGAGCAGGACAACGCCCCGGACCTCGTGCTCCGGCTGGCAGCCCTCCTGCACGACATCGGCAAGCCGGCCACCCGGCGGCACATCTCCGGTGGCGGAGTGAGCTTCCACCACCACGAGGTGGTCGGGGCGAAGATGGTCCGCAAGCGCTTGCGAGCCCTGCGGTACCCCAAGGACGTCATCGAGGACGTCGCCCAGCTCGTGTACCTGCACCTGCGGTTCCACGGCTACGGCCGCGGCGAGTGGACCGACTCCGCCGTCCGCCGGTACGTCACCGACGCCGGTCCCCTGCTCTCCCGGCTGCACAAGCTGGTTCGGGCCGACTGCACGACGCGCAACCGCCGCAAGGCGGCGGCGTTGCAGCGCACCTACGACGACCTCGAGGAGCGGATCGCGCGGATCGCCGCCGAGGAGGACCTGGCCAGGGTGCGGCCGGACCTGGACGGCAACGAGATCATGCGGCTGCTGGGCCTGCCGCCGGGACCGCTCGTGGGCAAGGCCTGGCGGTTCCTGAAGGAGCTGCGGCTGGACCGGGGACCGCTCGACCACGACGAGGCGGTCGCGGAGCTGCGGCGCTGGGCGGCCGAGCAGGGCATCACGCCCGCTGGTGACGACGCGTGACGGTCGCGAAGCCGGCCATCCCGACCAGGTAGACCACGGCCGCCGCGGCGATCAGCGCCGCCGACTCCCCGGTCTGCGGCACCAGCTCGGCCGCCAGGCCGATCGCGACCACCTGGGTGATGTTGAACAACATGTCGTACAGGGCGAACACCCGGCCGCGGGCCTCGTCGCCGATGTCCCGCTGCACTGCCGCGTCCACGCAGAGCTTGACCACCTGCCCGGCGTAGGAGAGCACGAACGCGGCGACCAGCGCGGTCGGCAGCACCATCGGCAGGCCGAAGGCAAGCTGGGCCAGGGCCGCGCCGGCCAGGCAGAGCAGGACGCTCCGCTTCCGGCCGAGCCGGCTGACCAGCCGCGCCGTGGTCAACCCGGCCACGAAGATACCCGCCGCGCCGAACCCGAGTACCACGCCCAGGCCGGGCAGGCCGGCCTCGATCGGGCCGAAGTCCTCGAAGCTGAACCGCATCAGCAGCACGGTCAGCAGCAGGGAGATGCCGAACGCGGCGCGGTGGGCGAGCAGTGCGCAGAACCCGGCGGCGACGCTGGGCGTGCGCAGGGCGACCCGCCCGCCGTCGAACAGTCCCTGCGCCACCGCGGCCAGCGCCGTCGGCGGTTCGTCCACCTTGTCCGGCCCCAGCGCGCCGCGGGCGAAGCGGGCCGCGAGGACGGCGGCCAGTACCGAGCCGACGAAGGCGATCCCGGTGGTGAGGCCCGATCCGGTGTCTCCCTCGCCGAGCAGCCCACGCAGCCCCACCGCGCAGCCGGCGCCGAGCACCGACACGACCGCTCCGAGCGTGACCGCGAGCGCGTTGGCCTCGACCAGGTTGGGTACCGGCACGACGTGTGGCAGCGCGGCGGACAGGCCGGCGCCGACGAACCGGCTGATCCCGACCACGACCAGGGCCAGCATGAGCAGCGGCAGACCGCTCGCTCCACCGGCGACGCAGCCGGCGGCGACCAGGATCAGCACGCCACGCAGCAGGTTGGCCGCGACCAGCACCCGGCGGCGGTCCCAGCGGTCGAGCAGGGCCCCGGCGAACGGTCCGACCAGGGAGTAGGGCAGCAGCAGCACCATGAAGCCGCCGGCGATCTCCTCCGGGGTGACCGCGCGCTCGGGGTTGAACACCACGAAGCCCGCCAGCCCGGTCTGGAACAGCCCGTCGCCCCACTGGGAGGCGAACCGGGACAGCAGCAGCCGGCGGAACCCGGCGAAGGCCAGCAGTCGCCGAGGCCCGATCCGGAGGTGATGGGCGGACTCGGAGTCCCCGCTGGCGTCGACCGGGACCGATGTGCTCACGACAGCCCAGCCTACGGCGGAGGGGGAAAGGTCCGAACGGCGTGTGCCCGGTGAGGACACACGCCGTTCGGCGCCGGAACGTCCGGTCGCCTCTCGGCGGCTAGGCGCGATGTGGCTCCAGCCTGACTGGTATTCCACAACGGCGGTTACTGGTTGAGCCCGGGGGACACAATGACGCTCCAGCGACCGACTCAACGAGCCGGCGCCGTCCATTGTTCCCCAAAAGCCGTAGGCCCGCTGGATTCCCACTCGACTGGTGGGATCATGTCCTGGTGCGATCCGACGCCCCCGACGCGGCCGTGGAGCCGGGCACGCTGCTCGTGGCGGCGCCCAGCCTGACCGACTCGAACTTCCGCCGCACCGTGGTGTTCGTGATCGACCACCGCGGCGAGGGCACCCTCGGCGTGGTGTTGAACCGGCCGAGCGAGGTACCGGTCGACGACGTCCTGCCCAACTGGGGGCCACACGTGACCACGCCCGGTTCGGTGTTCGTCGGCGGGCCGGTGGAGCAGAAGACGGCGCTGTGCCTCGCCGCGCTGCGCACCGGGGAGGAACCCAACGGGGTGAAGGGCCTCATCGGCGTGCGCGGTCCGGTGGCCCTGGTCGACCTGGACGCCGATCCCGATGTCCTGGTGCCCAAGTTCAAGGGGCTGCGGGTGTTCGCCGGCTACGCGGGCTGGGACGTCGGGCAGGTCGCCGGAGAGATCGAGCGCGGTGACTGGATCGTCGTGCCGGCCCTGCCCAACGACGTGCTCGCACCGGCCGACCAGGACCTGTGGGGGCGCGTACTGCGTAGGCAGGGCATGCCGCTCGCGCTACTCGCCACCCACCCGGGTGACGTCAGAACCAACTGACCGGCTGATCTCGCAGCCGCCGCAGGCACAGCCGCGGCACCCGTCGGGCAGTGCGCGCTCCTGCGCCGGCTTCTCGTCGGGGACTGCCTCGCCCGCCCGGTGCCCGAGCATGCCGCCGGCGACGGCGATCCCCACCAGGCCGGCGAACCCGACGGCGGCCAGCACCAGGCTCGAGGCCAGCAGCCCGAGGGCTCCACTCGCCACCCCGACCGCCCCGGCCACCGCGACCGGCAGCCCGGCGACCTTGTTGGCGACCAGGAACGCGCGGTCGCTGCGCAGCGTCGCGGGGGTCCGCACGCCCACGAACCGGTTGCGCGGCAGGCGCTCCAGCAGACCCAGGAGCCCGACGACGACCAGCGCCGACCCGACCACGAGCGGCACGAGCGCGAGAAGATGCACGCCCCGATGGTAGGTGGGCGCCTCCCGGCGGCGGAGCCGGCCCGACCGTCCGCGCTATCCTCATGACATGAGCACCGGACGCCTGCTCCTTAGGCGGCCGCGCTGACCGACGGCCGGCGCGGCGAGCCCCTCATGCCCTCCCAGGGCGGAGGGGTTTTGTTTTGTCCAGGAGCGAGCACCAGGGAAGGACCTCACGATGAGCGACGAGTCCACACCGGCGCACCGGTACACGGCGGCGGTGGCCAACTCGATCGAGTCGCGGTGGCAGCGGTACTGGGAGGAGCACGGCACTTTCCACGCGCCGAACCCGACCGGCCCGCTCGCCGGTGACGTGCCGCCGGACAAGCTGTTCGTGCAGGACATGTTCCCCTACCCGTCCGGCGCCGGACTGCACGTGGGTCACCCGCTCGGGTTCATCGGCACCGACACGTTCGCCCGGTACCACCGGATGAACGGCCGCAACGTGCTGCACACCATGGGGTTCGACGCGTTCGGCCTGCCCGCCGAGCAGTACGCGGTGCAGACCGGGCAGCACCCGCGGATCACCACCGAGCAGAACATCGCCCGGTACCTGAGCCAGATCCGCCGGCTGGGGCTCGGCCACGACGAGCGTCGCCGGATCGCCACGACCGACCTGTCCTACTACCGCTGGACGCAGTGGATCTTCCTGCAGATCTACAACGCCTGGTTCGACGAGAGGGTGAGCAAGGCCCGCCCGATCGCCGAACTGGAGGCCGAGTACGAGCGCGGCGACCGGGCCACGCCGGACGGTCGCGCCTGGTCCGAGCTGAGCCGGATCGAGCAGCGCAAGCTCGTCGACTCGCACCGGCTGGTCTACCAGTCCGAGGCACCGGTCAACTGGTGCCCGGGGCTGGGCACGGTGGTCGCCAACGAGGAGGTCACCCCCGATGGGCGCAGCGACCGGGGGAACTTCCCGGTGTTCCGGAAGAACCTGCGCCAGTGGATGATGCGGATCACCGCCTACTCCGACCGCCTGATCGACGACCTGGACATGCTGGACTGGCCGGAGAAGGTCAAGACCATGCAGCGGAACTGGATCGGCCGCTCGGCCGGCGCGCACATCCGGTTCCCCGTCGGGGACGCGGCGGTCGAGGTGTTCACCACCCGCCCCGACACCGTGTTCGGCGCCACCTACCTGGTGCTGGCGCCCGAGCACCCGCTGGGGGACGCGCTGACCCCGGCCGCGTGGCCGGCGGGCGTCGACGAGCGCTGGACCGGCGGTGGCGCCACCCCGGCCGAGGCCGTCGCCGCCTACCGGCGCGCGGCCGCGCAGAAGTCCGAGCTGGACCGGCAGGAGAGCCGGGACAAGACCGGCGTGTTCGTCGGCGTCCACGCCGTCAACCCGGTCAACGGCGCCGAGATCCCCGTGTTCGTCGCCGACTACGTGCTGATGGGCTACGGCACCGGGGCGATCATGGCCGTGCCCGGCCAGGACCAGCGTGACTGGGACTTCGCCACCGTGTTCGGGCTGCCGATCGTGCGGACCGTCCAGCCCACCGCCGGCTTCAGCGGCGAGGCGTTCACCGGCGACGGGCCGGCGATCAACTCGGCCTTCCTGGACGGCATGGACGTCGCCGAGGCCAAGAAGACGATCATCGCCTGGCTCGAGCAGAACGGGCACGGCGAGGGGCGCCTGCAGTACAAGCTGCGGGACTGGCTGTTCGCCCGGCAGCGTTACTGGGGCGAGCCGTTCCCGATCGTCTACGACTCCGACGGCCTGCCCGTCGCCCTGCCGGAGAGCATGCTGCCGGTGGCGCTGCCCGAGGTCGAGGACTACTCCCCCCGCACGTTCGACCCGGACGACGCCGACAGCGAGCCGTCCCCGCCGCTGTCCCGCGCCGCCGACTGGATCGAGGTCGAGCTGGACCTGGGCGAGGGGCGCAAGACCTACCGGCGCGACGCCAACGTGATGCCGCAGTGGGCGGGTTCGAGCTGGTACCAGCTGCGGTACGTGGACCCGACCAACGAGGAGCGGTTCAGCGAGCCGGAGAACGAGCGGTACTGGCTGGGGCCGCGACCGCAGGAGCACGGGGAGTCCGACCCGGGCGGTGTCGACCTGTACATCGGCGGCATCGAGCACGCTGTGCTGCACCTGCTGTACTCCCGCTTCTGGCAGAAGGTGCTCTACGACCTGGGCCACGTCTCGGGGCCGGAGCCCTACCGCCGGCTGTTCAACCAGGGCTATATCCAGGCCTACGCCTACACCGACTCCCGCGGGGTCTACGTGCCGGCCGAGGAGGTGACCGAGCGGGACGGGCGGTTCTTCCACAACGGCCAGGAGGTCCGCCAGGAGTACGGCAAGATGGGCAAGAGCCTGAAGAACGTCGTCACCCCGGACGAGATGTGCGATCGGTACGGCGCGGACACCTTCCGCTTCTACGAGATGTCGATGGGTCCGATGGAGGTCTCCCGCCCCTGGGCCACCAAGGACGTCATCGGCGCCCAGCGGTTCCTGCAGCGCATGTGGCGCAACGTCGTCGACGAGACCACCGGCGAAGTGCGGTTCACCGACGAGGTTCCCGACGACGACACGCTGCGTGCCCTGCACCGCACGATCGACGGCATCCACGCGGACTACGCCGCGATGCGGTTCAACACCGCGGGCGCCAAGCTGATCGAGCTGAACAACCACGTGACCAAGGTCTACGGCGGCCGGCCCTGCCCCCGTTCGGTGCTCGAGCCGATGATCCTCATGCTGGCGCCGCTGTGCCCGCACATCGCCGAGGAGATGTGGGCCGCGCTCGGCCACACCGAGTCCCTGGCGCACGGTCCGTTCCCGCGGGCCGACGAGCGCTACCTGGTCGAGGAGACCGTCGAGTACCCGGTCCAGGTCAACGGGAAGGTCAGGGCTCGGGTGACCGTTGCGGCCGACGCCGGTCAGGACGAGGTGCGGGCGGCCGCGCTGGCCGAGGAGAAGATCGCCGCGCTGACCGAGGGGATGGAGCCACGCAAGGTGATCGTGGTGCCCGGCCGGCTGGTCAACGTCGTGCTGTAGCGGTGGCGGTCTCCCGGCGGGCGGTGCTGTCCGGGTTGTCCGGCCTGCTCGCGACCTCGACCGTGCTGGCCTCGCCGGCGGCCGCAGCCGGCCGGTGGGTGGTCGCTGCGCCGACCGGGCTGGCGCGGCTGCGGGAGCTGGAGGCGGGCTTCGGCGGTCGGATCGGCGTGGCGGCCCGGCGCGGGGGCCGAACGCTGCACTACCGGGCCGGCGAGCGGTTCGCGATGCTGTCCACGGCCAAGGCGCTGGTCGTGGCGGCGGTCCTGCACCGGGCGTGGCCGTGCGACCCCGGCCTTCTCGACCTGGTCGTGCGCTACGGCGCGGACGACCTGGTGGAGCACTCGCCGGTCACCGAGCGGCACGTGGACGCCGGGATGACCGTCGAGGCGCTCTGCGACGCAGCCATCCGCCAGTCCGACAACACCGCTGCCAACCTGCTGCTGCGCCAGCTCGGCGGACCGGACGACCTCACCCGGTTCGCCCGGTTCATCGGCGACCGCGTCACCCGGCTGGACCGGTGGGAGACCGAGCTGAACAGCAACCTGCCCGGCGACCCGCGCGACACGACCACCCCGGCCGCCATGGCCGCCGACCTGGAGGCGCTGGTGCTTGGCGACGTGCTGGCGGCCGAGGACCGGGAGCGGCTGACCGGGTGGCTGGTCGGGAACACCACGGGCGACGCCCGCGTCCGGGCCGGGTTGCCCGGCTGGCGGGTCGGCGACAAGACCGGCACCGGCGCCTATGGGGCCGCCAACGACATCGGGGTCGCCTGGCCACCGTCCGGGTCACCGGCAGGGCCGCCGCTGGTGCTCGCCGTGTTCACGACGCGTCCGGAGGAGGCCGCGGAACCGGCCGACGAGGTCGTGGCGGAGATCGCCCGGGTCGTCGCCGAGGAGCTGCGGTAGGCCCGCTCCCCGACGCGGTCCGGGCACGAGGCCACGGACCGCGCCGCCGGCACCGATCGCTCGGGGGGCTACGCGACCGGTACCGGCGGCGCGAAGCCCGGCCGTTGCCGGCCGGGCCCCGACGCTCGGCATGGTGCGCCGGCGTGGGGACTCTAGTGTGACGGCACCGGTCTCCCGGCGCCGTCACCTGTGAGAGTTGACGAACATTGTGGCATTTCGGGCGGCTGGTGCTGACTAATCGTTAGCACTTGCGCACGTCTCGCGCTATCCGTGTTCGGGTCACTCCGTTCCGTGCGCCCGGCTGCCTGCCCGGGCGCTCGTTGCCGACATTTGTGCGCATAGAAACACGGAGTCTCACACCCGCCCGAGCTGGTCCCGGGCCGCCACGAACGCCTCGACCGCTCGCCGGACGTCGTCGGTGGAGTGCGCGGCCGACATCTGCGTGCGGATGCGCGCCTTGCCCCGCGGCACCACCGGGTAGGAGAACCCGATGACGTAGATCCCCTGGGCCAGCAGCAGGTCCGCCATGCGCCCGGCCTTCGCCGCGTCGCCGACCATCACCGGGATGATGGGGTGCTCCCCCGGCAGCAGGTCGAAGCCCGCCTCGGTCATCAGCGAGCGGAACAGCGAGGTGTTCTCCCGCAGCCGCTCGAGCAGCTCCCCGGACGAGGACAACAGGTCCAGCGCGGCCAGTGCGGTCGCGGTGATCGACGGTGCGAGCGAGTTCGAGAACAGGTAGGGCCTGGACCGCTGGCGCAGCATCGCGACGATCTCCGCACGGCCCGAGGTGTAGCCGCCGCTCGCTCCCCCCAGCGCCTTGCCCAGCGTCCCGGTGACCACGTCCACCCGGTCGGTCACCCCGAACAGCTCCGGGGTGCCGCGCCCGGTCGGGCCGACGAACCCGACGGCGTGCGAGTCGTCCACCATCACGAGCGCGTCGTGTGCGTCGGCCAGCGCGCAGATCTCGTCCAGCGGCGCCAGGTAGCCGTCCATCGAGAACACGCCGTCGGTGGCGATCAGCCGGTACCGCGCGTCGGCGGCCTCCTTGAGCTGGCGCTCCAGATCGGCCAGGTCCCGGTTGCGGTAGCGCAGCCGCCTGGCCTTGCACAGCCGGATCCCGTCGATCACCGAGGCGTGGTTGAGCTCGTCGGAGATCACCGCGTCCTCCGGACCCAGGATCGTCTCGAAGAGCCCGGTGTTCGCGTCGAAGCACGAGCTGTAGAGGATCGTGTCCTCGGTGCCCAGGAAGGAGGACAGCCTGGTCTCCAGCTCCTTGTGCGGCACCTGGGTACCGCAGATGAACCGCACCGAGGCCATGCCGAACCCCCAGCGGTCCAGCGCCTGTTTGGCCGCCTCCACCAGGGCGGGATGGTCGGCCAGCCCGAGGTAGTTGTTGGCGCAGAAGTTCAGCACCTCGGGCTCGGCGCCCACCCGCACCGCCGCGTGCTGCGGGGTGCTGATCACGCGCTCGGCCTTGAACAGGCCGTCCGCGCGGATCTGGTCGAGCTCGGCCAGCAGGTGCTCCCGCATCGCGCCGTACATCAGGCACGTCCTCCGTCCCGGGTCCAGTCGAGAATGACCTTGCCGCACCGTCCGTCACGTGCCGTCGCGAACGCCTCGGCGTGGTCGGTGTGGTCGAACCGGTGAGTGATCACCGGGGAGATGTCCAAGCCCGCCCGCAGCAGGACCGACATCGCGTACCAGGTCTCGAACATCTCGCGGCCGTAGACGCCCTTGATCGTGAGCATCTTGAGGACCACGCTGCTCCAGTCCACCGCGATCTCGGTGGCCGGCAGGCCGAGCATGGCGATCCGCCCGCCGTGGGTCATGTTGGCGATCATCTCCCGCAGCGCCGAGGGCTGGCCGGACATCTCCATGCCAACGTCGAAGCCCTCGGACATGTCGAGCTCCGGGTAGACCTCGCCGATCGCGTGCCGGCTCACGTTCAGCGCCAGGTCCACCCCGATCTTGCGGGCCAGGTCCAGCCGGGGCTCGCTCACGTCGGTGATCACCACGTGCCGGGCGCCGGCATGCTTGGCGACGGCAGCGGCCATCAACCCGATCGGTCCGGCACCGGTGATCAACACGTCCTCGCCGAGCACCGGGAACGACAGCGCGGTGTGCACCGCGTTGCCGAACGGGTCGAAGATCGCCGCCACGTCCAGGTCGAGCTCGTGGGTGTGCACCCAGGCGTTCTGTTCGGGCAGCACGGTGTACTCGGCGAACGCGCCGGCGGTGTGCACACCGAGTCCGATCGTGTTCGCGCACAGGTGTCGGCGCCCTGCCTTGCAGTTGCGGCAGGTGCCGCAGATGAGGTGCCCCTCGCCGGAGACCAGGTCGCCGACCTTCACCTTGGTCACGGCCGCGCCGACCTCGACGACCTCGCCGACGAACTCGTGGCCGAGCACCAGCGGCGGCCGGATCGTCGCGGCGGCCCACTCGTCCCACGACTCGATGTGCAGGTCGGTGCCGCAGATCCCGGTCCGCAGAACCCGGATCAGGACCTCGCCCGGTCCCGGCCGTGGCTCGGGTACCTCGGTGAGCTCCAGCCCTGGACCCTGGGCCACCTTGACCAGAGCCTTCACGACAGTCCTCCGCACTAGTCCGTGGTGGTGTCCCAGGAGAGCTTCCAGGGAGAGCGGACCAGCAACCGGCCGATCCGCACGTAGTTGGCCCGCCGCACCTGAAGCGAGCCGGCGGTGACGGTACCCGACAGCACGAAGTGCGGGTGGCCGCCACGGGCCTGGTGCAGCTTGTCGGTCACGCTGCCCGCGGTGACCCGTACGCCGTGGACGTCCGCGGACGCCCGCTCCGGCAGCAGCAGCTTCACCGCACCGCCCGCCACCTCGATCTTGATCCGGACCTCGTCGTGCGGGATCACCGCCTCGGTGAAGTCGAGGTCGGTCGAGCCGAGGCGGTTGCTGATCAGGAGGTCCGAGGGCACGGTCCACCGACCGACCCGGCGCACGCTCGACATCACCGCGCGCAGCTCCACCTGCTGCGGGCGCACGGGTGAGTTCGAGTCGCGGTGGGTGAGCCCGGGCAGGTCGACGAGCAGCGCGTTCAGCTCACCCCGGGTCTTCGCGGCCAGCGCCTGGTCGGTCCGCGCGGTGAACTCGTCGAGGTTCAGCATGCCGTGCCCGATCGCCTTCTGCAGCACGTTGACGACGTGCATGCGCTCGGCGTCGGACACCCTCAGCTCACGGGGGTCGAAAGGGCTGTCGCTCACCACCCCACGGTATCGCTCAGCTCGTGGTGCCGTCCGGGGCGATGCGCTCGAACCGGACGTAGGGCACGAGCGCGTCCGGGACCCGCAGGGAGCCGTCGGCCTGCTGGTACTGCTCGAGGATGGCGACCAGGGTCCGGCCGATGGGCAGACCGGAACCGTTGAGGGTGTTCGCGAAACCCTTCGTGCCGTCCTTCGCCCTGGTCCGGATGCCCGCCCGCCGCGCCTGGAAGGTGCCGAAGTCGGACACGCTGGAGATTTCCCGGTAGCGGCCCTGGCCGGGGAGCCACACCTCGAGGTCGTAGGTGACCCGGGCGGAGAACCCGGTGTCGCCGGCGGCCAGCCGCACGACCCGGTAGGGCAGCCCCAGCAGGCGCAGTGCGGTCTCGGCGTGCCCCCGGAGCACCGCCAGCTCCTCGGTGGCCCGCTCCTCCGAGCAGAACCGGACCAGCTCCACCTTGGCGAACTGGTGCTGGCGGATCAGCCCACGGGTGTCCTTGCCGTAGGAGCCGGCCTCCGACCGGAAGCACTGGGTCAGCCCGGTGTAGGCCAGGGGTAGGTCCTCGGCACGCAGCGTCTCGCCCGCGTGCAGGTTGGTCAGCGGGACCTCGGCGGTGGGGATCAGGAACAGCTCGCGGTCGGCGACCCCGGTCCGGAACAGGTCCGACTCGAACTTCGGCAGCTGTCCCGTTCCGGTCATCGTCGGGCGGTTGACGAGCACGGGGACGGAGAACTCGGTGTAGCCGTGCCGCTCGGTGTGCAGTTCGAGCAGGAACTGGCCGATCCCGCGCTCCAGCCGGGCGCCGGCTCCGCGCAGGACGCTGAACCGGGGGCCGGAGAGGCGGGTCGCCCGGGCGAAGTCGAGGATGCCCAGGCGCTCGCCGAGGTCGACGTGGTCGACCGGCTCGAAGTCGAACCGGGTCGGCTCGCCCCACGTGTCGACGACCTCGGCGTCCTCGTCGCTCGTCCCGTCCGGCGACTCGTCGCTGGGCAGGTTGGGCACGCCGAGGAGGAACTCCTCGAGCTCGGCGGCGACCGTGCGCTGCTGGTCCTCCAGCTCCTGGATCCGGGCCTTCAGGGCGCGGGCGTCCTCGCGCAGCGCGGTGACGTCCTCGCCGCGCTTGGCGGCCGCGCCGACCTCCTTGGCGACCCGGTTGGACTCCGCGCGTGCGTCGTCCGCGGCGGACACGGTCGCCGTGCGCCGGGTGAACAGCTTCTCCAGCAGGTCGAGGTCCAGGTCGAAGCCGCGGCGGGCGAGCTTGCGCACTGCCTCGGTCGCCGGGTCGAGGAGAACCCGCGGGTCGTGCATCGCCAGCTCCAGGAGAGGGGGTGTCGGGACACCCCAGCCTATTGCGGCGTCCGCTCGGCCTCCGGGTCGGCGTCGAGTCCGTGCTCGATCGCGTACCTGGCCAGCTCGACCCGGTTGTGCAGCTGGAGCTTGCGCAGCGTCGACTGCACGTGGTTCTCGACGGTCCGGTGCGACAGGACCAGCCGGGCGGCGATCTGCCGGGCGGTCAGCCCCTTGGCCACCAGCCGCAGCACCTCGGTCTCGCGCTGGGTGAGGCTGGGCAACCGTTCGTCCCGCTCGGCGGGCTCGGCCGCCATCCGCCGGTACTCGCCGAGCACCAGCCCGGCCAGGCCAGGGGTGAACACCGCGTCGCCGGCCGCGGTCCGCCGGACGGCGTCCACGAGCTCCTCGACCGACGCCGACTTGACCAGGTAGCCGGACGCACCGGCCTTCACCGCCTCCAGAACGTCGCCATGGTCGCCGCTGGCCGAGAGGACCAGTACGCGGGTTCCGGCCAGCGTGCCGGTGATCTGCCGGATCGCCTCGACCCCGGACACCGCGCCCAGGTTCAGGTCCATCAGCACGACAGCGGGGCGCGCGGTGGTCGCGATCCGCACGGCGGCAGCGGCGTCGCCGGCCGTGGCCAGCACCTCGAAACCACGCTCACCCAGGTCGCGGGCCACCCCGTCCCGCCACATCGGGTGGTCGTCGACGACCATCACGCTGATCACCGCGCTACCGCCACCCGCGCGCCGGGCCGCGGCACCCGCAGCTCCCACTCGACACCCGCTCCCGGTGCGGTCTCCACCGCGATGGTCCCGCCGAGCCCGGCCACGCGGCCGCGCATCGACAGCGCGACACCCATCCGGCCCTCCCGCTCCGCTTCGTCCAGCCTGCCCGGCGGAATCCCGACGCCGTCGTCGCGCACGCTCAGCACCACCTCGTCGCCGAGGTCCTCCAGCAGTACCCAGGCCCGAGCGGCGGGCCCGGCGTGGTTGGCGACGTTCGTCAGCGCCTCGCGGGTGATCCCCTCCAGCTCGCCGGCCAGCGCGACCGGCAGGCGTACCGCGGTCGCCGGTACCGACACCTCGACCCGGTCGGTGGCCAGCAGGCGCAGGCGCGCGCCGAGGTCGACCGTGCCGTCCTCGCGGACCACGCTCCCGGTGGACACCAGCGCCCGCAGCGCGATCTCCTGCTCGCCGGCGAGCCTGGCCAGCTCGGCGGCCTCCCCGCCCAGCTCGGCGCCGCGCCGGCGCACCCTGGCGAGCACCTGCAACACGCTGTCGTGGATCGACCTGGCCAGCCGCTCCCGCTCGGCCGTGGCCGCCTCCGCCCGCAGTGCCTGTTCCAGTCGTTCCGCGGACCGGCGCGACGTGGACGCGGCCAGGCCGAGGACGAACCCCACCCCGACCAGCAGGATCAGGTCACGGGTCAGGTCGGTGTCGACGTAGCCGCGCACGCCGTAGTTGAACGCCGCGACCACGGCGCCGAAGCCGGCGCCGACAGCCGGTCCGGCGCACACCGCGCCGGCCGCGACCACCCCGGTCACCCACACCGTGGTGATCAGCGGGACCTGTCCGCCGGCGAGCTGCGCCGGGGTGAGGACCAGCGGGGACAGGCACATCGTCGCGCAGCTGACCACGAGGTCGGCGACGGTGAACCCCAACCGCCGGCCGGCGGGGCGCAGGTAGCCGGCCGTGACAGCCGCCGTCCACACCGCCATCAGGCCGATCGCGACCAGCGCGAGCCAGGGCCGGGCGTACTCCCCGACGTGGACGACCACGACACCGGCGGCGAACACGAGAGTGAGCACCCGCAGCAGGACCGCCGCGCGCCAGAGCGGGGTCGTCGGGTCCTTGGCCTCGGGCACGCCGGCCTCGGGAGCGCCGCCGGTGATCACGGCCGTTCCCAGGTCGCCTCGGTGTCGTCGGGCTTCGCGTCCACCTCCGGTGCCGCGGCCTCCTGCTCGTGCAGTACGTCGATCTCGTCCGGGTCGGTGTCGCCCTCGTTGACCAGGGACTTGATCCCGGCGTTGAGCACGGCCAGCAGCGGCACGGAGAGCAGGGCACCGGCGATCCCGGCGGCGATCAGGCCGGCGGCGATGGCGAGCACCACGGCCAGCGGGTGCAGGCGCACCGCCCGGCCGAGCAGCCAGGGCTGCAGGACGTGGCCCTCGAGCTGCATGACCGCGATGACGATCGCGAGCACGATCAGGGCCTGGATGAACCCGTTGGCGACAAGGGCGATCAGCACGGCCACCGTGCCGGCCACCACCGCGCCGATGATCGGCACGAATGCGGACAGGAACACCAGCGCGGCCAGCGGGATCACCAGCGGGACGCCGACGATCGCGAGCCCGATGCCGATGCCCACCGCGTCGACCAGGGCGACGGCCGCGGTCGCCCGCACGTAGCTGACCAGTGCGGCGAACGCGCGACGCCCGGCGACGTCCACGCGCGTGCGCACCCGACCGGGTACGCCGCGGGTGACGAAGCGCCAGATGCCGGGGCCGTCGTAGAGGAAGAAGATCAGGATGAACAGCGTCAGCAGCAGGCCGGTGAGGATCTCACCGATCGTGGTCGCGGTGGTGATCGCGCCCTCGGTGATGGCGGACTGGTTGTCCTGGATCACGGCGATCGTGTCGTCGATGAAGTCGGTGATCTGCTGCTGGCGCAGGTGCAGCGGACCCTCCACCAGCCACGTGCGGATCTGGTCGAGGCTGTCGGAAACCTGTTGCTGCAGCTGGGGCAGGCCGTTGGTGAACTGGACGATCACGAAGGTGATGAGCCCGCCGACCACGGCGATGCCACCAACGAGCACTATCGCTGCCGCCGCTCCCCTGGGTACGCCCACCTGTCCCAGGCGGTCGACACCGGGCGCCATCAGCGCGGCCAGCAGTAAAGCGATGGCCAGCGGCACGATGAGGTGCGAGAAGTAGCCCGCGAGCCAGGCCAGCACATAGAGGGCGGCGATCACGAACAGGAAGCGCCAGGCGAGCGCCCCGCTCACCCGCAGACCGGTCGGGACGAGTGGTGTCACGTCCGCCGGCGGAAGCCGGCGCCGGGGCTTTCGTGAATCTGTCACGCACGAACGTTACCCAGCCGGCCGGTGGTTCGCGGCCCAACCACGTCACGCCGGGAAGAATTTCTCGCGCCCGGGGGAGGTCGCCCTTCCGGCGTCGAACCATCCGTCGTGACGCACGTCACTGCCCGCGCGGAGACGGGTTCAGCTCCGCCAGGTGGTCTTGATACCGACCCGACCCGACAACCATCCTCGGAGTGACCGATGTCCGTTCCCTTCCAGACCGCTGTCGTCACCGGGGCCAGTCGCGGCTTCGGCCGCGCGATCGCCGCCGCGCTCGTCGCCAGGGAGGTCGGCGTCGTCGGTATCGCGCGCGACGAGAACGACCTGCGCGCCGTGCGCGACGAGCTCGGCCCGCGGTTCACGGCCGTGGCCGCCGACGCCACCGACGAAACGCTCACCCAGGAGGTGGTGCGTGAACACCGTCCCGGCCTGCTCGTCCTCAACGCCGGGGTCGTCCCACACATGGCACCCGTGCACGAACAGACCTGGGAGACCTTCAGCCGCAACTGGAACGCCGACACCCGCCACGTCTTCACCTGGACCAGGGCAGCTCTGCGGGAGCCGCTGGCGCCGGGCAGCGTCGTGGTCTCGTTGTCCAGCGGAGCCGTACTGGGGGGATCCCCGCTCAGTGGCGGGTACGCCAGCGCCAAGGCCGCCATCCGCTACCTGCGCGGGTACGCGGCCGAGGAGTCCCGGCGGGCGGGCCTCGACGTCCGGTTCCACGTGTTGCTCCCGGACATGACGCCGAGCGGCGGCATCGGTGCGGTGGCGGTCGACGGTTACGCCGCGCGCCAGGGTGTCGACCGGGACACCTTCGTCGCCAGCCGCGAGCAGCCGATCCTCACCCCCGACCAGGTCGCCGCGGCCGTCCTGGACGTCGCCGAGAACCGCGACAGCGACGCGGAGTACCGGGTCGCCGGCGCCGGGCTCCGCCCGATCGGCTGAGCACCGCCATGCCCTCGGACGACGAGTTCGCCGCCCTGGTCGAGCCGTTCCGGCCGGAACTGGTCGCGCACTGCTACCGGCTCCTCGGCTCGATCCACGACGCCGAGGACCTGGTGCAGGAGACCTACCTGCGCGCCTGGCGGGCGTTCGGCCGGTTCGAAGGACGCTCCTCGGTGCGGCGATGGCTGTACAAGATCGCCACCATGGCCTGCCTGACGGCGTTGGAGACACGCTCTCGACGGCCCCTCCCGTCCGGGTTGGGCGCGCCGGCGGAGGACCACCGGACGCCCGTGGCTGCTCGCGAGCCCGCGGTGGCATGGCTCCAGCCGGCGCCCGACGTGCTGCTCGGCGCCGAGGACCCGGCGGCGGTGGCGGCCGGGCGTGCGGGCGTGCGGCTCGCCTTCGTCGCCGCGCTCCAGCTGCTGTCCGCCCGGCAACGGGCCGTGCTGACCCTGCGTGATGTGCTGGCGTTCCGGACGGCCGAGGTCGCCGAGATCCTGGACACGACGGTCACCGCCGTCGACAGCGCACTGCGCCGCGCCCGCGTCCGCATGGCCGAGGCCGGCCTCGTCGAGGACGACCTGGTCGAGCCGGAGGAGGAAACCCGGCGGACGCTCCTCGAGGGCTACGTCGACGCGTTCACCCGCGCCGACCCCGACGCCCTGGTGACGCTGCTGCGGGCCGATGTCGAGCTGGAGATGCCGCCGACTCCGACCTGGTTCACCGGGCAACGGGCGGTGGTCGGGTTCCTGGTCAGCCGCGTCCTGCGCCGGGACCGGTGGCGGATGATCCCCACCCGCGCCAACGGTCAGCCCGCCGTCGTCGTCCACGGGCGCGCGCCGGACGGCCGGTACGAGGCCTACGGCGTCCAGGTCCTCACGCTCATCGGGTCCCGGATCGCCCGGATCACCGCGTTCAACGACCCGAGCCTGGTTCCGACGTTCACCCCTGGCGCCAGTGCTGGCGGTCAGAGGGGTCAGCCCTGGGCGAGGTCGGCGAAGCGGGAGTAGTGCAGCTGGTGGGCCACGGTGACCGTGGTGGTGGGGCCGGCGCGGTGCTTGGCCAGGATCAGGTCGGCCTCGCCGGCGCGGGGGTCGTCGCGTTCCCAGGCGTCGGGGCGGTGGATGAGGATGACCATGTCCGCGTCCTGCTCCAGGGAGCCGGACTCACGCAGGTCGGCCAGCATGGGGCGCTTGTCCGTGCGCTGTTCGGGCCCTCGGTTCAGCTGGCTGATGGCCACGACCGGCACCTCGAGCTCCTTGGCCAGCAGCTTCAGCTGCCGGGAGAACTCCGAGACCTCCTGCTGGCGGGACTCCACCCGCTTGCCGGAGGTCATCAGCTGCATGTAGTCGACGACGATCAGCTTCAGGTCGTGGCGCTGCTTGAGGCGCCGTGCCTTGGCCCGGATCTCCATCATCGTCATGTTCGGCGAGTCGTCGACGAACAGCGGCGCCTCGCTGACCTCGCTCATCCGCCTGGCCAGCCTGGTCCAGTCGTCGTCGGTCATGCGGCCGCCGCGCATGTCGGCCAGCCGGATCTTCGCCTCGGCGGAGAGCATGCGCATCACGATCTCGGTACGGCTCATCTCCAGCGAGAAGATCACGCTGGTCATGCCGTGCTTCACGCTGCACGAGCGGGTGAAGTCCAGGCCGAGGGTGGACTTGCCGATACCCGGCCGGGCAGCGACGATGATCATCTGCCCCGGGTGCAGGCCGTTGGTCACCGCGTCGAGGTCCTCGAAGCCGGTGGGCACGCCGAGCGAGGAGCCGCCGCGCGAGGCGATCGCGTCGATCTCGTCCATGGTCGGCTGGAGCAGCTCCTCGAGCGAGACGTAGTCCTCGCTCATCCGCCGCTCGGTCACCTCGTAGATGGACGACTGCGCGCGGTCCACGATCTCGTTCACGTCCGCGCCCTCGGCGCCGGCGTAGCCGAGCTGCACGATCCTGGTGCCGGCCTCCACCAGACGACGCAGGATGGCCTTCTCGGCGACGATCTCCGCGTAGTAGCCGGCGTTGGCGGCGGTGGGCACGGTGGCGATCAATGTGTGCAGGTAGGGCGCGCCACCCATCCGGCGGATCTCGCCCCGGCGTTCGAGCTCGGCGGCCACGGTGATGGCGTCGGCCGGCTCGCCCCGCCCGTACAGGTCGAGGACGCAGTCGTAGACGAGCTGGTGCGCGGGGCGGTAGAAGTCACCGGGGCGGAGCACCTCGACGACGTCGGCGATGGCGTCCTTGGACAGCATCATCCCGCCGAGCACGCTCTGCTCCGCGGCGAGATCCTGCGGCGGCTGCCGGTCGAGCGCGCCCTCCCCCGAGACCGCTGCGGGCGGACGGTCGTCGGTCATCGCCACCGAGAACCCCTCCTAACTCTCGAACATGTGTTCGAGTATAGCCGACGGCTGCACTGCCTGGGCGACGCCGGGAGGCGTGCCTCGAGTACGCAGAGCGAGGATGTAGGCGCGACGTTAGAGGGCAGTGCGGGTGGAGGCAAACACCGCTGGGGACGCCACTGTGGACAACCTGGGGACGTTGTAGCGCAACGAACCACAGCGCGGAGGACCACTGTTGACAACCTGTGGACAGCTGCCGAGATCCACGACGAAGCAGCAGGTCAGGGCCTGTGTACAGGGTGTGGAAGAACTTGCCGGAAAATTGCCCGGCGTGTCGGGTGAAACCTCTTCCTCGGCGTGTCGCGGAGGGCTCGTCTCACCCGGGCAGCCCACAGCTGTGGACAACTGGGGCGGCACGCCGGCAACCCCGCGCCGTGGTGTGCGGCACGGGTTGCCGGAGAGAAATGTGACTCTACGTGAGCAGAATCAGCTGGCGGTGACGTCGACCCGGAACGAGACCGTGACCTCGGGGTGCAGGCGCACGTTCACCGGGTGCTTGCCGACCGTCTTGATGTGGCCGGGCAGCTCGACCATCCGCTTGTCGAGCACCGGACCACCGGCGGCCTTGACGGCCGACACGACGTCCGCGGTGGTGACCGAGCCGAACAGCTTGCCGGAGCCGGCAGCCGCCTTGGCCTTCATCGGCACCGGGTCGACGGCCTGGAGCGCGGCCTTGACCTCCTGCGCGTGGTCCAGCCCGCGGATGGCACGGGCCGTCTGAGCCCGGCGGATGGTCTGCACCTGGCGCTCGGCGCCCTTGGTGGCGACGATCGCCAGCCGGCGGGGCAGCAGGTAGTTGCGCCCGTAGCCGTCCTTGACCTCGACGACGTCGCCCGGCCCACCGAGGCCGGAGACGTCAGCGGTGAGAATGAGCTTCATCTGTGGACTCCCCGGATCAGCGCGCGGTCGAGGTATAGGGCAGCAGCGCCATCTCCCGAGCGTTCTTCACCGCGATGGCGACGTCACGCTGGTGCTGGCTGCAGTTGCCGGTCACCCGGCGGGCACGGATCTTGCCGCGGTCGGAGATGTACTTCCGCAGCAGCGTGGTGTCCTTGTAGTCGATCTGCTGCGCGTCCGCCTTCTTGGACTTGCAGAACACGCAGACCTTCTTCTTCGGCTTGCGAATGGGTGGCTTGGCCACTGTGAAACTCCTGGTCTTCCTCGTGAGGTGCGTGGGGGTGTCGGTCAGAAGGGAGGCTCGTCGGAGAACCCGCCACCGCCGGAACCGGCGGGGGGCGCGGAGCCCCAGGGGTCGTCCGCGGGAGCGCCGGAGCCGCCGCCGAAGCCGCCCCCGCCGCTGCCCCGGCTCACCTTGTTGACCTTCGCGGTCGCGTACCGCAGCGACGGGCCGATCTCGTCGACCTCCAGCTCGACGACGGTGCGCTTCTCGCCCTCACGGGTCTCGAAGGACCGCTGCTTGAGCCGCCCGCTGACGATCACGCGCGCCCCGCGGGTGAGCGACTCGGCCACGTTCTCGGCCGACTGCCGCCAGATGTTGCACCGCAGGAACAGCGCCTCGCCGTCCTTCCACTCGCCGCTCTGGCGGTCGAAGGTCCGGGGCGTCGACGCGACGGTGAAGTTCGCCACCGCTGCCCCCGACTGCGTGAACCGCAGCTCGGGGTCGGCGGTCAGGTTGCCGATCACGGTGATGACGGTGTCGCCGGCCATGGCGCTACCTCCCTCAGGCCCCGGCCGGGTCGCGCCGCAGGACCTTGGTCCGCAGCACCGACTCCTGGAGACCGAGCTGGCGGTCCAGCTCCTTGACCGCGTCCGGGTCGGCGTTCACGTCGAGGACCGCGTAGATGCCCTCGGTGTGCTTGGCGATCTCGAACGACAACCGGCGCTTGCCCCACACGTCGACCTTCTCGACGTTGCCACCCGACGTGCGGATGACGTTGAGGAACGTGTCCAGCGACGGTGCGACCGTGCGCTCGTCGAGCGTGGGGTCGAGGATGACCATTACCTCGTAATGACGCATGAAGACCACTCACCTCCTGTGGACTCTGCGGCCACGGGCTCTCCGTGGCAGGAGGGGTCTTGCGGAAGACAGGTTACAGGGCCGCGCCCGGGGCTTTGCGCAGCACCCAGGTGCGTACCAAAGCGGCGGTGACCACGGACAACGCGAGCACCGCGAGCAGCACCGCGAACTCGATGCGTTGGCCAGCCGGTGGGGTCAGGGCCTCCGCCCGCCCGGCGGCCTGCACCCCGTCGCCGGGGTCGTCGGTGCCGAGCACGCCGAACTGGGGGTTGTAGCCGGGCACGGCGCCGCCGTAGCGGACGCCGGGCGAGGGTGCGTACAGGCCGGGGGTGGCGAACGGGATCGAGCCGTAGAAGTCCAGCGGCGACATGGCCAGCCCGCGCAGGCCAGCCGGGTACAATGACCAGCCGCTGGGCGCGAGCCCGCCGATCGCCGGCTGGTTGGGTACGGGGGAGCCCTTCGCGCCGCCCCCCGGGGTGCCGCCGTTGCCGCCGGCGCCGGGGTTGCCGCCAGGCTTCTCGGTACCGGGACTCTCCGGCGGAGCGCCGGGAACGCCCTCGGGCAGTACCTGCTCGACCGCGCGTTCGGACGCGTCGGCAGCCGCGTCGACGCCGTCCTGGACGGGCGCGGCGACCGCGTTCACACCCTTCACGCCGATCTCGCAGACCGAGGTCAGGGTGGGGCGGACGGAGGTGACCACGGCTCCGAGTACGGGGCCGAGCAGCGGGATCTTCTTGAGCTGGGCGACAACCGCGTCGGCGATGACGGCGCCGGAGATGACGCCGGAGCCGGTGGGCAGCACGCCGACGGGGATCGGCGCGAGCGCGCCGAAGGCCTGGTTGGCCGAGGCGGCCAGCGGCGGACCCAGGACGGGCACCGCGCGCACCGCGTCGGTGACGATGCCGAGTACCGCCGCCGGGGCCAGCGAGACCGGCTGACCGGGCTTGCCGACCACGTTGGTCGCGCAACTGCCGACGACGATGGGCTCGGCCGCGCTCGCGGTACCGACGCCGACCAGCCCGAACGTGCACACCGACAGGACGAGTGCCGCAGCGGCCGCGGCACCGCGCATGCGCCGTCGCATGGTGAACCTCCCGCCGTACCCGCCGGTAGCACTTACCGGTTCAACGACGGTAACCCCTGGAGGTCACGCGTGACCAGTTGAGCGGGGGTGCTCCAGGCGCGAGGTAGGCCGACCGGAGTAGCGGGCGCCTCCCGTTCCCGCCGCACCAGCCGACTACGCTCGCGGGCCATGAGCATCGGCGCCCACATCCACAGTGACGACCCGCTCGGCGCCGCGCGCGAGCGGAACGCGGACGTGGTGCAGTTCTTCCTCGGCGACCCGCAGAGCTGGAAGGCGCAGAAGCCCCATCCCCAGGCGGAGGCCCTGCGTGAAGCGGGCATCGACGTCTTCGTGCACTCCCCGTACCCGGTGAACATCGCCTCGACGAACAACCGCATCCGGATCCCGTCGCGCAAGACGGTCACCCAGTACGCCGAGGCGGCCGCGGCCACCGGCGCGAAGGGCCTGATCGTCCACGGCGGGCACGTGACGCAGGGCGAGGACCCGGCCGCCGGCCTGGCGAACTGGCGCAAGTTCTTCGAGCGTCAGGCGCAGGCCGGGGGTTTCCCGCTGCCGGTCCTGATCGAGAACACCGCGGGCGGGGACAACGCCATGGCCCGCAAGTTCGAGATGCTCGCCCGCCTCTGGGACGAGGTCGGCGAGTTCGGTGCCGGCTTCTGCCTGGACACCTGCCACGCCCACGCGGCGGGCGAGAGCCTGGACGGGATCGTCGACCGGGTCAGGGCGATCACCGGTCGGATCGACCTGGTCCACCTGAACAACTCCCGCGACGAGTTCGACTCCGCCCGGGACCGCCATGCCAACATCAAGACTGGCATGATCGAGCCAGAGCTGCTGGCCGCGGTGGCCAAGGAGGCCGGGGCCCCGGTCGTGGTGGAGACACCGGCCGACGGGCAGGCCGAGGACATCGCGTTCCTGCGTGCCGCCACGGGCCGGTGAAGATGCTGCCGGCCGGGGCGGCGGCGGACCCGAGGTCAGGAAAGGCGGAGGGGGCAGTGTCCGAGGAGGTCGGCGCGCCGCCCGAGGGCGACGAGCCCGGCGCGCGGCCCACCGGCCGGGCCCGGCGGCTCGGCGCGTTCGCTCTCGCCGCGCTCGTGGTGCTGTGCGGGATCACCCTGGTGCTCGGCTTCGTCAACAAGAACCGCTGCACCGGTCCCGAGTTCGACGAGTTCGGGCGCAGTGGTCCGGACTACGACCTGCGCAGCAAGCAGGACGTGTGCTATTCGGACATCCAGTTCCTGTGGATCGGCCGGGACATCGACCGGCACGTGTTCCCCTACGTCAACGGAAAGCTCAACGAGGACGGCCAGCCGGTCGGTGGGGTCGTCGAGTACCCGGTGCTGACCGGGGTGGTGATCTGGGCGTCGGCGCTGCTCGCGCAGACCGACGCCGAGTTCCTGCTGTTGTCGGCGTTGGTGCTCGCGCCGTTCGGGTTGGTGACGGCCTGGATGCTCGGGCGGTTGTCCGGCTGGCGGGCGCTGCTCTGGGCGGTCGGGCCGCCGCTGGTGCTCTACGCGTTCCACAACTGGGAGCTGCCCGTCGTGCTGTGCGCGGTGGCCGCGGTGTACGTCGTGCACCGGGGCTGGGGCAGGCGCGGCGTCGAGCGGCCCCTGCTGACCCGCGCCACGGTCGCGGCCGTGCTGCTCGGGCTCGGGTTCGCGTTCAAGGTCTACCCGGCGATCTTCGTCCTGCCGCTGATGCTCTATGTGCTCACCGGCGGGCGGGACGGTCGGGAGTTCGCCGGCCGGGTGACCCGCTGGACGCTGGACTGGTTCGGCGCGCTGCGGGTCGCGTTGGTCGCATTGGGTACCGCGGTCGCCGCCAACGTGCCGTTCGCGGTGGCCGGCTTCGAGGGCTGGCAGGCCTCGTTCACGTTCCAGCTGCTGCGCAAGGCGGACATCACCACCAACTCGATCTGGTTCTGGGGGCTGCGGCCCGACTCGGACTCGGACAACACCGGCGTTCAGGAGCTCATCGGGGCCCTCTCGCCGACGCTGATGCTGCTGTCGTTCGTCGTCGCCTGCGCGTTGGGCTGGCTGCGGTACCAGAAGGAGGGGACCTACCCCTGGATCGCCGTGTCGGCGGCCATGCTCTGCGGGTTCCTGCTGCTGCACAAGGTGCACTCCCCGCAGTACACGCTCTGGCTGGTCCCGATGTTCGTCCTGATGCGGGTGCGGTGGGGCTGGGTCGTCGCGTACCTGGTGGCCGACCTCGCCATGGGGATCGGGATCTTCCGGTGGTTCTACGAGATCTTCTACGGCAGCCACGGCGGGATCTACGACGGTCTGGCGGCCCAGGCGGTGATGGTCGGCGTGTGGGGCAGGGCCGCCCTGCTGGTCGGGCTCTTCTACGCGTTCCTGGTCGCGCGCTCCACCGTGGACGACGATCCCCTGCCGGAGGAGCCGAGGACACCGGCCGAGATCGGCACGCGGTCGCCGTGACGGCCTGAGCGCGGCCGGGTGGCCTCGCTACCCGGCGTCCTGACCGGGAACGGCACCGACGGCCACGTCCCGGCCGTCCCGCCGTTCTCGTCGTTCCCCCCGTTCCCGCCGTGACGACCGCCGGACGGTGACCCTGTCCTCGGCGCCGTCCAGGACCCCGCCGTGCGGGTCGTCCTGGTCGTGCTGGCGGACCAGGTCCCTGGCCGGGTGGTAGATCTCGTAGATCACCAGCACGCAGAGGGCGATCACCGCCAGGTCGCGCACGATGACGAACGAGAGGAACCAGTCGATCGGCAGGCCCTTCTTGTCGTCGCCGAGGTAGAAGGCCATCCGCGGCGCCCAGATCAGGGCGTCGACGACCATCCAGGCCAGCAGCAGGCGCCAGCGGGGGACGGCGAGCACGGCCAGGGGCACCAGCCACAGGCTGTACTGCGGGCTCCAGACCTTGTTGGTCAGCAGGAACGCGGCCAACACCAGGAAGCCCAGCTGGGCCAGGCGCGGCCGGGTCGGGGCGTGCAGGCCGACGAAGGCGATACCGGCGCAGCAGAGCAGGAACAGCGCAGCGCTGACCACGTTCAGCCAGAACGGGGTCTGGCCGAACGCCAGTGGGCCGTCGAAGCCCTCCCAGTCGGCGAACTGGACGAACACGTTGTAGATCGAGTCCGGGTCGGCCCCGCGCAGACTGTTGCGGTGGAAGAACTCCCACCATCCCCGCGGGAACGCGAGCAGGATCGGCAGGTTCACCAGGGCCCAGGTCAGCAGTGCCGCGAGGGTGGTCCTGCCCCAGGCACGCATCCGGCCGGCACGCAGGCACAGCACGAGCAGCGGACCGAGCAGGAAGAGCGGGTAGAGCTTGGCCGCGGCGCCGATGCCGAGCAGGACCCCGGCCAGCCCTGGCCTGCGCCGCGACCAGGCCAGCACGCCGGCCGCGGCACAGGCCGTGGCAAGCGTGTCGAAGTTGGTGAACGCGTGCACCATGACCAGCGGGGACGCGGCGATGAGGGCCGCGTCCCACGGCCGTCGCCGTGCCGTGCGGGCCACCGCCCAGACCGTCACCAGCCAGGCGAGCGCGAGCCAGAAGGCCGAGATGTCGAAGAAGATCGTGACCGGCAGCCCGGTCGGCAGCCACCCCGCGTTCGCGACGGCCAGCCAGCCCTCGGTGAACTTCGCGTTGACCCACTGGAACAGCCCGGTCAGCACCGGGTACTCCATGTACCGGGTGTGAGCGGTCGGTTTGCCCTCGTCGTCGACCCAGCTGGTCTGGTAGGGGAAGCCGCCCTCGTTGAGGCGCTCGGCCGAGTAGAGCGGGATGATGTCCGAGTAGCACATCGCGACGAACGGACGGCTGGAGCGCCAGTCGAGTTCGAGCTGCTTCGCGTCCTCGTTGTAGAACTGCTGGACGCACGCCGCCTTGCCGAACCACCCGATGGTCAGCGCGATCACGGCGAGCAGCAGAGCCACCCGCAGCGGCGTCCAGAACCAGTGCCGACCGATCGCCGCGTGGGTGCCGAGCGGGCCCCCGACGGGCCCGCTGGCCGAGGCGACCAGGGGCTCGGTCCACGTGGGAACGACGCGCTGGTCGGGGGTCAGCGTCGCGGTGTCGCCGACCTCCCCGTCCACCGTCTCCCCGGGAGAACGCCTGTCGGCCTCCGGCTGATCCGATTCGCCTGGCACGCGCGCGATGCTACGGGGCGTGCCCGGAAGCCGGCCGCGAGACCTCGGTACCGGTCCCGGGCCGGCTGACCATCATCAGGACCTGGGCCGGGCGATGTTCTGGTTGCCCGGGTTGCCGCCACCCGGACCGGGGATGCCGGGGAACGGGTCGGTGGGATCTGTCGGGTCGGTCGGGTCCGTCGGGTCGGTCGGGTCGGTCGGGTCCGTCGGGTCGGTGGGATCCGTCGGGTCGGTGGGCTCCGTCGGTTCCTGGGGCTCCTCCGGTTCCTGGGGCTCCTCCGGCTCCTCCTCGACGACTTCCTCCTCCTCCTGGACCGGTTCCCCGATCGGGTCGAACTCGCCGAACGTCAGCTTCGGCGCGTTCCGGAGGTAGTCGTTCATGAACTTGAGCCAGATCTGGCCGGGCAGCCCGCTGCCGTAGACGATGTCGCCGTCCTTGTCCTTCAGCGGGAGCTGTCTGCCCTTCTCGTCCTGCGCGCTCATCGAGACGGCCGTCGAGACCTGGGGCGCGTAGCCCACCATCCACGCCTTCGAGTTGTCCTCGGTTTCGCCCAGCTGGTGGGTACCGGTCTTGCCGGCGCACTGGCGGCCGTCGTCACACTCGAGTTCGGAGTACTTGAGCACGGGCATCAGCGACTCGGTGACGTTGCGGGCGATCTTCTGGTTGTTCTCCGGGTTCGAGTCGAACGCCTGCTTGTCCTCCGGCTGCCGCTTCCACCTGATCTGGCCGTCGGGGTAGCGCACCTCGGTCACCAGGTGCGGCTTGTGGTAAATGCCGCCCGAGGCGAACGTGCTGTAGGCGGACGCCATCTCCAGGGTCGAGACGCGGGTCTGACCACCGCCGATCGAGATGTTGCCGTCCGGTCCCTGCTCGTCGGCGGCCTCGCCGTTCAGGTCCGAGGTGATCCCGGCGGCGCGAGCTGCCTTCTCGACGCCCTTGGGACCGACGGTGTTCACGACCATGTCGTAGAAGACGGTGTTGATCGAACGCTCCATGGCCTCGGCCACGGTGCACTCGGTACCGCACGAGGCGCCGCCCGAGTTGCGCACGGTGATGCCGTTGTTGCCGAAAGACCGGCCGGAGGTGCCGTCGTACCGCTCGTTGAGGCCCTTGCCCTGCTGCAGCAGGGCGACGAGGTCGAAGGGCTTGAACGACGAGCCGGGCTCCTGGGGGGCGTCGGCCCAGTCGAGCCCGACGCCGTTCTCGCCGCCGTAGTACGCGAGGACGCCACCGTCCTTGGGGCTGACCGCGACCAGTGCCGGCATGTTCACCTTCGGCTGGTCCTTCATCACCTCGCGCACCGAACGCAGCGCGATGTCCTGGGCCGGGCGGTGGATCGTGGTCTTGATGACGAGGCCCTCGCGGTAGATCTCCTCCTCGGTCAGCCCGATGTTCAACGCCTCGAGCTCTTCGAACGCGGCGCGCTGGATGTGCGCGTTCGGGCCGGTGAAGGCCTTGGGCTTGGACTTCTCGATGTTCTGCAGCTTGGGGAACGTCTCGGTCTTGGCCTGCTCGGCCGGGAACCAGCCCTTGTCGACCATCTGGCCGAGGACGAACTTCCAGCGCCGGTCCATGTACTCCTGGTCGTCGAACCGGCTGGGGCTCTGGATCATCCCCGCGAGCAGCGCGGCCTCGGACGGCGTGACGTTCTTGAGCTCCTTGCCGTAGTACGCGTGTGCGGCGGCGGAGATGCCGTAGGCGCCACGGCCGAAGTAGATCGTGTTGAGGTAGGCCGTGATGATGTCTTCCTTGGAGTAGGTGTTGTTCATCTTGTAGGCCGTGACCACTTCGAGCGCCTTGCGGCTGATCGACTTCTCTTCGTTGCCGGTCGCCTTCTTGATGTACTGCTGGGTGATCGTGGAACCGCCACCCGAGCCGCCGGTGACCTGGTTCCAGGCGGCCCGCAGCACGCCGGCGATGTCGAAGCCCGGGTTGGTCATGAAGTCGGCGTCCTCCGCGGCGAACACCGCGTTCTTCACGTGCTCCGGGATCTCCTCGTACTTGACCAGCCGGCGGTTTTCCCCACCCGTCGGGACCACCTCGCCGAGCAGGGACTTGTCGCTGTACTCGAGCTTGACGACCTGGCGCTGGTCCTCCGCAACCTGCTGGGGCGGCGGCACGCGCACGACCTGGTAGGCGACGAAGAAGCCGATGAGCGGCAGGATGATCATCAGCGCGGTCAGCACGTAGCCGGTGCGGCGGACCCGGCGCCAGATCTTCTTCCGCCGGAGGCGCTTCTGGTCGGCGCTGAGCGGGGTGTCCTCGTCCTCGTCGTAGTACTCGTCGTCGAGGTACTGATCCTCGCGCGGATCGTGCAGGTCGTCGTCGTAGGCCGGCTCGCGGTGGGTCAGCAGCTCCGGTTCCGGCTTGGAGCGGCCGTGTACCGACGGCAGCATCTCGGTGGGACCGTCGGGGTCGGCTTCCGGCACGGCGCCAGGCGCGGGGGGACCGCCGGGGCGGGCGCCACCGGGCCGGGGCGGGCCACCGGGGCGAGACCGCACCACGCGGGTCCTGGGGTCGACCGCCGGGCGGCCGCCGGGTGGCGTGGCTGGGCCGTGGCCGTTCGCGTTGGGCACGGGAGGCTGGGCACCCGGGCGCGGCGCGGGGGGTACGGGGCCGGGTGCCGGCAGGCCCGGGGCCCCGTTGGGACCGGCACCGTTCGGGCCGGGGGCGGCGCGGCGGGCCGGTGGCTCCTCCGTCGGCCAGGCCGGGCCGCGGGCGGGACGGGGGGCCGGCCTGGACGGGGGTGGCGGCGGGGACGCGTGGTGCGCGCCCTGGTCCTCGGGGAGACGGTGGGAGCCTCGGCCGTGGGAACCGGCGGCATGGGTGCCGTTCGACGAGGCGCCGGGAGTGGGCTCGTCGTCGTCCTCCCACAGAGGGCTCCAGAACCCGGTGCGGTCCTGCTGCTCACCGGGCGGCTGCTGGCGCCGGCCCGACGAGTCGGGGTCGTCACCGGTCGGCCACTCCGGCTGGCTGGAACGTCGCCGGTGGCTGCTGTGGTCGTTCACGAAACGGCCTCCCAGAGCGGCGCGGTGAACTGCTGCGCCGTGCGGTGGTCATTCGCGCCGGAGCGATGGCTCACTCCGCCGCGGTCCTTCTACGTGCCTTCGGGGTGTCGAGTCCACGCGTACCCAGGACGTATGACTGCACCAGGTGGTTCCACCCGCAGGTGCGACATACCTCTACTACGTAGACGGTGAACTCTTCGAAGAGGTTCGCCATTCTGGCGAGTTCCTCCGGCGCCCGCGCCGACCCGGAGGCGTGCTTCAGCTCGTCACCGTAGACCCATGACACTCGCGTCACGGGCTCTTTGCGGCAGACGGGGCAGGTGACCTCGCTCGGGTCGCCGTGGAACTTCGCGGCCCGCAGCAGGTACGGGTTGGCGTCGCACACCTCCGCGGTGCCGACGCGGCCAGCGTAGACCTCGGCCAGCAGCGCCCTGCGCTGCAGCACGTAGTCGACGACCTGCCGCTGTGTTCGCACGCCCAACAGGGTACGCGGCGCCGTTATCACGTCGAGATGCCGTTTGGTACACGGCGCGCGGGCGGTTCGCGACCCTGCGTTAGAGCCGTGATCTGACCAGCGGCCATTCCGCAGGCGAGCCGGCGTTGCCGACAGACCAGTGATCAACGCCACGTCATCCATCGTTGGCCTGCCTGATGTATCGGCGCGATATAGTGAAGCGGTAGATCGGCATCACGAGAAAGGGCAACGGTGCTCGAGTTCGCGATCCTCGGCCTGCTGCACGAGGCGCCAATGCACGGCTATGAGCTGCGCAAACGGCTGTCCGAGTTGCTCGGGACGCTGCGGGCGTTCTCGTACGGATCGCTGTATCCGACGCTACGGCGGCTGCTGAAGGCGGGCCTCATCGTCGAGGAGACCCCGCCGGTCGAGAGCGCGGACCGCGCGGCCAGGAGCTGGGGAAAGCGAGCGAAGCGGGTCTACAAGCTCTCCGCCGAGGGCAAGGAGCGGTTCGCCGAGATGGCCGTCGACGTCGGGCCCCAGGCCTATGACGACGAGGGTTTCGGCGTCCACCTGGCCTTCTTCTCGCGGACGCCGGCCGACGTCAGGATGCGCATCCTGGAAGGTCGCCGGCGGCGGGTCGAGGAGCGGCGTGAGGGTCTGCGTAGCTCGCTGGGGCGAGCGGGTGAGCAGATCGACCGCTACACCCGTGAGCTGCACCGGCTGGGGCTCGAGCACAGCGAGCGGGAGGTTCGCTGGCTCAACGAGCTCATCGCGAGCGAGCAGCGCGAGCAGAAGGAACGACAGGACAACGATCAGTGAGAAGGAGAACCGGCATGGGCGAACAGCGCCGCAGCGTCCGGGTGGCCATCGTCGGCGTCGGCAACTGCGCGGCGTCCCTGGTCCAGGGGGTGCACTACTACCGCGACGCCGATCCGGCCGCCCGGGTTCCCGGCCTCATGCACGTGCAGTTCGGGGACTACCACGTTCGCGACATCGAGTTCGTCGCCGCGTTCGACGTCGACGCCAAGAAGGTCGGGCGTGACCTGTCCGAGGCGATCGTGGCCAGCGAGAACAACACGATCAAGATCTGCGACGTGCCGCCGCTGGGGGTCACGGTGCAGCGCGGGCACACCTTCGACGGGCTCGGCGAGTTCTACCGCGACATCATCACCGAGTCCGACGAGAAGCCGGTGGACATCGTCGCGGCGCTGCGCGAGGCCCAGGTCGACGTGCTGGTGTCCTACCTGCCGGTCGGCTCGGAGGAGGCGGACCGGTTCTACGCCCAGTGCGCGATCGACGCGGGCGTCGCGTTCGTCAACGCCCTGCCGGTCTTCATCGCCTCCGACCCGGCATGGGCCGCCAAGTTCACCGAGGCCGGTGTGCCGATCGTCGGTGACGACATCAAGTCGCAGGTCGGTGCCACGATCACGCACCGGGTGATGGCGAAGCTGTTCGAGGACCGCGGGGTCGAGCTGCTGCGTACCTACCAGCTCAACTTCGGCGGCAACATGGACTTCATGAACATGCTGGAGCGCAAGCGGCTCCAGTCGAAGAAGATCTCCAAGACCCAGGCCGTCACCTCGCAGATCCCGCACGAGATGGAGCGCGCCTCGGTGCACATCGGTCCCTCGGACCACGTTCCGTGGCTCGACGACCGGAAGTGGGCCTACGTGCGGCTGGAGGGCAAGTCCTTCGGCGACACGCCGCTGAACCTGGAGTACAAGCTCGAGGTCTGGGACTCCCCCAACTCCGCCGGAGTGATCATCGACGCGGTCCGGGCGGCGAAGATCGCACTTGACCGCGGTATCGGCGGTCCGATCCTGTCGGCCTCCTCGTACTTCATGAAGTCGCCGCCCGAGCAGTACGCCGACGACGACGCGCGGGACGCGGTGGAGAAGTTCATCGCCGGCGAGGTCGACCGGTAGCTCGGCCCTCAGCCCGTAGGCGATCCGGCGGGGCGCGCGTCGTACGCGGCGCGTGCCTCGTCGATGGCGTCGCCGTGCTCGACCGCCCACCCCATCAGGCTGCAGACGATGCCGAGCAGCGTCATCCCCAGCTCGGTGAGCTCGTAGTCCACCCGCGGCGGGACCACGGGGTGGACCGTGCGCCGGACGAGGCCGTCCCGCTCGAGGGTGCGCAGGGTCGCGGTCAGCATGCGCTGGCTGATTCCGTGGATCGTCCGCTTGAGCTCGGTGAACCGCAGCGTGTCCGCCCCGAGGGCGTGGATCACCGCGATCGACCACTTGTCACCCACCCGGTCCAGGATCTGTCGCGCGTGACACATCCTGGCCGTGTCCACTTCCGGTAGCTGCACGGTTACCTCCACCTGCCTGAGGCAGATTGAAGTGCCTTCTGGTGTCTCCACCCATGGTTCCTGACGATGGGGTCAGTTACCAAACGGAACCAGGAGAAACCTCATGAGCATCGAGCCGATCCCCGCCGACCTGTCCTTCGCCGTCCCGGGGTCGGAGGACCAGCTCACGCGGGCGGCGAAGGGGCTGACCGAGCGCGGGTACACCGCTCATGTCGTCGACACTCCCGAGCAGGCCCGTGACCTCGTCCGCGACCTGCTCCGGGAGATCGGCACGGACAAGGTCGTGTTCACCGCCAACAGCGAGACCCTCCGCGTCTCGGGCATCCAGGACGAGGTCGACGGGTCCGGGGAGTTCCGTTCGTTGCGCACCGAGCTGGCCGCGGTCGACCCGCAGGACATCCGGACGATGATCAAGGCCGGCGCCGCCCCCGACGTGATCGTCGGCAGCGTGCAGGCGGTCACCGAGGACGGCGTGCTCGTGGCCGTGTCGGCGAGCGGCAGCCAGCTGGGTCCCTACGCGGCCGGTGCGGAGAAGGTGGTCTGGGTGGTCGGCGCGCAGAAGGTCGTGCCGGACCTCGAGACCGCGCTGCGGCGGGTGTGGACCTACAGCTACCCGCGCGAGCACGAGCGTTGGCGGGTCAAGGGCATGGAGTCCTTCGTCGGCAAGCTCCTGATCCTGGAGCGCGAGTACCAGGCCGGCCGCGCGACCGTGGTCCTGGTGCGCACCGAGATCGGCTTCTGAACAGCGGGAACGGCAGATTGTTCGCCCGCTGTTCACCCGTAGGGCGGGTCCCGCTGGTCTTCGCCTCCTAGCGTCGGCGCGTTCCCACTGACCAGGAGGATCTCGTGTCTGCCGACAAGCCCCGGCTCCTTCCGTTGCTACCCGTCACCAACACCTTCGGACGTGCCGCGGTCACCTGCCGCTACCGCTGCGGCGACGCCTGCTCCCACGAGGTGCCCAACACCTCCGACAACGCCTACTTCGGCGACGTCGTGGCCGAGGTCGTCAGCCGGCGCACGATGCTGCGGGCGGGCGCCGTGCTCTCCGTCGCCGCCGCGGGGGCGGCCACCGGCGTGGCCGCCACCGCCGGCGCGGCGGCCGCGACGACCGGCCACGGCTGGCACGGCGGCGGGTGGAACTCGCTCAACTTCCAGCCGGTCGCCCCGAACACCGAGGACCGGGTCGTCGTGCCGCGGGGGTACGAGCAGGGCGTGGTGATCCGCTGGGGCGACCCGGTTCTCCCGGGCGCCCCGCGGTTCGACTTCAACCGGCAGACCGCGTCGGCCCAGGCCGCGCAGTTCGGCTACAACAACGACTTCTGCGGCCTGGTGCCCGTCCCGGGTCGCCGCGACCGCTGGCTCATGGTCAGCAACCACGAGTACACCACCGAGTCGCACATGCACCGCGGCTACGACGAGGCCAACCCCACCCGCGAGCAGGTGGAGATCGCCTGGGCGGCACACGGCATGTCCGTGGTGGTCGTCGAGCAGGCCCGGCGTGGCGGCCTCGAGGTCAGGCTCGACCGGCACTACAACCGGCGGGTCACCGTCCGCACGCCGTTCGCGGTCACCGGCCCGGCCGCCGGTTCGCAGTACCTGCGCACCTCGGCCGACCCGACCGGGCGACGGGTGCTCGGCACGCTGAACAACTGCGCCGGCGGGGTCACGCCGTGGGGCACGATCCTGTCCGGCGAGGAGAACTTCAACCAGTACCTGGCCAACGCCCAGGCGGTCACCGACCCCACCACCAAGGCGCGGCTGGCCCGCTACGGGATCTCCGGCGGCGCCTCGGTGCGCAAGTGGGAGCGCTTCGACCGGCGGTTCGACCTGGCCCAGGAGCCGAACGAGGCGAACCGGTTCGGCTGGATCGTCGAGATCGACCCGCTCGACCCGAACTCCACGCCGGTCAAGCACACGGCGCTGGGGCGGTTCAAGCACGAGGGCGCCAACGTGATCGTCGCCCGGGACGGCCGGGTCGTCGCGTACATGGGTGACGACGAGCGCTTCGACTACATGTACAAGTTCGTCTCCGACGAGCGGATGAAGCGCGGGAACAGCAGGCACGCCCGCGAGCACAACAAGCGGCTGCTCGACTCGGGCACGCTGTACGTGGCCCGGTTCCGCGGGGACAGCCCGGCGGCGGAGATCGACGGGTCGGGGACGTTGCCGTCGGACGGGGAGTTCGACGGGTGGGGCGAATGGGTCCCGCTCGCGCACAACAACCGGTCGTTCGTGGAGGGCTTCACCGCCGAGGAGGTGTACGTCTTCACCCGGCTGGCCGCCGACGCGGTCGGCGCCACCAAGATGGACCGTCCCGAGGACGTCGAGGCCAGCCTGCGGAGCGGTCGGATCTACGCCGCGCTGACCAACAACACCGACCGCGGCAAGCCGGGCAAGGAGGGGCCGACCGAGATCAACCCGCGCCCGGCCAACCGGCACGGGCACGTGCTCGAGATCGAGGAGAGCCGGCGGGACAACACGGCGACCAGGTTCTCCTGGCGCCTGCTGCTGGTCTGCGGGGATCCGAACTCGTCGGACACGTACTTCGGCGGGTACGACAAGTCGCAGGTGAGCCCCATCTCCTGCCCGGACAACCTGGCCTTCGACAGCCGGGGCAACCTCTGGATCTCCACCGACGGCAACGCGCTCTCGACCAACGACGGCCTGTTCGCCGTCCCCGTGGAGGGCCGCGAGCGCGGGCACGTCAAGCAGTTCCTGACCGTGCCGCACGGAGCGGAGACCTGCGGCCCGGTCATCACCGACGACTTCGTGCTGGTCTCGGTGCAGCACCCGGGTGAGCTGGACGGGGCGAGCGCGGACAACCCGCTGTCGCACTGGCCGGACGGCGGCACCAGCCACCCGCGCCCGTCGGTCGTCGCGGTGTGGAAGAAGTAGCCCTCGACGAACCCGCGAACGCGGAGCCGTACCCGAAACGGGTACGGCTCCGCTGCGTTGACGGGTTGTCTACGACGCGTGGCTTGCCTAACGTCGGCGGCGTTCCCGCCTGACCTGGAGGCTTCACGTGTCGTTCACCTCAAAGCCACGTTTCCTTCCCCTGCTGCCCACCACTCACCAGGGCGGGCGGTCGGCGATCACCTGCGAGTACCGCTGCGGCAGCGCCTGCTCCCACGAGGCGCCCAACACCTCCGACAACCCCTACTTCGGGGACATCGTCGGCGAGGTCGTCGAGCGGCGGAAGGTCCTCAAGGCGGGCGTGGTACTGGCCGTCGCCGGTGCCGCGACCGGTGCCGCGGCACCCGCCGCGGTGGCCGCCCCGCCCACCTCGTCCAGGCACGCCGGTGGCTGGGGCGGGCCGGGCATCAACCTGGACTTCCGGCCGGTCGCACCCAACGTCCTGGACGCGGTGGTGGTGCCGCCCGGGCACGAGCAGGAGGTGCTGATCCGGTGGGGTGATCCGGTGCTGCCCGGGGCGCCCGAGTTCGACTTCGCCAACCAGACCGCCGCGGCCCAGGCCATGCAGTTCGGCTTCAACAACGACTTCTGCGGCCTGGTTCCGATGCCGGGCCACCGGGACCGCTGGCTCATGGTGAGCAACCACGAGTACAGCAGCGAAGGGTTCATGTTCCACGGCTGGGACAGCGCGAACCCGACCCGCGAGCAGTTCGAGATCGGTATCGCCGCGCACGGACTCTCGGTCGTCGTACTCGACCGCGACCGCCGCGGGCGGCTCGAGGTCCGGATCGACCGGCACTTCAACCGCCGGATCACGATGACGACGCCGTTCACCGTCCGCGGCCCGGCCGCCGGCTCGCGCTACCTGCGGACCTCCGCCGACCCCGCTGGCAGAACGGTGCTCGGCACGATGAACAACTGCGCCGGCGGGGTGACGCCGTGGGGCACGATCCTGTCCGGCGAGGAGAACGTCAACCAGTACTTCGCCAACGCCGACTCGGTCACCGACCCGCAGGCACGGACCCGGCTCGCCCGCTACGGGTTCCCGGCCGCGGCGACGGGCCGCAAGTGGGAGCGCTTCGACCGGCGGTTCGACCTGGCCCAGGAGCCGAACGAGGCCAACCGGTTCGGCTGGATCGTCGAGATCGACCCGCTGAAGCCGCACGAGAACCCGGTCAAGCACACGGCGCTGGGGCGGTTCAAGCACGAGGGCGCGAACGTGATCGTGGCGAAGGACGGCCGGGTCGTCGCGTACCTGGGGGACGACGAGCGGTTCGAGTACCTGTACAAGTTCGTCTCCGACGGCAGGTACAAGCGCGGCGACGGCCAGCTCGCACGGGAGCACAACAAGCGGCTGCTCGACTCGGGGACCCTCTACGTCGCCCGGTTCCGGGGCGACAGCCCTGCCGCGGAGATCGACGGGTCGGGGAGGCTCCCCTCGGACGGGGAGTTCGACGGCTCGGGTGAGTGGATCCCGCTCGCGCACAACGACCGGTCGTTCGTGGAGGGCTTCACCGCCGAGGAGGTGTACGTCTTCACCCGCCAGGCCGCGGACGCGGTCGGCGCCACGAAGATGGACCGCCCGGAGGACGTGCAGCCCAGCCCCCGGACCGGCCGGATGTACGCGCCGCTGACCAACAACACCGACCGCGGCAACCCGGGCAAGGAGGGCCCGACCGAGGTCAACCCCAGGGTGCGCAACCGGCACGGCCACGTCCTGGAGCTGGAGGAGGCCCGGCGGGACAACACGGCGACCCGGTTCTCCTGGCAGCTGCTGCTGGTCTGCGGGGATCCGAACTCGCCGGACACGTACTTCGGCGGGTACGACAAGTCGCAGGTGAGCCCGATCTCCTGCCCGGACAACCTGGCCTTCGACAGCCGGGGCAACCTCTGGGTCTCCACCGACGGCAACGCCCTTGGCTCCAACGACGGGCTGTTCGCGGTGCCGGTGGAGGGTCGGGAGCGCGGGCACGTCAAGCAGTTCCTGACGGTGCCCATCGGCGCGGAGACCTGTGGGCCGGTCATCACCGACGACTTCGTGCTGGTGTCGGTGCAGCACCCGGGCGAGGTGGACGGGGCGAGCGCGGACAACCCGGTGTCGCACTGGCCGGACGGCGGCGCGACCCAGCCCCGGCCGTCCGTTGTGGCGGTGTACCGCACGCGGCGGTGAGCGGCCCCCTACGGTGGTGACATGGCCGCTCGTCCCGTCGCACTCATCACCGGCGCCTCCCGCGGCATCGGCGCCGCGGTCGCGGCAGCCCTGGCCGGCTCCCACGACCTGCTGCTCGGCGGGCGGGACGAGACCGCCCTGGCCGAGGTCGCCGCGACCCTGCCGGCGGCCAGGCCGTGGCCGGTGGAGCTGACCGACCAGGTCGCCGTCGAGGCCGCCGCGGCGTCGGTCACGCGGTTGGACGTGCTGGTGCACTCGGCGGGCATCGCCCGGCTGGGTGGGCTCGGCGATCTCTCCGCCGCCGACTGGCGTGACTCGTTCGAGGTCAACGTGGTCGCGGTGGCCGAGCTCACCCGGCTGCTGCTACCGGCCCTGCGGGCCGCCGCCGGCCACGTCGTGCTGATCAACTCCGGTTCGGGGCTCAAGGCGAACCCGCGGTGGGGTGCCTACGCGGCGAGCAAGTTCGCCCTGCGTGCCTATGCCGACGTGCTCCGCGCCGAGGAACCGGGCCTGCGGGTCACCTCGGTGCACCCGGGCCGGACGGCGACCGACATGCAGCGGGCCGTCCGCGAGTTCGAGGCCGGCGAGTTCGAGCCGGACAAGTACATGAGCTCCGCCTCGGTGGCCGCGCTCGTCCATGCGGCTATCACTACCCCGCCGGACGCGCACGTGCACGAGGTCGTCATCCGCCAGCGACCGTAGGAACTCGAGCGGGAACTCGAGCGGGAACTCGAAGCACGGCTCACGCAGATACCGGTTGTCAGGAACACCGGATCGACGTGAGGAGCGCGTGTGCACCCCAGTGACGGGGAGGTCATCCGGGCGTCGCTGGTCGACGCCGAGCGGTTCGGGGTGGTCTACGACCGGTACTCCACCCAGCTGTACCGCTATGCCTACCGCCGCGTCGGGCCGGAGTTCGCCGAGGACGCCGTCGCCGAGACGTTCCTCGCGGCGTTCCGCCGGCGCGCCAGCTACGACCTCCGCCGGCCAGACGCCCGACCCTGGCTGTTCGGGATCCTCAGCCGGGAGATCTCCATGCGGCACCGGGCCGAGGACGCCCGGTACCGGGCACTGGCGAAGGCGCGGGTGAGCGAGGTCGCCGAGGGCTTCGTCGACGAGGTCGTCGCCGCGGTGACCGCGCAGGGCGCGGGTGCGGCCATCGCCGAGGCCCTGCGGAACCTGCCCGGCGGGGACCGGGACGTCGTGCTGCTCATCGCGTGGAACGACTTCAACTACGCCGAGGTCGCCGAGGCGCTCGGGATCAAGCTCGGCACCGTGCGGTCCCGCCTGCACCGCGCCCGCCGCCGGCTCCGTGCCGCGCTCGGCGACGACAGCCCCATCGACCTGTTCGAGGTGACCGGATGAACGACCTGAACGTACTGCGTGAGCTTGGTACCGCCCTCGACCCGTCCGGCCCCGCACCGGCGGAGCTGCGGAGGCGGGTGTTCGACGGGCTCGGCGCGGCGGAGCCCAAGCGCCGCGGGCGCCGGTTCGCCATCGGCGCCGCCTCGGTCGCCGCGGTCGCCGTCGTGACGGCGGGCATCCTGCTCGCTCCGGGTGCGGAGCCCACGGCGAGCGCCGCGCAGGTCCTGCACGACGCCGCGCGACAGGTGAAGCGGCAGCCGGTCGCCGAGGACGACCAGTTCATCTACGTCAGGTCCGAGGTCGTCGCGCTCACCAGGAACGAGAGCGCCCCGGACCCTGGCCGCCTGGTCGAGACGGAGCGACAGGTCTGGCTCTCGGCCGACGGCACCCGCGACGGGTTGGTCCGCCAGCGGGAGGCCGGCGGCGCCTGGGTCGACAGCCCGCTCCCCGGGTGCCGGGACGGCGTGACCACCCACACCAAGGGGGGCAAGACGTTCACCGAGCCGTGCACGCCGGCCCCCGCCTACCGGACCGACCTGCCGACCGACGCCGAGGCGATGCTGGACCACCTGCGGCGGCAGGGCGCGGGAACGAAGGCCCCGGCCGACGAGCGGGTGTTCGTCGCCGCGGCCGACCTGCTCCGCGAGGGCGGCCGGTCCCCGGCGGTGACCGCGGCGATCTTCGACGCGCTGGCGACCCTGCCGTCCGCGACGCTCGCCGAGGACGTGACCGACCCGACCGGTCGCCGGGCGGTCGCGGTGGCCGCCCGCTCGGCTGACCTCCGTACCGAGCTGTTCTTCGACCGGGAGACGTTCGCCTACCTGGGGCAGCGAACCGTGCTCGAACGCGACCAGGACGGCCGCCGGGCCGGCGACGTCGTCGACTCGTCGACGGAGCTGACCGTCGCCGTCGCCGCTGAGGCCGGGCAGACGCCCTAGTTACGGATAGCACCCCAGAACCCCGGAGAACTCTCGGAGAACCCATGAACAGCAGACCCCTCCGGCGCTGCCTGCTCGCGCTCGGCATCGCGCTGAGCGTCACCGCCGGCGTCGTCCTCGTCGGGAACGCCGCGGAACCGGCGAACCCGGCGGAACCCGCCCGCTCCCCGGTGGCCGAGCAGGTCACCCAGGTCACCATGATCACCGGCGATCGGGTACTGGCCAGCACGAGCTCCCTGCGGGTCGAGTTCGCCGACCCGCTGCGCCCCAGGAGCTACCAGCAGCTCACCATCCACGGTGACCGGTACCTGATCCCGGCCGACGCCGCCGCCCTGATCGACTCGGGAACTCTCGACCGGGAGCTGTTCAACATCACCGGTCTGGTGCGACAGGGCTACGACGACCGGCACTCCGCCTCGATCCCGCTGCTGACCCGGGACGCCACCGTTGGCGACACCGGGCGCAACGCGCTCCCCGCCGTCGGTATCACCGCGTCACGCCTGGAGAAGTCGCACGCGGCGACCGCCTGGCGGGACATCACCGGGGTCGGTACCCGTCGCGCCGGCACGGCTCGGATCTGGCTCGACCGAGAGGTCACGGCGAGCACCGACGCGAGCGTGCCGCGGATCGGTGCGCGGGCTGCCTGGGAGCGCGGTCTGACCGGGCGGGGTGTGACCGTGGCCGTGCTCGACACCGGCATCGACACCGACCACCCGGACTTCGCCGGCCGGGTGCGGGAGTCCCGGGACTTCACGGGAGCGGGCGGCGTCGAGGACCGCAACGGGCACGGCACCCACGTCGCCTCGGTCGCGGCCGGTACGGGCGCCGCTTCGGGAGGTCGGTACCGAGGTGTCGCGCCGGAGGCGGACCTGGCGATCGGCAAGGTGCTCGACGACGAGGGCCGGGGCACGATGTCCTCCGTGCTCGCCGGCATGGTGTGGGCGGCGGCCGAGACCGACGCCGACGTGGTCAACCTGAGCCTGGGCGCCGATGCCACCGACGGCACCGACCCGCTGTCGGTGGCGGTCGACACCCTGAGCGCCGAGCACGACACGCTGTTCGTCGCCGCCACCGGCAACGACGGTGCCGACCGGGGCGTGGCCACGCCCGCCGCGGCGAACACGGCGCTCGCCGTCGGAAGTGTGGGCGAGGCGGACGCGCCGAGCCCGTTCTCCAACCGAGGCCCGCGCCTGCGCGACGGCGTGGCGAAGCCCGACCTCGCGGCACCGGGCGAGGGCATCGTCGCAGCCGCACCCGCGGACGTACCGCCGCTGGGTGAACCGGTTGGCGAGGCCTACCAACGCATGGACGGCACGTCGATGGCCGCGCCACACGTCAGCGGCGCCGCCGCCCTGCTCGCCCAGCAGCACCGGGACTGGACACCCGACCGGCTGAAAGCGGCGCTGACGAGCACCGCAACGGAGACGTCAACGGAGGTGTCAAAGGAGGCGTCAGATGACCCCCACGCCGTGGGCACGGGTCGCGTCGACATCGACCGGGCGACCCGGCAGAGCGTGATCGCCACCGGCAGCGTGTCGGCCTTCCTGGCCTGGCCGACCGCCGGCCGGCGCGAGACCCGGGCGGTGACCTGGCACAACTCGGGAACCGAACCGGTCACGCTGTCGTTGGCGGCCGAGCTGCGCGACAGCGTTGGCGGGACAGCGCCGGCGGGCATGCTGACGCTGTCCGCCGACACGGTGACCGTGGCACCCGGCGCGGATGCCGAGGTGGAGGTGACCGTCGCCGCCACGGCCCCCGGCACCTACGCCGGCACGCTCGTCGCGACCGGTCCGGACGGCCTGCGCACCCGCACCACCCTGTCGGTCGAGCAGGAACCGGAGATGTACGACCTGACCGTCCACCTGGTGAACCGGGACGGGGCACCCGCGACGGGCGACCGGGACGGCGCGCTCGCGCTCGCCCTCGACGACCCGCGTGGCCGGATCGAGGCCCTGACCGACGGCACGGCCCGGGTACCGGCCGGCCGGTACTCGGTCACGGCCCGGATCAGGACCCCGGTGCCGGGACGGGAGGCGAGCCTCACCGTGCTTACCCACCCGGAGCTGGTGGTCGACCGCGACACCGAGATCACGCTCGACGCCAGGACCGGGCAGCCGGCCTCGATCAGCCCGGACAACCCGGCGGCGCGCGGCGGTAGCCACCTGTCCCAGGTGATCACCAGAGCGCCGGGCTGCGCCTGCGTGCTCGTGTTCTACGACGAGCTCGAGCCGCGGAGCGAGGCCCTGTACGTCGGCACCGCACCCGGCACCTCCTCGGACGGGTACGCCTTCGCGCTGTCCCGCCAGGCCACCGAACCGAGGGTCGAGCTGCACGTCGACGGACCGGACCCGTTCGAGGTCGCCGCCGACTGGTTCGACACCTCACCGGTGCCGACCGAGCGCGGGAACCTGCGCGCGGTGTACGCCGGCAGGGCGACCCCCGCGGAACTGGCGGCGCTCGACGTGCGGGGCAAGCTGGTGCTGTTCGACATGCCGCCGGACACGACGTACGGCCAGCTGCGGCAGACGACGCTCGGCATCCGCGACGCGGGCGCGTCGCTCGCCATGGTGGTGGCCGAGGGCGACCCGGCGCCGAGGGCCGCCGGCGAGGACGACGAGGTGGCCACCGCGCTGCCGACCTTGTGGGGCGGCTCGGTCTCGGCCGGTCGGTTCCGGTCGGTGCTGGCCGAGGACGAGGCGTCGGTGCGGTTCGCCAGCACCCCGCATCCGGCGCTGCGGTACGAGCTGTGGATCGGCGTCACCGGGCGGGTCACGACGCCGCAGGTGCACCGGCCCCGCACCCGCGACCTCGCGGCCGTAGCCACCTCCTACCACGACAACGGCGGGCAGCACCGCTTCCTGGGGGCGTCGGCGCACTTCTTCGGCACGACGGTCTCGGTGGTCAACAGCTATGCCATCACCGCGCCCCAGCAGCGGACCGAGTACTTCACCCCCGGCGAATGGGCGTTGAGCGTGCACGGCAGCCTGGACCTCGGCCAGCTGAGCGAGACCAGGAGGCTCCACGCCGGGCGGAACCGGCCGATCGAGTGGGACAGGGCGGTGATCGGCCCCTCGTTTCGCGGCACGACGCTGACCGGCAAGGAGACCGGGGGGCCGCCGCGCCCCCGGCCGTGGGCCTGGCGGACCGAGGACGTGGTCGACGTGGTCCTGCCCATGCACGGGGACGCGGCCGGCCGCCCGCGCGTGCCCAGCCGGGAGATCACCGGTTCGATCAGCCTGTACCGGGAGGACGCCCTGGTGGCGACCGTCGACTCCCCGACGCACGCGAGGATCGAGGTGCTCCCCGCGGCGGCCCGCTACCGGTTGACCGCGACCGCGACCCGCACCGCGGCCTGGTGGCCGCTGGCAACCACGGTCAGCGCGGACTGGACCTTCCGGTCCTCGGGCGCTGAGCCGCGGAACCAACCCCTGCCCCTGCTCACCGCGCGGTTCGCACCGGAGCTTGACCTGGCCAACCGCGCACCGGGCGGTCGCCGGTTCAGCTTCCCGTCCTATGTGGAACGGCAGGACGGCGAACCGGAGGTGGTCGGGCACCGGGTCGAGGTGTCCTACGACGACGGCGCCAGCTGGCGGCAGGCCCAGGTCAGGAGGTCCGGCAAGCACTGGGAGGTCACCGTCACCCATCCGGCGAGTGGCTTCGTCTCGCTGCGGGCGACGGCCACCGACAGCGACGGCAACACGGTCCGCCAGACCGTCCTGCGCGCCTACCAGCTCGGCTGAGGCGAGCGCGGCGAGGTGTCCCGGCGCACCGGCTCAGGCCAGGCGCCGGGTCACCGCGCCGGCGGCGGCCTGCGCCTGCGCCCGGTCCACACCCGTCGGCTCGCCGTCGGCGACGACCTGGTCCCCGGCCACCCAGACGTCGCGGACCAGGCGCTGGCCGCCGGCCCAGACCAGGTTCGCCAGCAGGTGCTCGTCGGATACGTCGAAGCCCCCGGTGAACGCGGGGTCGTCCACCGACACGTGCACCAGGTCGGCCCACCGACCGGGTTCCAGCGCCCCGATGTCGTCCCGGCCCACGGCCTCGGCGCCGCCACGGGTCGCCAGGAGCAGCACGTCGGCGGCGACCAGCGCGGCGGAGTCCATCGCGGCGAGCCGGGCGAACAGCGCCGAGAGCCGCATCTCCTCCCACAGGTCCAGGTCGTCGTTGCTGGCCGGACCGTCCGTGCCGAGCCCCACCGACACCCCGGCCCGGCGCAGGTCGGCGAGCCGGGCCACGCCCGAGGCCAGCTTGGCGTTCGAGCCGGGACAGTGCGCCACGCCCACCCCGTTCTCGGCGAAGATCGCGATGTCCTCGTCGGAGAGGTGCACCGAGTGCGCGGCCAGCACCCGGCCGCCGTACAGGCCGACCTCGGCGAGCATCCGCGGGACCGAGCCGTACCGCTCGCGCTGCACGGCGTCCTCCGCCGCCGACTCGGCGACATGGATCAGCACCAGCGCGTCCCGGGCCCTGGCCGCCTCCCCGATGAGGGTCAGTGCCTCTGGCGGCAGCGTGTAGGCGGCGTGCGGGCCGTAGCCGATCTCGATCCGGTCGTCGGCACCGCAGAACCGGCCGGCGGTGTCGATCCGGGCACTGATCTCCTCCAGCTGGGTGCGCCAGTCGTGGCCGGGGGTGTCCACGACCGCCGGGCCGAGCAACGCCCGCTGGCCGGTGGCGGTGAGCGCCCGGACGAGGTGCTCGGTCTGGAAGTACTGCTCGACGCTGGTGGTGATGCCACCCCGCAGCATCTCCACCGAACCGAGCACCATCCCGGCCTCGATGTCGGCCGGGGTCAGCTTCGCCTCGGCCGGCCAGACGATCTCCTGGAGCCACCGCAGCAGCGGCAGGTCGCCGCCCATCCCGCGGAGCACGGTCATCGGGCTGTGCGCGTGGATGTTCACCAGCCCGGGCAGCAGGATGCCGGGCAGCGTGCGCTCCGCGAACTCGGTGTCCGGGGCCTCGGCGCGGGGGCCGCAGTAGGTGATGCGCCCGTCGGCACCCACGTCGACGACGGCGTCGCGCAGCACGGAACAGGACGGGTCGCAGGGCAGCACGACGGGGGCGCGGAAGCGGACGGGTGTACGCATGACCAGATCCTGCCAGCCTCAGCGCCGCTCGAAGACGATGTCCCGGCTCGCCCGGCCGACCTCCTCGGCGCGGCTCTCGAACTTGGTCAGCGGCCGCCAGTCGGGCCGCGGGGCCCAGTCGGTGTGGAGGTTGCGCAGCAGCGGCTCCGCGGAGAGCACCTCGAGCATCTGCTCGGCGTAGTTCTCCCAGTCGGTGGCCAGGTGCAGCCGCCCGCCCGGGGCGAGGCGCGAGGCGACCAGGGCCACGAACGAGGGCTGTACCAGGCGCCGCTTGTGGTGCTTCTTCTTCGGCCAGGGATCGGGGTAGAAGATCCGCACCCCGTGCAGCGAGTCCGGCGGGAGGTGCCGCTCGAGCAGGACGACGGCGTCCCCGCGCAGCAGCCGCAGGTTCGTCACCCCGAGGGCCTCGGCCCGCATCATCAGCTGCGCGAGACCCGGCTGGTAGACCTCCACGGCCAGGTAGTTGACCTCGGGTTCGGCCTGCGCGAGCCGCGCCGTCGTCTCCCCCATGCCCGAGCCGATCTCGAGCAGTACCGGCGCCGACCGGCCGAACCAGCCGTCGAGGTCGAGCGGGCCCGCGGGCAGGTCCGCCACGTTCCGGCCGAGCCGGTCCCAGTGCCGTTCCCACGCCCGGGTCTGGCCGACCGTCATCCGGCCGCCGCGGTTGACGAAGCTGACGACGGTGCGACGGCCGGTCAGGTCGGGGGGAGAGTCCACCCGCGAGAGACTAGGGCGCGTCCGCGCAGTCCCGGTCGATGGGCTTCGTGATCCAGGTCGTCGCTGGCAAGGCGGAGGGCAGGCCTCGTACCGGGTCGTACTCGGCCTGTCCGACAACGCCGCCAGCGGCGGGCTGGGCGCGAAGACCGCGATCGAGGGCTGTGCGGACGTGCCCTAGGCGGGCCCCATCGACTCGAACCGGGCGAGGTTCGCGCGGAGGTCGGGGAGACCGCCGACGGCCACGGGGTCGGGCGTCTCGCCGACGTGCACCCGCAGGATGTCGATCCATCCCGGATGGCGGTCGGTGAGGATCAGCGTCGTCGGCATGCCGGGCTCGAGCAGCTTGCGCTCCGAGGGGACGTACTCCCAGTACCCCGATGAGCCCTCGGTGGCCCAGGGCACGAACACCCAGCCCGGCCGCGCCGACAGCAGCTTGGCGACCCGGTCCTCGACGGCGAACCCCTCGGCGCGGGAGCTCAGGTTCCCGGCCGCCAGCGCGCGCAGCCACCAGGGTGCGGGAACGTCGGTGCCGGAGCGCCGGATGGTCCGGTACAGCGCCATCACCTGCGGCTCCGGAGCACGGTGTACCCAGGCACGCCGGGTTTCGGAGGGCACCGTGGCGTCCTCCGCACCCCACATCTCGATGGCCTGGGACCATTCGAGACCGATCAGCGGCTCGACCCGCAGGGCCGGCGACTCGTCGATCGCCGACCTGGCCGGGGGCACGGACGGGGGAATGGACGGCGGGTTGGACGAGCGTCGTTGCTCCGCCGCTGCCGCGGCTTCGGAAAACGGGCCGGTGTCAACCACCGTCACAAGTCCACCTCCATGGGACGCCCGGAACCACATCTGAAGTTGGGCGTGCGTGTGCGGGGGAGTGCTGTCCTTCGATATGACCGCTTTGGGCGGCGCTTGTCCGCAGAATGTGATCTGAATCACATATGCTTAACGTGGTCTTAATCGAAACGTCTGGTGTAAAACACCGCGGCGCATCGAACCGACGGTCCCACACAACGTAGAGCCCGGACCACCTGGGACGGTGGTCCGGGCTCCTCCCCCTGACTGCCGTGGTCCCCCGGACCGCCACCCCCTGCGGGCCGCGGGACCACGACGTCGGTCCTCCTAGGCGTCCCGCTTGTTCGCGGTGAACAGCGCGATGGCGAGCAGCACCAGCGCGAACCCGACGAAGTAGGCAGCCGCCCCCCACGGGCTCAGCGGGGTCACCGACGCCGGCGGCCCCTCGGCGACCGCCCGGCTGGTGACGTCCGGGTCCCCGGTCAGGAAGCGGTTGGCAACGTAGAACGGCATCCACTTCTGGATGTCGTCGCCGACCTTCGGGATCAGGGCGATCAGGCTCTCCACGAGCTGGCTGTAGATCAGCACGAGCGACACCGCGCCGGCCGAGTGCCGGATCAGGATGCCGACCGCCACCGCGATGATCGCGGCCGCCGCGTAGACCAGTCCGGTGCCGGCGGTGGCCCGCCACTCGAAGGCGGTGTTGATCGCGAGATCGGCGTTGGACTTGATGGCCTTCGTGATGGCGACCGAGCCGAACGCGGTGACCAGACCGACCAGGGCGGCGAACCCGGCCACGACCGTCGTCTTGGCCAGCAGTGCGGAGATCCTGTTCGGCACGGCCTGGAAGGTCGCCCGGATCGTGCCGAAGCGGTACTCGGTCGTGATCGCCAGCGTGGCCATCACCATGATCACTACGAGGCCGAAGCCGTAGCCGAACTGGCTGGAGGCGATCGTCGCGGGGTTCTCGTTGTCGACGCCGGCGACCAGCGCGGCGAACCCGATGGTGACCGCGAGCGCGGCCAGCGTGCACCAGATCGGCGAGCGAGTGGTGAACAGCTTGATTCGTTCAACGGCGAGCAGAGTCATGTCGTCACTTCCCGGCGGGCTGGAGGTCGGTGGACCCGGTGGTCTGCGCCTCGGCGATCGGGTCGGCGTCCACGCCCATCGCGTGGTACTCGACGGAGTCGCCGGTGAGCTGGATGAACGCCTCCTCGAGCGAGCCGCGCTGCTGGCTCAGCTCGTGCAGGACGACACCCTTGGCCGCGGCCAGCTCGCCGATCTCGGCCATCTCCATCCCGGAGACGACCAGACCGTCCTTGTCCTCCCGGACGCCCGCGCCCTGCTCGTCCAGCGCCGAGCGCATCAGCGCGAGCTGCGGGCTGCGCACGGTGACCGTGTTCTCGGTGGCCTGGGCCACGAACTCCTCGGTGCTGCACTGCGCGATCAGCTTGCCTCGGCCGATCACCACGAGCTCCTGGGCGGTCAGCGCCATTTCGGAGAGCAGGTGGCTCGAGACGAACACCGTGCGGCCCTCGTCGGCCAGCCGGTGCATGAACCGGCGGATCCAGAGGATGCCCTCCGGGTCCAGACCGTTGACCGGCTCGTCGAACAGGAGCACCTGCGGGTCGCCCAGCAGGGCCGCGGCGATGCCGAGCCGCTGGGACATGCCGAGCGAGAACCCGCCCGCCCGGCGGTTGGCGACCCCGGTGAGGCCGACGGTCTCCAGCACCTCGTCGACCCGCTTTGAGGGCAGTCGGTTCGACTTGGCGAGCCACCGTAAGTGGGCGCGGGCCGAGCGGTTCGGGTGTACCCACTTCGCGTCGAGCAGCGCGCCGACCGTCCGCAACGGCTGGTGCAGCTCCCGGTAGCGCTTGCCGTCGATCCGGACGCTGCCCGCGCTGGGCGCGTCGAGCCCGAGGATCATCCGCATGGTGGTGGACTTGCCCGCGCCGTTCGGACCGAGGAACCCGGTGACCCGGCCGGCCTGGACGGTGAAGGACAGATCGTCGACGGCCACCGTCTTGCCGTAGCGCTTGCTGAGGCCGACTGCCTCAATCATGGTCTCTCCCTGTTTTGTCTTGCTTCCCCGTGGAGCACTTTCACGTTGGAGCAATGGTGGCGTCGAGCCGACGTCCACGTCCTCCACCTTTGGTCGCCACTTCGGGTCAACATCTGGAGGTAGCCTCCATCAGTCCTCAGGTGGGCGGGATCCGTAATCGCCCTGACTCGACCCTGATTCGTGGCTGTCCTCGGGTAGGGGACGCGAGGAAGTCTCGCCCACCCTCCCTGAGCCCGCCCTCAGGTCAGTGCTCGCCCGGGCGCACCAGGCCGGTCTCGTAGGCGAGGACCACGGCCTGGACCCGGTCGCGCAGGTCCAACTTGGCCAGGACCCGGCCGACGTGGGTCTTCACCGTCGCCTCGGAGAGGAACAGCTTGCGGGCGATCTCGGTGTTCGACAGGCCCTGGGCGATCAGCAGCAGTACCTCGCGCTCCCGCTCGGTCAGCGCGTCCAGCACGGCGGCGTCGCGCAGCTGGCCGCCGGCCGCACCGAGGAACCGGTCCAGCAGCCGGCGGGTCACGCTCGGCGAGACGACCGCGTCGCCGAGGGCCACCGAGCGCAGCGCCGAGACCAGGTGTGCGGGCGGAGTGTCCTTGAGCAGGAACCCGCTCGCCCCGTTGCGCAGCGCGGACAGCGCGTACTCGTCGAGGTCGAAGGTGGTCATCACGAGCACCTTGGCCAGGCCCTGTTCGGTGATCTGCCTGGTGGCCTCGACCCCGTCGAGCACCGGCATCCGCACGTCCATCAGCACCACGTCCGGGCTCAGCGAGGCGGCGAGCTCGACTGCGTCCCGGCCGTTGCCCGCCTCCCCGACGACCTCCATGTCCTCCTGCGCGCCGAGCACCATCCGGAACCCGACCCGCATCAACTCCTGGTCGTCGACGAGAACCACCCTGATCACATACGTCAACGTAGTGCCTCGGTACTCACTCGGCGGTCAGCGGCAGGCTCGCCAGCACCCGCCAGCCGCCCTCTGGACGCGGTCCCGCGTCCAGCGAACCGCCGAACACCAGGGCCCGCTCCCGCATACCGATCAGGCCGTTCCCGCCGGACACCCCGACCAGCGGCCGAACCGCCTGGTGCCCGTCGTCACAGATCTCGAGCTCCACCCGGTCGCCGCTCCGCTCCACCCGGACGACCGCACGCGTGCCAGGACCCGCGTGCTTGAGCGTGTTGGTCAGCGCCTCCTGCACGATCCGGTAGACGCCCAGGCCCACCCCGGCGGGCAGGTCGTCGACGGCACCGGTGATCTCCAGGTGGACCGGCAGCCCCACCGCTCGCACCCGCTCCGCCAGCTCGGCCAGCGACTCCGCGCCCGGCTGAGGGGTCAGGTCGTCCCGCGCGTCCTCGCTGCGGAGCACCCCGAGCAGCCTGCGCAGCTCGGTAAGCGCCTCACGGCCGGTCGCCGAGATCGTCCGCACGGCGCGTTCGGCCAGCTCGGGCTGGGTGCGCACGGCATAGGCGGCCCCGTCGGCCTGCACGACGATCACGCTCACCGCATGCGCCACGACGTCGTGCAGCTCCCTGGCGATCCTGGCGCGCTCGGCGGCGACGGCCATCCTGGCCTGGTGGTCCCGCTCGACCTCGAGCAGCGCGAGCCGCTGTTCGACGGCCGCGTGGTAGGCCCGCCGGGCCCCGACGAACTCGCCGAGCACCCAGCACAGGGCGAACATCAACGCCACGACGATCAGCAGGATCACCATCTGGGCGGAGTACTGCAGCCACGCCTGGACGCCGGTGACCACGGCGTTCGCCAGCACGTACAGCAGCCCCTGGCGACGACTGACGTAGGCGACGAGGGTGTAGACCGAGATGCAGGTCGTGAACAGGCTCGCGATGCCCAGCTCGAGGATCGAGTGCGGCACGCCGAACAGCAGGGTGGCGTACGCCGCCGCGACCGGATACTTGCGGCGGAACCCGACCGGCACGACCACGCCGAGGGTGAGCGGCACCGCGACGTACCAGGGCGGCGGGGTGGTCGGATCCTCCGGTGTCACCACCTGGACGACGTAGAGGAACAGGTCGATGGCCAGGAGGTGGGCGGCGATCAGGCTGTCGCCGAACACCGGGTGCCCCTTCATCCACAGGCTCAACCGCCGCACGCCTCCGAGCGTAGGCATGCTCCGCGCACCCGGCATCCGGCCGAGGTCGCATCCCGGGTACGCCGCTGGGCTGAGCGTGGGACGATCAGGGCAGCGCCTTGGTGAGGGGAGTGAACGTGACCACGGCCACCGATCAGCCGCACCTCGCCGGGCCGTTGTCGGCCGCGGTGGCCAACCTGTGCACGCGCCTCCAACCGCAGGTGTCCGCGCGCACCGCGGCGGGGTTCCGCGAGGTGCTCCGGCGGCTGTCCGCCCCGTTGCAGGTGGCCGTCGCCGGCCGGATCAAGTCGGGCAAGTCCACTCTGGTCAACGCCCTGATCGGCCGCCGGGTCGCGCCAACCGACGTGGGCGAGTGCACACGCCTGGTCACCCGGTTCCAGTACGGGACGGTCGACCGGGTCGAGCTGGTCTTCCTCGACGGGCGCAAGCAGGTACTGCCGTTCGACGCGACCGGGATGATCCCCGGCGACCTCGACGTCGACTTCGACCAGGTCTCCCACCTCGAGGCGTACCTCACCAACGCCGTGCTCCGCGACCTCACCGTGATCGACACCCCGGGCCTCGGCTCGCTGGACGCGGCCTCGGTCAGGCGCACCGAGCAGCTGCTGGGTGCGGCCAAGCACCGCAAGCCCGACGAGGACGACGACGAGGCCGGCGGGAACGGAGCCGACGGCGGCGACGAGCTGGACCCGACCTCCCGCAACGCCGTGGCCGGTGCCGAGGCCGTGCTCTACGTCGTGACCCAGGGCGTGCGCGCCGACGACCAGCAGGCGCTCGCCGCGTTCACCGCCGCCACCGCGAGCCGCGAGGCGGGACCGGTCAACGCGATCGCCGTGTTGAACAAGGCCGACACGATCGCGCCGGAGTCGGTCACCGGCGCGGACGGCGACGTGTGGAAGGCCGCGAGCCTGCTGGCCGAGAAGCAGGCCCAGACGCTGCGGCCGCGCGTCGCCGACGTGATCCCGGTGATCGGCCTGCTGGCGGAGTCGGCGGAGTCCGGCGGGTTCACCTCCGCGGACGCGGACGCGCTGCGCTCGTTGTCCAAACTGGACGACGCGACCTGGGAGACGATGCTGCTGTCCGCGGACATCTTCACCACCTGGGACTGCGAGGTGCCGCCCGGGACCCGCGCGCGGCTGCTGGAGAAGCTCGACCTCTACGGCGTCCGCTGCGCCGTCGACGCGCTGCGTGCGGACCCCGAGCTGACCGCGGGCGCGTTGCGGCGGACGCTGCTCAACGCCTCCGGGCTCGCCGGGGTGCGCAGCCGGCTCGACGCGGTGTTCCGCGCCAGGGCCGACGGCATCAAGGCCGCCGCCGCGCTCGCGTCGGTCACCGCGCTCGCCCACGCCTCGGGCGACCCCGGCGAACGGCAACGCGTGCACGACGCGATCGAGGTGCTGCTGGCCAAGCCGGAGGCGCACCAGCTGCGCCTGCTCGAGGCGCTGACGCTGGTCACCTCCGGCGCGGTGGCGATGCCGGAGGACCTCGCCGAGGAGGTGCTGCGGGTCGGCAGCAGCGCGGACATCGGCGAGCAGCTCGGCATGAGGGGCCGTCCGGTCAAGGAGCTCTCGGCCTACGCGCTGGAACGGGCCGGCTGGTGGCGCTCCTTCGCCTCCTTCGGTGCGACGCCGGCGCAGAGCCGCGTCGCGCATGTGGTGCACCGCGCATATTTCCTCATCTGGCAACAACTTCGCGAGCAGGCGGGGTGAGTAGGACATGGCTTCCTGGTTCAGGCGCGGCAAGGACGAGACCGAGGACGGGTCGGAGTCGACGATCGAGGTGAAGGCCTCGGTGATCGCGGACGCGGCCCGTGGCGCCGGCGACCCGCCGAGCCCTCCGACCCCACCGAGCCCCCGGCCGACCGACGCCGGAGAGGCGCCCGCCGAGGGGCCACCGGAGGCAGGGCCCGCGGTGGACGGAGCGCTCGAGGCGGCACTCGCCGAGCGCCGCTCGCTGGTGCAGCTGTGCCTCTACGCGCTCGACCGCGCCCGCAGTGCCGGCGTCGCCGAGCGGATCGAGGAGGGCCTGGCCGGGGTCGGGGTGTCCGCGGTGCGGCCGGACGGCGTCCGGTTCGACCCGGCCCACCACGAGGCGGGCGGTACCGTCGCCACCGCCGACGACTCGCTGGACGGCCTCGTCGCGGAGACCGAGGTGGTCGGCTTCTCCGACCGGGGCGAGCTGCTCCGCGCACCCGTCGTCACTGTCTACAGCAAGGCAGGGCGATGAGCGCCCCGGCTCAGCCCATGTCCCTGCCCAAGCAGGTCGCCCAGGCCCGGGAGAAGCTGCTCACGCTGCTGCGCGAGAGCGACCCCGACGCGGCGCGGTGGGTCGAGGAGATCCGGGCCAAGCGCAGGGGGAAGCCGTCGGCGGTGGTCGTCGGCGAGACCAACCGGGGCAAGAGCTCGCTGGTCAACGCGCTGCTCGGGCAGCCGTCGCTGTCCCCGGTCGACGCCGACGTGGCGACGGCGACCTACCTGGTGTTCGGGCACGCGGAGAGCTGGCAGGCCCGCGCCTGCTACCCCGGCCAGCTCGCGCCGGTGCCGGTGGAGCTCGCCGAGCTGAACCACTGGGTCTCCGCGTCGCACCAGCTGCCCGCCGGCGAGCTCCCGCCGCGGTACGTCGAGGTCGACGGTCCGCTCGAGCTGCTGGACAAGATGACCCTTGTGGACACCCCAGGGGTGGGCGGGCTGGACTCGGTGCACGGCGAGCTCGCCGCCGAGGCTGCCTCCTCGGCGACCGCGCTCCTGTTCGTGGTGGACGCCTCGGCACCGTTCACGTTGGGAGAGCTCAACTTTCTCGCCAACATCGGCGAGCGTGTGGAGACCGTGGTGTTCGCTCTGTCCAAAGTGGATGCCTACCGCGGTTGGCGTCAGGTGCTGGAGTCCGACCAGGCGCTGCTCGCCGAGTACGCGCCCCGCTTCGCCGGCGCGCGGTTCTACCCGGTCTCCGCGCGCATGTACGAGATGGCCGGCAAGGCACCGAGCGCGGAGGCCGCGGCCATGCTGGAGGAGCGCTCGGGCGTCGTGGAGCTGCGCACCGCGCTGACCGACCTGCTGGTCGGCCGGTCGGTGATGCTGGGTGAGGCCAACACCCTGCGTGCGCTGTCCAGCGCCCTCGGCACGCTCGGGGTCAAGCTGGACAACGAGCGCCGCGCCCTGTCGACAGGCGAGGAGGAGGCCGAGTCACTGCGGGCGCGCAAGGACGAGCTGACCACCGAGCGCCGCTCGTCCACCAAGGGCTGGCAGGTGCGGATGCGCAGCGAGATCCAGCGCACCCGGGTGGAGAACAACCACGAGGTCGCCCGCCAGATGCGCGACGTCCAGTCCTGGTTCCGGCAGGCCATCGACGCAGCCGACAAGGACCGGCTGCGCGAGCTCCCCGCCCAGGTGGACGCGGCGCTGCAGATGGTCTCCGGCCGGATCAGCATGTCGGTGTCCTACCGACTCAACCAGGTCACCGAGACCGTGCTCGGTGAGCTGTTCCGGCCGGACGAGCTGGAGGTCATCCGCGGCCAGTTCGCCAGGGCCGGCGGGTCGCCGATCATCGTGCGGCCGGCGGACAAGCGCCCACCCACGGCCGAGGACAAGCTGCTGGTGTTCATGGGGGTCACCGGTGGGTTCAGCGCGGGCAAGATGGCGCTGCTGCCGCTCGCCGGCGCCGTCGCCGCCCCCATCCTGCTGGTCCCGACGATCATGATCGGGCTCGGCGCGGGGTGGTGGCTGGCCAAGACGCGCCGCCACACCGCGGACAAGCAGCACATGAAGCAGTGGCTGTCCGAGTCGATCGCCGACGCCCGCTCCACCCTCGACCAGCTGGTGGCCGAGCAGCTGATCGAGGCCGAGTCCCAGCTCGCCCTCGCGCTCGACGAGGCCCTCGGCAAGCGGATCACCGGCATCGAGGAAGAGCTACGCGAGGTCGACAAGGCGTTACGGCTTGACACGGCCGAGCGCTCCAAGCGGCTGGCCGTGGTAGACAAGCGCCTGGCAGAGGTGAGCTCGGGCCGCGAGCGGGCGGAGAAGCTGCTGGCCAGCATCCGGTCGGTTCGCGACCGCGCCTGAGAAACGCGGAACCGGCGGAGCCCGTCGACAGTCATACCCGCGCACAACGCACCAGAGACCGCGAAAGAGGGGGCGACCCGTGTACGTGGACGACGACACGACCACCGAGGACACCACCGCGACCGAGACCGACGCGGGGCAGGACGCGCTCACTGTCGAGGTCGATGGTGAGGAGTACTCGGTCGAGGAGAACTACGACATGGACGGCGACGGCCAGAACGACACCGCCGTGGTCCAGACCGAGGACGGCAGCTTCGTGGCGTTCGCGGACACCGACAGCGACGGCACGGCCGACGTCGCGGTGCAGTACGACAGCGAGGGCAACGTCGTGGCGGGGGCCGAGTACGACGAGTCCACCGGTGAGTGGCGGGACGAGAGCGTCGAGACCCTGCCCACCCCGAGCGGCGACGGTGCGGACGACGCGACCGGTGGTGGCGACACGGGAACCGACACCGGCTCGGACACGGACACCGGCACTGACACCGGAACTGACACGGGCACCGACGCCGGTGTCGACACCACGGGCACGGACACGACGGGCACGGACACCACGGGCACGGACACCAGCGGCACCGACACCAGCGGCGAGAGCATCTCGGTCGACGTCCCCGGCGAGGACATCAACGCCGGGCCGGCCACCTACGACACCGACGGCGACGGCCAGAACGACACCGCGGTCGTCACCGACTCGGACGGCACCACCTACGCCTTCACCGACGTCGACGGCGACGGCGAGGCCGATGTCGCCGTCAAGATGGAGCAGGACGGCACCGTGACGGTTGCCGAGCACACCGGTGAGGACGAGTGGACCGTCACCGAGGAAGGCACCCTCGGCACCGACGGCACCTACGCCCCCGAGGCTTCCAGCGGCTCGGACGCCGTGTGGGCAGAGCGCTGATCAGATCGCTTATGCCTGGGTGAAAACACCCGTCAGAACGATCCCGGCAGCCTTCGGGTGCCGGGATCGTCGTTTTCCAGCCACCGTAAATCTTGTTCAGGGCGCTGTCGAGTGCCGAAGAACACGCAGGCCAGAGCGCATCGACTCGTACATCTGAGTGCTGAATCGATTCCCGAATCGGTCTTGTGAGCCACCAGACAGGCTTGAAACCGGTTAGACGCCGAACATCTGGTTAACCTCACTACATCCCCAATGCGGCAAACCCGTCCGAGCCTCGGGCGGGGGCTTTGCCGTTTCATGCAGGACGCCGACGTCCGGCGCGACAGCGCATGGGACAACGGGGTCCTGTTTGGCTTTCGGCGTCAGTCAGGAGACGAAGCGAGATGACGGCAGTGGCAATCCCGGGTGTGGACAACGCACCGACGACGCACCAGCAGCTTCTGTCTTGGGTTCGTGAGGTGGCTGAGCTGACCACGCCGGACGAGGTGGTCTGGGTCGACGGCTCCGACGAGGAATGGACCCGCCTGACCGACCGGCTCGTCGAGACCGGCACCCTCACGCGCCTGGCGAAGAAGCCGAACTCGTTCTGGGCCGCCTCGGACCCGGACGACGTGGCCAGGGTCGAGGAGCGGACCTTCATCTGCTCGGTCGACGCCGCCGACGCCGGTCCGACGAACAACTGGGTGGACCCGGCGGAGATGAAGGCGACCATGACCGAGCTCTACCGGGGCTGCATGCGTGGTCGCACGATGTACGTGATCCCGTTCTGCATGGGGCCGCTGTCGGCGGAGAAGCCGATGCTGGGCGTCGAGATCACCGACTCCGCCTACGTCGTGACCTCGATGAAGATCATGACGCGGATGGGCACCGGCGTGCTGGAGAAGTTCTTCGACGCGGAGGGCAACGAGCGCGACTTCGTGCCGGCCCTGCACTCGGTCGGGGCGCCGCTGGAGCCGGGTGAGCAGGACGTTCCGTGGCCGTGCAGCGACACCAAGTACATCTCGCACTTCCCGGAGACGCGGGAGATCTGGAGCTACGGTTCCGGCTACGGCGGCAACGCCCTGCTCGGCAAGAAGTGCTACTCGCTGCGCATCGCCTCGACCATCGGCCGCGACGAGGGCTGGCTGGCCGAGCACATGCTGATCCTCAAGCTGATCTCGCCCGAGCAGAAGGTGTACTACGTCGCCGCCGCCTTCCCGAGCGCCTGCGGCAAGACCAACCTCGCGATGCTCGAGCCGACCATCCCCGGCTGGAAGGTCGAGACGCTCGGCGACGACATCGCCTGGATGCGCTTCGGTGAGGACGGCCGGCTCTACGCGGTGAACCCGGAGGCCGGGTTCTTCGGCGTGGCGCCGGGAACCGACTACCACACCAACCCGAACGCGATGCGCACGATCGAGCGGGGCAACTCGCTGTTCACCAACGTCGCCCTGACCGACGACGGTGACATCTGGTGGGAGGGCATGGGGGAGCCGCCGGCCCACCTGACCTCGTGGAAGAAGCGGGACTGGACCCCGGACAGCGACGAGCCGTCCTCGCACCCGAACTCGCGGTACTGCACGCCGATGGCGCAGTGCCCGATCCTCGCCCCGGAGTGGGACGACCCGAAGGGCGTGCCGATCTCGGCGATCTTCTTCGGTGGGCGCCGGGCCACGACGATCCCGCTGATCACCGAGTCCCGCGACTGGCAGCACGGCACGTTCATGGGCGCCACGCTCTCCTCGGAGACCACGGCCGCGGCCAAGGGCAAGGTCGGTGTGGTGCGCCGGGACCCGATGGCCATGCTGCCGTTCATCGGCTACCACGTTGGTGACTACTTCCAGCACTGGATCGACACCGGCAAGCGGGCCGACGCCACGAAGCTGCCGAAGATCTTCTACGTCAACTGGTTCCGCAGGGGCGAGGACAAGCGCTTCCTGTGGCCCGGGTTCGGGGAGAACTCCCGCGTGCTGAAGTGGGCGGTCGAGCGGATCGAGGGCACCGCGGCCGCCCAGGAGACCCCGATCGGCTACGTGCCCACCGCCGACGACCTCGACCTGGCGGAGCTGGACGCCGCCCGCGAGGACATCGAGGCCGCGCTCGAGGTCGACGTCGAGGAGTGGCGGGCCGAGGTGCCGATGATCGAGGAGTGGTTCGACACGATTGGCGAGAAGCTCCCGACCCTGCTCCGCGAGGAGCTGGAGGTGCTCAAGCAGCGGCTCGGCTGAGCCAGCCGGCCGAAGCGGCGGGGGCCACCGGACCGGGTGGCCCCCGCCGCTGCGTTCTGCGTCATCGATCGCCTCAGGGTGGCCATGAGTGGCCGCCAGCGGAGCTGTCCACCGGAGTTGTCCCCAGGCTGTGGATGAAGCTGTGCACAGCCTGTGGAGCTCGCTGCCCGCCGCAGACCGACGTCACGTCGCCGTCCGACCCTCCCCGTCCGGCGATCGGGCCGGGACGTCAGGTTTGTCCACAGTGGTATGTGGACAGCGACCCGCGCAGTGCTCGAGCCGGTCGAGCAGGAACCTCCTGGCCGGTGCGGAACAGGGCTTGCCGAGGGCCTCGCGGTAGTACCGGGCGGCGAGGTCGGGACGGCCGGCGCGCAGCCAGAGCGCCCCGAGCGCGGCGGGCAGCAGGTGGTAGTCCCGCAGCGCCGGCTCCTCACGGAGCCGGTCGAGCTCGGCGGCGGCGGTCGCGGTGGCAGCCGGGCCCAGCGCCATGGCCGAGGCAATGGCCCGGTTCAGGGCGGCGACCGGCGAGTAGCGCGTCGCGAGCAGGTCGTCGTAGAGCGCGACGACCCGTGCCCAGTCCGTGCCCTCGATGTCGGGCGCCATCGCGTGGCACAGCGCGATAGCGGCCTCCACGTGGTAGGTGGACCGCTCCTCGCCGACACAGGAACTGGCGAACACCCGGACGCCCTCGGTGATCATCGCCTGATCCCAGCGCCCCCTGTCCTGGTCGGCGAGCAGGCGCAGGTCACCGTCCTCGTCGGTGCGTGCGGCGAGCCGGCTCGCCTGCAGCAGCATCAGCGCCAGCAGGGCACGGACCCTGGGGAGGTCGGTCCTCGGGTCCCGGCACAGCAGCCGGGTCAGCCGGATCGCCTCGGCACACAGCTCGCCGCGTACCGCGGACTCCCCGACCGCCGCGTCGTACCCCGCGTCGAACAGCAGGTACAGCACGGTCAGCACGCTGTCCACCCGGGAACCGAGCTCGTCGACGCCGGGGACCTCGATCGCCTCCGCGTGGTCCCGCAGCCACCGCTTCGCCCGCACCAACCGCTGGGCCACCGCCGCCGGCCGGGTGAGCAGGGCGGCGGCTACCTCGTCCACGCCCAGGCCGCCCACCGTCCGCAGGGTCAGCGCCACCTGGGAGGCCAGCGGCAATCCCGGGTGGCAGCAGAGGAACACCATGGCCAGCTCGTCGTCGGCCAGCTCGGCGGGCTCGTCCCGGCCGGCCGGCCGGTCCTCGACCAGCAGGGGCAGCTTGGCGCGCACGACCTCGTCGTGGCGCACCAGGTCGAGGGCGGTGTTGCGGGCGACCTGGTAGAGCCAGCCCAGCGGGTTGTCCGGGACGCCGGTGAACGGCCAGCGCCGCAGCGCCCGCAGCAGGGCCTCCTGGACCGCCTCCTCGACGAGGTCGATGCGGGCCGGACCGAGCGCCCTGGCCAGGGTCGAGGTCAGCCGCCCGGCGCTGTGCCGGAAGAGCCGCTCGACGACCTGGCCCGGGCCTTCCCCCTCGGCCGTCAGGGCTCGCACCCCTGCTCACCGATCTTGCGCACCTCGATGACGCCGAAGTCGAGGTGTGGATGGCTGGAGAAGAGCTTCTCCGCCTCGTCGAGGTCGGCGGCCTCCAGGGTGATGAAACCGCCGAGGATCTCGGTGCCCTCGACGAACGGCCCGTCGGTGACGCCGAGCCCTCCGCCGTTGCGCGGCAGCACTCGACCGCCGCGGGACAGTCCGCCGCCCCCGGTCGTGTTGCCGGTGCGGTCCAGGTCGTCGCTCCAGGCCAGGTATCGCTCGAGGGTGCGCTGCGCCTCGTCGGGGCTCAGCTGGCTCTGCGCCTCGTCACCGCCGCGCAGGAAGCCGACGTACTTCGGCATGCTCTCCTCCTTGGTGTCCATCGTCGTCGGACTCTCCCTAGACGGCCAGGCCCCTCGGAAATCGACACGCGTTACCGTGGTTTCGTGGCGGACGAGGTAAGCAGGTTTCCGGTGGTCGGGCTCGAGGACCTCCCCGAGGACCTGCGGCGACGTGTCGCGGCGGTGGCGGACAAGTCGGGTTTCGTGCCCAACGTCTTCCTCGCGCTCGGGCACCGGCCGGCCGAGCTGCGGGCGTTCATGGACTACCACGACGCGGTCATGGAGCGGGAGTCCGGCCTGTCCAGGGCGGAGCGCGAGCTGGTCGTGGTGGCCACCTCCGGAGCCAACAGCTGTACCTACTGCGTGGTGGCCCACGGGGCGATCCTGCGGATCCGGGCCAAGGACCCGCAGCTCGCCGACCGCGTGGCCACGAACCCGTGGACGGTCGAGCTGACCGACCGGCAGCGCGCGATCGTCGACCTGGCCCTGGCGCTCGCCGTCGACCCGTCCACGTTCACCTCCGAGGACCTGGACAACGCCCGGTACGGCGGGCTCACCGAGGAGGAGATCTGGGACGTCGGTGCGATCACCGCGCTGTTCGCCCTGTCCAACCGCATCGCGCACCTGACGTCGCTGCGGCCCAACGACGAGTTCTACCTGATGGGGCGGCTACCGCGAGGTTAGGTCCAGGCTCCAGGTCTGGCCGGTGAGCCGGTGTCCGAAGTGCTCCGCGGTGTCCTCCTGGACGAGGGTGAACCCCGCCCGCTGGTAGATGCGGCGTGCGGGCGCGAGCACCGACACCGTCCACAGGCGCATCGTCTGGTAGCCGACCTCCCGGGCGAACCGGATGCACTCCTCGACGAGCATGGTTCCGATGCCCGCTCCTCGCGCGCTCGCCTCCACGTGCAGCAGTCGGAGTCGTGCCGTGGTGTCGTCGTCGCGCATGCAGAAGATCGCACCGACGCGTTCACCGTGCAGCTCGGCGATCCACGCCCGTTCGCGAGCGGGGTCGTGCTTGTCGAGGTAGTCCGCCACGATGCGGGCGGCGAGGGCCTCATAGGAGGAGTCCCAGCCGTGCTCGGTGGCGTAGGAGGCGCCGTTGCGCTGGACGACCCAGCCGAAGTCCCCGGGCTCGGGGGCGCGCAGCCGGACCCGAGGTCCGGCCTCGGCCTCGGCCAGCCGTTGCCGGATCATGTCCATGGCCTCGACGAGCTGGCGCTGCTCGTCGTCGGTGAGTCGGGAGAGCAGGTCCCGGATCTGGCGCGCGGACTTCTCGTCCAGCACTCGCACGCCCTCCCGGCCCTGCTCGGAGAGCCGGATGACCTGTCGTCGGGCGTCGGCGGAGGAACGCTCGCGCCGGAGCAGGCCGCTGTCCTCGAACCGGGCGAGCAGCCGGCTCAGGTACCCCGCGTCCAGTCCGGTCAGCCGGCGGAGCTCGGCGACCTCGGTGGCGTCCCGCTGACCCAGCTCGAACAGGATCCTTGCCTCTGTCAATGAATAGCTCGTGTCGAGTAGATGTTCGTTCAGTACGCCGAGGAACTTCGTGTAGCTCCTGCTAAACGCTCGAACAGCGGCGACCCGATCATCGGGGACAGTGTTGGCCATCGCGACACCCATCGTTTCCCGTGAAACAATTACTTGACGGTGTCAACCTTATCAGTGGCGATGGGTGTTGTCCGGCTGCCTCGGGTCCCCCGGGTGCTCGAACCCCTCGACCAACGTGACCCGATCGGCCAGCCGCCGGTCCAACCAGGCGGTGAACGCCCGCCGCCGGGCGCCCAGCAGCAGCCGCCGCCCGATCTCCGCCCCGGCCTCGTCGAGCCCTCGAACCCGCGCCGGCCGGACCTCGAGCACCAGCACCGTGTGCCGCCCGATCGCGTCCGACAGCGGTCCGACGGTCTCTCCAGGCGCCGCGGCGAAGACCGCCTCCCCCAGCGCCCCGCTCAGCTCCCCCCGACGCACCACCCGAGCCGGCCGGCTGTCGAGCGGGACGTCTCCCAGCGCGTGCCGCACCACCCGCCGTTCGGGCTCGCGGAACGCCTCGGGGTTGGCGGCCCAGTAACGGGCCACGTCCTCTTCGCTCACCGCGACGTCAGCGGTGATCGCCGCGAAGACCTTGCGTGCCAAGGGGTATCGGGTCAACACGTCGGCCGCGACGCTGCCGAGGCCAAGCAGGGCGGCGCTGTCGGGAGCCAGCGCGGCAAGCGCGGGCGGCCGCTCGGCGTACAACATCCGAGCGGCCGCCTCCTCCCGCACCACCCGCTCGGTCACCAGCACCTGGACCAGCCACCGCCGCAGCTGTCGCCCCTCACTCGTCCCGGCCCGGGGCAACACGGCGGCGATCGGCCCGTCGCGCAGCTCGGCCTCCCGCCGCTCCACCTCCGCGAGCCCCACGGGTGCCCGTCCCACCCAGGCCACCACGTCCTCAGCGGCCCGAAGATGTCGGTGCCGCCCGCTACCCTGGTGATCGGGGGCCGGAGGCCACCCCCTCACGGCAGCCACTCCCCGCCGCCCGCCCGAAAATGTCGGCCCCCCTCGCTAGCCTGGTGACCGGGGGCCGGAGGCCGCCCTCTCCCGAAAATGTCCGCCCTCCCCGCTACCGTGGTGACCGGGGGCCGGAGGCCAACCCTCATCCCAACACCTCCAACGGCACCGCCGGCGAGTACAGCAGCTTTCCCGCCCCGGCGACCCGCACCAGCGCCCACCACCGCCCGGCCGGCCTCCCCACCGCCGGCGCGATGTCGAAACCGACCTCGACCTCGCCCTCCGCCGGCACCTCTGCCCCCACCAGCCGCGGGCCGGCCAGGTCCCAGGTTCCCCACGGGCTCACCAACGCCGCCTCCAGCGCGATCGCCGCCCCGGCCGTCGAGGCGACCCGCACCGCGAGCCGTGCCGTCTCGCCCGCCCGCACCCGCACCGGTTCCGGCCCGCCGAGCAGTCGGAGCAGCTCCTCCCCAGTCGGCGCCCCGACGTTCACGAGCGCCACGTCCTCCACCACCTGCCGCCAACTCGCCGGCAGCTCGTCCCCGGCCGGCGACACCGCGGCCCGAACCGGGTACCGCCCCGCCCGAGTGCCCGGCGGCGCGGTGACCGTCACGGTTGTCGCGAGGTGCCCACCGGGCGGCAGTCCGAACGGGACCTCGTCCGGATCCGCACGCCACCCCCGCGGCAGGGCGAACCGGACGACTCCCGGCAGGTCCACGTCGGTGCTGTCGGAGGCCACGGTCAGCTCGAGGGTCGCCTCCGGCCCGTCGACGGCAGCCGGATGCAGGTGCACCGCGAGCGGCAGCCCGCCCAGCGGCGCCGGCCCCCGGTTGTGCAGCCAGTACTTCGCGAACAGCGGCTGCACGGGCTCTGCCTCGGTCCCGATCGCCGGACCGGTCACCGCAGCCACGGGCGGGGTGGCCCGGGCCAGCACGGTCACCGCGTCGCAGCCACCGACCTCGACCTCGAGCGAGGACAGCGGCTCGCGACGTTCCTCGAGCAGGTTGGCCACGGCGGCGTCGGCGAAGGTGACCACGTCGGAGTCGATCCGCGCGAGGACGGGCTCCCCGGTGTGGGCGACCAGCCGAACCGCGACCTCCGCGAGCGGGTCGGCGACCGCCGCCGAACCGCGGACCAGGGGGTTCCCGGCCGCCTTCACCGCCGCGACCCGCACCCGGTCGGCCGGCTCGACCCGCAGCAGCGACCCGGCGCAGGGCAGCGCGCTGCCGGCCTGCCCCGCCACTGCGTGCAGCGGACGGCTGAACTCGGCGCTGGTGGCGGCGATGCCCGCCGCGCGCCAGTCCCCGGAGCCCGCGGCGAGCGCGTACTCGAACTCGTGGGTCCAGTGCTGCAGCTGGAACCCGGACCCGTCCGGCACGGTCCGACGGGGAGGGTCGATCCACACCCCGGAGGGCCATCCGGTGCACGAGCGCAACAGCGACGCGTGCAGCGTTCCGCCCGAGTCGACGGCGAACCCAGGCAGCCCGCGGTTGACCAGTGCCACCGTGCGCTCTACATAGGACGGCTGAGCGGGGTCGCCGGCGCCGACCTCGATCACGTTGTCGGCGAGGTCGTCCACGAGGGACCGAACGGCCACCTCGAGCTCCGCACCGTCCTTCCCGGACACGACCAGCACTCCGAGCGCGCGGCAGTCCCGCAGGTCGGCGCTCGGCCGCCACACCTCGGTCAGCGGTTTCTCCGGGGCCACCCAGTAGGTCCCGCCCGCGTCGTCCAGCCCGCAGCGCGACAGCAGCTCCGCGGTGAACCCGTTGGCCTCGGGTCCACCCAGGGCGATGCGCACGTCGGGCAGGTTGGAGTCCACTCCCAGGTCGCCGTACCGCGCCCCGGCCGCGGTGGAGACGGTCGCGGTGACCCCGCACCGCGCGAGGGCCACCGCCAACGGCCGCGCCAGCGGAGCCGCGTCCGCCGTCGCGGGAACGATGATCTCCGCGACGCCGATCGGCCGCAGCGCCCCGTCCCCGAGCCTCAGCGCCGCGGCGGAGGAGAGCCCGAACCAGGTGTGCGCGGGATTGTCCAGCGTCCACGGGTGCACCGCGGAGTCGACGTCGATCAACCCGAAACCGCGCCCCACGACCGCGTTCCCGACCTCGCTGACCGGCAGCGCCCCCGGGACTGGGCAGGGCCAGCGCACCCGGAGCAGCTGGTCGGCGCCGGTGAACTCGTCCACCCTGGTCAGGCAGTCGACCCGGCCAACGCCGCGCCACAGCGTGATCGTCTGGGTGAAGCGCACCGGGCCGACGTTTCCGCGTACGGTGATCCGCTCCCCGATCGGACAGCGTTCCACCCGTACGTCCGCGGACGAGGCGGCGGAGGTCGTGACCGGCCCTCGGGGCAGCAGATGCCACGGTCCCTCGCTGAACCGCGGGTGCTGCGGGTACTCCTCGTACACGGCCAGCTCGTTGCCGACGCGTCCCTGCTCGACGAGCTCGTGCCCGTTGTCCAGCAGACTCGACACCCCGCCTCCGCGCTCCGGGTCGACGGTCACCCGGAACCGGTCGGAGTCGGCCGTGAGGCCCTCCACCGGAACCCACCCCCCCAGTTCTTCGCCGCCCGCGCGCAGCCGGTACGCCCGCCAACCCAACGCAGGCACGTCCGAGGCGAGGAAGGTGACCGAGCGCCCGCCGTGCTCGATCAGCGCCGGCAGCATAACCCCGGCGGCGTCCATGACCTCCACGCCGGACACCGCAGGTTCCAGAAGGACGGTGACCACATCCGTTCTGGAGTGGTTGAGCGAGTTCCACACCACCACCGGCACCCCGTCTCCGCCGGCCGGGGTGACCAGTCCCGACAGGACGGTGAGTGCCCGCTCCCGAACGTCGACGGCGAGGTCGTGGGCGTCGCGCCAGCTGGTGAGCAGGTCAAGGTAGACCTGGTCGGACTCGGACCCGGTTATCCCGTCATGGTGCGCGCCGTAGGCGAGCTGCACCCACGCCTTGGCGAGCGCGGCGTCCGGGTAGGGCGACCCACCGAGCAGCCGGGCGAACACCGCGTAGGCCTCGGCTTCGAGCACCGCCGTCTCAGCCGCCCGCTGCGCCTGCTTGGTGTCGATGTAGGACACGTCCTTGCCGGTGTAGATCGGGTTCATGTCGCGCGTCTGCGGCGAGGCCTGCTCGCCCCGCTCGGCGAGCCCGGTCCGAACCGCCGCGAAGAAGTCCCTCGGCAACGAGCACACGAACCGCGGCCACACGTACCGCTCGGCGAACCGCCGGTGCACCTGCGTGACCCACTTGTTCGGCGGCGTGTAGTCGCCGCCCACCGGCAGCAGAACCTCGCGCGTCGACGCGACCTGCTTCAGCTGGAGGAAGGTCGAGTAGGCGGCGGCACACGCGTCCTCGAGCCTGACCGCCGAGTCCATCGCCCACCCCGACCCGTAGTGGTCGGCCATGTAGGAGGTCAGCAGCCCCCGACCGGAGGGCGAGATCCACTCGAACTCACTGGTGAACTGCATCCGCCGCGGATCGCCCCGGCCGGCCTCGGTCACCTCCATCGGCCCCCACTGGTGGAACGGTCCCCGCGCCCACGAGCTGGAGGTCAGCCCGGCGTCGGCGGCCAGCCCGGGGAACGCGGGGTCGTGCCCGAACACGTCGAGCTGCCACGCCGTGGCCGGCGCCGCCCCGAGGACGTCCCGCTGGAAGCCCATCCCGTGCACCAGGTTGCGCACGGTGGTCTCCGGATCGGTGAGGTTGGTGTTGGGCTCGTTGTACGTGCCCCCCAACACCTCGATCCGCCCCTCGTGGATGAGTCGCCGCAACACCTCCCGATCCCCGGGAAAGGTGTCCCAGTACGGCTTCAGGTAGTCCACCTCGGCCAACACGAACCGGTACTCGGGCTCCGCGAGGGCGAGGTCGAGGTGCGCCCGCACCAGATCGAACCCGGCGAGCTGTCGAGCACCCCGCTGAGACCCCGGAAAGTCCAAGGTGTCCCACGCGACGGTGTAGGCGGCCTGCGTGTTCCACCAGACCGGGTCGTAGTGGAAGTGGCTGACCATGTGCATGGTCCACCCGGTCTCGGCCACCCGAAGCGTGAACTCCTCCTCCACCCGATCAGTCCCGGAAACCACCACGGCCCGAGCGGCCAACTCCCGCCCCACCGCGGCCCCACCGGTGTCGACCCCAACCTCAACCACCACCTCCCCCGCCACATCCACCTCAACCGGCGCAGGTGTGCTGACCCCTTCCCCCTCCACATGAACCCGAGCCGCCCCAGCCCCCGCAAACCCCACCCGAACCACCTGAAGCGGAGCCCCCACCGACCCAACGAACAACTCGGTCACGTCAACCACCACAGCGCCCATGCACGCACTGTGCTTGCCAGCTCACCCCCACACAACCATGCGCACAGAACTTGTCCACTCCACGCCAACCCACCCAGCCCAGTAAGGGCCGGTGAGGCGGCGCGGTGAGGCGGCGCGGTGAGGCGGCGCGGTGAGGCGGCGCGGTGAGGCGGCGCGGTGAGGCGGCGCAGCAAGAAGGCTTGGCCTCCGGCCCCCGATCACCAGGCTACCGACGACCCCCGACAATCCCCGGCCCGAAGCGACGGGGAAACGATCGACCCGGCAGCGACCAAAGGTGACCTCAGACCGAAGGTGACCAGCGACCGAAAGTGGCCAGCGACCGAAAGTGACCAGCGACCGAAAGTGACCAGCGCTCGAAGGCGACCCGATCAGACCTGAGGGTTGACCCCACCCAACTAGCTGGTCCCTCCCCAAGGCGACCACGCTGGTTCAGCAGGAGCTCGCGCCGTGGGGGGTATGGGGGGCTCGGCCCCCCAGCCCAATGACGAAGGGGCCCCCTGCGAAGCCGCCCAGCGGCGAGCAGGGATAAGGAAGCCCCGCAGTGCTGCCAGGTCGGGGGTCCGCCAGCACTACGGGGTCAACCGGTTCATCGTGATGGCCGCCTAGGGCGTTACACGGTCACGAAAATTTTTTGGACGTCTTAGCGCGACATCAGGTTCTGCCGCTGCGCCATGATCAGGATCTCGTCCCGCATGGCCGGCGTCGCGGCGGTGGCGATCGCGTGGTTCACCGCTCGCCGATTGCGGGCCTCGACGCGGCGGGCTCGGATCTTCGCGGCGATGTTCATCTGCCTTCCACTCCTTCTACGACTCTGCTGGCACTCCCAGCACTGACTATTATGCCCCTCCTGTCGGCAGATTGCACCCGATTATTCGGTGAACTGGCGCACAAGCCGGGGAATCATCGGCCAACGACGGGTTGAACAGGACGTGACTGAACGAGCACGATTCGGGTGTATGCACACGTCTAGCTCTGCAGCTAGACAGCTCGAGAAAGCCGCAGAAGCGCTAGTCGTCCATCGTGAGCAGGTAGCGGCCGAAGTGCGGCACGGTGAAGGCGATCCGCCCCCGCTCGGCCGAGTAGATGAGCCCCTTCTTGATCAACGAGTCCCTCGCCGGCGACAGCGACGACGGCTTGCGCCCCAGGTGCGTCGCGATCTCCGCCGTCGCCGCGCCCTCGTCGCTCTTTCCCTTCGTCAGCTCGGCCATCGCCCTGAGGTACTCGCGCTCGGCCGGTGTTGCCCGCTCGTAGCGCGACCCGAAGAACCCCACGGCCAGCTCACCCTCCGCCTCCGGCGCCGCCACCGCCACGTCCTCCGCCGTGATCGGGTCGCTCGCCGCGGCGTCCCAGGCCGCTTTGCCGTACGCCTGGATGAAGTACGGGTACCCACCGGCGGCGTCGTACAGGGCGTCCAGGGCCTCGTCCGTGATCCCGGCGTCCTCCCGGGCGACGGGGGCCAGCACGGCCCGGTCGGCGTCGGCGCGGTCCAGGCGGTCGATCCGCACGTAGCGGAACAGGCGTTCGGAGTAGGACTTGCTCGCCGACAGCACGGCCGGCAGGTGTGGGAGTCCGGCGCCCACGACGACGAACGGCGCTCCGGACTGGGACAGCTCGTGGCAGGCCGCACACAGCGCGGAGATGTCCTCCGCCAGTACGTCCTGCATCTCGTCGATCAGCAGCGCGACCCCGGTGCCCACGTCCTGCGCCAGCTCGGCCACGTCGGTGAACAGCTCGACCAGGTCGATCTCGATGTCGCCGGAGTCGGCCCGCCCCTGGGTGGGCGGCACGTCGATCCCCGGCTGCCACCGGTCCCGCAGCTTCGAGTCGCTCGGCGAGGCACGCAGGGCGAACGCCTTGAGCACGCCGAGCACGTGCTCGACCCGGTCCGGCGCGCGGTGGCGCACCGCGAGATCGCGCACGGCCCGGTGCAGGGCCGCGGACAGCGGGCGGCGCAGTCCCGCGTCCGGCCGGGCCTCGATCTTCCCTGCGCCCCAGCCCCGCCGCACGGCCATCGACCGCAGCTCGCCAAGCAACACCGTCTTGCCGACGCCGCGCAGGCCGGTCAGCACCAGGCTGCGTTCCGGGCGCCCCCGCGCGACCCGCTCGAGCACCACGTCGAAGGCCTGGACCTCCTTCTCCCGGCCGGCCAGCTCGGGAGGGCGTTGTCCAGCACCCGGGGCGAACGGGTTGCGCACGGGATCCACCATCGAACCGTATCGAGATCTCTAGCTGGATCCCGATATTCGGCCAGAAAGCCCGAGGGCGTGTCGTGCTCGAGGAGTATCCCGATTTCTAGTGATCTTCCTATACAGGCGAAGAAGTCTCGAGGATCGCGGTGACGCCCTGGCCGCCCGCGGCGCAGATGGAGATCAGCCCTCGGCCCGACCCCTTCTGGTGCAGCAGCTTCGCCAGCGTCGCCACGATCCGGCCGCCGGTCGCGGCGAACGGGTGGCCGGCGGCCAGCGAGGAGCCGTTGACGTTGAGCCGGGACCGGTCGATCGCGCCGAGCGGCTCGTCGAGGCCCAGTCGCTCCTTGGCGAAGTCCACGCTCTCCCACGCGGCCAGCGTCGCCAGCACCTGGGACGCGAACGCCTCGTGGATCTCGTAGAAGTCGAAGTTCTGCAACGACAGTCCGGCCCGCGCCAGCATCCTCGGCACCGCGTACGCCGGCGCCATCAACAGCCCCTCGTCGCCGTGCACGTAGTCGACAGCCGCGGTCTCCGAGTACGTCAGGTAGGCGAGCACCGGCAGCCGCCGCTCCTTCGCCCATTCCGGTGTCGCCAGCAGCACCGTCGAGGCGCCGTCGGTCAGCGGCGTCGAGTTGCCCGCGGTCATCGTGCCCTCGGCGCCGCCGAACACCGGCTTGAGCTTCGCGAGCTTCTCCGCCGTCGAGTCCGGGCGCAGGTTCTGGTCGCGGGTGAGGCCCAGGTAGGGGGTGAGTAGGTCGCCGAAGAACCCGCGCTCGTAGGCCGCCGCCAGCTTCTGGTGCGAGGCGGCCGCGAACTCGTCCTGGGCCTCCCGGCTGATGCCCCACTCCGCGGCCGTGAGCGCGGCGTGCTCGCCCATCGACAGGCCCGTGCGCGGCTCGGCGTTGCGCGGGATGTCGGGCACGATCTGGGTCGGCCGCAGTCCCGCCAGCGCCTTGAGTCGCCCGCCGATCGTCCTGGCCCGGTTCAGCCGCAGGAAGACCTGGCGGAGGTCCTCGTTCAGGCCGAGCGGCGCGTCGCTCGTGGTGTCGACACCGCCGGCGACGCCGACCTCGATCTGCCCCAGAGCGATCTTGTTGGCCACCTGGAGCACGGCCTGCAACCCCGTCCCGCAGGCCTGCTGTACGTCGTTGGCCGGCGTCCGCGGGGACAGCCGGGAGCCGAGCACGCTCTCCCGCGCCAGGTTGAAGTCGCGGCTGTGCTTGAGCACCGCGCCCGCCGCGACCTCGCCGAGCCGCTCGTCCTGCAGCCCGAACCGGCTTACCAGGCCGTCGAGCGCGGCGGTGAACATGTCCTGGTTCGACGCCGTCGCGTAGTGGCTGTTGGACCGCGCGAACGGGATCCGGTTGCCACCGACGATCGCGACCCTGCGCACCTGGTCCATCTCGACTCACATCCCCACGCTGACGACTCCCGGCTGGTGATCCTAACCTACTCGCGAGTAGGCTCGACGTCGAGCGAGGTCCAGAACACGGAAAGCGGAGCAGCATGACCGACCGCTATCAGCAGTTTGCCCGGTCCGGCTTCGGTCGGCTGGTCGTCCGCCGGCTCGGGCTGCCCAACCCGACCCCGCTGCGCCGCTACCGGCCGGGCGAGCCCGCGCTGGAGGGGCCAGCCGTCTTCGGCTCGGCCGACGGCGGCCGGCTGGACGCGGTGCCGGCCATCCTCAGGTCCGCGGGTATCGAGGTACTCACCGAACCCGCGCAGGACCGGCATGCGGCGCTGGTGTTCGACGCGACCGGCATCGACGACGTGGCCCGGCTGCGGGAGGTCTACGACTTCTTCCATCCGCTGATCCGCACGGTCGGCCCGTGCGGGCGCGTGGTCGTGCTGGGCTCCACCCTGGACGGGCTCGACCCGCGCGCCGCGGTCGTCCAGCGGGCGCTCGAGGGTTTCACCCGGTCGGTGGGCAAGGAGCTCAGGCGCGGCGCGACGGTGCAGCTGGTCCAGGTCGCCCCGGGTGCCGAGGCGGCCGTCGAGTCGACCCTGCGGTTCCTGCTCTCCGCCCGCTCGGCCTATGTGGACGCGCAGGTCATCCGGGTCGGCACGCACTCCACCTCGACCGCCGAGCCGGAGGACTGGGAGCGGCCGCTGACCGGCAGGGTCGCGCTGGTCACCGGTGCGGCCCGGGGTATCGGCGCGGCCATCGCCGAGGTGCTCGCCCGGGACGGCGCACACGTGGTCGCGCTGGACATCCCCGCGCAGGGCGACGAGCTCTCCGCGGTCGCCAACCGGATCAGCGGCACCGCGCTACAGCTCGACATCACCAGCTCCGACGCGCCGGCGCAGCTCGTCGAGCACCTCGTGGAGCGCCACGACGGCGTCGACATCGTCGTGCACAACGCGGGCATCACCCGCGACAAGACCCTGGGCAAGATGACCGACGCCGCCTGGGACGCGGTGCTGTCGGTGAACCTGGCGAGCCAGCTCGCGGCCAACGACGCCCTCCTCGAGGCGGACGCCCTGAACGCGGGCGGGCGGATCATCGGCGTCTCCTCGATCGCCGGGATCGCCGGCAACGTCGGCCAGACCAACTACGCGACCAGCAAGGCCGGGGTCATCGGCATGGTCAGCACGTTCGCGCCGGTGCTCGCCGAGCGCGGCGCCACGATCAACGCCGTCGCCCCCGGGTTCATCGAGACCAGGATGACCGCGGCCGTCCCGCTGTTCGTCCGGGAGGCCGGCCGGCGGATGAACAGCATGTCCCAGGGCGGCCAACCGATGGACGTCGCCGAGACCATCGCCTGGCTCGCGAGCCCCGGCTCCGGCGCGGTGAACGGCAACGTGGTCCGGGTGTGCGGGCAGAGCCTGCTGGGGGCATGAGATGACCAACGACAGGACCACCGCTGACAGGACCACCGCCGACAGGACCACAGCCCAGCTGGCCTCGTCGCCCCGCCTGGCCAGGCTGTACCCGAAGGCCGTGCTCACCGGCTTCCGCCGCAAGGGCGGCGAGCTGCCCGACACCACCTACGCCCTGTCCGGGGTGACCGTCGACCGCGAGCACCTGGCCGCCTACAACCGGGTCTGCGGCTTCAGGCTGACCGACGAGCTCCCCGCCACCTACCCGCACGTGCTGACCTTCCCCCTGCAGATCGCGCTGATGACCGCGGCCGAGTTCCCGTTCCCGCTGGTCGGCTCGGTCCACGTGGCGAACCGGATCACCCAGACCCGGCCGCTGCGGCTGAGCGACCGGCTCGACCTCCGCGTCCACGTCACCAACCTGCGGCCGCACCCCCGGGGCAGGCAGTTCGACATGGTGTCCAAGGCGCTGCTCGGCGGCGACGTCGTCTGGACCGACATCAGCACCTACCTCCGCCGCGGTGGTGCCTCTGGTGACACGAGCGAGAGTGGGCGGGAGGACCGGCCGGCGCCGGCGACCGCGGGGTGGCGGGTGAGCCAGGACATCGGGCGCCGATACGGCCAGGTGTCCGGCGACCGCAACCCCATCCACGTGTCCCGGCTGACCGCCCGGATGTTCGGCTACCCCAGGGCCATCGCGCACGGCATGTGGACCAAGGCCCGATGCCTCGCCGCGTTCGAGGGCCGCCTCCCGGCCGCGTACACGGTGGACACACGGTTCAAGCTGCCCGTCCTGCTCCCGGCGACCGTGGCGTTCCACGCCGAACAGGACGGCCAGGGGTGGCGGTTCACGCTGCGCGACGCGAAGAAGGGCAGACCGCACCTCACCGGCACGATCACCGAGGGCTAACCGCGCGGGCTCCAGGTGTTGCCCTCGACGAGGTCGCCGAAGCCCATCCAGGCCAGGTTCATCAGGCGGGCGGCCACGATCCTGCTCGGCACCTCGGGGTGGTCCAGCCACCAGTCGGCCAGCGACTCCGCCGCCCCGACGACGGCGGCGGCCAGGGCCTCGGTCGCGCTGGTGGCGTGCTCGTCCAACCCCTGCTTGGTCGCGGTCCGCACCAGCAGCGTGTCGACGAGGCCGATGGCCCGCCGCCGCATGGCGACCAGCTCGTCGCTGTACGGACCGCCCTGCGAGATCGCCTGCCGGTGCAGCACCCGCCAGCCCGCGCGCTGCTCCCCGACGTAGTCGAAGAACGCCCGCAGCCCGTCCCAGAGCTGCATGTCCGGGGCCAGGTCGACGTCCACCCCGCCGGCCACCGCCTCCAGCAGGTTGGCCGACTCGCGCTGGACGCACGCGGCGAACAGGTCCTCCTTGGACCCCAGGTAGGCGTAGATCATCGGCTTGGACACGCCGGCCACGTCGGAGATCTCGTCCATCGACGCGTTGTGGTAGCCGCGTTCGGAGAACACCTGGACGGCGGCGTCGAGGATCTGTCGCTCCCGGACCTCGCGGGGGAGCCGCTTGACCCGACGCCGTTCGTCCACGCTCATGCCCCCGTGACTACTCGACCGTAGCCTTACCTGCAAGTAGATATACGCTTCGGCATGCGATTTCGCCGGAAAGCGGACACGGTCGCGGTCCGCGCCGGCTCCGGTGTCGACATCGACGCGTTCGCCAGGGCTGTCGACCCGCGGCTGCTGGACGAGGTCCAGTTCGTGCGCCTGGTCGAGGTCCTCGACATGCTCGGCCGGGTCGGCACCGGGATCGAGCTGGCGGGGATGCGCACCGAGACGTTCGCCTGGTTCGTCTCCCGGGCGAGCACCGGCCAGCTCGACCGGCTGATGGCCGACCCACACCTGCGCCAGGTGGTGTTCGACGAGGTCTTCACCCGGATGAGCCAGCACCTCGACCCGGTCCGCGCGGCGACGCTGCACGCGGTGGTGCACTGGCGTTTCGTCGACGCCGCCGGTGAGGACCGGTTCGAGACGCGGATCGACGGCGGCGCCTGCACGACCGGTCGGGAGCCGACGGCCGACCCGCGGGTCACGATCACGCTCTCCCCGACCGACTTCCTCCGCGCGGTCACCGGTGCGGTCACGCTGCCCCTGCTCTTCGTCCGGGGCGGGGTGAAGGTCCGCGGCGACCTCGCTTTCGCCGCCGGCCTGATCGGCTACTTCGACCTGCCCACGCCGTGAGCGCGGATGCCCGAGGGCGAGAGCGGTGAACGCGCTCGCCCCCGAGCGGACCGGTCGCTCAGTAGGCGATCGCCATCGCCGGGTCGGCGAGCAGTGCGCCGACGTCGGCGAGGAACTGGCTGCCCTGCTGGCCGTCGATCACCCGGTGGTCGAAGCTCAGCGCGAGCTGGCAGACCTTGCGCACCGCGAGCTCGCCGTCCACCACCCACGGCATGTCCCTGATCGCGCCGAGGGCCAGGATCGCGGACTCGCCGGGATTGATGATCGGCGTTCCGGTGTCCACACCGAACACGCCGACGTTGGTGATCGTGAACGTTCCGCCCACCATGTCGCCGGGCGGCGTCCTGCCGTCGCGCGCGGTGGCGGTCAGCGCCTCCAGGGCCACCGCCAGCTCGCGCAGCGACATCGCGTCGGCGTCGCGAATCTTCGGCACGACCAGGCCGCGGGGGGTTGCCGCCGCGATGCCGAGGTGCACGTAGTCCTTGAAGACGATCTCCTCGCCCGCCCACGCGGCGTTGACGTCCGGTGTCCGCCGCACGGCAAGGCACACCGCCTTGGCGGCGAAGGTCAGCGGCGTGACCTTCACGTCGCGGAACTCCGGGTGGGACCGGAGCTTCGCCCGGAACTCCATCATCGGCGTGACGTCGACGGTGAGGAACTCCGTGACGTGCGGTGCGGTGAACGCGCTGTCCACCATGGCCTGCGCGGTCATCTTCCGCACCCCACGGACCGGCACCCGACGTTCCCGCGAGCCCACCGGGCCCGGTGCCAGTGCGGAGACCGGCTCCGGGGCGGACGCGCGTTGGACGTCCTCACGGGTGATCACGCCGCCCTCGCCGGTGCCCACCAGCGACCGCAGGTCGACGCCCAGCTCCTTGGCCAGCTTCCGCACCGGCGGCTTGGCCAGCGGGACGAGAGCGAGGAGCTCCGCCGGAGTGTCCGGGACGACCGGCGTCGCTGCGACGGGCGGAGCCGCTGACGGGGTGGCGTTCGACGGGGCGGCGTTCGACGGGGGTGGCGCGACGGGGACCGTCGCGGTCGCCGCGGCCGGGGCGGACGCCGCCTTGCGCGGGCGGCGCTTGGTCGTGGCGGCCTTCGGGCCGTAGCCGACGAGCATCGCCTGGCCGTTCTGCTCGGCGGCCGCGGCGGGCGCCGGTGCGGTGGCGGCCGGTGCCGCCGCGCCACCCGGGTCCACGTCGATCGTCACGATTGGCGCACCCACGTTGACCGTCTCGCCCGGCTGGGCGTGCAGCTCGGTGACCACGCCCGCCCAGGGGCAGGGCAGCTCGACCGCGGCCTTCGCGGTCTCGATCTCCACGATGATCTGGTTGACCGTGACCTCGTCACCCGGCTTGATGTGCCAGGTCAGGATCTCCGCGTCGACCAGGCCCTCCGCCGTGTCGGGCAGGGGGAAGACCTTGAAGTCAGGCATGCCTCACCAGCCCAGCGAGCGGTCGACGGCGTCCAGCACCCGGTCGAGGTCGGGGAGGAAGTCCTCCTCGAGCTTCGAGGGCGGGTACGGCGTGTCGAACCCGGTCACCCGCAGCACCGGCGCCTCCAGCGAGTAGAAGCACTCCTGCTGCACCCGGGCGGCGATCTCCGAGGCGAGCGACGCCTCCTCCGGCGCCTCGCTGACCACGACCAGGTGCCCGGTCTTGCGCACCGACTCGAAGACAGGGGTCAGGTCCATCGGCGAGAGCGCGCGCAGGTCGATGACCTCGAGCTCGGTGCCCTCCTCCGCGGCGGCCGCCGCGGACTCCAGACAGGTCTTCACCGAAGGGCCATAGCTGACCAGCGTCGCGGCCGTGCCCGTGCGCAGCACGCGCGAGGAGAACAGCGGGTCGGGCGTCGCGCCGACGTCCAGCTCGCCCTTCTCGTAGTAACGCCGCTTGGGCTCGAAGAACAGCACCGGGTCGTCGCAGCGGATGGCCTGCTGGATCATCCAGTAGGCGTCGACCGCGTTGGAGCAGGAGACCACCTTGAGCCCGGCGGTGTGGGCGAAGTAGGACTCGGGCGACTCCGAGTGGTGCTCGACCGCGCCGATGCCGCCGCCGAACGGAACCCGGATGACCATCGGCAGCGTGACCCTGCCCTGGCTGCGGTAGTGCAGCTTGGCGACCTGGCTGACGATCTGGTCGAACGCCGGGAAGATGAAGCCGTCGAACTGGATCTCGCACACCGGCCGGAAGCCGCGGATGGCGAGGCCGACGGCGGTGCCGATGATGCCCGACTCGGCGAGCGGGGTGTCGAGCACGCGCTGCTCGCCGAAGTCCTTCTGCAGCCCGTCGGTGATCCGGAAGACGCCGCCGAGCTTGCCGACGTCCTCACCCATGACGATGACCTTGGGGTCGGCCTCCATCGCCGCGCGCAGGCCCAGATTCAGGCTCTTGCCGAGGGTGACCGTGCGGGTGCTCGCGGCGGCCTGGTCGGCCGCCTGGTTCATGACAGGGGTGGCCATCAGTGCCCGCCTCCCTCGAAGCCGCTGGCGTAGGCGAGGTAGGCGTCGCGCTGGGCGGCCAGCACGGGGTTGCCGTCCTCGTAGACGTGGGCGAACATCCGCTCCTTGGGCGGGTCCGGCATGTTGACGCAGAACTCGCGCAGCTCGGCGGCGAGCTGGTCGGCCTCGGCCTGCACCTCGTCGAAGAAGGCGTGGTCGGCGTTCTCGTGGCGCACCAGGTTGACCCGCACGCGCTCGATCGGGTCCTTGAGCTTCCACGCCTCCAACTCGTCGGCGAGCCGGTAGCGGGTCGGGTCGTCGGTCGTGGTGTGGGCGTCCATCCGGTAGGTGAACGCCTCGATGAGCACGGGGCCGTTGCCGTGGCGGCACTCGTCCAGCGCCCACCGGGAGACCGCGAGCGAGGCGAGCACGTCGTTGCCGTCGACGCGCACGCCGGGGAAGCCGTAGCCACGGGCACGCTGGTAGAGCGGCAGCCGGCTCTGGCGCTCGGTGGGCTCGGAGATGGCCCACTGGTTGTTCTGGCAGAAGAACACGAGCGGGGCGTCGTAGACCGAGGCCCAGACGAAGCCCTCGTGCACGTCGCCCTGGCTGGTGGCGCCGTCGCCGAAGAAGACCATCGTGGCCTCGCCGTCGTCGTCGCCCACCTTGCCCTCGAAGCGCTGGCCCATGGCGTACCCGGCCGCGTTGAGCACCTGGTTGCCGATCACGATGGTGTAGAGGTGGAAGCGCTTGGCCAGCGGGTCCCAGCTGCCGTGGTCGGTGCCCCGGAAGATCCCGAGCAGCTCGGTCGGGTGCACGTCCCGGCACCAGGCGACGCCGTGCTCGCGGTAGCTGGGGAACACCATGTCCTGCGGCTTGAGCGCCCGGCCCGCGCCGACCTGCGCGGCCTCCTGCCCGAGCAGCGGGACCCAGATGCCCAGCTGGCCCTGGCGCTGCAGCGCGTTGGCCTCACGGTCGACACGACGGGTCAGGACCATGTCGCGGTAGAGCCCGCGCAGGTCCTCGGCCGTGATGTCCGCGACGTACGGATCCCACCGGGAGTCCGGTACTCGCTCACCCTCGGGGGTCAGGAGCTGCACGAGCTCCGGACCGCCCTCGCTAGTTGCGCGCAAACCCGCGATCACCTGCTCTGCGGTCGGCGTGGCCGCGGTGGCGGCCGGGCCAACCCCCGGTTCCGGGTGCGTCCACTGTTCTGGGGACGACATGCGTTCTCCTCGTGTCGGCGCCGGGCGTTCGCTCGTGACGAGCGCTGACGGCGCGCCATTGGCTGTCGCCTGCCCGGGTAAGGGTCGGTCCAGGCAGCCGATGGCGCTGACGGTTTCGGTTCATCCTGGCATGCGTGGCTTGGCCGCGGTGACGTCCGAACGTCGGTATGTGCCCCTATTCGGGTCGCTGAGCTGCGGAAACGATAGGATCACCGACAGTTGGGCGTCAGCGGGGACCTCGGGGCAACGGGTAACCACCTCCTGGCGAGCAGTGAACGCGGCAGTTCAACGCGGCCGTGTCCGGCCGCCGAGGAAGGCGGAGCCGGGCCCCCACGGGGCACGGCGCGGCCACCCGACGACGATCAGCGGCTCGAGCGTGATCTACGTCACAGGAAGTTTAGTGAGTGCCGCTCGGCGATCGCTCCACGGCCGCCAGAGTCCCTACTCTGGCCCGGTGGCGGGTGAGGACTGGCGGGACGCGCGGGTGCGGCGGGCCGAGGAGGCCTTGGCCTCCGCCGTGCGCACCGCGGACGAGATCATCGCCGACGCCGTGGCCGAGGCCGCTGCCAGCACGAGGGCGACCGCCGAGCGCGAGGCACCGGTCCTGGCGCACTCCGACGAGCCGCCGGACCTCCCGCAGTCGATCTTGCGTGATGCGTGGTGACGTGCGTGGCAGTATCGAACGAGTGGACACCACACTGGTACGCGAGACGGTCGAGCGGGTCTGGGAGGACGCGGTCCTGACCAGCCTGTCCGAGTTCGTCACGATCCCCGCCCTGTCACCGGTCTTCGACGAGAACTGGGCCGGCTCCGGTCACCTCGACGCCGCCGTCGAACACGTTCGCCGCTGGCTGGTCGGCCGGGGTATCGAGGGCGCCAGCGCCGAGATCCTGCGGTTGCCCGGCCGCACCCCGGTCCTGCTGTTCGAGGTTCCCGCCGGCGAGTCCGCGCGCCCCGACGCCGGCACGGTCCTGCTCTACGGCCACCTGGACAAGCAACCCCCGGTCGGGGGCTGGTCGGAGGGGCTCGGTCCGTGGAGCCCGGTGCTGCGTGACGGCAGGCTCTACGGCCGGGGAGCGGCGGACGACGGATACTCCGGCTACGCGGCAGCCGCCGCGATCGAGGCGGTGCGGGCCGCCGGTGGCGCCCACGGGCGGTGCATCTTGCTGCTGGAGACCAGCGAGGAGTCCGGCAGCCCCGACCTGCCCGCGTACCTGACCGAGTTCCGCTCCCGGCTGGGCGAGGTGTCGCTGGTCGTGTGCCTCGACTCCGGCGGTCAGGACTACGAGCGGCTCTGGCTGACCACCTCGCTGCGCGGTCTGGTGTCCACGACCGTGACCGTGCGGGTGCTCGAGTCCGGCCAGCACTCGGGCATGGCGAGCGGCATCGTGCCGAGCTCGTTCCGGGTGCTGCGCTCGCTGCTGGACCGGATCGAGGACGCGGCGACCGGGGAGATCCTCATCCCCGAGATGCACGGCGAGATCCCTCCCGAGCGACTCGCCGAGGCGAGGGCCGCCGCGGCGGCCAACCCCGGCGCGCCCAGGCGGGCGTTCCCCATCCTCGAGGGCATGAGCCTGGCCTCCGACGACGACGCCGAGCTCATCCTGAACAATTCCTGGCGCCCCACCCTCTCGGTGATCGGCGGAGCCGGCCTCCCGTTGCCGGCCGAGGCCGGCAACGTCCTGCGCACCGAGACGACGCTGACGCTGAGCTTCCGGCTGCCGCCGACGGCGGACCCGAAGGCCGCGCTCGAGGCGCTGCACCGCGTGCTCACCACCGACGTCCCCTACGGCGCCGAGGTGACGCTGAGCCGGTCCGAGGAAGGGCCTGGCTGGAACATGCCACCGACCGCGCCCTGGCTGCGGGCCGCGCTCGACGTGGCGAGCGAGCGAGTCTTCGGCGGCAACGAGTGGCGCCCCATGCTGCTCGGCGGCTCGATCCCGTTCATGGGCAACCTGGTGGAGTCCTACCCGGACGCCCAGTTCGTGGTCACCGGCGCGCTGGCGAACGACAGCAACCCGCACGTCCCCGACGAGTGGCTCAACGTCGCCCAGGCGAAGCGGGTCACCGAGGCAGTGGCCCTGATCCTGGCCGCGCACGCCAAGGGCTGAGGGCGAAAACCCCGTTGTCCCTTGGCTGGCTCCCGACCTAACCTCGGGGCCATGCGTGCCTGGTTTCGATGGTGAACTGACCTAGCTCCCCGGTTTCCGGCGACGTTGGTCGCCTCGCTGCTGCTCGTCGGCTTCGCCGAGGAGACCGTGGCGTTCCAGCCCTACGGCGCCGTGGAGTCGATCCGGCAGGACATCGGCCTGACCTACGTCGAGGCCGGGTTCCTGCTCGCGCTCTACCCCGGGATCGGCCTGCTGGCCACGCCGCTCGGGGTGCTCGCCGACCACACCAGCCGGCGGGTGATGGCGGCGGTGGGTGGCCTCGGGTACGGGCTCGGCCTCTGCCTGTTCGCCCTGGCCGGCGACTTCTGGACGCTGTTCGCCGCGGTCGTGGTGATGGGGGTGGCCGGGGACGCCATGGTCCGCGCCGTCGACGTGGCGCTGGTCGACGTCGTCGGCGACCGGATCGAACCGGCGCTCGCCCGGTCCGCGCTGCTGGCCGCGGTCGGCGACCTGTTCGGTCCGCTGCTCCTGTTCGCCGCGCTGGGTACCGGGCTCGGCTGGCGTGCCGCCTTCTGGGCCGCGGGTGCCCTGATGCTCGCCTACGGGGTGGTACTCGCGAGCCAGCCGCTGCCGCCGCCCACGGCGCGGGAGGAGGCCCGCCGGCCGTGGCGCGGGCTGGTCGAGGTGGTCAGGGACCGGCGGGTGCTCGTCGCCGGCCTGCTCGTCGCGGTCGTCGGGGCCTTCGACGACACGTTCGTGGGTTTCGCCGTCGCGTTCCTCACCACCGACCGAGGGCTCTCGCCGGCCGTCGCCACCCTCGTCGCGGGGGCCGGCATGGTCGGCGGCATCGTCGCCACGGCGTGGGCCGGGCGCACCCGCCGCCGACGGGTCGGCCTGCGGCCCTGTGCGGTGCTCCTGCTGGCCGGTGTCGTGGTGGTGTTGGTGGTCCCACACGTGCTGGCCGCCGCACTGGGTACCGCGGCCGTGGGCGCCGCGGTCAACCTCGCCTGGATCCTGCTCGAGGCGAGATACCTGACGCTGCGCCCCGGCCAGGCCGGCACCACGGCCGCGGTCGTCGAGGCGGTCGGCCAGCTCGGGGTCCTGACCCCGGTGGTGGTCGGCCTGCTCGCCGACCACCAGGGCATGAGCGCCGCGATGCTGATCTACCTGGTCATCGCGGTGGTGTTCGCGGCGGCGGCCCGGTGACCGCGACTCTCCGCTGTGGGCCGACCACGTCACTGTCGGTGAGGGGCCCTGGTCGCTGGTGGAGCGGCAGGTGAACGGTTAAGAGCAGGCAACAATGACCGCTGGTGTTGGGTCGGGTTGGCGGGGGGTGGCAGGATGCCCCTCACTCGAATCGATCTGAGTGACGAGGAGTTACACCGTGACGCGTCGACCAACGCTGAAGGTCTGGGCCCTGGTGCCCGCGCTGGCCATCGTGCTCGCGGGCTGCGGCGAGGACGGGGGCAGCTCCGGAGACGGCGGCGACGCCGGTAGCGGCGGCCCCGAGCTGGTGAACGAGGGCAAGCTGACCAACTGCACCGGGCTGCCGTACAAGCCGTTCGAGTACGAGGAGAACGGTGAGGTGATCGGCTTCGACATCGACCTCGTCGATCTGATCGCCAAGGAGCTGGGCGTCGAGCAGGAGGTCGTCGACACCCCGTTCGACGGCATCCAGTCCGGTGCGGACTTCAACTCCGGCAAGTGCGACATCTCCTCGGCCGGTATGACGATCACCGACGAGCGCAAGCAGAACATCGACTTCTCCGACCCCTACTTCGACGCCACCCAGGCGCTGGTCACGAAGAAGGGCTCCGGGATCTCCGACATCACCGACCTGGACGGCAAGAACCTCGGCGTGCAGAACTCGACGACGGGTTTCGACTACGCGAACGAGAACGCCAAGGGTGCCAACATCGTCAACTTCGAGGACCTCGGCCTGCTGCTGACCGCGGTCGAGTCCGGTCAGGTAGACGCGGGCATCAACGACAACGGCGTGCTCTTCGACTGGGTCAAGGACAAGACCGACTTCGAGGTCGTCAAGGAGTTCGAGACCGGCGAGCAGTACGGCATGGGTGTCCGCAAGGGCAACACCGCCCTGCTCGACGTCGTGAACAAGGTGCTGGCCGATGCCAAGTCGAGCGGTGAGTACGACACCATCTACGAGAAGTGGTTCGGCACCAAGCCCGCCGACAACTAGCTGACCGGGCCGGGGGCTCGCGCGACCCGCGCGGGCCCCCTTGCTCATCACGGGTCCTTCTCGAGGAGTCTTCGACCGATGGCCATGTCCAAGCGCAAGCGAGCGCAAGTCATCCGCTGGGTCCAGTACGCGATCCTCGTCGCGGTCGTCCTGGTCGTGGCGTTCACCGCGAACTGGGGCAAGATCCGGACCACGTTCTTCGACCTCGAGGTCGCCAGGAACATGTTCCCCGAGGTCATCACGGTGGCCCTGGTGAACACGGTCATCTACACCACGCTGGGCTTCGGGTTCGGCCTCGCGCTGGCGCTCGTGATCGCGCTGATGCGGCTGTCGACCGTCCGCGTCTACCGGTGGATCTCCGGCATCTACATCGAGTTCTTCCGCGGCCTGCCGGCGCTGATGGTCATCCTCGCCGTGGGCACCGGCATCCCCCTGGCGTTCAACACGTTCCTCGACAAGTACGTCGCGCTGATGATCGCCCTCGGTATCGTCGGCGCCGCGTACATGGCCGAGACCCTCCGGGCGGGGATCCAGGCCGTGCCCAAGGGGCAGGTCGAGGCGGCGCGCTCGCTGGGCATGTCCCCGGCCAGGACGATGATGACGATCGTCATCCCGCAGGCGTTCAAGATCATCCTGCCACCGCTGACCAACGAGCTGATCCTGCTCACCAAGGACTCCTCGCTCGCGCTGTTCCTCGGTGCGTCGGTCTCCGAGTACGAGCTGACCCAGTTCGGCCGGGTCGAGCTGAACGAGTCCCGCAGCCTCACGCCGGTCCTGGTCGCCGGCATCTGCTACCTGATCATCACCATCCCGCTGTCCTACCTGTCCCGGTACCTCGAGCGGCGCACCGGTGGTAAGAAGATCAGTACGCCCGAGTCGACCGAGGTGAAGGCATGAGCACGGCCGCTGCGGAATCCGACATCGCGGTCCAGGTCACCGACCTGCACAAGTCGTTCGGCCCGGTCGAGGTGCTGCGCGGGATCGACCTCAAGGTCCGCCGCGGCGAGGTGGTCTGCATCATCGGTCCCTCCGGGTCCGGGAAGTCCACGCTGCTCCGGTGTGTCAACGTGCTCGAGGAGCCCACCGCCGGCACGGTCGTCGTGGACGGCGTCGAGCTGACCGATCCCGACGTCGACATCGACGCGGCACGGCGGAAGATCGGCATGGTCTTCCAGTCGTTCAACCTGTTCTCGCACCTGAACGTGATGAACAACCTCACCGTCGCCCAGCGCAAGGTGCTCAAGCGGAGCCGTGAGGACGCGGAGAAGACCGGCCTGGCGAACCTGGAGCGGGTGGGCCTGGCCGGTCGCGAGAACGCGATGCCGGCGCAGCTCTCCGGAGGCCAGCAGCAGCGCGTGGCGATCGCGCGGGCGCTGTCGATGGACCCCGACGTGATGCTGTTCGACGAGCCGACCTCGGCCCTGGACCCCGAACTCGTCGGCGACGTGCTCGGCGTCATGCGCCGGCTGGCCGACGAGGGCATGACCATGCTCGTGGTCACCCACGAGATGCAGTTCGCCCGCGAGGTCGCCGACAAGGTCCTGTTCATGGACGCCGGCGTCGTGGTCGAGGAGGGTCCCCCGGAGCAGGTCATCGGCAAGCCGCGCGAGGAGCGCACGCGCACGTTCCTGTCCCGCGTGCTCAACCCCACCCACGTCGACCAGTAGCGCGGAGGAACCGTCCACCGCCACGGTTCGTCCTAGGGCACGTCTGGTGGATCTCCGGCCGCGCGGTCCGCGCCCGGATGGCCCCTGGCGGCGTTGTCGCATCGACCGAGTACAACCCGGTACGAGGCCGACGCTCCGCCTTGCCAGGAACCATCCGGATCACGAACCGCATCGACCAAGATCCACCAAACGCGCCCTACTGTGGGCGATCCGTGGCTCGGCGCTGGGGGCGACATGACCGAACAGGACGTGAGCGGGCGCAGGCTCGACCCGTTCGACCAGAAGCCGCCCGAGTGGGCACGGGTGCGGGCGGTCGACATCGTGCGGCAGGTCGTCGAGTTCGAACCGGGTACCGGCGGGCGGATCCGGCGCCGGGCAACCACACCGCCGGTGCTGCGGTTCGCCGACCGGTGGATCGTCGGCGCGCTCGACCTGCGGGCGGTGGAGTTCCCGCACCTGCTGGAGTTCGTGCGCTGCCGGTTCGACACCCCGCCGGACCTGCGCCAGGCCAAGCTCGCCGGCTGTGAGTTCAACCGGTGTCAGCTGCCCGGCCTGGAAGGGCGCAACCTCTACAGCGACAACGACATCCGGCTCATCGGCGGCACCCGCGTGTACGGCCGGGTGGACCTCACCGACGGTGACATCAGCGGGTCGCTCGAGCTGACCGGCAGCCTGTTGGACAACCCCGGTCGCTACGCCCTGCACGCCGACCGGCTCACGCTCGCCGGGGCGCTGCTCGCGGCGAACCTCGAGGTCAACGGCGAGCTGCGGATCCCGGGCCTGCGCACGGGCGGCAACGTCAACCTGGCCGGCGCGCGGCTGCACAATCCCGACGGCTACTCGGTGGACGGCAACGGGCTGCACGTCGGCGGGAACCTGCAGTGCGTGCCGACGAGCGAACGCCGGTTCCGCTCGACGGGCATGGTGTTCCTGCCCAGCGCCAGGATCGACAGCGACTTCTCCCTGCGCGGCGCCCAGCTGGTGCCCGCCACCGAGGACCGGGACCTGGTCGGCGACCAGGACCGCTTCTTCGACCCCCGCGCCGCGCTGATCGCCGACCGGATGCAGGTATCGGGCAACGTCGATCTCGACCGCGGGTTCGAGAGCACCGGCACGCTGCGGATGGTGAACGTCCGGATCGGCGGGTCGGTCCGGCTCAGCGGCGCCACGATCGACCTGTCCGGCGGCCAGGAGCCCTTCGCGGAGCTGCCCGGGAGCACGGCGCCCGGCCCGTACGGGTACCGCGCGGTCCACCTGGACGGCTCGGAGATCGACGGCGGCATCGACGCCCGCGGGGCGCGGATCGCCGGGCAGGTCCGGGTGGTGGACGTCCGGGCCAGGGGCAGCGTCCTGCTGGACGGGGCGACGCTGAGCAACCGCAACGGCGACGTGCTGGAGGGTCGGCGGTTCACCACCGGCGGCAACCTCGACGCCCGCGGGGTCACGGTGTTCGGCTCGGTGCTGCTGCCCGAGGCGCACATCGGGGCGAACCTGGACCTGCGGGCCAGCCGGTTCGTCAACCCCGGCCGCTACCGCCGCGACCGCTCGCGCAAGCCCTCGATCGACCTGCGGGTCGCCCAGATCGGCCGGGACCTCGTGTGTGCCAGGGGCGAGCGGGAGGCCCAGTCCTTCTCCGCACACGGCGAGATCCGCATCCGGCGGACCGAGGTCGGGCGGCAGACCAACTTCCAGGGCGCCGAGCTCGGCTCGAGCCTGAGCGGAACGGCGGTCAACGCCTTCGGTCTGATCACCCAGGACCTGCGGCTGGACGTGGGTGTCGCGCCCAGGGGGCGGGTGAACCTGCGGCACGCGCGGTGTGCCTCGCTCAACGACAACGACCGGTTCTGGGACGCGACCGGTCACATCGAACTGGACGACTTCCGCTACGAGGCGTTGGCGGTCCCGATCGAGCTGGACGACGACGCCCAGATCAAGCGGCGGCTGCGGCTGCTGCGCAAGGCCATGGGCGGCAGCTACCGGCCGGGCCCCTACGACCAGTTCGCGGCGATGCTGCGGGCGAGCGGGAACGAGGAGCACGCCGCCGAGGTGCTCATCGCCAAGCAGAAGTGGCGCTACGTCGCGCTCGCCGAGGGCCACACCTTCCTCGGACCGGGCGTGCGCTTCTGGAGCCTGCTGCAGCGGGCGGTCGTCGGCTACGGCTACAAGCCGATGCGCGCGCTGCTCTGCCTGGCCGTGCTGCTGTTCGCCGGAACCCTGGTCTTCTCGGTCATGCCCGAGCCGACCGAGGCCAACGCCGACGACAACCTGGTGTGGAACCCGTTCCTGTACACCCTGGACCACCTGGTGCCCATCGTCGACTTCGGGCACAAGAACAAGTGGCACTTCAACAGCGGCCTGCAGTGGTTCTCCGCCGCCCTGATCGCCTGCGGCTGGATCCTGGCGACCACGGTCGCCGCCGGTCTGACCCGGATGCTGCGACGGTCCAACTGAGACGGGGGCCGAGCGGGCGCGCTGGTTAGATATGCGGCCATGAAGGCACCCACCGCGTCCGCCCGGATCGATGTCGCCGCCCCGCCTGGCGAGGTCTTCGCCCTGGTCAGCGACCTTCCCCGGATGTCGGCGTTCGCGGCAGAGCTCGAGCGGGGCAGCTGGCTCGACGGGGTCACCGAGGCGAGGGTCGGGGCCCGGTTCCGCGGCCGGAACCGGCGTGGCTGGTACCGCTGGTCGACGACCGCGACCGTCACCGACGTCGAGCCCGACAAGTGCTTCGCCTTCGACGTCGCCTTCCACGGCATCCCCGTCTCCCGCTGGCGCTACGACATCGTGGCCGCCGGCAACCGGGGCTGCCTGGTCGAGGAGAGCACCTGGGACCGGCGGCCGTCCTGGTTCGTCCCGTTCGCCAACCTGGCCACCGGCGTCCGCAACCGCACCGAGAGGAACCGGCGCAACATCGCCGCCACGCTGAGGCAGCTCAAGGACGTCGCGGAGAAGACCGCCTAGCACCTCACACCGAACAGCCAGGCGGTAGTTATCATGCCTCGGTGCCTGAGCTCAAACTCGAGATCCAGATGCTGCACGACAGGGTGCTGGTGCGGCTCACTCCCGAGGAAGGGGAACGGCGCAGCTCCGGTGGCATCGTCATCCCGGCCACGGCCCAGATGGCCCGACGACTGGCCTGGGGTGACGTGCTCGGTGCCGGCACGAACGTACGGAACGTGAAGGTCGGCGATCGGGTGCTGTTCAACCCGGACGACCAGCTAGAAGTCGAGGTCCACGGGCAGACCTACCTGGTGATGCGGGAGCGGGACATTCACGCGATCGCCACCGAACGCACCGAGCACGGCACGGGTTTATATCTCTGAGGAGCAGTCGTGGAGCCACAGTGGCCGAAGTCACACGCTGAGCAGACCGACGTGCTCGCGCCCGTGCAGAAACCCGACACCCAGGGCGGTACCACCCAGATACCCCATCCCGCGAGCCCTGACACCTCGGCGCCTACCACACCGGGGCCGGCAAGTTCGCAACCCACGACCCAGCTGCCGGGCGGCCAGCCAGCCGGTCCCGCGTGGCCTCCCGTCGGCCCACCCACCGGTGAGGAGCCGACGGTCCGGCTGCACCCGCCGGCGTCGGCCGTGCCGGGGACCCCGCCGGGTGAGGACGGGGCGACGAAGAGGTCGGGCAAGCGCAAGGCGGCCCTGATCGGCGGGGCCGTCTTCGGCGCGCTCGCGGTCCTCTACGGGGTCGACCTCGCGCTCACCACCGGCGAGGTGCCGCGCGGCGTCACGGTCGTCGGCGTCGACGTGGGCGGGGAGAGCAGGTTGGACGCCGAGGCGATGCTGCGTCGGCAGATCGAGCCGCGGCTGACCCAACCCGTGGAGGTCGTCGCCGGCGACGTGAAGACCGCCGTCGAGCCGGACAAGGCAGGCCTCACCATCGACTGGAAGGCCACCCTCGACGAGGCCGGCGACCAGCCGCTGAACCCCATCACCCGGCTCACCTCGTTCTTCACCACCGAAGAGGTGGGCATCACGACCACGACCGACAACGGCCGGCTCGCCGCGGCCGTCGAGGGCCTCCGCGGCAAGACCGACCGGGACCCGGCCGAGGGCGGGATCAAGTTCGAGGGTGCGACGCCGGTCGCCGTGGAGCCCAAGCAGGGCCAGCGCCTGGACGCCGAGGGTGCCCGGCAGGCGCTGGTCGACGGCTGGGCCACCGGGAAGACCGTGCAGCTCCCGGTCGACACGACGCCGGTCAAGACCACCTCCGAAGGCGTCCAGCAGGCCCTCGAGGAGATCGCGAAGCCGGCTGTCTCCGCCCCGGTCGTCGTGCACGGCGAGGGCAAGGACGCAACGCTCACCCCGACCCACATCGCCTCCGCGCTGGTGTTCACGCCGGCGGAGAAGGGCGGCGGCCTGACCGTCAAGCTCGACGAGAAGAAGGTCCTCGCGGCCTGCAAGCCCCAGCTCGCCGAGACCGAGGTCGAGGGCAAGGACGCGGAGATCGTCTTCAGCGGCGGCGCGCCGACGGTCACGCCGAGCGTCGACGGCAAGGGCATCGACTGGAAGAAGAGCCTCACGCCCCTGATGGAGGTCCTCAAGAAGCCCGAGGGCCGGGAGCTCACCGCGACCTATGTGCCGAAGCGGGCCAAGGTGACCACCGAGGCCGCGAACAACCTCGGCATCAAGGAGGTCATCGGCGAGTTCACCACCGGTGGCTTCAAGTACGACTCGGGCATCAACATCCGCACGGTGGCCGAGGAGGTCAACGGCGCGATCGTCAAGCCGGGCGAGACGTTCAGCCTCAACGAGTTCACCGGCCCGCGCACTGCTGCCCAGGGCTACGTCGAGGCCGGCGTGATCAAGGACGGCGCCCCCGGCCGGGAGACCGGCGGCGGCATCTCCCAGTTCGCCACCACCCTCTACAACGCCGCGTACTTCGCCGCGATGACCGATGCCGGTCACAAGGAGCACAGCTACTACATCAGCCGGTACCCGGCCGCGCGCGAGGCGACGGTCTTCCAGAACCACGACGGCAGCAGCGTGATCGACCTCAGGTTCACCAACGACACCGAGACCGGCGTCGCCATCCAGACCGTCTGGACTCCCGGCTCGATCACCGTGCGGATCTGGGGAACCAAGAAGTACGAGGTCGAGTCGGTCACCGGCGGTCGGACCGACTTCACCCAGCCGCAGGAGAAGGAGGGGCCGGAGGAGAACTGCCACCCGAGTGACGGGGCTCCCGGCTTCACCACCACGGACACGCGGATCATCCGCGACGCGGCGACCGGCGCGGAGATCAGCCGCAAGACCCGGTCGGTCCGGTACAACCCGCAGCCGAAGATCGTCTGCAAGCCACCGCCGGCCGAACGCTGACCCGAACCCCGAGAAGGGCCCCGGCCGGATGGCCGGGGCCCTTCTCGGTCACCGCGGGTGACTCAGGCGTGGCTGCGTGCCTTCGGGTACAGCGATGCCGCGAGAATCACGGCGATCACCGCGGCGATGACCTGGAAGATGTGCCGCCACCAGTCGAAACCGTCGGTGGTGGCCACGCCGGTCCAGCCGGCTACCAGGTTGCCGACCAGGGCGCCGACGATGCCGGCGACGATGGTCAACCAGAAGGGAATCGCCTGCCGCCCTGGGGCGAGAAGCCGCCCCAGGATGCCCAGGATGATCCCGGCGATGAGCAGGCCGATAATTGCGCTCACTGACCACATAGCTGCTCCTCAGCACAATCGAATGTGCACCGGAGGTACCACCGATCGGCTGAACTCACACCCGTGTGATCGTCACGATCAGAACGCGGATTCGTCAAGATCCATGAGCGAGTTGTCCGCGGCCTCGACGATCTTCCGGCCGGCCGAGAGTTCGGGCAGCACGTTGCGGGCGAAGAACGAGGCCACGGCGATCTTGCCCTCGTAGAAGGCCTGGTCGCGACCGGTGACGCCGGCGTCCAGGCGGGCGATCGCCACCTCGGCCTGGCGTTGCAGCAGCCAGCCGATGAGGAGGTCGCCGGTGGCCATCAGCAGCCGGACGCTGTGCTGGCCGACCTTGTAGATGTTCTTCGAGTCCTCCTGCGAGCCGCTCGCGTAGCCGAACATCGCCCCGAGCATGCCCTGCACGTCCTCGAGGGCCTGCTTGAGCAGGGCCCGCTCCTCCTTGAGGCGCCCGTTGCCGCTCTCCGCCTCGATGAACGCGGAGATCTGACCGGCCAGGTGGGTCAGCGCGACGCCCTTGTCGCGGACGATCTTCCGGAAGAAGAAGTCGAGCGACTGGATGGCGGTGGTGCCCTCGTACAGGGAGTCGATCTTCGAGTCGCGGATGTACTGCTCGATCGGGTAGTCCTGCAGGAACCCGGAGCCGCCGAGGGTCTGCAGGGACTGGGCGAGCTGCTCGTAGGCCCGCTCAGAACCCACGCCCTTGACGATCGGCAGCAGCAGGTCGTTCACCCGCTCGGCCAGGTCGAGGGAGGTCTCGTCGCCCTCACCGGTCCACACCTGGTCCTGCATCGTGGCCGTGTAGAGGTAGACCGCGCGCAGGCCCTCGGCGTAGGCCTTCTGCAGCATCAGGCTGCGGCGCACGTCGGGATGGTGGGTGATGGTGACCCGCGGCGCGCTCTTGTCGAGCATCTGGGTCATGTCGGCGCCCTGCACCCGCTCCTTGGCGTAGTTCAACGCGTTGAGGTAGCCGGTGGACAGCGTCGCGATCGCCTTGGTGCCGACCATCATCCTGGCGTACTCGATGACCTGGAACATCTGCGCGATGCCGTTGTGCACCTCGCCGACCAGCCAGCCCTTGGCCGGGACGTCGTGCTGGCCGAAGGAGAGCTCACAGGTCGTGGAGGCCTTGATGCCCATCTTGTGCTCGACGCCGGTGACGAAGACGCCGTTGCGCTCGCCCAGCTCACCGGTCTCGTGGTCGAAGTGGAACTTGGGCACGAAGAACAGCGACAGGCCCTTGGTGCCCGGGCCAGCGCCCTCGGGGCGGGCCAGCACCAGGTGGACGATGTTCTCGGTCAGGTCGTGCTCGGCGGAGGTGATGAACCGCTTGACGCCGTCGATGTGCCAGGACCCGTCGTCCTGGCGGACCGCCTTGGTGCGGCCGGCGCCGACGTCGGAACCGGCGTCGGGCTCGGTGAGCACCATCGTGGCGCCCCAGCCGCGCTCGAGCATGATCTCGGCCCAGCGCTTCTGCTCGTCGGTGCCGTTGCGGTGCAGCACCTGGGCCATGTTCGGTCCGGAGAGGTACATGAACAGCGGGGGGTTGGAGCCGAGCAGGAGCTCCGCCGCGGCCCACTGCACCGACGGGGGCAGGCCGAGGCCGCCGAGCTCGTTGATCAGGCCCATCCGCCACCACTCGCCGTCCCAGAGCTGCTGGTAGGACTTGCGGAACGACGCCGGCAGGGTGACCGAGTGGGTCGTCGGGTCGAAGACGGGCGGGTTCCGGTCGCCGTCGGTGAAGGCCTCGGCGAGCGGACCGGTGGCGAGCTTGTTGAGCTCGCCGAGCACGCCGCGCACGGTCTCCTCGTCGGACTCGGCCAGCACGCCCTTGCCCAGGCGCTGCTGGACCTCGAACACCTCGAAGAGGTTGAACTCGAGATCGCGGACGTTGCTCTGGTAGTGGCCCATGGTGGCTCCCCGTGGTTCGACGGTCCCCTACTCGGCGGTAACTTAAAGGATATTACTAGCCGGTAGCGTTGGGCAAGGAAACGCGCACCACACATTGGACCCCGCGGCGAGCAAGGCCTGGACTAGTCGCGAGCAGGTCTCGACTCGGGAACGGGTGGCTGTCGATCCGGCTCGTCGACGACGAGTACACCGGACCGGAACGCCACGGCGACCGCGTGCGTGCGGTCCCGGGAGGAGAGCTTGCGCAGGATGCTCTTGACGTGGGTGCGGACGGTCTCGACCGAGACGAACAGCAGGTCGGCGATCGCCTGGTTCTCCAGCCCGTCGGCGATGAGCTGGAGGACCTGGTGCTCGCGGCGGGACAGCTGCTGCTGGGGCCGCCGCCGGTGCGCGGCGCGGGTGTTCAGCGCCGCGGCCAGGGCGGGGTCCAGGTAGCGACCGTCGAAGTGGGCCGCCTGGATGGCCCGGAGCAGCTCGGAGGGCTGCGCCGAGCGCCGGATGACCGCCCGTACCCCGGCGGTGAACGCACCCGAGATGTACGGGCTGGTCCGGTGCGCCTGGTCGACCAGCACGATCACCGCGATCTCCCGGTTGCCGGCGGTGATGGTCTGCGACAGGTGCCCGCGCGGGTCGAGCGCGGCGTCGACCACGACCACGTTGGGTCGCAGGCGTTCGCACAGGCGTTGACCCAGCGCCGCGGACTCGGCTGCCCCGATCCAGCGCAGTCCCGGTGTGCGGTGGATCAGTGCGGACAGGCCCTCCCGGACCAGCGGCGTGCCGTCGATGAGCGCCACACCGATCGTCGCCGCGGCCGTCATCGGGGGTCTGTCATTCGTGCGCACCGGCATCCTGCCCTCCTCGCTGGTCATGTCCCAGATCTGGGACGCGGACAGCCTCGGGGCGTGACGCGTCGGCGGAGGAGAATTTGGAGACGGGCGATAACGAACACTTAGCACCGGCTGGGTTCGTCCCGCTACTGTTGGTGTCACTGTGGAGTCCGATATCGAGCGCAACGCGCAAGACTGGTTCAGGTTTATGGTGGACACCAACCTGGCCCCGGGGTTACGCGCGCTCGGGTTCTTCGGCGTCGGCCGCCGGTTCCGCATCGAGGGCGCGCGGCACTGGGGCGAGATACTCGTGGAGCAGGCCCGCTCGTTCACCGCGCGTGCCGTGCGCTTCACGGTCCACGTCGGAGTGATCTCGCGGGACGAGTGGGCGGAGCAGTTGCGGGTCCGCCCGTACTACCCGGCCAGCGACGGCGCCAGGGGACATATGGGCTGGCAGAGCCCGATCGGCGCGCTGGTCATGGTCGCCGGATACCCGATCGGCGAGCTGTGGTGGGAGCTGGAGGTGGGTCGCCCGTTCGACTCGCTCTCCGGCGAGGTCCTCACGGCCGTTCGGGAGTTCGCGCTGCCCGCGATGCAGACCCGCATGCGGCAGCAGGGCTGACGCCGCTCGCGCGTCAGGCGCGGACGGTGCACAGCCGACAGCGGTGCACCCCGTCGCCCTGGGCGTTCAGCTTGATCCCGTGCCCGCCGCGGCCCAGGAAGTCGGCCTGCTCGGACCCGGTGAGGCTGTGGGCCACCAGCGCCGCCCCGTTGAGGAACCCCTGAAGTCGGTTGCCGCGCAGCTCCAGGCGCAGCCGGGTCCAGGTCGCCGGGGGAACGGCAACCGCGGCGGCGGCGAGCTGGGTGGCGGTACCGGCGTTGACCCGGTAGAGCCGCAGGGCGGTGCCGCCGGTCTCCACGGTCAGCAGCAGGTAGGCGCCGGGTCCGGCGACGCGGCCGAGGAGCCCGTACCCGGCCTGCCCCGTCCACCAGAAGTCCCCGCTGAGGTCGACGTCGGGAGTGCCGACGTCCTGCCAGGCCAGGCCGGGGGTGTCGTCGGCGAACGGGGACACGACGTAGCCGTCGGCGACTGCGAGGTCCCCCGCGCCGACCTGCCACGGCCAGGTCAGCGGACCGTCGACCCGGGTGAAGGCGTCGGCGACCAGCAGGTGGTCCAGGTCGGCCGCGACGGCGAGCTGCTCGTCCGGGAAGACGTCACCGAGCGGGGACCGGCCAGCGGAGTCGGCGAGCCAGCCGACGTGCAGGCTGGCGGAGGTCGGGTCGTGCTCGATGCCGATCGGGCAGACCACGCCGCCCGGGACGACCAGCGGGTGCGCGTACTGCATGCCCAGCGGGCCGGCCGCCGGCTGGTTCAGCGTGCGTTTGGCGGGCAGCCATCCACCGGCGGCCTCTCTGGTGCGCACGACCGGCTGGCGGTCGGAGATCCGCCGCACGACCACGGCCAGCGCGCCGGACTCCAGCCAGGCGGCGGCCGGGCGTCCCGTCGCGTCCCGGAACAGCTCCACCGGCTTCGACCAGCTCACGCCGCCGTCGGTGGAGACGGCGGCGCCGATGCCGGAGCGGTTGCCGTGGCGGAAGAGCATCCACACCTCGGCGCCGCGCGTGACGAGCCAGGGTTCCTGGAAGTGCGTACCCGCGGCCGGACCGTCCGCGACCGGCGTGCGGGTCCAGCTGAGCCCGCCGTCGGCCGAGGTGGCGAGCCAGCACGAGTCGGACGGGTGGCCGGTGTCCCTGCCGTAGTAGGCGGCGAGGAGCCGCCCGTCGCCCAGCGCCACGACGGGCGCGGAGATCGCCGCGTACGGCTGCTCCGGGTCGATCCGGATCTCATCACCCCAGAAAGCGCCCTGGTCCTGGGAGATCCGAACGAACGCGCCCATCGCCGGATCGCTGGTCGTTCCGGCGAAGTAGGTCAGCCAGGTGGTTCCGTTCGAGGTGGCGATGCACGGGTCCCGCAGGTCACGGCCGGCCGGCCCGGCGACGGCCGTCGAGGCCGCCCCCCAGCTCAGGCCCCCGTCGGTGGAGACCGACGTCCGGACCACGCCGTCCCGGGAGGCGACATGGTCGCTGCCCTGCCGCCAGACCAGTCGGTAGTCCCCCGACTCGAACCGGCAGATGCTCGGAAAGGCGGAGTACGCCGCGTCGACACCCACCGCCCGGAAACCCCGGGCCCGCACCGCTGCCACCCCATGCCCCCGTTCCCCACGGCGTTTCGGCCAGTCTCCCGGGTCGGTGCGCGGTCACGCCCGCCAGCCCGCCCGGGCGAGGATCGCCTCGATCACCGGACCCTTCGCCTCGGCGTAGTAGTTGACGTCCGGCCACCGCCGGCCGGCGAGCCCTCGTTTCACGTCCTCGTACAGCCGCCGGTCGGCGTCGTCGTCGCGCAGCCGGTCGCGGAACAGGAGGACCTTGCGGACCTCGGGGTGGTCCGGGGGATAGCAGTGCAGGTTCACCGGCTCGTCGGGTTCGCCGGCGCGCAGGCAGCGGTGCGCCGGCTCCCGCACCCGCAGCTCGTAACCGGCCGCCTGGAGGTCGTGGAGGTAGGCACCCTCGTCCTCCGGATCGTCGATCCCCACGACGATGTCGATGATCGGCTTGGCCGCGAGCCCGGGGACCGACGTCGACCCCACGTGTTCAACCAGCCGAGCCCGCTCTCCGAGCAGCCGACGCACCTCACGCGCCCGCCGCTCGAACCGCGCCGGCCACCCCGGGTCGTACTCGGCCAGCTCGACCACCACCGGCCGCGGCCCGGTGACGAGCACCCGCTCCAGCGCGTCATCCGTCAGCGCGTCATCCGCCAGCCCGTCATCCGGCAACGGACACCCCCCCACGAACCATGGACGTCATCGCTCGCCCGTTTGTCGGTCCGATGTGGCAGCATCGCGCGGGTGACCAGCAGGCCTACCGCGCAGCAGCTGCGTGACCTTGCCCGGCTGCGCAAGGTCCGCGACCGGATCGACCGGGAGTACGCCCAGCCACTGGACGTCGAGGCGCTCGCCCGCGGCGTGCACATGTCGGCCGGGCACCTCAGCCGGGAGTTCCGGCGTGCCTACGGGGAGTCACCGTACTCCTACCTGATGACGCGGCGCATCGAGCGGGCCATGGCGCTGCTCCGGCGCGGCGACCTCAGCGTCACCGAGGTCTGCTTCGCGGTGGGCTGCTCGTCGCTCGGCACGTTCAGCACCCGCTTCACCGAGCTGGTCGGCGTGCCGCCCAGCACCTTCCGCGCCGAGTCCGCCCGCACCACCGCCGGCATTCCCGCCTGCGTGGCGAAACAGGTCACCAGACCGGTCAGGAATCGAGAAGCGCGGGCCCGGAGCCGGGCCTAGCGTGGCCGCCATGGACATCACCATCAACGCCACGTTCCTCCCGCACGAGGACGCCGAGGCGTCCCTGGCCTTCTACCGCGACGTCCTCGGCTTCGAGGTGCGCAACGACGTCGGGTACGGCGAGCACCGCTGGATCACGGTCGGCCCGACCGGGCAGCCTGGCACGTCCATCGTCCTGTATCCGCCCGGCGCCGACCCGGGCATCACCGACGACGAGCGCCGCATGATCGCCGAGATGATGGCCAAGGGCACCTACAGCAGCATCATTCTGTCCACGAAGGACCTCGACGGCACCTTCGAACAGGTGCAGGCCGGTGGCGCCGAGGTCGTCCAGGAGCCGACCGAGCAGCCGTACGGGGTCCGCGACTGCGCCTTCCGGGACCCCGCCGGCAACACGGTCCGCATCAACGAGGCGCGCTGAGCCGTTCCGGCCCAACAGATGGAGACACGATGAGCACGGCCACGAGGACCGAGACGTCGACGTCCACGTCGCACGCAGCGGACAGCCACGACCTGATCCGCGTACATGGCGCGCGTGAGAACAACCTCAAGGACGTCAGCGTCGAGATCCCCAAGCGCCGCCTCACGGTGTTCACCGGTGTCTCCGGGTCCGGCAAGAGCTCGCTCGTGTTCGCCACGATCGCCGCGGAGTCGCAGCGGTTGATCAACGAGACCTACAGCACCTTCGTCCAGGGCTTCATGCCCTCGCTGGCGCGGCCCGAGGTGGACGTGCTCGAGGGGCTGACGACCGCGATCATCGTCGACCAGCAGCGGATGGGTGCCGACCCCCGGTCCACGGTCGGCACCGCGACCGACGCCAACGCGATGCTGCGGATCCTGTTCAGCCGCCTGGGCAAGCCGCACATCGGCTCGCCCAAGGCGTTCTCCTTCAACGTTGCCTCGCTCAGCGGCGCTGGCGCGGTCACCGTGGAACGGGGCGGCCAGAAGGTGAAGGAGCGGCGTGAGTTCAGCATCACCGGCGGCATGTGCCCGCGCTGCGAGGGCCGCGGCTCGGTCTCCGACATCGACCTCAGCCAGCTCTACGACGACTCCAAGTCGATCGCCGACGGCGCGTTCACCATCCCCGGCTGGAAGTCCGACAGCTGGTGGACCGTGCGGATCTACGCCGAGTCCGGCTTCATCGACCCGAACAAGCCGATCCGCAAGTTCACCAAGAAGGAGATGCAGGACTTCCTCTACCGCGAGCCGACCAAGGTGAAGGTCGAGGGCGTGAACCTCACCTACGAGGGGCTGATCCCGAAGATTCAGAAGTCCTTCCTGTCCAAGGACAAGGAGGCGATGCAGCCGCACATCCGGGCGTTCGTCGACCGGGCGGTCACCTTCACCACGTGTCCGGACTGCGAGGGCACTCGGCTCACCGAGGCCGCCCGGTCGTCCAAGATCAGGGGGATCAGCATCGCCGACGCGTGCGCGATGCAGATCAGCGACCTGGCGGAGTGGGTCCGCGATCTCGACGAGCCCTCGGTGGCGCCGCTGCTCGCCAACCTGCGGCAGACCCTCGAGTCGTTCGTGGAGATCGGGTTGGGCTACATCTCGCTCGAGCGCCCCTCGGGCACGCTGTCCGGCGGCGAGGCGCAGCGGGTCAAGATGATCCGGCACCTCGGCTCCTCGCTGACGGATGTCACCTACGTCTTCGACGAGCCCACGATCGGCCTGCACCCGCACGACATCGAGCGGATGAACAACCTGTTGCTGCGGTTGCGGGACAAGGGCAACACGGTGCTGGTCGTGGAGCACAAGCCGGAGACGATCGCGATCGCCGACCACGTGATCGACCTCGGCCCCGGCGCGGGTACGGCGGGCGGCACCATCTGCTTCGAGGGCACGATCGAGGACCTGCGGGCGAGCGACACCACCACCGGTCGCCACCTCGACGACCGCGCCAGCCTCAAGGAGACGGTGCGCAAACCAACGGGAAAGCTGGAGATCCGCGGGGCGACCAGGAACAACCTGCGGGATGTCGACGTCGACATCCCGCTCGGGGTGCTCGTCGTCGTCACCGGCGTCGCGGGTTCGGGCAAGAGCTCGCTCGTGCACGGCTCCATCCCCGCCGGCGCGGACGTCGTCTCGATCGACCAGAGCGGGATCCGCGGGTCGCGCCGGAGCAACCCGGCGACCTACACCGGCCTGCTCGACCCGATCCGCAAGGCGTTCGCCAAGGCCAACGGGGTGAAGCCGGCGCTGTTCAGCGCCAACTCCGAGGGGGCGTGCCCGAACTGCAACGGCGCCGGGGTGATCTTCACCGACCTCGCGCTGATGGCCGGGGTGGCCACTACCTGCGAGGAGTGCGAGGGGAAGCGGTTCGAGGCGTCGGTGCTCGACCACCACCTCGGTGGCCGCGACATCAGCGAGGTGCTGGCGATGTCGGTGACCGAGGCCGAGGAGTTCTTCGCCGCCGGCGAGGCACGCACGCCCGCCGCGCACAGGATCCTCGAGCGGCTGGCCGACGTCGGCCTCGGCTACCTCAGCCTCGGCCAACCCCTCACGACGTTGTCCGGCGGCGAGCGCCAGCGGCTCAAGCTGGCGACCCACATGGGCGAGAAGGGCGGCGTCTACGTCCTGGACGAGCCGACCACCGGCCTGCACCTGGCCGACGTGGAGCAGCTGCTCGGCCTGCTGGATCGCCTGGTCGACTCCGGCAAGTCGGTCATCGTCATCGAGCACCACCAGGCGGTGATGGCGCACGCGGACTGGATCATCGACCTGGGCCCGGGTGCTGGCCACGACGGCGGTCAGATCGTGTTCGAGGGGACCCCCGCCGACCTGGTCGCGAAACCGGCGACCCTCACCGGCCAGCACCTGGCGGCCTACGTCGGACGCGGCTGAGAGCGCTCGACCAGCGTCGGCAGCAGGTCGCGGACCCGCCGCTCGATGTCGTCGCGAACCGACCGCACCGCTGCCAGCTCACGGCCGGCCGGGTCGTCGAGCTGCCAGTCGAGGTACCGCCTGCCCGGAAAGATCGGGCAGGCGTCGCCGCACCCCATCGTGATGACCACGTCGCTGGCCTGCACGGCGTCGACGGTCAGCACCTTCGGCACTTCGGCGGCGATGTCGATGCCCACCTCGGACATGGCCTCGACGACCACCGGGTTGACCGCGTCCGCGGGTTGGGAGCCCGCCGAGCGAACCTCGACCCGCCCCCGCGCCAGGTGGGTGAGAAACGCGGCCGCCATCTGCGACCGGCCGGCGTTGTGCACGCAGACGAAGAGAACCGAAGGCAGGTCCGCGCTCACGCCGTCACCTCGGCAGGTCGGCGGAGCAACGACGCGAGCATGTCGGTCGTCTCGGGACGGAGCCGGTAGTAGACCCAGGTGCCGCGACGCTCGGAGTCGATCAGCCCGGCCTGGCGCAGGAGCTTCAGGTGGTGGGAGATGGTCGGCTGGGAGAGGTCGAAGGCCGGCGTCAGCTCGCAGACGCAGACCTCGCCCCCGGCGCCCGACCCGATCATCGACAGGAGCCGCAACCGCACCGGGTCGCCCAACGCCTTGAACACGGGCGCGATCTCGGCGGCGCGCTCCTCGGACAGCGGAGCCGTCGTGAGCTCGGCGCAACAGGAAGACATCGACACCTTTCTATATTGACACCCTTCGATCCAACGGGCAAGGTGATTGGACATCCATCTATGCAGCGTCGAAAGGAGTCCTTTTCATGACCGAGCACACCGAAGATCTGCGCGAGACGGTCCGGGCTCGCTACGCTGCGGCGGCGACAGCCGTCAGTGCCGGCGGCGGATGCTGCGGTCCCCAAGCCGTCGAGGTGGACGAGAGGTTCGGCGCCGCCCGGTATCCGGCCGACGAGCGGGTCGAGCTTCCCGTCGAAGCGGTGGCCGCGTCCCTGGGCTGCGGCAACCCCACGGCGGTGGCCGACCTGCGCCCCGGTGAGGTCGTCCTCGACCTCGGTTCCGGCGGCGGGATCGACGTGCTGCTGTCGGCCCGCCGCGTCGGCCCGACCGGCAAGGCCTACGGCGTGGACATGACCGAGGAGATGCTGTCGCTGGCCCGCACCAACGCGGCGAAGGCCGGGGCGGAGAACGTCGAGTTCCTCAAGGGAGACATCGAGAACGTCCCACTCCCCGCCGAGGCGGTGGACGTGGTGATCTCCAACTGCGTGATCAACCTGTCGGTGGACAAGCCAGCCGTCTTCGCCGAGATCTTCCGCGTTCTCACCCCCGGCGGCCGGATGGGCGTGTCCGACGTGGTCGCCGAGGACACGGTGACTCCCGACCAGCGGGCCGAGCGCGGCTCCTACGTCGGCTGCATCGCCGGGGCGCTCTCGATCAGCGAGTACCGCCAGGGCCTCGAGTCAGCCGGCTTCACCGAGGTGGCTGTCACCCCCACCCACCAGGTCGCCGACGGCATGCACTCGGCGATCATCCGCGCCGTGAAGCCCACGACCTCGTCGTAGTGCGACGGCCGTAGCCGCTCGTGTAACGGCCTGTTCGCGCCACGGCAACCAGTTACCGTGAACGAGATCATGGCCAGGCCCCACCGCGCCGAGGCCCCGCCAGGGGGGCGGATCGCCGAGTTCGAGCAGGTGTACCGCGCACACGTGCGAGACGTGACCGCGTACTTCGCCCGGCGAACCCGTGACCCGCAGAACGTCGCTGACCTCACCGCGGACACCTTCGTACGGGCGATCACCTCGTTCGCGGCATTCGACCCCGCTCGTGGAAGTCCACGCGGCTGGCTGCTCGGCATTGCCCGGCACGTCTTCGCCCGGTACTGCGAGGGAGTGAGCCGGGGCAGGGATGCCGCGGCCCGGCTCGCCGGATGGCGGGAGCTGGACGTCGACGAGGCCGCGGAACTGGTCGTCCGGATCGACGCGGAACGGTCGGGGCGGGCGCTGCTCGACGGGATGGCTGAGCTGTCCCAGGCGGATCGTGACGTCATCGAGCTGGTGGACATCGCCGGAATGGACCGGGGGGAGGCAGCTGTCGCGCTCGGCATCTCGCCGGGCGCGATGCGGATCAGGCTGTTCCGGGCGCGTGGCAGGTTGAGGAAGGTCGTGGGTGAGAACCATGGGTAAGTTCGAAGATCAGCTGCTTGACCGGCTGCTGACCCAGCACGGACACCTGTTGGCGGCGGAGCACCCGGCCGCTACCGCCACGGCCCCGAAACGCCACCGGGCGCGATGGGTGGCCGCGGTCGGCACCGTCGCGGCGGTGGCCGCGGGAGTCGTGGTGGCGCAGGCCCCGTTCGGCGAAACCCCAGTCGCCTCCGCCGCAGTCGCGGAGGCGTTGAACAGCGCCGCGGACAAGATCGGCTCCGCCGACCCCGTCGTGGCGCCGGGTCAGTACCTGTACGTGGAATCCCACAGGTGGGACATGGGTAGCTACGTTCTGGCCAAGGACGGCATGTCGGAGGCCGAGCGCCGCATGTCGGAGAGCGGGCGCACGGTGTCCTACCTTCAGGAGAACGTCATCCAGACCTGGGTTCCCTACGACCGGAACCAGGAGTGGATGCAGCGCAGTTACGCAACCGGGAAGCGCGAGTGGTTGCAGGGCACCGAAGCGGAGCTACGGGCAGCGGGCGTCGACCCCGATGCCCCGAGCCCGGAAGTGCGCCGCGCGAAGTGCGGCGACTTCTACCCGGAAGGCGGCATGCGACCCTGCGAGCGAGAGGGCAGCTGGCAGGAGCCGACCCCGGAGTTCGTGGCCGAGCTTCCCACCGACCCCGAGGAGCTCTACGAGGAGATCCTGGACGAGGCCGAGGAGGATGGCGACGATCCTGCGGCAGCGGTCCTGGAGTTCGTGGACGACGCGATCCAGCGCGGGCTGATGCCGGCCGCCCTGCGTGCCAACCTCTACCGGGCGCTGGCGTTCGTCCCCGACCTGAAGATCAAGGACAGGAACGCCAACCTCGACGGTCGAATCGGCATCAGCTTCGGCATCGACCGGAACGGCAAGCGCGAAGAAGTGATCATCGATTCGAAGACGGGCCAGTACATCGGCGGCCGCACGACGGTGCTGGCCGGCGGCGAGCTACCGGCCGGCACGGTCATCAGCTACAGCGCGCTGTCCACATCGGTCGTGGGCGAGCTGGGCGCACTACCCGCCCGCTGACGTCGAACGAGGACAGCCCGATCGGGGTACCGGGACCCCGATCGGGCTGCGCGCGTCTGTCGTCCGGACAGCCCCGGGTTTCCCGTGCGGCCCGCGCGGCTATGCAGTGGCAGCACGTAGCCACGCGGCAACGTGAGGCGGTCCTTTCGTCGCGAGATATATATGGTGGCGGCAGCCGCTGCGGCGATGAGCCAAGTGTCATTCAAGGAGGGCATGTGGGACCGAATTGTCCTGCGAACGACGGCGTGGCGGTCACCGTGCCGTCACCCGTTGTCCTAGGCGGTGTCAGATGGACATGAACGGACACCAGGCCCAACTTCCGCCCGTGGTGTACGTGCCGTGTTCGGACGACATCCAGGGTGGTGAGCTGGCCGTCGACCTCCGCCCGACCCGCGACGGCCGCGTCGCGTTGCTTGTCTACTCCGCACTCGACCGGCTGGTGAGCTGCTGCGGACCCAACCAGCCATGGGTTGTGATGCCGACCGTCGACCTGGACAAGATCGCCGAGCGAGTGCGTTTCGACATGATCTTGCTTGATCTGGAGGTACCGGAGGAACACCGCAGGAAGGCGGCGGCTGCGCGATGACCGACGGCTACAGCGTCGACGGCGGGCTCGAGGGTATCGCGAGCACCCTGCGCTCCGCCGGCTCCAACCTCGGCGGCATCGGGGCCCCGCCACCCGCTCCCGACGCGGGCGACCTCACCGGCGCTCTGACCATGATGATCGTCGGCTTCACCGACAGCGCGGCGGAAGTCGTCCTCGGTGTGGGCATCGCGGGAGACAACGTTGCCGCCGGCTCCGAGACCTATCTGAACCTGGAGGACTCGGCCCGGCAGGGCCTGCCCATCGTCCAGTAGCAGCTATCCCGTACCTGAGGAACTCATGCCCATCGACACCAAGATCGACGGTGACCCGGAGAGCATTCGCGGTGCTGCCCGCTGGATGCGCGGCACGCTGTCCCCCGGCATCCACAACTGCACGACACAGATCTACGCCGCTCGCACCAACTCCGAAGCGGACTGGCTCGGCGAGGCGGGCGACAAGTTCCGGGCGAGGATGACCAGCGGCGGCGGCAAGGCCGACACCTTGGCCGCCGACGCAGACGCGGCTGGCCAGTCGATGGAGGTCTTCGCCGACGACTTACAGACCGCGCTGACCCGCATGGCCCGCGCCCGCGAGATCGCCGCTGCCGGTGGGCTGACGCTGACCAGCACCCAGATTCTCGACCCCGGCCCAGCACCGGCCGACCCGGGCACGCTCGCGCCGGACGCGTCTGCTGAGGAGGCCGCCGCCCACCGGTCCGCGGTGCAGGCGCAGAACGCTCATGCGCGTCAGGTCGTCGCCTACGACGAGGCGCAGACCGAGGCCAGCGCCGCGCGCTCGATACTCGACTTCGGCAAGCAGGTCGCTCAGAACATGTGGGCCGACCTGACCGGTAAGGCCGCATTCCAGGCCGCGGACCTGGGCACCGGCGTCGCGGGTGCCCTCGCGGCGGCGAACGCCAGTGCATTGCGCGGCCAGGCGCAAGCGCTTGCCGCGTACGGCGAGACGCTGGCGCAGCGATATGTGTCGGTCGGCGCGGAGACCCGCTCCGCGGACGTGGCGCGCTGGCTCGCCCAACGGGGCATGGGATCCACCGACGATCTCGCTGGCGGATCGAACGCCGGCGCCCTGCGCGCGATGCAGGCCGAACGACTCCGGATCTCCGGCCAGATGTACAACAACGCGCTGTCCACCGAAGCCGCCGAGGCAGCGGCAAAGCGCGCCGGCGGCGTCTCGCGGATGCTGAACCCCATGCTCAGCCGTTCCGCACCCGTACTGCGGCACGTGCCAGTCGTGGGTCTCGCCATCACCGCCGCCGGAGTCGGCTACGACATCCACACCGGCAAGCCGGCCGGAAAGGCCATCGTGTCCGGACTGGCCGGGTTCGGGGCGTCGGTCGCCGTCGGTGCGGCGATCGGGGGACCAGTCGGCGCGGTCGTCGGAATCGGCGTCGGGCTGGTAGCGAGCGGGGTCGCCGACGCTGCCTACGACGCGTTGCCCGACAGCATCACCAAGCCGTTCGAGCAAGGCGTGTCCGCGGTGGGCGATGCGGTCGGTGACGGTGCGGAAGCGGTGGCGGACGGAGCCAAGAAGGTCTGGGACTCTATCTTCTAGCTGTGACCACTCAGCCGTGGCCGGTCCAACGCCGGACGTCGTGGCTCGTGACAGCGGTGCTGCTCGGGTCGGCCGGTGCCGGCGGCCTCGTACTGGGAGTTGCCGCGGTCTCCACGGACGGGGTCGGCATCCTGCTGGTGGGGAGCCCGTTGCTGATCGTCGCCGGCGCACTGGTGTACCTGTCCCGGGCACGTCGGCAAGGCACCGGCGGCCTGGCCGTGCGCGAGGTGGCTGAACTGGCGGAGCGCGGGGTCGTCCTGCCGTACTCAGCCGCTCTCGGGTGGGGATACGTTGTGGCGGGCGTCTACTGTCTGCTGTTCTTCGGGCTGATCGCGGTCGGCGGGTTGGCCGCTGGGGGCGGCGGGGGCGTGGCACTGCTGGTGGCGGCGTTGCTGGTGTGCGGCTACCTGTTGTGGTGCGTGATCGACCTGGCCCGCGGGCGGCTCCAAACGGGACTCGTTGCGCTGACCCCGAGCGGGATCTACCACCGCTCGTGGGCCATGCGCTCGTACCTACCCTGGAACGACGTGGTGGAGGTAGTTCCGGCCGACGTTCGGGGGCCGCTCGTACAGGTGATCGCGGCGGCGAACACGACCGGGTGGGTGCGGCGCACCTCGTCGGCGTGGCGGCAGGGAGAGCTGGCGTTCGCGCCACACCTGGCCGTACAGGGGCGTTTCCTGGCCGCGGACCCCGCGCTGCTGTACCGCGCGGTGCGCTTCTACCTGGAGAATCCCGCCGCACGAGCCGAACTCGGAAACGACGCGGCGCTGACAAGGTTCGCGGGTCTCTGACGACAGGTCGCCGTGCTCACGAACCGGCCGGAGTACCACCTGGCGCGATCAGGTAGCACGCCTGCAACACGACAAACCCCAGGGCGTCCACAGTGCGACGACCTGGGGTTTTGTGTGTGGAGCGGATGACGGGAATCGAACCCGCGTTCTCAGCTTGGGAACCAGCCCAACGCCGCTGAAAAGGTAGCCTGAACTGCTGCTTTGTCGGACTTCAGGTGACCGTTGTTTACCGCTGCTGACAGAAGATCAACCCGCGGTCGGCGAGCAGCGAAAACAGGCATGTTTAAGATCAATAGGTGCCTTCCGGGGCAGCGAAACGACCGGCATTGAGCCTTCGACGTTTGGGTTCCCAGCGGCGAGAACACGCGGCGGCCACCATCGACCGAAAGGCCGAGATCGTGGTCGTCCGCGCGCGTCACGGGAACGCGTGCCGTCGGGCCGCGACCACGATGAGGAGCGCCGGGAGGCTCATCAGGGCCGTCGCCGCGGGGAGGGCGACCACACCGCCGACGGCCAGGACGAGCCCACCCGCGCTGCCGCCGAAGGCCATCGCCGCGTTCCAGAGGGTGACAAGCATGGACTGGGTTCCGTCGGCCGCCGCCTCGCTGTGCCGGCCGCCGGCGACGGCGCCCGCCGTCTGCAGCAGGGTTGGAACACCTCCCCAGCCCAGTCCCCAGGCCGCGGCCGCGACGTAGACGGCGAACGGTGACCGCGTGACGGCGAACACCATGGCCGCGGCGGCGACGAGGCCGATGCTCGCGATGGTGAGTCGCCGGAGGTCGCGGTCGACGCGTTTCCCGACGAGCCAGATGCTGACCAGGCACGCGATCCCGAAGACCAGGAGAACGAGGTCGGTCCGGTCCGCCATACCCGCGTCGGCGAGGTAGGTGGCGACGAAGGTGTAGATGATCGTGTGCGCGAGCACGAAGACGAGCGTGACCGCCAGCACCGCCGGGACGCCCGGCACCGCCAGCGCGACCAGGATCGACCTCCGGTCGCCCCGCGTGCGGGCCACACCGGGGAAATCCGCGACGCCTACGGCGATCCAGGTGAGGACGCCGATCGTCAGCAGGCTCATAGCGCCGAACGCGGCGCGCCAGTCCAGCACGTGACCGAGGAACGTGCCGGCCGGGACGCCGAGCGAGAGGGCGAGGGGAACGCCAGTCATGGCAACGGCTGTCGCCCGTCCGGCCAGCCGGGGCGGGGCCAGCCGCCTTGCGTACCCGGCGAGCATGGACCACGCCACGCCCGCCGCGGCTCCGGCGAGGAACCGGGCGATCATGACCACCGCGTAGGTGGGGGCGAGAGCGGTCAGCGTGTTGGCGGCGAGGAAACCGGCCATCGCCGTCAGCAGGAGGCGCTTGCGCCGCCAGTGCGCCGTGGCGGCGCTGAGCGGCACCGCGGTCAGGGCGGTACCCACCGCGTAGACGGTGACGGCCTGGCCCATGGTCGAGTCGGACACGCCGAGGCCGTCGCTCATCCCGACGAGGACACCGGCGGGAAGGGTCTCGGTGAGGCTGGTGATGAACACCGCTGTCGCCAGCGCTAGGAGCGGCGACAGGACAAGTCGGTTCGTGGTGGGGTCGGTGCGAGTCACGGGGCAATGGTGAAACCTCACACCGATGTTAGAATCAAGTCCGATCCAGCGCGGAGGTGGATGTGCGGATCGGCGAGCTGGCTGACCGGACCGGCGTGAGCGTCCGGTCGCTCCGGTACTACGAGGATCAGGGGCTACTCGTCCCGACCCGAACCGCCGGCGGGCACCGCACCTACCCCGAGACCGCGCTCGACCGCGTCATCCGGATCCAGGAGCTGTACGCCGCCGGCCTCAACAGCGCCAAGATCTTCGACATCCTCCCCTGCATGCGCGACGTGGACGGCCGGCCGAGCGAGCGCGCCACACCCCGGCTGGTCGACCGACTGCGCGCCGAGCGCGCGCGCATCGACCGGCAGATCGCCGAGCTGCGGCGAACTCGGGACGTGCTCGACGACGTCATCGCTAACGCCGAGACGGAGCACTCCACCGCACCGGATCAGTCGTCCTGACCGGACGGCGGATCCGGTGCGGCCCCGCTCTAAGGACGCTGTGACAGAGGAGGAGTGTGGGAAGGCCCTACGGAGATCGGCTGTCACTTGGCTGTCACAGGTAAATGCGCTGGTCAAGTGGTCTCAAGTGACAGTGTGACAGGTGTGACAGCCCTGACGGATCGTCTAGTCTCTCCCCGTTTCGATCCGGCGCCGCTCTGCCGCTGCGGACCGATCACCCACGCAGGTGAGGAACGCCTACAGGCAGGGCCGCCTAGGTACTCTCGTAGGTGTTCGGTGTCCGCTGCGAAGAGGAACAGAACGATGCCTGATGAGGCGGTCAGGGGGATGCGGGGCGTTCGAACAACGTGCCCGACTTTCGGTGCGGCAGCTCGATCGTGCGCACCTTCGTCCACCCATGCAGCTCGTACCAGCGGTGCAGTGCGTGGGCCGTCCGCCAGACGTCGAGCCTGACCACGGCCAGGTGCGCTCTCGCCGCGTAGTCGACAGTCCACTCCAGGATCAATTGTCCGAGGCCGTGCACTACATCCGGGGCGCCTGCGTCTGGCGGCAGCGTGGCTAGCTTGGCGAGGTACAGAGCGGGGATCGCAAGTTCGTCAGGTGACCAGAAGTCCGTGTCCCCAGAGGTAAAGACCGTGATCGTTCCAACCGGTTCATGTTCCCGACTCTCCGCGATCCATGTTTCACCCCGCGAGATTGATGCCTTCAGCTTCGCTGGCCACCGGGGGAACGTCGACCACTGATCGCTCCCACGTCGCCTCAGCCAGGCCACCCGTTGACCGAGGATCTCCAAGACTGTGTCAAGGTCGTCCGGCTCGGCCTGCCGCAGCAGCCAGCCCCTGGTCACGACTTGACCTCGTAGGTCACGGTCCAGCGGTCGGAGGGCAGAATCGACCGCATGTGCCGGACGGGGATCCCCTTTTCCGTGCGGCTCGTGCGGTCGTGCACTGTCATGGCCAAACCAGGTGCGACCCTCCCGGAGTGCTCGCATCGACCGGTTAGGGGCACGCGGGGGGCACGACAAGGGTTCGCGATCTAGAAACGACAAACCCCCGGGTCCACAGTAGACATGCTGTGACCTGGGGCTTCTGGCTTGGAGCGGATGACGGGAATCGAACCCGCGTTCTCAGCTTGGGAAGCTGATGTTCTACCATTGAACTACATCCGCAACACCCGGTGTAGCCGGGCATCGCTGAGGATACACGGGGCCGCCGGCTAGGGTGAGCGGGTGTTGCTGAGCGATCGGGATCTGCGCAAGGAGCTCGCGGACGGGCGGCTGGGGCTCGACCCGTTCGACGAGGCCATGGTGCAGCCATCCAGCGTCGACGTGCGGCTGGACCGCTTCTTCCGGGTGTTCAACAACACCCGGTACACCCACATCGACCCGCGGCAGCAGCAGGACGACCTCACCACGCTCGTCGAGGCGGTGGACGACGAGCCGTTCGTTCTGCATCCGGGGGAGTTCGTGCTCGGCTCCACGTTCGAGGCCGTGCGGCTGCCGGACGATCTCGCGGGGCGACTGGAAGGGAAGTCGAGCCTGGGGCGGTTGGGGCTGCTCACCCACTCGACCGCGGGGTTCATCGACCCCGGCTTCGAGGGTCACATCACGCTCGAGCTGTCCAACGTCGCCAACCTGCCGATCACCCTCTGGCCGGGCATGAAGATCGGCCAGCTCTGCCTCTTCCGCCTCTCCAGCGCCGCCGAGAACCCCTACGGCTCCACGGCCGCCGGCTCGCGGTACCAGGGGCAGCGGGGGCCGACCCCCTCACGGGCGTACCTCAACTTCCACCGCGTCGACACCAGCCGCTAGGCGGCGCTCGCCCTGGACCGGGGTGAGCAGGGCGCCGGCCAGTGGGAACAGCGCCCCGGCGGCCAGTGCCAGGGGGTACCCGAACGCGGTGATCAGCGCGCCGAACAGCGGGGCCGCGGCCATCGCCACCGCGTTCTGGGCGGTGTTCTGCACGCCGAGCGCCCGGCCGGCCCAGAACGGGCCGGCCAGCTCCGCCGTCGCGGTGAAACCCAGACCGTTGTCGGTCACCGACACGATCAGCACCGCCACCAGCGCCACCACCGACAGCCACGAGTCGAACGCGTCGCCCAGGGCCCACCCCACCATCGTGACCATCGCGACCACGGCAATCACGCGCATCGGACCCAGGCGGTTGCCGACCCGGTCCGACCACACGCCCGCCACGATCCGGCCCACCGCGCCGGCCACCTGCACGACCGCCACCAGCCGGCCCGCCGCGACCGGGCTCCAGCCCCGCTCGGACACCAGGAACGCCACCGCGAACGTCGCCGCCACGAACTGCGGGCCGACCAACAGCGCGCTCGCGGCGTGCAGGCGGACCAGTGTCCGGCCGGTCAGCGCCCGGTAGGGCGACTCGGTGACCGCCGGGCGCGGCGGTCGCGGTGGGTCGACCACGACGACCAGTACCACCACCGCGGTCAGCAGGCACAAACCCGCCGGGAGAGCCAGTGCGGGCACGAAGCCGAACCGGTCCGCGAGCGGAGGCAGGGTCGCCGCGGCGATGCCCACGCCGATCGGCTGCGCGGTCTGCCGCAGCCCCATCGCCAGCCCGCGCTCGCGGGCGCCGAACCAGCCGAGTACCGCCCGTCCGCTGGCCGCGTTCACCGACGCCGCGGCGGCGCCGGCGAGCAGCAGGCCCACCCCGAGCAGCACCAGGCCGGGCACGAACAGGCTGCCCAGCAACAGCGCCCCGGTCCCGACCAACCCCGCCGCCATCACCACGCGCTCGCCGTACCGGTCCGCTGCCGCTCCCCACGCGATCAACGCGGCCAACAGACCAAGCAGCGGTGCCGACACCAGCAACCCCGCCTGGGCCAGCGACACCCCGGTCGACGCCCTGAGCTCCGGGATCAGGAACGCGACCCCGTACAGGAAGCTCGACGTGGTCGCCTGCGCCGCGACCCCGGCGGCGAGGACCAGCCAGCGTCGGGTCATGGCCCAACGGTAAGTGCTGGTTCCCGCTCAATGGGAATGAGCTCCCACACTCTGAGCAGACGGCCCGGGGTCGTCCCCGAGTCGGCTCGGGGGCGTTCCCCGATGTACCGACCCGCCCGCATCCCTAGCGTCGAGACGACTGAACCTGCGACGAGGGGCTTGACATGCGGATCTGGCGAGGGGTGGCGGCCGGTGCGGCGCTCGTGACCGGGCTGGGAGTGCTCGGCGCGTGCGGGTGGGACATCACCAAGGAGCGGGCTTCCGACGAGACGAAGGTCACCGAGCGGATCACCGCGGTGCGCTTCGCCAACGACGCCGGCAACATCACGATCCGACCGGGCGACTCCTCGTCGGTGCACCGGGAGATCCACTACGAGGACGAGCGGCCCGGTCCCACCCACCGTGTCGAGGACGGGGTCCTGGTCCTCGAGGACTGCCCCGACGACGGCTGCTGGATCGACTACGAGCTCGTCGTCCCCGAGGGGGTCCGGGTGGATGGCGCCGTCGACTCCGGCCACGCCGAGATCCGCGGTGCCGGGGAGGTGAACCTGCGGGCCAGCTCGGGTGACGTGACCGTCGAGGACGTCCGGGCGCCGGTGAACGTCGAGGTGAGCAGGGGCAACGTCACCCTGGACCGGATCGCGGGCACCGCCCAGGTGCGGGCCGCCTCCGGCAACGTGAGCGTCGGCCTCGCGGCCGCCCACGACGTGCGGGTCGACGCCTCCAGCGGCAATGTGGAGGTGACCGTCCCCGACGCCGCCTACCGCCTCGACGCCGACGCCGGCGGCGGCCACCTCGACAGCGACATCCAGGACGACCGGAGCGCCACCCACCACCTCGATCTACACACCGACAGCGGAAACATCGAGGTCAGGCGCTCCTGACCGCCTCCGGGAACGATCCGGCGCCGTCCCGCGTTGAAGGAGTCAGGAAGGTTGAGTGTGACCGGCTCAACTCTGGTTTGACGAGCCGGCTCCCTCGTCGGCAAACTTGAGCGGCAGGGACTCAACCCACACAGGTAAGAGCAGCAGGAGGAAATCCAATGGCGCGAGCGGTCGGTATCGACCTGGGGACGACCAACTCCGTCGTCGCCGTCCTCGAGGGCGGTGAGCCGACGGTGATCGCCAACTCCGAGGGTTCGCGGACCACCCCGTCCGTTGTGGCCTTCGCCAAGAACGGCGAGGTACTGGTCGGCCAGCCGGCGAAGAACCAGGCTGTCACCAACGTGGACCGCACGGTCCGGTCGGTCAAGCGGCACATGGGCACGGACTGGACCACCGAGATCGACGACAAGAAGTACTCGCCGCAGGAGATCAGCGCCCGCGTGCTGATGAAGCTCAAGCGGGACGCGGAGTCCTACCTCGGCGAGCCGATCACCGACGCGGTGATCACCGTCCCGGCCTACTTCTCCGACGCCCAGCGGCAGGCCACCAAGGAGGCCGGGCAGATCGCCGGCCTGAACGTGCTGCGGATCGTGAACGAGCCGACCGCGGCCGCGCTGGCCTACGGGCTGGACAAGGGCGAGAAGGAGCAGACCATCCTCGTCTTCGACCTCGGCGGTGGCACGTTCGACGTGTCGCTGCTGGAGATCGGCGAGGGCGTCGTGGAGGTCCGCGCGACCTCCGGTGACAACCACCTCGGCGGCGACGACTGGGACCAGCGCATCGTCGACTGGCTGGTCGACAAGTTCAAGCAGTCCTCGGGCATCGACCTGACCAAGGACAAGATGGCCCTGCAGCGCATCCGTGAGGCGGCGGAGAAGGCCAAGATCGAGCTGTCCAGCTCGAACAGCGCCGGCATCAACCTGCCCTACATCACGGTCGACGCCGACAAGAACCCGCTGTTCCTGGACGAGACGCTGTCCCGCGCCGAGTTCCAGCGGATCACCAGCGACCTGCTCGACCGCACCCGTGCACCGTTCAACACCGTGATCAAGGACGCTGGCATCAAGGTCGGCGACATCGACCACGTCGTGCTGGTCGGTGGTTCCACCCGCATGCCGGCCGTGTCCGACCTGGTCAAGGAGCTGACCGGCGGCCAGGAGCCGAACAAGGGCGTGAACCCGGACGAGGTCGTCGCGATCGGCGCGACCCTGCAGGCCGGCGTGCTGCGCGGCGACGTCAAGGACGTGCTGCTGCTGGACGTCACCCCGCTGTCGCTGGGCATCGAGACCAAGGGTGGCGTGTTCACCAAGCTCATCGAGCGGAACACGACGATCCCGACCAAGAAGTCGGAGATCTTCTCCACCGCGGACGACGGCCAGACCACGGTCGGCATCCAGGTCTTCCAGGGTGAGCGCGAGATCGCGGTGCACAACAAGAAGCTGGGCACCTTCGACCTCACCGGCATCCCGCCGGCACCCCGGGGCGTCCCGCAGATCGAGGTCACCTTCGACATCGACGCCAACGGCATCGTGCAGGTCAGCGCGAAGGACCTGGGCACGGGCAAGCAGCAGTCGATGACGATCACCGGCGGCTCCGCGCTGCCGAAGGACGACATCGACCGGATGATCAAGGACGCGGAGGCGCACGCCGAGGAGGACAAGCGCCGCCGCGAGGAGGCCGAGGTCCGCAACCAGGCCGAGACGCTCGTCTACCAGACGGAGAAGTTCGTCAAGGACAACGACGAGAAGATCCCGACCGAGGTCAAGGACAAGGTCAACAGCGCGATCCAGGACGCCCAGGACGCGCTCAAGGGCAACGACACCGCGACCATCAAGGCCGCGATGGAGAAGCTCGCCACCGAGTCGCAGGCCATGGGCTCGGCCATCTACGCGCAGACCGGCGCGCAGGCGGGCGAGGGTGCCGGCGGCGGTGCCGGTGCTGGTGCGCCGGGTGGTGAGCAGGCCGCGCCGGGCGCCGACGACGTGGTGGACGCCGAGATCGTCGACGAGGACGGCAAGAAGTGACCTCCGACCACCGAACCGACGAGAACTCCGGAGAGGAGCCGCGAGTCGTCGTGCGCGACCGCCGTCGAATCGACCCGCAGACCGGGCAGGTCCGCCCGGCGTCGGAGGAACCGGCGCCGGGCGAGCCGGGGCACGAGCAGGTCACGGACCAGGGTGGCCAGGTGTCCGACGAGGCGCCCAGCCAGGAGGCGGAGCTGAAGGCGCAGCTCGACGAGCGCACCGCCGACCTGCAACGCCTCCAGGCCGAGTACGCCAACTACCGCAAGCGGATCGACCGCGACCGGGAGGCCGTGGTCACCCAGGCCAAGGCGTCGGTGGCGAGCGAGCTGCTGCCGGTGCTCGACGACATCGAGCGGGCTGCCCAGCACGGCGACCTCACCGGCGCGTTCAAGGCGGTGGCCGACAAGCTCGCGGCCACGCTGGAGCGCGTCGGGCTCGAGGGCTTCGGGCACGACGGCGAGCCGTTCGACCCGTCGGTGCACGAGGCGGTCCAGCACGACACCTCGCCCGACGTCCCCGGCCCGACGGTGACCGCGGTGCTGCGCCGCGGCTACCGCTTCGGCGACCGGGTGGTGCGTGCGGCGCTGGTCGGCGTCACCGACCACGAGCCGGCGGCGGCGCCGGCGGCGCCCGGGCCGTCCGCCGAGGGCGGCGGCACGGGCGACTGGTTCGAGCCGACCGGGGCGGACACGCCTCCGGCCGGCCGGGCCGACGAACAGAACTGACGAGGAGGGAGGGGACGTCCGGTGAGTGCGAGGGACTGGATCGACAAGGACTTCTACCACGAGTTGGGCGTCTCGTCCGGCGCCAGCGAGAACGAGATCAAGAAGGCGTACCGCAAGCTGGCGCGTGAGCTGCACCCCGACGCGAACCCGGGCAACGCCCAGGCCGAGGCCCGCTTCAAGGCGGTGTCCGAGGCCTACGGCGTGCTCGGGGACGCGGAGAAGCGCAAGCAGTACGACGAGGCCCGCCGGCTCTTCGGATCCGGCGCGTTCCGCCCGGGCGGCGGCGGGTTCGGCGGGTTCGGCACCGGCGGGACCAACTTCGACTTCGGCGACATCTTCAGTGGCCAGCAGGCCGGTGCGGCCGGCAGCGGTGGCATCAGCGACCTGCTCGGCAACCTGTTCGGTCGGCGGGCCGGGGCCACCGGTACCACCAGCCGGCCACGCCGCGGCGCGGACGTCGAGACCGAGGTCCGCATCGACTTCGTCGAGGCGGTCAAGGGCGCGACGGTCCCGTTGCGCCTGTCCAGCCCCTCGACCTGCTCGACCTGCCAGGGCTCCGGCGCGCGGCCCGGCACCACCCCCCGTACCTGTCCGACCTGTTCGGGCGCGGGGCTGGTGAGCCGCAGTCAGGGCGCGTTCGCGTTCAGCGAGCCGTGCCGGGACTGCCGCGGCACCGGGCGCATCGTCGACGACCCGTGTCCGGAGTGCGGCGGCGACGGGACAAGCACCAAGACCCGCACGCTCACCGTCCGCATCCCGGCCGGCGTCGACGACGGGCAGCGGATCCGCCTGGCCGAGCAGGGCGAGCCCGGCTTGAACGGGGCCCACGCCGGCGACCTGTACGTGCTCGTGCACGTCAGCCCGCACCCGGTCTTCGGCCGGTCCGGGAACGACCTGACGGTCAAGGTCCCGGTGACGTTCCCCGAGCTGGCGCTCGGCACGACGCTGACCGTGCCGACGCTCGAGGACAAGGTGTCGCTGCGGGTGGCACCGGGCACGGCGAGCGGGCGGGTGCTGCGCGTGCGCGGCAAGGGCATCCACCGCCGGGATGGCCAGGTCGGCGACCTGCTGGTGACCCTGCAGGTCACCGTGCCGTCGAACATGGACGAGAAGGCCAAGGCGGCGCTGCGCGACTACCTGGCCGCGACCGCGGGGCACGACCCCCGGCCGGAGCTGACTTCGATGCTGGAGAAACGGAGTGGGTCATGACCGGTATCCCGTTCCCACCCGGCGCCAACGAGGACACCCCCGTCTTCGTGATCTCCGTGGCCGCCGAGTTGTCCGGCCTGCACGCCCAGACCCTGCGCGGCTACGACCGCATGGGTCTGGTCTCGCCGGGCCGGACCTCGGGCGGCGGCCGCCGGTACTCGATGCGTGACATCGCACTGCTCCGGGAGATCCAGCGGCTCTCCCAGGAGCAGGGGGTGAACCTGGCCGGGGTCAAGCGGATCATCGAGCTCGAGAACGAGGTGAGCGCCCTGCGCTCGCGCCTGGCCGAGCTGACCGAGGAACTCGCCGCCGTGCACGCCGCCGCCGAACAGGCCGCGGCCGCGATCCACCGCTCCTACCGCAATGAGCTGGTGCCGGTCCGGCAGCAGACCGCGCTGGTCGTCTGGAAGCCGCGCAAGCGCTGAGGCGGCCGGTCAGTCCAACGTGAACGGGTCGTAGGTGATCCGGTCCAGCGGCGTGCCCGCGACCAGCATCCGGGAGACCGTCGAGCGCACCATCGCCGGCGAACCGGACACCAGCACGTCGTGGTCCTCCCACGCGCCGTACCGGGTGACCACGTCGGCCAGCGTCCCCTGCTCCGCGCCGTACGCGTGGTCCGACTCGAGGACCGGGACCAAGGTCAACCACGGGTTCGACGCCGCGAGCGCGTGCAGGTTCTCCAGGTCGTACAGGTCCGAGCGAACCCGGCCGCCGAAGAACAGCTGGACCCTGGGGTTCTCCCCCCACTTCGCCAGGTGGTCGATGATCGCGCGCATCGGCGCGATACCGGTACCGCCGGCGACCATCAGCACGTCGCGACCCGAGTGGCGGTCCACCCGCAGACGCCCCATGGGCGGGCCGATCCGCCACCGGTCGCCCGGCTCGGAGTAGCCGACCATCGCGCGGCTCACCCAGCCGCCCTCCACGGACCGGACGTGGAACTCCAGCATCCCGTCCTCGCGCGGAGCGGTGGCCGGGCTCAGGTACCGCCACATGCGTGGCCGCTGGGGCGTCTCGACGCTGACGTACTGGCCGGGGTGGTAGGCCAGCGGGAACTCCGTCCGGACCCGGATGACGGCCAGGTCGCGGGTGATGCGGTGGCGGTCGAGGACGGTGGCCGGCCACCAGGCGGGGTCGTCGTCGGCCGAGGCCGCCTCGAGCATCGCCCGAGCCATGATCGTGTACGCCTCGGCCCAGGCCCGCTCGACCTCGTCGGTCCACGCCTCCTTGGCGAACTGCTTGACCGCGGCCAGCAGGGCCATCCCCACGGCCTCGTAGTGGCTGGCGACCACGCCGAACTTGCGGTGGTCGCGCCCGAGCTGGCGCAGGAACGGGACCAGCTCGTCGGGCCGGTCCACCATCTGTACGAAGTGCACCAGCGCGCGCAACAGCCGGGAACGCTGGACCTGCATGTTGACCGGGAACATCTCCCGGGTCGCCGGCGCGATGGCGAACAGGGTGGCGTAGAAGTACTCGGCGACGCGGTCGGCCTGCGGCGCGACTCTGGCGAAGCTCTCCCGCACCAGCCGCACCATGGTGACGATGGGTTCTGGCGAGGCCTCGGCGCCGTTCCCGTGCGGGTACTGGGAAAGCGGGCTCACCACTGCGTTGGATGTCATGGCCGGGACACAGACTCCACCTCTCGACGTCCGGGGTGCGACGCCGTCGGCTGTTTTACTCGCCACCGGTTCCCCGACAGGCTGGACACTAGACGGAATCTCACCCGTTGTCGCGCTCCTGGCACATTGGTGCGAACCAGTGCTACGAAGAGTAGTGAATTTCTGCGCCGCAGGCGACATGCGGGGGAGTGGTTCACACGGTAGGCGGGCGTTATGAAAGCGTGTCCGCCGTGCGCCCAGACGCGGTAACCCCCACCGGCGTTGCCCCTCCAGCTCTGTTGGACCTCGAGTTCGCCGAGGATGGTGCAAGCTCCGGCCCTGGTCAGCCGGCCTCTCCGCCGCTCGCGGCCCCGGCACCACCGGTCGCGCCCACGCGCCAGATTCACCCACTCGGCCGAACCGCGGCGCCGTCCCGAGCTCCGCAGGCGCCACCGTCCCGACCGCCGGGACATCCCGCCGCCCCCCGACAGGCCCCCGCTCCCACCACGGCGGCCGTCGCTGGGAGCGCGAACGGCTCGGTGAACCCGTGGGCCCCGGTGACCGGTGGGGCGATCCCGCCGCACGGTCACCCCGGCGCCGGCCGTCCGGCCGCCGCGGGGGGCCCGGCGGCCGCCGGCGGGCCCGGGC
>NZ_MSIE01000079.1 GCF_001921205.1 Actinophytocola xanthii | reverse complement strand
CCGGAGGACCGCGAGCACCTTGCCCGCGATGCCGGTGGTGCCAGGGCCGTCGGCGGTGTCGGCGGTGTGCTGTAGCGGGACGTCCTTGATGGACATTGGGTACCTCCTTCGGGGGTCCTCTCACCACGAAGTGTCGTCCGGCCGCGGTACCGGGGCAGGAGTCGAAGGTCCCCGATCGGACGTCCTTGGTCCCCTCGGGAAGTGACCGAAGGCTGTGCCAACGGCGCCACCCGTATGGCCACTGTGGAGCCATGACACGGCAGATGATCACGATGCCCGCCCCAGGTTGGCCGTCCGCGGCGAGTTCGGCGGCGACCTCGACGAGTTGTTCGCCCGCAAGCTCGCGCCGGTGGTCCGGCACGTGTCCGGTCCGGTGCTCGACGTCCGGGTGCGGCTCACCAGGCACGCCGACCGGCCGTCGCCACCCCGGTCGAGGTCCGGGTGACGATCGACGTGAACAGGCACCCCGTCCAGGCCAAGGCGGCCGCCCGAACGGCCCGCGATGCGGCGGACCGCGTGGTCGAGCGGCTGGTGCGCCGCCTGGAGGACCGCCGAGGCCATCGCCGGCACTGACTCCGCGACGGGACGAAAGGCCCTGCGGGACAGGGAACCTGGACGCTGCCGGACCGGCCGCACGGCGAGCAGGCTCAAGGTGAGGGCCGATCCAGCACCAGGAGTGACCGATGAGCACCAGCGACGCCGACTTCCCCGCACTGGCCGACCACGCGCTGGCGGCGGCGACGAGGGCGCCGTCGGTGCACAACACCCAGCCCTGGCGTTTCGTGCTCCGGCCGCCACGCATCGACCTGTACCTGGACCGTGAGCGCGTGCTCGCGGTGGCCGACGCCGACGCGCGGGAGGCGCGGTTGTCCTGTGGCGCGGCCCTGCTGAACCTGAGGGTCGCGTTGCTGGCTCGCGGTCGGGCCACGGTCGTGGACCTGCTGCCGGACCCGGCCCACCCTGACCTGCTCGCGACGGTCCGGGTGGCCGGCGACCGGGCGCCGACGCCCGAGCTGCGCGACCTGGCCTCGGCGATCGACCGCCGGGCAACGAACCGCCGGCCGTTCGCCGACCGTCCCGTGCCGGCGCCGCACCGCAGTGCGCTGGTCCGGGCGGCCGACGACGAGGGCGCGACGCTCGTCCTGCTGGACGCCCCGCCGGCACTGGAGACCTTCGCGGTCCTGCTCCGCCGCGCCGACCGCCTGCAGGGGGAGGACCCGGCCTTCCAGGCCGAGCTGGCCGGCTGGACCCACCGCGCCGCCGAGGACGGGGTACCGGCCACCGCCGGCGGGCCCCGCCCGGCCGGAGACTCGCTGCTGACCCTGCGCCAGTTCCACAGCGAGTCCACTGTAGAGCGTCCGTTCGAGCGGGACCCGCTCGTCGCCGTCCTCGCCACCGCGGGCGACACCGTTCGCGACCAGGTCCGGGCCGGGCAGGCGATGCAGCGCGTACTGCTCACGGCAACGAGCGCCGGGCTGAGTGTTTCGTTCCTGTCCCAGCCGCTCGAGGTGCCGGACACCAGGGCCGGCCTGCGTGAGCTGCTGGGCGGACGGGGTCACCCGCAGGCCGCGCTGCGTATCGGCTTCGGCCACCCGACCGGCCGCACCCCGCGTCGCCCGGTCGCCGCCGTGACAGTCAACCCCCACGACGAATGACCTGAGGAGGAACAGCGCCGCCGCCCGGAAGGTGGGTTCGTCGCTCCTCCGGAGTCAGGTCGCGGGTCAGGTGTCCGCGCGCGGTGGCGAGTACCTCCGAGATCGGACCGCAGGCCGGGCAGCGCCAGGTCCGGACGCTGCCGTCGGCGTGGACGGTGAGGAACCGATCGTTCCCGGCTGGTGCGATCTCGCGCACGGCCGCCTGGAAACCGGCGACGACCAACGGGTCGCCGCGGCCGTCGACCCTGGAGATCCTGACGCTGGTGTCGCTCCCGGTGGTCGCCAGGTGGCTGCCGTCGGAGCTGAACGTCATCGTCCCCTCGCCCGGCTGGTGGCCGCGGAGCACGACCGGTGCGGCGGTGTCGCCCACGGCCCAGATGCGCACTGTGCCGTCGTTCCCGCCGCTGGCGAGACGGGTTCCGTCCCGGTTGAAGGCCAGACCCCAGACCGCGCTCTGGTGACCACGCAGCTTCTCCACGCGATCGGGATTGCGGAAGTCCCACAGCAGAACGGTGTTGGTGTCGGACGACGCGGCGACGTGGCGCCCGTCAGGGCTCCACACGACATCCATGAGGCTGCCCTGTTCACCCGCCATGGGACTCGACGTACTGTGCGGGGGATGTCCGTTCGCCGGAATCTCCCAGATGGACACGGAATCGTTGAAGCCGATGGCGGCAAGCCGGGTGCCGTCCGGACTGAACGCGACGCGGGCCGTCGGGGGCCCGGACAGGCGGTGCGGTGACCGCGGCCTTCCCGTGTGGCCGGAGAGGTTCCAGACGAGAACGCGACCGTCGTCGTCCGCCACGGCGATACGGCGACCGTCGGGACTGTAGACAACCTGGGTGACGGGTTGGCCGGACCCGGGCAGCACGGTGGGAGCCGCCCTACCGGTGAGGTCCCAGAGCCGGACCGCACCGGTCCTGTCGCCGACGGCCAGCCGACGGTGGTCCGAGCTCATCGCTGTGCTCCACACAGGACTCTCAGGGCCGCGGAGCACGGTCACGTCGTCGGCCTCGTTCACCTGCCAGATCCTGGTCGTGCCGTCCGCGCCCGCGCTCACGACGATGCCGCCGTCCCGGCTGAAGGCCGCCGCAAGAACCGGGCCGTCGTGACCGCGCAGCATCACGGGGGCGGCGTGCCGTCCGGCGTTCCAGATCCGCACGGTTCCGTCGGCGCCCGTGCTGAGGATGGACTGCCCGTCCGCGCTGTAGGCGACGTGGTAGGCCGGACCGTCGTGGCTGCCGAGCACGGCCGAGGTGGTCATGTCGGCGAAGTTCCAGGTTCGTACCGTGCCCTGGACGTCCACTGTGGCCAGACGACGGCCGTCCGGGCTGAACGCCACGGCCGCGACCTGAGTCTCCGGGCCGAGGAGCACCAGCGGCCGACCCGGTGCGACGAGGTTCCAGACACGGATCGTGCCGTCCTCGGCGCTGGCGCTCACGAGCCGGGTACCGTCCGGGCTGAACGCCACCGCGGCGACCGCCCCGTCGTGACCGCGCAGCACCCGCGGGGAGGACTCGCCGAGCGCGGGCCGGATCCAGACCGTGCCGTACTGGCCGCCGCTGGCCACCCACCTCCCGTCCGCGCTGTAGGCCGCGCTGAGGGTGACCTCCTTCCCGGCGGAGGGCCGGGGCGGCTCGCCGCCGCGGGTCCAGTCCACCACGGTCGCCCCATCGGTCACCCCCGTGAAGGCGATGTGGCGGTTGTCGGGACCGAACACCGGGCTCTGGATCCAGTAGCCGTTGCGCACGACCCGTTCGGGGGTCCGCCCCACCGTGGCGCCGGTCCAGCCGAACACCTGGAGCAGGCCGCCGGCGGTCGTGGTGGCCAGGTGCTCGCCGTCCGCGCTGAACGCGACACCGGTCACCGCGGCCGGTCGTCCGAGGGAGTCCCGGTTCTCCGGGAGGACGGCCCGGATGTGGGACTGGGTCGTGGCCTGGCGCAGTACGCCCTCGGTCTCCTCGTTGGGTGTCGCGGCGTACGCCTCGCGGGCCAGCAGCAGGCCCAGCTCCGGGTCGACGGCCAGCTGGGCACGGGCGTCGGCCGCGAGCTGTCGGCCGATCGCCAGCGCTCGCTCCCGGTCGGCTCGGCCGGCCATCATCAGGGCGACCACCGCGAGCACGGTGACCAGGGTGACCGCCGAACCAAGGCCGCCGACGGCCAGGCGGACACGCCGGCGTCGCAGGCGCTCCTCGCGCTCCGAGACTGCTCGGCCGGCGGCCAGGAACGCACGCTCCGCGTCGTTGAGGCGCGCGGGGGAGCGGTCCAGCCACGTCCCGAGGCGCGCTCCCCGGTACAGCAGGCTCTCGTCGCGTCCGTGGCTCTCCCACTCCGCGCTCGCCTCGGTGAGCCGTCGGTGGGCCCGGATCGCCTCGCGGTCCTCGGCGAGCCAGTCGCGCAGGAGCGGCCACCCGGCGATGAGAGCCTCGTGCGCGATCTCGACAGTGGTGGCGTCCCTCGTCACCAGGCGTGCGGCCGTGAGCCTGTCCAGGACCTCGACCACCGCGTCCCGGTCCGGGCTGTCGAGCAGCTCCGCCCGGGACACCCGCCGGCGGGTGTCCTCCGTGCCCTCACCGAGGGCGGTCAGCCGCAGGAGCACCTCGCGCACCGTCCGCCGGTGGCGTTCGTCCAGGTCCTGGTACAGGCGGTCGGCTGTCTGGGCGACCGCGCCGCTCACCCCGCCCGCGGACTGGTAGCCGGCCAGGAACAGACCGCTGCCGTGGCGGCGGCGCCAGGTCTCCCACAACGCGTGCGAGACGAACGGCAGGGCACCCGGGCGGTCGGCCGCGTCGTGCAGCACCGTCTGAACCAGCGTCTTCTCCACCATGAGCCCTGCCCGCGCGGCCGGGGCGGTGATGGCGTCGGTCAGCTCGTCGGTGCTCATCGGACCGACCAGCACCTGGGCGTCCTGCAACGCCTCGGCCAACCGGGTGTGGCGTGCGCAGTGGGTGTAGAAGTCGCTGCGCACGCCCACCACCACGCGGAGCCGGCACTCCGGGTCGTAGGCCGCGTCCAGCAGGGCGGTGATGAACCCGCTCCGCTCGCGGGCGTCGGCGCAGAGCGTGAACACCTCCTCGAACTGGTCCACCACCAGGACCAGCTCCGCGCCGTCCGGACGGGTCGCCATGAGCTGGCGGACCGCGAGACCGAAGGCGCCGGGCTCCTCCCGGAACCCGCCGACCAACTGTCCCGCGGCCACCCCCGTCCGCACCCCCAGGCGGACGGCGCATTCCTCCAACGGCCGCGCCCCGGGCGTGAGAACCAGGGCCGACCACCGGTCGCGGTCGGCGGACACCGCGGGCACCAGGCCCGCCCGCAGCACCGAGGACTTGCCCGAGCCCGACGCGCCGACGACCGCGACGAACCGCTGCCGCTCCACCCGGTCCAGCAGCGCGGCCACCAACCGGTCCCGGCCGCGGAACCAGTAGGCGTCCTGCGGGCCGTACGCCGCCAACCCCACATAGGGCGCTGGGCCCTCCCGCGCCGCCTGCCCATCGGGTTCGGGAACCCGCGGCGGGCTCAGCTCCGCCGCCGTCGCCCGCCAGCGCCGCTCCCACTCCGCCACGTCCCCGCCGCAGGCCGCGACGTACGCGAGCGTCACCGCCAGCGAGGGCAGACCGGCGCCCCGCGCGGCCTGCGCGAGCGTCGTCGCCGAGTAGTGCGCCCGCCGCGCCAGCTCGCGGTACCCCGGACTACCAGCATGGTGGCGCAGCTCGCGCAGACCGAGAGCGAACCGGGCGAGGGGCCCGTCCGCCGGGTCCACCCGCCGTTCAGGACGCGGCATCGTCATCACCCCTTCACCGACCGGTACCGGACGAACGTCCCATCCGGTCCGGTTGTGCACCAGCAGTAGCCGGACGGCGCACAACCGGGCGGTGCAACCTGACCGGTTATGGTGATTTCCCGCCGAGATGCGAGTAGTAATCGTTGACAGATCACTACCGGGGCGACTTTGCTCACTGGTGTCAGCGGCACGCGACCCCTGCGGCGGCCGGTCGGCCGTCTCCGCGCTGCCGTCGAAAGGACCGCCATGAAGTCCAGCCTGCTGGTCGGTGCGCTGGTCGCCGCGTCCCTGTTCGGGTTCGCGCCGGCCGCCACCGCCGAACCCGGTATCACCGTCGACCTCGGCAGACCCTCGACGCGGACGAACATCGCGCTCGACGGCGCGGTGCGGCTCGGTACCGCCCCGAACCGCGCGGCCGAGGCGACCCGCACGGGCCTCGCGACCTACCCGCTCGCCCTGACCACACCGGCCAACACCTTCGCCGCGACCGTCGACAGCGGCGTCCCGGCCGGTGCGGAGCTCGCAATCGACGTACGCGGCCGCCGTGCCGACGGGCAGTGGTCGGAGTGGACGGAGATCCGTCCGTCCACTCCGGCCGTCCTCCCGGTGTCGACGGCGGACGTCGAGCTGCGCGCGATGCTGAGCGCCCCTGAGGGCGTGGCCACGCCGGCGCTCCGCTCGCTGGTCGTGACCCCCTCGCGGTCGAGCGCCGCGCCGTCGGCGTCGGTGCGGTCGGCCGGCCTGTCCTACCGGGTGTTCGCGACCCGCGAGGGCCTGGTGGGTGGGACGACCGCGAACGGCCACGTCATCACGTCGCGGGACCACTTCGTGGCGCTGCCCTCCCGGCGCGGGCTGTCGGCCAACTGGGCGGGCGAGTACAGCGTGCGGGTCTGCGCGTCAAACGGGCGGTGCGAGTGGGCCCCGGTCTGGGACGTCGGCCCGTGGAACACCCGCGACGACTACTGGAACCCCGCCTCGGTCCGGCAGGAGTGGAAGGACCTGCCCCAGGGCAGGCCCGAGGCGCAGGCGGCCTACGAGAACGGGTACAACGGCGGCAAGGACCAGTTCGGCCGGACGGTGGCGAACCCGGCGGGGATCGACCTGGCGGACGGCACGTTCTGGGACGGCCTCGGCCTGACCAACAACGCCTGGGTGACCGTGACCTACCAGTGGACCGGCACGTCACCCGCCGGCTTCGTCGACACGGCCAGCGATCCGTTGAACGTCCGCAGCGGCACCACCACGAGCTCCGGGGTGGTCGGGATGGCCGCGAACTACGCGCAGGTCCGCATCGAGTGCCGGACCACCGGCCAGTCGGTGACCGGCACCCAGGGGACCTCGTCGGTCTGGTATCGCCTCGCCGCGGGGAAGTTCGTCGCCGCGGCCTACATCCGGGGCGGCGGTTCGGCCCCCACCTGCTGACCCGCACCGAAGGAGCGAAGTGGATGCCCCGGGCCGACGGCCCGGGGCATCCCGCGTTTCGACCGATTCCTTTCGCGGGTGCCGGCGGTCTACCTTTCCGGGACTTCTCGGCGCCGGGGAGGTGACCCTCCGATGTCGAGTGGACGGACCGAAGCGGCGCGTGAGCATGGACGAGGTGTCGGGTGAGGGCGAGGAGATGGTGATGGCGCAGCGGCCGGAGGAGTTCGTCGAGCAGAGCGAGCCGTTGCGGCGCGAGTTGCTGGCGCACTGCTACCGCATGGTCGGCTCGGTGGACGAGGCCGAGGACCTGGTGCAGGAGACGTACCTGCGGGCATGGCGGTCGCACGGGACGTTCGAGGGTCGTTCCTCGCTGCGCACCTGGCTCTACCGCATCGCCACCAACGCCTGTCTGTCCGCGCTGGAGCAGCGCGGCCGGCGGGTGTTGCCCTCCGGCCTGAGCGGTCCGGCCGACGATCCCGACGCGCCGCCTGGCCTCGCGGAGTCCGAGGTGGCCTGGCTGGGGCCGGTTCCCGACGCCGCCGTGGCCCTCGAGACCGGTGACCCCGGCACGCTCGTCGCGGCGCGTGAGGGCGTGCGGCTGGCGCTCGTCGCAGCCCTGCAGCACCTGCCCGCCCGGCAACGAGCTGTGCTGCTGCTCCGCGAGGTGCTGAGCTTCAGCGCCGCCGAGGTCGCGACCATGCTCGGTCTCTCGACAGCCGCGGTGAAGAGCGCGCTGCAGCGAGCCCGCGCCCGGCTCGACGAGGTCGCGCCTTCGCGTGAGAGCGTCGTCGAGCCGACCGCGCCGCACGCCCAGGACCTGCTGCGCCACTACATCGCCGGCTTCGAGAACGCCGACCTGGCGGCCCTGGAGAAGGCGCTGCGCACCGACGCCGCCATCGAGCTGGTCGGCACGCGGACCTGGTTCTCCGGCAGGACGACGTGCCTGCGCTACCTCGCGCACGTGCTCGGATCTCCCGGCGACTGGCTGATGACCCCGACCCGAGCCAACGGCCAACCCGCCGCGGCCACCTACTACCGCACCGCGGACGCGACCCACCAGGCCCTCGGGGTCGCCGTTCTCGATGCCACCCCGACCGGGGTCGCCCGCGTCACCGTCTTCCCCGGCGGCCCCGGGCTCGTGACGCGGTTCGGCCTTCCCCCTCAGCGCGAACGCCATCCGGAAACCGAGGAGAGCCATGCCGACCGTGCCGTCTGACGAGGAGTTCCGAACCTACAACGAAGGCGTGATCAGGGAGTTCCGCGCCAACCGCGGCACGGTCAGCCGACCGCCGTTCCCGATCCTGCTGCTGACCACCACCGGGGCACGTACCGGACGCCGGGCGACCGTGCCGCTCGGATTCGGGGTCGACGACGAGGGGCGCGTGTTCGTGGTCGCCTCCAAGGCGGGCTCCCCCACGCACCCGGCCTGGTTCCACAACCTACGCGCCGACCCGGTCGTGACCGTCGAACTCGGCGCCGGCTCCTACCGGGCCCGCGCCGTCGTCACGACCGGCGAGGAACGCGACCGGCTCTACCGCCTGGTCTCCGACGGCACCTCCGCCTACGAGCAGAACACCGACCGGAAGTTCCCGGTGATCGTCCTCGAAGGCGTGCCCGCCCCGGCGTAGGGCGCGTCCTCGGGGTCCCGGTCGATGAGCTTTCGTGGTCCAGGTGGTCGGTGGCACGCGCCCTGGGCGCACCTGCGCGGCCTCCTCCGGCCCCGCCTTCAGGCGGGCAGGTCGCCGAGAACCTCGTCCAGGTTGCGGCGGGGGCTGAACGGGAGGGGTTCGGCGCTGGTGGCGGCCCAGCCGAGCCGGAGGAGCAGCTGCGGCTCGGCGGTGCCCTCGAGGATCTCGTCGCGGAGCACCCGGCGGGTGTGGCTGATCTGCAGGGGCTGGGACAGCGGGCAGGCGGCCAGCCGCAGCCGGGTGGCGGCCAGCAGTGCCGTGCTGGTCGCCTCGCCGGCGCGCAGCCTGGACAGGGTGTCGTCGCTCGAGGTGGCGATCATCAGGAGTGCGGACTGCTCGTCGTAGCGCTTCGGCGATGCGCCGAGCGTGCCGTGGGCGAAGGAGCGCTGGGGGATGGTGGCGCTGCCGTGCCGCCGGGCGGGGGTGCTCCCGGCGAGGACGCCGTCGGTGGCCGCGCCGCCGCGGCCGGTCCAGATGGCCAGCTCCACCGAGTAGGCCGGATCGGCCTCCTGCACCACTGCCGCCTGGGCGATGGCGCCGGCCACCCGGAAGCGTGCCGTCGGGTCGGTGATCGCCACGGCGAGCGCACCCTGCCGGGCCGCCTCGGCCGCGAGCGTGCCCAGGTGCTGCGGCGGGACCGGCCACGACGAGAACCGCCGGCGGTCGGTCTGGCGTCGCTGGATCGCCCGGGCCAGCGTGATCTCCTGCTCGGTCGGCTCGTGCGGGTGCATCTCGACCGACGCCAGGTGGGTCGGGTCCGCGGGGTTGGGCAACCGGTGGACCACCGTTCCCCAGCCGGCCGTGGCCAGTGCGATCCGCAGGTGGTGCAGGGCCGCGCCGCAGCTGAGCAGGAGGTCCCGCCCGTCCGGGTCGGTGGCCGGCAACCGACGGTCGAGGTCGGCGAACAGGTGGACGGAGCTCTCCCCGACCAGCCAGCGCCAGGGTTGCGTGTTGTGCACCGACGGCGCTCGCGTCGCCAGGGCGACGGCGTGCCGCAGCGTGTCGCGGTCCGGCCCGGATGTGGTCATGGCGTCTCCCGTAGCGGTCTCTGGTCACCTCCAACACTCCCCGCGGCTCCCGGGGAAGGAGTAGGGACCAAAGGCCTCTCCGAGCGGCTACGGGTCCCTGGTTCGGTCCTATTGCATCCGTTCGACGTAACTTTGGTTGGTTCCAGACAAACTTTTGTTGACGATCGACGAAAGTACTTCTACCGTCGGTAAGCGTGACTGTGACACGGGTTACATCGGTCCGGTTCTTCCTCCCTGCAATGGTCGCCGTGTTGCTCCTGGCGGCGTCGGCTCTGGCCCTCCCCGGTCGCGCTCAGGCCCAGCCCCCGAACATCCCGCCCCAGGAACCCGGGGTCACGCTGCGCGTCTACGACGTGCAGGTGGGGCTGAACGAGCTGTGCGTGCTCAAGCCCGGCCAGACCCCCAACATCGACAAGCTGATGCCGACGATCGACTGGTCCACCACCGCCCAGTTCGGCATCGGCGACTTCTTCGTCTCCGAGGTCACCGGAAACGTCAACATCGCCACCGCCGGGACCTACACCTTCCGGCTCACCAGCGACGACGGCTCCCGGCTGCGGATCGACGACACGACCGTGATCGACCACGACGGGCTGCACTCGCCGACCGCCAAGGACGGGTCGATCGCGCTCGGCACCGGCTACCACTCGCTGCGCATCGACCACTTCGAGAACGCCGCCGACCAGGTGATCCGGCTGGAGTGGCGGCCCCCTGGCGCGTCGGCCTTCACGCTCGTCCCGAACAGCGTGCTGAGCACCGACGCCGGGGTCGTCCGGGTCACCGCCCCCGGACGCAAGGAGTGCGAGGCCAGCACCGACTCGCCCGGCGACGGGCTGCCACTGACCGGGGTCCACCCGAACTACACGCTGACCAACCTGCGGCCCGCCGGCTTCGAGCCGCAGGTCAGCGCGATCGACTGGCTCCCAGACGGCCGAATGGCCATCGCCACCTGGGGCGGCTCGGACAACGTCGCGGGCGAGGTGTACCTGCTGAGCAACGTCACCGGCGCCACCGACCCCTCCCGGGTGCGGGTGCAGCGCATCGCCCAGGGACTCAGGGAGCCGATGGGCATCAAGTACGCCGAGGGCAAGCTCTATGTCTCCGAGAAGCAGCGGCTGGTGGAGCTGAACGACACCAACGGCGACTGGGTCACCGACAACTACCGGACCGTGGCGACCTGGCCGTTCGGCGGCAACTTCCACGAGTTCGCGTTCGGCCTGCTGTACAAGGACGGGTTCTTCTACCTCAACCTCTCCGTGGCCATCAACCTCGGCGGTGCGACGACCGACCCGCAGCCCGCGCCCAACCGCGGAACGACGATCAGCGTCAACCGCACCACCGGCGCGGTCTCCTACGTCGCCGGCGGCCTGCGCACGCCGCACGGCATCGGCTGGGGACCCGAGGACGGCATCTTCGTCACCGACAACCAGGGCGGGTGGCTGCCGTCCTCGAAGCTGGTGCACATCAAGCAGAACCGGTTCTTCAACCACTACATGAACCCGGACGGCCCGTTCGACACCCGACCGGTCACCCAGCCCGTGCTCTGGCTGCCGCAGAACGAGATCGCGAACTCGCCGAGCAACCCGGTCCGGCTGACCCAGGGCCCCTTCGCCGGCCAGCTGGTGTTCGGCGACGTCACGTACGGCGGCCTGCAACGCGCCTACCTGGAGAAGATCAACGGTGAGTACCAG
>NZ_MSIE01000078.1 GCF_001921205.1 Actinophytocola xanthii | reverse complement strand
TCAACCACTACATGAACCCGGACGGCCCGTTCGACACCCGACCGGTCACCCAGCCCGTGCTCTGGCTGCCGCAGAACGAGATCGCGAACTCGCCGAGCAACCCGGTCCGGCTGACCCAGGGCCCCTTCGCCGGCCAGCTGGTGTTCGGCGACGTCACGTACGGCGGCCTGCAACGCGCCTACCTGGAGAAGATCAACGGTGAGTACCAGGGTGCGGTGTTCCGCCACACCCAGGGCCTCGAGGCGGGGGTCAGCCGGATCAGCCTCGGTCCGGACGGCGCGATCTACACCGGCGGAATCGGTGCCGGCGGCAACTGGGGTCAGGCGGGCAAGCTCAACTACGGCCTGCAGAAGCTGACCCCCAACGGCGGCAACGCCTTCGACATCCTCGCGATGCGCTCGGTGCAGGGCGGCTTCGAGGTCGAGTACACCCAACCGCTGTCCGCGGCGACCGCCCAGGACCTCGCGACGAAGTACAGGGCGACCCAGTGGCGGTACGTGCCGACGGCGGACTACGGCGGCCCGAAGGTCGACGAGGAGCGGCTGACCGTGGCCTCGGCGACGCTGTCCACCGACCGGCGCAAGGTCACCCTGTCGATCCCCGGCCTGCGGACCGGGCGCGTGGTGCACCTTCACTCGCCGCGGCCGTTCACCGCCGAGAACGGGCAGGCACTGTGGAGCACCGAGGCCTGGTACACGCTCAACTCCACGGTGGGCACGGGCAGCGCCGCCACGGAGTACGAGGCGGAGGTGGCCGGGCTCAGCGGCGGTGCGGCGGTCAACACCGACCACACCGGCTACTCCGGGACGGGGTTCGTCGACGGGTACTGGAACCAGGGCGCCGCGACTACCTTCTCCGTCGACGCCGCGGCGGCCGGGCAGCACAACGTCGGGCTGCGCTACTCCAACGGCCCCAACCCGGTGGCCGGCGCCAAGACCCTGAGCCTGTACGTCGACGGCGCGAAGGTACGGCAGGTTCGCCTGCCCAGCACCGGGAACTGGGACACCTGGTCGTCCTGGACCGAGGTGGTGGCGCTCAACGCCGGCCGCAACACCGTCGCCTACCGGTTCGACGCCGGCGACGGCGGCAACGTCAACCTGGACAAGCTGTCCGTCGTCCCGGTGACGCGAATACCGCTGTTCGACGGAACCAACCTGGACGCCTGGGAGGCCCGCTCCGGCGGCGCGGCGACCTGGCCGGTCTCCGGCGGCTCGATGGAGACGCTCGGCGGGGACATCCGCACCCGGCAGCAGTTCGGTGACGTCAAGCTGCACGTGGAGTGGTTCGAGCCGCAGTACCCGCCGGAGGTGACCGGTCAGGCCCGGGGCAACAGCGGCATCTTCCTGCAGGAGCGCTACGAGATCCAGGTGCTCGACTCCTTCGGCGACACCACCCTCGCCGCCGACGAGGCAGGCGCGATCTACTCGAAGAAGGCACCGGACAGCAACGCGGCCACCGCGCCACGGACCTGGCAGACCTACGACATCACCTTCCGCGCGGCACGGTTCGACAGCGCGGGGGCCAAGGTCGACGACGCCAGGGTGACCGTGGTGTGGAACGGCGTCGTGGTGCACAACAACGTCGCGGTCAACGGGGGAACTGGGGACAACATCCCGGAGGGACCGACACCCGGCGCGATCCGCCTGCAGGACCACGGGGACGCGGGGGAGAACCCGCGGTTCCGCAACATCTGGGTGGAGCCCCTGACCTGACCCACCGGGTCAGGAGGTCACCTCCCGCAGCCGTGCCGCGCCGCCGGACAGCTCGGCGACGTGGTCGGCGAAGCCCGGGTAGCTCGTGGCCACCGCGTCCCAGCCGTGGATCACGGTTGGGCCGGTGGCCGCGAGCCCCGACACCGCGGCGGCCATCGCGATGCGGTGGTCGCCGTGTGAGTGCACCTCACCGCCTCGGCGGTTCGCCGTGCCCTCGATGACCATGCCGTCGGGGGTCTCCTCCGCATGCACGCCGAACGCGCACAACATGGCCACTGTGGACTTGATCCGGTCACTCTCCTTGACCCGCAGCTCCTCGGCGCCGCTGATCACCGTGGTGCCCTCGGCGGCCGCGGCGGCGACCGCGAGCACGGGGATCTCGTCGACAATGCCGGGCACGTCCTCCGCCCCGATGCTGACCGCGGTGAGCGGGCCACTGGTGATCTCGAGTGTCCCGGTTGTCCGGTCGAAGTCGAGCCGACCACCCATCCGCCGCAGCACGTCGACGAACCCGGTGCGCCCGTGTCCGGAGTAGAGGTTGTCCACCCGCACTCGGCTGTCCGGCGCGATGAGCGCCCCGACCGCCCAGAAGGCGGCCTGCGAGGGATCTCCCTGGACGTCCACCTCAGCCGGGGTCAGGGTCGACCGCCGCACCGTCACGGCTGTGCCGTCGACCTCGACGTCCACTCCGAACAGCGCCAGCATCTCCTCGGTGTGCCGGCGGGTGGCCACCGGCTCGACGACCGTCGTGCTGCCGGCCGCGGACAGCCCGGCCAGCATGACCGCGGACTTCACCTGTGCGCTGGCGACAGGGCTCGCGTAGTGGATGCCGCTGAGGTTCCCGCCCCGGATCGACAGCGGCGCGAGCCGTCCGCCCTGCCGGCCGTCGACCGTCGCGCCCATGGACCGCAGCGGGACAGCGACCCGGTCCATCGGCCTGGCCCGCAGGAAGCGGTCGCCGGTGAGCACGGTGTGCATGTCCTGCCCGGCGCAGACGCCCGCGATCAGGCGCATAGCCGTGCCCGAGTTCCCCAGGTCGAGCACGGTCGACGGCTCCTCGCGAAGCCCGCCGAGCACCCTGAGATACCCGTCCTCGTCGGTGAACCGCACCCCGAACTCGGCCAGGGCCTGCCGGGTGCGCCGCACGTCGTCCCCCCGCGAGAGCCCGCGGACTGTGCTCTCCCCCTCGGCGAGCCCGGCGAACAGCAGCGCCCGGTGCGAGATGGACTTGTCGCCCGGCACGCGGATGGCCCCGGCCAGGGCGACCGGTCCGGCCACTCCGACGGTCGTGGCGTCGTCCAACCCCTGCACAGCGATCTCCGTTCGACTCGTCCTCGGCGTTCGGAGGGGATCGTACGGGGACGCCGGCCGGGCGTGCCCTAGCTAGGCGCCGTCCTCGGCCGAGCCGAGCACGCGCATGACCGCGGGGACCTCGTGCAGCTTGTGCTGCTTGCGCTGGCCCATCTCCCGGACGACCCCGTGGATCCGCAGCCGTTTGATCAGGTCGTGGCTGTGCCGCAGGGACACGCCCGACCGCTCGGCGATCAGGGCCTGGTCGGCCACCGGGGTGCCGAGCAGCGCGTTGACCGCCCGCGCCAGCGAGTCGTTGCGCCGGCCAAGCCGGTCGAGGAACTCCTCCCGCAGCTCCTCCACCGTGTCGACGATGTTCAGCTGGGCGCGGCACAGGCGCGCGATGCCCTCGGCGACGAAGGCGATCCAGCCGTCGAGGTCCCCGTCCTCGGCGACCGCGCGGTGCCGGATGTGGTACGGCGCGCTCCGCGGGGCGAGCCAGGGGGAGACCGGCAGGATCTGGTCCCGCAGCGCGCCGGCGCGGATCAGCTCGAGCACCACGTACAGGTTCGCCACCTCCTCGCTGTTGTCCAGCGGAGCGAGCGTGAGGATCTGGTAGGCGCCGAGGGCGAGCTTCGCGATCAGCGGCATGTCGCTCGGGCAGTCGACCCAGGCCACCCACTGTTCCGCGGCCGTACGCAGCTCCGCGCCCGGCGGCACCGCCAGCAGGTAGGCCGAGGACGGCCGCGCGCCGAACCAGCGGTCGGTCGTGCGCCACGGCGGATCCGTCCCGCGCTCGGTACTCGTGCCGCTCGTCGGCAGGCGGGCCGCGGTGCGCCGAAGCAGCATGACGCCGATCGCCTCGCCCGCGCGGGCACGGCGGGCCGCGTCGTCGGCCGCGGCGACGTACTCGGCCACCGCCGGGTCGGTGACCGGCGGGTTCCGCAGGCCACGCAGGTCCTGGAGGAAGACGTCCCGGACGCTGACCTCGGTCCCGTCCGCTCCCCAGGAGCCGGCCAGCTCGCGCCACTGGGTCGCTCGCACCAACGCGCCGCGCTCGGGAAGCCGGGTGGCGGCCTCGTCGAGCCGGCCGAGCATGTGGTCGGCCCGGGCTACCGCCTTCGCGGTCTCGGTTCGGAACTCCACGTCGGAGGGAAGGGGTTTCGGGAGGAAGGCGCCCGCCGCCCGGAGGTGAGCCGGCAGACGTGCCTTCCCGTGGACGGGGAGCCAACGGCCAGTGGTGGTGGGCTTGCTGGTGGCCATGCGGGAAAGGCTCTACGAGCGGACAGAACCGCCGCAACTCTTCCGTCTTTTGTCCCCGGGGCCGCTCGGTGGGCCCATTCCCGTGCGAATGCACGATCATTCCGTATCGGCACCCGGCTCCGGGCGACGTTGCACACTCGGCAAACCACACGGACGGGTGATGTCAAGGGGAAGACCACCCTCCGGACAAACGGGTGAAAAGCGGTTTCAACGTTGGCACAACGTTGTAAAAATGCCTACGCTCGGAGCGTGGCCACGCTCAAGGACGTCGCGGTCCTCGCCGGTGTGTCGGTGAAGACGGTGTCCAACGTGGTCAACGGCTACGCCTTCGTGAAGCCGGAGAACCGTCGCCGGGTCGAGGACGCGTTGTCGGCCACCGGGTACCGGCCCCATCTCGGGGCGCGGAACCTGCGCCGGGGGCGCACCGGATTCCTCGCGTTCGTGGTGCCCGAGCTGAGCATCCCCTACTTCGGCGAGCTCGCCGGGGGCGTCATCGCGGCCGCGCAGCCCTTCGACTGGAGCGTCCTGATCGAGCAGACCCAGGGCGACCGGGAACGGGAGCGCGCCACCCTCGCCTCGCTCGGGCCCCACCTGGTCGACGGTGCCCTGGTCAGCCCGCAGGCGATCGACGCGGCGGACCTGGCGCGGCCCGGGGTGCCGGTCGTCCTGCTCGGTGAGCACCCCCTCGCGCTTCCGCTGGACCACGTCGGCATCGACAACGTCCGCGCCGCGCACACCGCGGTACGCCACCTCGTCGAGCTCGGCCGGCGCCGGATCGCGGTCGTCGGCCAGCACCCGACCAGGGGCACCGCCGCGCAGCGGCTTGCCGGCTACCACCGTGCGCTGGCCGAGGCGGGGCTGCCCCGGGACGAGGCGCTGGTCGCCGAGGCTCTGCGCTACCACCACCGGGACGGCGCGGAGGCAATGTCGGTGCTGCTCGACCTCGCCGAGCCACCGGACGCTGTGTTCTGCTTCAACGACATGCTGGCCCAGGGAGCGATCAGGACGGCGGTCGACCGGGGCCTGCGGGTGCCCGACGACCTCGCGGTCGTCGGGTTCGACAACGCCGAGCACAGCGCGTTCAGCGTGCCCTCGCTGACCACCGTCGCCCCGGACAAGGCGGCGCTGGCCCGGGCGGCCGTCGAGCTGGTGCACCGGCGCACGACCGGCGCGGACTTCCCGCCCCGGGAGGTGCGGATCCCGTTCACCCTCCAGGTCCGGGAGAGCACGGCCGGCCCGAGCCGGCCCACCTGAGCAGCCACGACACTCGAGCACGGCCCAACAGAACAGGCACCAGGAAACCCTGCACCTGGAGCGGACATGCCAGTCGCTATGTCGGGCGGAACGGCTCACCTGAACGCGCGCTCAGCGCGGATCGAGAGAACCCTGCACCAGGAGTCGCCATGTCTGGAAGCTCCAGAACACCGCTCACAAGGATCCTCGGCGCGGCAACGGCACTGCTCGCCGCCGCGACCGCGGTCGTCGCCGTCGCGCCGGCGGCCCAGGCCGCCGAGTGGGTGCCCAAGCAACCCCCGCTGACCACACCCTGGACCGCCCAGGTCTCGCCGCTAAACGCCCTGCCCGAGTACCCGCGCCCGCAGCTGGTGCGCGGGGACTGGTTGAACCTCAACGGGGTCTGGGAGTTCGGCGGTGCCGCGAACCTGGACTCGCCGCCGGTCGGGCAGACCCTGCCCGAGGGCGTGCTCGTGCCCTACCCCATCGAGTCGGCACTGTCCGGGATCCAGCGCCACGAGGACCGGATGTACTACCGGCGCACGTTCACCGTTCCGTCCAGCTGGGACGGCCGACGGGTCAAGCTCAACTTCGGCGCGGTCACCTGGGAGGCCAGGGTCTGGGTGAACGGCACCCGGGTCGGCACCCACACCGGGAGCTTCGACGCCTTCTCCTTCGACATCACCGACGCGCTCCGGCCCGGCGCCAACGAGATCATCGTCGGCGCCTACTCACCGGTCGACGGGAGCACGTTCCCCATCGGCAAGCAGCGCCGCTCGCCCAGCGGCATCTGGTACACCGCCGCCTCCGGCATCTGGCAGACCGTGTGGCTGGAACCCGTTCAGGCAGCGCACATAACCCGGCTGGACACCACGCCCGACGTCGCCGCCGGCGTGCTCGACCTCGTCGTGCAGGGCAGCGCCGGACAGCAGGTGCGTGCCGAGGTGCGCACCGGCAGCACGGTCGTCGGCACGGCCACGGGCACGGTCGGCGCGCACCTGCGGATCCCGGTGCCGAACGCGCGGCTCTGGTCGCCGAGCGACCCGTTCCTCTACGACCTGCGCGTGAGCATGGGCAACGACGTGGTGACCGGCTACTTCGGTATGCGCTCGCTGGGCAAGGCCGTCGTCGGCGGGGTGATGCGCCCGCTGCTGAACGGGAAGTTCGTCTTCCAGCTCGGCACCCTGGACCAGGGCTACTGGCCGGACGGGATCTACACCGCGCCGACCGACGAGGCGTTGCGCTTCGACCTCGAGCGGCAGAAGGCCCTGGGGTTCAACATGGTGCGCAAGCACATCAAGGTTGAGCCGGCCCGGTGGTACTACCACGCCGACCGGCTCGGGCTGATGGTGTGGCAGGACATGCCCTCGCTCGACGCGGTCGACGACGTGCCCGCGCGCGCACATGCGAACTTCGAGTCCGAGCTGCGCCGGATGCTGGACCAGCTCAAGCAGATCACCTCGATCGTGCAGTGGGTGCCGTTCAACGAGGGCTGGGGTGAGTACGACAACCAGCGCATCGTCGACCTGGTGCGCTCGGTGGACGCCACCCGGCCGATCAACCACAACTCGGGCTCCAACTGCTGTGTGTCCGATCCGGAGCCGTCCAACGGGGACGTCGTGGACGACCACGCCTACCAGATGTCCAGCGGCACCAGGACCCCCACCGCGACCAGGTTCGCCGTGCTCGGCGAGTACGGGGGCCTCGGCAGGCGGATGACCGGCCACGAGTGGCAGCCGGGCGCCGGGTTCGCCTACGGCGACCTGTACCCCGACGAGACCTCGCTGACCAACCGCTACGTCGAGATCACCCGCGAGGTCGGCCGCTTCGTCCAGACCCGCGGGCTCTCCGGCTCGGTCTACACCGAGCCCTACGACGTGGAGAACGAGGTGAACGGCTTCTACACCTACGACCGGCGGGTGCTGAAGATGAACGCGGCACGCGTCCTCGAGGTCAACCGACGGGTGCTCGGGCAGGCCGAGGGCACGGAGATCCCGCGCGACGAGCTGGTCTCGCTGCGGGTCACCACCCCGGGCTTCACCACCCGCTACCTGCGCCACCGCGACAGCCTCGCCAGGACCGACACCGATGACGGCACCGACCTGACGAAGCGGGACGCCACCTACTGGGCCAGGCCGGGCCTGGCCAACGCGGCGTGCCTGTCGTTCGAGTCCCGCACCCTGCCCGGGCAGTACCTGCGGCACGCCAACTGGCGGGTGCGCCTGGACGCGAACGACGGCTCGGCCCAGTTCGCCGGGGACGCCACGTTCTGCCCCCGGGCCGGCCGCGGCGCCAGCGCGCTGGAGTCGCAGAACACCCCGGGCGCGTTCCTGCGGCACCACAGCGAGCTGGTCTACCTGGCCAGACAGGGCGGCCCGAACCCGTGGGACACGGCGACGAGCTTCGCCGAGGACACCACGTGGGCGGCGACGATTCCGCTCTGGCGAAGCGGTGCCGACCTGCCGCTGGACCAGGCCCGCTCGTTCCGGGTGACCACCCCGGGCTTCACCGACCGGTATCTGCGCCACCAGGCCGGGCTCGCCCGGACCGACGTGGTCACCGCGTCCAGCGCGGCGCTGCTGAAGAGCGACGCCACCTTCGTCGTGCGGCGCGGCCTCGCCGATCCGTCCTGCTACACCCTGCAGGCCCGCAACACCGGTGAGTACCTGCGGCACGCGGCGTTCCGGGTGCGGCTGTCCGGGGACCAGGGCACCGACCTGTTCCGGCGGGATGCGACGTTCTGCGCCCAGCCGGGCGCGACGGCGGGGACGGTGCGGCTGGCGTCGCTCAACGAGCTGGGCACCAGCATGCGGCACTTCGCCGAGGAGGTGTGGGTGGCCTCCAACGGCGGGGCGCACGCGTACGACAACCCGGCCTCCTACGGGGCCGACACCAGCTGGAGCGTGGACGCGGCCTGGGCGCCGTAGGCGGGCGCCGAGAGGTGGGTGGGCGGCCTCACGGTCAGTGAGGTCGCCCACCTATTTTTCGCCGAGAAGTGGTGGTCAGGACTGGTTGGAGAAGGCCTGGCTGACCGCGTTCGGTCCGTCGAACGACCGGTCGGGCATGGACTCCAGCCCGCGCAGCACGTCCTCGTCCGCACCCTGGGAGCGCGCGTGCTCGACGAGGGCGTCGCGGTCGGCCGGGTAGTCCACACCGGACAGGAACTTCTGCATCTGGATGGGGTTTGGCTGGTTCATCTCGTCCTCCTGCTGACTGCATCCGGTCGGGCCGTGGCTACCCGGCTACAGCGGTCCTATGCCTGTGGAGGAACGGTTCCCGCGACGAGGACCGTTGGCAGAACAGACAGGACGGTCCGGAGTACCCCGAATCAGGGCGGCTATTCCGATCGGGGCCGAGCCGTGGCCGGACCGTGCGGTTACGGTGAGTAGTAGTTGCTACTCTCAGGTTTACCCCTACTTCTCCCGGAAAGCCTGGCCGCGTGACTTCAGGAGGCTTTCCGCACGTTGGGGCGGTGCTGCTCGACCGGGACGGCACGTTGGTGCACGATGTGCCGTACAACGGTGACCCGCGCCGAGTCCAGCCTGTACCGCACGCGCGGGAAGCCCTGGACCTGCTCCGGGGCAAAGGGATTCGCCTCGCGGTGGTGACCAACCAGTCCGGTGTTGCCCGGGGTCTGCTCACCGAGGACCAGGTTCGGGCTGTCCACACGCGCCTGACCGAGCTGCTCGGCCCGTTCGACGACTGGCGTTACTGCCCGCACGGCGCCGAGGACGGGTGCGCCTGTCGCAAGCCCGCGCCGGGGATGCTGCTCGCCGCCTGTGCCGCACTGGGCGTACCCCCGGCCAACGCCGTGATGATCGGCGACATCGGCGCCGACGTCGAGGCGGCGCGGGCCGCCGGGGCGCAGGCGATCATGGTGCCCACCCCCGAGACGCTGCCCGGGGAGGTGGCCACCGCCCCGCTAGTCGCCGACGACCTGCTCTCCGCCGCCCGGCTGGCAGTCGAGCTGCTCCCCGGGGTGGCGGCATGACCCGGCGGGTGCTGGTAGCCCGGTTGGACAGCGACGGCGACGTGCTGCTCGCCGGTCCGGCCCTCCGCGCCGTCGCCGCCGGCCGGCCCGGCGAGCCGACCGAGGTGACGTTGCTCTGCGGCCCGGCCGGTGCGCAGGCTGCCCGGATGCTGCCCGGGGTGGACCACGTCATGGTCTGGGCCTGCCCCTGGATCGTGGCCAACCCCCACCCCGTCGACCCCGCTGACGTGCGGGAGCTCGTCGAGCGGGTGGCGGCCGGCCGGTTCGACCTCGCGGTGGTCCTCACCTCCGCGCACCAGTCCAGCCTTCCGCTCGCCCTGGTGCTGCGGCTGGCGGGGGTGCCGAGGACCGTCGCCATCTCCCACGACTACCCGGGGACGCTGCTCGACGTCCGCCTCCGTCCGGGCACGGACTTCGTCGACGACGCCCCCGAGCCCGAGCGGGCCCTCGCCGTGGTGGCCGCGGCCGGCTACCGGCTGCCCGAGGGTGACGACGGGGCCCTGCGCGTGAACCCTCCGCCCGACGTGTCCCCGATCGTCGGGGAGGGTCCCTACCTCGTGCTGCACCCCGGCGCGACGGTGCCCGCCCGCCGCTGGCCGGCCTGGCGCTGCGCGGAGGCCGTGCGCGCGCTCGCCGCCGAGGGGCACCGTGTGCTGGTCACCGGCGGTCCCGGCGAGCGGGACCTGACCGCCGAGGTGGCCGGGGACGCCGGTGTCGACCTGGGCGGGGCGACCGGGTTCGCCGAGCTCGCCGGGGTGCTCGCCGGCGCGCGGGCCGTGGTCGTCGGCAACACCGGCCCGGCCCACCTCGCGGCGGCCGTCGGTACCCCGGTGGTCTCCCTGTTCTCCCCGGTCGTGCCCGCGCTCCGGTGGGCGCCGTACCGGGTGCCCAGCGTGCTGCTCGGCGACCAGACGGCGCCGTGCCGCGCGACCAGGGCGCGCGACTGTCCCGTACCCGGGCACCCGTGCCTGGCCTCGGTGACCGCGCGGAACGTCATCGACGCCGTCCACGCGCTCACCGGGACGGCCGTGACCGAGAAACCTCGCACCGAGGGGACGCACACATGCGTATAGCCATGATCTCCGAACACGCCAACCCGCTCGCCGTCCTCGGCGAGGTGGATGCCGGCGGGCAGAACCTGCACGTCGCCGAGCTGTCGGCCGCGCTGGTCGACCTCGGCCACGAGGTGACCGTGTACACCCGGCGCGACGCACGCGACCTGCCGGAGTCCGTCCGCGCCCCGCAGGGTTACCGGGTGGTGCACGTGCCGGCCGGACCGGCCGAGCACGTCCCCAAGGACGAGCTGCTCCCGTACATGGCGGAGTTCACGAGGTTCGTGGACCGCGAGTGGCGCCAGTCGCCGCCGGACGTCGTGCACTCGCACTTCTGGATGTCCGGCCTGGTCGCGGTCGTGGCCGGGGGCAACCAGCAGATCCCCGTGGTGCACACCTACCACGCGCTCGGCACGGTCAAGCGCCGCCACCAGGGGCTTGCCGACACCAGCCCGCCCGGTCGGATCCGTACCGAGCGCATGATCGGCCGCAACGCGGCCCAGATCGTCGCGACCTGCACCGACGAAGTGCGGGAGCTGGGCAGGATGGGCGTGCCGGCCACCCGGACGACGGTCGTGCCCTGCGGGGTCGACTGCGAGCACTTCACCCCGGACGGACCCGCCGAGCCGGCCGGGCCGCGCCACCGCGTGGTCAGCGTGGGACGGCTGGTGCCGAGGAAGGGCTTCGCCGACCTCGTCGCGGCACTCCCCGAGGTTCCGGACACCGAGCTGGTCCTGGTCGGCGGCCCGGAGAGCGATCGGCTGGCGGCGCACCCGGAGGCGGTCCGGCTGCGTCAGCTGGCCGCGCGGCTCGGCGTCGCGAACCGGGTGCGGCTGCTCGGCCAGGTGCCGCGCGACCGGATGCCGGCCGTGCTGCGGTCGGCCGACGCCGTGGCGTGTGTGCCCTGGTACGAACCGTTCGGCATCGTTCCGCTCGAGGCCATGGCCTGCGGGGTGCCCGTCGTCGCCAGCGCCGTCGGCGGCCTCATCGACACGGTCGTGGACGGCGTGACCGGCGTGCACGTCCCGCCGCGCTCGCCCGGCGAGCTGGCGACCGCGCTCCGGACGCTGCTGGCCGACCCGGTGCGGTGCTCGCTGCTGGGCGCCGCCGGCCGGGAGCGCGCCGAGTCCCGCTACCCCTGGAGGCAGGTGGCCCTCGCCACCGCGCGCGCCTACGAACAGTGCCGCGCGGTCGCCGAACCCGGCCCGCTCGCGGCTGCGGGGAGCATGTGATGGCCCGCAACCCCGACCGTCTCGACGAACTGACCAGGGCCATCGCGGCGTTGCGCCGCGAGTCCGACCGGATCCGGCAGTGGGGCGCGACGCTCGCCCAGCGGCTGGGCGAAGGCGGTCGGCTGCTCGCGGCCGGCAACGGCGGTTCCGCCGCCGAGGCCCAGCACCTGACCGCCGAGCTGGTGGGCCGCTTCGACCGGGAGCGGGAGCCGTTCTCTGCCGTCGCGCTGCACGCGGACACCTCCAGCCTCACCGCGATCGGCAACGACTACGGCTACGCCGAGGTGTACGCGCGGCAGGTCCTCGCGCACGCCAGGCCCGGAGACGTCCTGGTGCTGCTGTCCACGAGCGGTCGCAGCGAGAACCTGCTGCGGGCCGCGGAAGCCGGCCGGACCCGTGGCGCGACGGTCTGGGCGCTCACCGGTCCGCTGCCCAACCCCCTTGCCGACGCCGCCGACGACGCGATCGCGGTGACCGGCTGCACGGCGACCGTGCAGGAGACGCACCTGGTCTCGGTGCACCTGCTCTGCACGGCGTTCGAGAACGCGCTGGCCGACGAGCACACCCGGAGGGCCTCATGAATCTCGTGGTGATCGGCGACTGCCTGCTGGACATCGACCTCGTCGGGTCGGTCAGCCGGGTCTGCCCCGACGCTCCGGCGCTGGTGGTCGACGAGGAGGTACGCCGGCCGCGCCCCGGCGGCGCAGGCCTGGCCGCCTGGCTGGCCGGTGCCGCCGGTGAGCCGGTCACGCTCGTCACCGCGATCGGTGACGACGAGGAGGGCGAGCTGCTGCGCGCCCAGCTCGGCCGGGTGACCACGGTCGCCGGACCGGCGAACACGCCGACGCCGGTGAAGACCAGGCTGCGGGCCGACGGCCACACCATCGCCCGGATCGACCGGACCAGGACGGGCCGCCCCACGGTCACCGAGGAGATGCTGGCCGCGGTGCGGACCGCCGACGCGATCCTGGTGTCCGACTACGGCCGGGGGCTCACCGCCGACGCCGGGCTCCGGGCCGTGCTCGCCGAGATGGTCGACCGGGTGCCGGTCGTGTGGGACCCCCACCCGCGCGGAACCGAGCCGGTCCGCGGCGTCACCGTCGTCACGCCGAACCTCGACGAGTCCGTGCGCCTCTGCGGCAGTGCGGCCGGAGCGGGCGAGGACCCCGCGACGACAGCGGAACGTGCCGCCGGGCTGCTGCGCGAGCGGTGGGCGCCACACGCGGTCGCGGTCACGCTGGGCAAGCGGGGCGCGCTGCTCACCGACGCCGAGCAGACGCGGCTGGTCCCGGCCCCGTCGGTCACCGCCGCCGACCCGTGTGGTGCTGGGGACCGCTTCGCGGTCGCCGTCGCCGCACGGCTGATGCGCCACGACAGCGTGCCCGCGGCGATCGAGCACGCTGTCGGCGCGGCGGCGGAGTTCGTCGCGCTGGGCGGCGCCGCGGCGGTCACCGGCGGTGCGATCACCCCGGTTCCCGAGCAGGACCGCAGCGGGCTCGCCGAGGCGCAGCGCCTGGTCGAGTCGGTCCGGGCGCGCAACGGCACGGTCGTCGCCACCGGCGGCTGCTTCGACCTGGTGCACGCCGGCCACATCCGCACGCTGACCGCGGCCCGCAGCCTCGGCGACTGCCTGGTGGTCTGCCTGAACTCCGACGACTCGGTGCGCCGGCTCAAGGGCCCCGGGCGGCCGCTGAACGGGCAGGACGACCGGGCAGAGGTACTGCGGGCGCTCGGCTGCGTCGACCAGGTCGTGGTGTTCGAGGAGTCCGGACCGGAAAGGGTGCTCGCCGAGCTGCGGCCCGACGTCTGGGTCAAGGGCGGCGACTACACGCCCGAGTCACTGCCGGAGACGGAGCTGGTGCGCGGCTGGGGAGGTTCGGTCGTCGTGGTGCCCTACCACGACGGTCGGTCGACGACCCGCCTTGCGCGCCTGCTGACCGAGGCCGGCTGAGGAAAGGAGAAGCGAATGTCTGGTCAGGACCAATACCCCGTGCTCGTCTCCGGCGGCTCGAGCGGCCTGGGGGCCGCACTGGTCGCGACGCTGCACAAGAACGGCACCCCGGTCGTGGTGCTCGACAAGCAGGCCCCACCCGGCCCCGCCGACGACTTCCGCCTGGTCGACGTGTCCGACAGCGCCGCCACCGAGCAGGCCGTGCAGGAGCTCGCCGAGCGGTTCGGCGGACTGTCCGGTGTGGTCACCGCCGCCGGGATGGACCGCTGCGGACCCATTACCGGAGTGTCCACAGCGGACTGGGAGCAGGTGGTCAAGGTCAACCTGATGGGGACGGCCGCGGTCATCCGGGCCGCAGTGCCCTACCTGGAGCGCAGCCACGGCCGGATCGTGACGATCGCCTCCACGCTCGGCCTGCGCCCCGCCGGCGACGCCAGCGCCTACTGCGCGGCGAAGTTCGGCGTGGTCGGGATGACCAGGGCGTTGACCATGGAGCTGGCCGGCAAGGTAGGGGTGACCCTGGTTGTCCCCGGCGGCATGCGTACCGCGTTCTTCGACGACCGCACCGATCAGTACAAGCCCGCGGACCGGAACATGCTGAACCCGCCCGAGTACGTCGCCGACAGCATCGTGCACGTGCTCGGCCAGCCCGCCGGGTGCGAGATCCGCGAACTGGTCATCTGCCACGAGCAGGAACCGTCCTGGCCGTGACGAGGGAGGTAGCCGTGCTCACCGAACCGGACATCCGGATCGCCGACTCGTCCGATGCGGACGATGCGGTGACCACAGCGAGGCAGGCGTTCGAGTCCTGGCGTCGCACCCCCGCCGCCGAGCGGGGCGCCGCCCTGCGTGCCGCCGCGGCGGCACTGCGGGCGGCCACCGACGAGCTGGCCGAGATCCACGAGCGGGACACCGGCCGGTCGGCCGCGGAGGCGGCCGAATCCATCGGGGCTGGCGTGTCTACTCTGGAGCAGTACGCCGAGCTGGGCCCGGTGCACCGCGGGCGGACCCTGCACGGCGGCTGGTCGGCGACCGACCTGATGGTGCCGGAGCCCCGCGGTGTCGTTGTCGCGCTGACCCCGTGGAACGACCCGGTCGCGGTGGCCTGTGGCCTGATCGGGGCGGCCCTGGTCACCGGCAACACCGTCGTGCACAAGCCGAGCGAGCGCTGCCCCAGGGTCGGTCTGCGCCTGGGCGAGCTGCTCGGGCAGGCCTTCCCCGACGGCGTGCTGACCACGGTCAGCGGCGGCGCCGAGACCGGCGCGCGGCTGGCCGCCAACCCCGACGTGGACGTGGTCGCCCACGTCGGCGGGGTGGAGACCGGCCGGAGCATCGCGCTGGCCACCGCCCGCACCGGCGCCAAGGCGCTGCTGGAGAACGGCGGCAACGACCCGCTGCTGGTCGACGGCGACGTGGACCCGGTCTGGGCCGCCGAGCAGGCCGCGCTGGGCGCGTTCGCCAACGCCGGCCAGATCTGTGTGTCGGTGGAACGGATCTACGTCCACCGCCGGGTCGCCGCCGAGTTCCAGGAGGCCCTCGTCGCGCAGGCCCGGGAGTGGACCGGGCGGATTCCCCCGCTGGTCGACCGCGCCCACCGGGACAAGGTGCACGCCCATGTGCACGAGGCGATCGAGGCGGGTGCGGAACCGCTGGTAGGTGGGCTGGTGCCGGATGGTCCCGGCTCGCGCTACCCGGCGACCGTGCTCACCGCCTGCACCCCGGAGATGACCGTGATGGCCGAGGAGACCTTCGGCCCGGTCGCGCCGGTGATGGTCGTCGACGACTTCGCCGAGGGGTTGGCGGCCGCGGCGAGCGGCCGGTACGGGCTCGCGGCGACCGTGCTCACCGCCGACATGGCGCATGCCCAGGAGGCCTACCGCGTCTTGCCCGTCGGCACGGTCAAGGTCAACGCCGTGTTCGGCGGCGCTCCCGGTGGGGCCGCCCAGCCGCGGGGGATGAGCGGGTCCGGCTACGGCTACGGACCCGAGCTCCTCGACGAGCTGACGACGACGAAGGTCGTCCATCTCGGCACGCCGGGCGGCCGGGGATGAGCAGGCCGGGCACGACACCGGACGGTCCGGGGGACGAGCGGGTCACCCGGCCCGTCGCCGGGACGACGGTGCCCGGGCCGCGCCTCGCGGGCCGGCGGCCGGCGGTCGGCGCGGGGAAGAACCCGCGGCCGACCCGCCATCCGGCGGCTGATCTCGCCGAGCCGCCGGACTGGGCGGCCATCCGCCGGGTGCTCGTGGTCCGGGCGGACAACCTCGGCGACGTCGTGCTCGCCACCCCGGCACTGCGTGCGCTGCGGCTCGCCGTGCCGCACGTCGCCGTCGACCTGCTCGCCTCGCCGGTCGGGGCCGCCGTCGCGCCGGTCATCCCCGGCCTGCGCGACGTGCTGACCGTCTCGGCCAGCTGGCAGCAGGCGGGGGTGCCGGCGGCCCCGGTCGCCGAGGTCGCGGCGGCGGAACGCGCGTTGGTCGAGCGGGTCGCCGAGCGGGACTACGACGTGATGATCGTGTTCACCTCGCCCACCCAGTCGCCCTGGCCGGTCGCCCACGTCGGCATGCTGGCCGGCATCCCGGTGCGGGCCGTGCACTCCGCGGAGTTCGGCGGCGCGGTGGCGACGCACTGGGTGACGCCGCCACCCCCGGGCACCCACCAGGTCGACCGGTGCCTGCACCTGCTCCACGCGTTGGGCGTGCCGCCGGCGGGCACCGAGCTGGAGCTGGTCCCGCCGGACACCGACCGGGTGCCGGCTGGTCCCTTCGCCCTGCTCGCCCCCGGGGGCTCCGCGCCGAGCAAGCGGTACGCCGCCGACCGGTTCGCCGTCGCCGCGCGGCTGGTCGCCGAGTCCGGGTTCCCGGTCGTCGTCACGGGGTCGGCGAAGGAGGCGCCGCTGGTCGAGGAGGTCGTCACCGGCGCGGGGCACCCCCTGGTGACCGCACTCGGCGAGGTCGACGTACCGGAGCTGGCTGCCGTCGTGGCCGCGGCCGACGTCGTGATCTGCAACAACTCCGGCTGCCTGCACCTCGCCGACGCGGCAAGGACCCCGGTCGTCGTCACCTACGCCGGCACCGAGGCCCGAACCGACATGCCGCCCCGGCACGCACCCGCCGAACTGCTCGACCGCCCCGTCTCCTGCTCGCCCTGCCGGCAGTTCCGCTGCCCCTACCACCACGAGTGCCTCGACATCGACCCCGCCGAGGTCGCCGCCGCGGCCGTTCGGCTGACCGGGAAGGTGGCTGTCCGATGACCGACACCATGCCGCTGCGCCAGGACGGGCTGCCCGAGCTCACCGCCGACCTGCCGGCCCGACTGGCCGAGCTCGCCCCGCGCGTGCTCGTCGTGGGCGACGTGATCCTCGACGAGTGGCTCAGCGGCAGCGCCGACCGGCTCTGCCGTGAGGCGCCGGCTCCGGTCGTCGCGGTCGCCCAGCGCCGGGTCGCCCCCGGTGGGGCGGCGAACACCGCGGTGAACCTGGCCGCGCTCGGCGCCCGCGTGCGGATGGTGTCCGCGGTGGGCGCCGACGACGCGGGCACCGAGCTGCTCGCCGCGCTCCGCCAGTCCGGTGTGGACACCGAACTGGTGGCCGTCGAGCCGGACCGGCGAACCACCACCAAGAGCCGGGTCGTCGCCGACGACCAGGTGCTCGTCCGCCTCGACGACGGCGACCGCGACCAGGCGCCGCTGACCGCGGTGCCGGCCGCGATCGACCGCTTCCTCGCCGCCTGCGCCGAGGCCGACGCCGTGGTGCTGTGCGACTACGGCACCGGTCTGCTGTCCGGGGACGTCCTCGAGCGACTGCTCCCGACTCGTGAGCGCATCCCGCTGCTGGTCGTGGACGCCCATCACCCGCGGCGCTGGGCGCGGTTGCGGCCCGACATCGTCACGCCCAACGCCGAGGAGGCGGCGACCGTGCTGGACACGCCGATCCCGCGCTCGGCGGCCGAGCAGCTGACCTTCCTCGACGAGAACCGCGCCCAGCTGCTCGAGCGCACCGGTGCCCGGGCCGCGGCGGTCACCCTCGACCGGGACGGTGCCGTGCTGCTCGACGGTGACCGGCCGGTCCACCGCACCTGGGCCAGGCCAGCACCGGACAACCACACCGCCGGTGCCGGGGACACCTTCTGCGCGGCGCTCACCGTCGCGCGGTGCGCGGGCCTGCCCGCCGTCGTCGCCGTCGAGCTGGCGCAGGCCGCGGCCGACGTCGTCGTCCACCGCCCGGAGACCGCGGTGTGCTCGGCGACCGATCTCGCCGAGCGGCTCGGTCTCGGGCTGGGCTCGGTGCTCGACCACGACCGGCTCGCCGAGATCGTCGCCGAGCATCGCGCCGCCGGGCGCCGGATCGTGTTCACCAACGGCTGCTTCGACGTGCTGCACCCCGGGCACGTCAACTACCTCAACGAGGCGAAGCGGCTCGGCGACGTGCTGGTCGTCGCGGTGAACTCGGACGCGGGCGTGGCCCGGCTCAAGGGGCCGGACCGGCCGGTGAACGGTGTCGCCGACCGGGCCGCGGTGCTCGCCGGGCTCAGCTGCGTGGACCACCTGACGGTCTTCGACGAGGACACCCCGGCCGCGCTGCTCGCCCGGCTCCGGCCGGAGATCTACGCCAAGGGCGGCGACCACCGCGAGGAGCTGCTCAGCGAGGCGGCCGTGGTGCGCGAGTACGGCGGGCGGGTGCGGATCCTCAGCTACCTGCCCGACCGCTCCACCTCAGCGCTGATCGACCGCATCCGTGGCCGGTGAGCGCGCTCCGGTCGCGGCGAGCACCTCCGCGGTGGCCTCGAGCACGTCGGGCACGGTCAACCGGAGCAGGCCGGCCGACGGCTCGTCGGTGAACGGGTCGCCGACCTGGCCCGCCCACAGCACGCGGTGCTGCTCGCGGTCGGGCGGCGGGCCCCACCGGGCCGGCGAGGTCGGGCCGTACAACACGACCGACGGCGTGCCGTACGCCGTCGCCAGGTGGCCGATCCCCGTGTCGTTGCTGACCAGCAGGCTCGCCCCGGCGACCAGCGCGGCGAGGTCGGAGAGGCCGAGCCGGCCGGCGAGCACCGCCCGCTCCGGCAGCCCGGCCCCGGCCGCGACCCGCTCGGCCAGCGCGCGCTCGGCGTCCGAACCGGTGACCACGACCCGGTACCCGGCCTCGCGAAGGCGCCGCGCCACCGCGGCGAAGCGGTCGGGGGGCCAGCGGCGGGCGCCGAAGGCCGCGCCGGGGTGCACGACGACCGCTTCGGGTGCCGCGCTGGGCACGGCGGGGCGCGTGAGCGCCAGCTCGGTCGGGTCGGCGTCCACCCCGTACCAGGCGAGCAGCCGGCACCAGCGCCGCGCCTCGGGTTGGTCCTCCACCCAGGACGGCCCGGCGAGCTCGGGGAACGCCTCGTGCCGGTGGGCGAACAGCCGCCCCGGCCGGGTGGCCACGAGGTCGGCCGTGCTCTCCGGGCCGGCGCCGTGCAGGTTCACAGCGACCGCGGGATCGGGGTCCGACCAGCGCAGGGCGCCCAGCTCCGGGGTCGGCAACAGCTCGTCGACGACCCCGGTCAGCGCGACCAGCTCCCCGAGCGTCGCGGGTGCGGCCAGCACCATCCGGTCCCGGGGGAAGGCGCGCCGCAGGCCGCGGAGCGCGGGCACCGCGACCAGCAGGTCACCGATCCCGAGGGCCCGCAGGACGAGGAGGTCGGACATGGTCGACAAGTACCCTCCGCCGGCGCGGCTACACGCGTTTGACCGGGCCGGGCACGGGCATACGACGGGCATGACGGAACCCGGTCCCCAGCTGTCCGCCTCGTCCGGGGTCTACCCGGATGTGGACGTCGTCATTCCCACCAGGAACCGCCCGGCGGAGCTCGCCACCACCCTGGGCGGGCTCGCCGGCCAGGACCACCCGCACTTCCGGGTCCTGGTGAGCGACCAGTCCGACGACGAACCCTCCTTCGCACCCGCCCCGGTCCAGACCATGGCCCGGCGCCTGCGGTTGACCGGACACGAGGTGCAGTTCGTGCGGCACCTGCCCCGGCGAGGGCTGGCCGAGCACCGCGCCTACCTGCTGGACCAGGCGAGCGCGCCGTACGTGCTGTTCCTCGACGACGACGTGTGGCTGGAGCCGGGCGTGATCGGCCGCCTCCGGACCGCGATCGGCAGGCTCGGCTGCGGCTTCGTCGGCGCCGCACCTATCGGTCTGTCCTTCGTCGAGGACGAGCGGCCCCACCAGCTGACACCGTTCGAGGAGTGGGACGGCCCGGTGGAGCCGGAGGTCATGGGGTGGGACCTGCCCGAGCGGGGACGCGCCTCGCTGCACGTCGCGGCGAACCCGTACCACCTGGAGCGGAACCTCGGCCTGCGGCAGGGGGAGTGGCGGGCCTACAAGATCGCCTGGATCGGCGGCTGCGTCCTCTACGACCGGGCCAAGCTGCTCGAGTGCGGCGGGTTCGACTTCTGGCCGGACCTGCCGGTGGAGCACGCCGGTGAGGACCTGGGCGCCCAGTGGCGGGTGATGGCCCGCTACGGCGGGGCGGGCGTGTTACCCAGCGGCGCGCTGCACCTGGAGTCCCCCACGACCGTGCCCGACCGGCGGGTCGAGGTGACCCGCGTGATCTCCGAGTTCCAGCGTCTGCAGGAGGTGTCGTCGTGAACCCGCTCCGCGTGCTGCTCTGGCACGTGCACGGCTCCTGGACCAGTGCCTTCGTCCGCGGTCGGCACCACTACCTGCTGCCGACGCTGCCCGAGCGCGGGCCGTGGGGCGGTGGGCGCGGCGACCGCGACTGGCCGGCCGAGGACGTGCCGGCGGACCGGCTGGCCGACACCGACGTGGACGTGGTGGTCCTGCAGCGCACCGAGGAGCTCGAGCTCGCCGAGCGCTGGCTCGGCCGCCGGCCGGGTCGCGACGTCCCGGCGGTGTTCGTCGAGCACAACACCCCGAAGGGCGACGTCCCCAACACCCGGCACCCGCTGGCCGACCGCGACGACGTGCCGATCGCGCACGTCACCCACTTCAACGAGTGGATGTGGGACAACGGCCGGGCGCCGACCGTGGTGGTCGAGCACGGGATCGTCGAGCCCGCCGCGCGTTACTCCGGCGAGCTGGCGCGGGCGGGGTTCGTCACCAACGAGCCGGTCCGCCGCTGGCGGGTGACCGGGAGCGACCTGCTGCCGCGTTTCACCGAGGTGGCGCCGGTCGACGTGTTCGGCATGGGGCTGGACGGACTGGACACCCGGTTGGGGTTGGCCGGGGACCGGCTCGGCCTGGTCGGCGACCTGCCCCACGACCGGCTGCACCCCGAGCTGGCCCGGCGCCGGGTCTACGTCCACCCGCTGCGGTGGACCTCGCTGGGGCTGTCGCTGATCGAGGCCATGCAGATCGGGATGCCGGTGGTCTGCCTGGCCTCGACCGAGGCAGTGGAGGCCGTGCCGCCGGAGGCCGGGGTGCTCTCCACCCGGCTGGACGTGCTCGTGGCCGGTCTGCGGGAGCTGATGGCCGAGCCCGAGCTGGCCCAGCGGACCGGCAAGAGCGCCCGGGAGTACGCCCTGCGTCGCTTCGGCCTTGGCCGGTTCCTGGAGGACTGGGACGGGGTGCTCACGTCGTTGGTCCGGTGACGGGCTCGTCCGCGAGCCGGCGCGTCAGGCGGTGGGTTGGGGGACGTGGTCCCGGGGGACGGGGACCGGGATGGTCTCTGGCTCGTCGGGTTGGGGCGTGAGCAGGGGAGCGGCGTCGGTCAGCATCTCGTGCGCGGACTCGATCTGAGCGGCCACCGCGGAGCGGAGGGTACGCAGCTCGCGGACCTCCCGGCGGGCCGCCTCGACGCGGCGGGCGGCCTCGCCGCTGGCGTCGGCGACCAGGCGGCTGGCGGTGGCGGTGGCGTCGACCAACAGGTGGTCCGCCCGCAGCGTGGCCTCGTCCACGAGGTGCTCGGCCTGCGTCACGGCCGTGGTGACCAGGCGCTCGGCCCGGGTGGTGGCGTTGGCGACCAGCCGGTCGGCGTGGGCCGTCGCCCGTTCGACGCGCCGGTTCGCGTCGGTGTCGGCCTGGGCGACGAGGTGGCTCGCGTGTGCGGTGGCCTCGGCGACGAGCCGGTTGGCGTCGGCCGTGGCATGCCTCCTCCGGCGGGTCGCCTCCGCCCTCGCGTCGGCCACCAGGCGGGTCGCCTCGGCCGTGGCCTCGGTGCGGGTGTGGTCGGCGGCGGCCAGTGCTTCGTCGAGGAGTCGGGTGGCTTCCGCTCGGGCCTCGTCGAGTCGGCGGGTGGCTTCGGTGGTGGCGTCGGCGACGAGGCGGCTGACTTCGGCGGTCGCCTCCGTGCGGGTGTGGTCGGCCGCAGTGAGTGCCTGGTCGAGGAGGTGGTTGGCGTGGGTGGTGGCTTCGCGCACGCGGCGGGTGGCGTCGGTGGTGGCGTCGGCGACGAGCCGGCTGGCTTCGGCGGTTGCGTCGGTGCGGGTGCGGTCGGCGGCGGTGGTGGCCTGGTCGATGAGGGTGTTGGCGTGGGTGGTGGCTTCGCGCACGCGGCGGGTGGCTTCGGTGGTGGCGTCGGCGACGAGGCGGCTGGCTTCGGCGGTTGCCTCCGTGCGGGTGTGGTCGGCCGCGGTGAGTGCCTGGTCGAGGAGGTTCTCGGCGTGGGTGGTGGCCTCCGCCCTCCGGCGGGTGGCTTCGGTGGTGGCGTCGGCGACGAGGCGGCTGGCTTCGGCGGTTGCCTCCGTGCGGGTGTGGTCGGCCGCGGTGAGTGCCTGGTCGAGGAGGTTCTCGGCGTGGGTGGTGGCCTCCGCCCTCCGGCGGGTGGCTTCGGTGGTGGCGTCGGCGACGAGGCGGCTGGCTTCGGCGGTTGCCTCCGTGCGGGTGTGGTCGGCCGCGGTGAGTGCCTGGTCGAGGAGGTTCTCGGCGTGGGTGGTGGCCTCCGCCCTCCGGCGGGTGGCTTCGGTGGTGGCGTCGGCGACGAGGCGGCTGGCTTCGGCGGTTGCCTCCGTGCGGGTGTGGTCGGCCGCGGTGAGTGCCTGGTCGAGGAGGTTCTCGGCGTGGGTGGTGGCCTCCGCCCTCCGGCGGGTGGCTTCGGTGGTGGCGTCGGCGACGAGGCGGCTGGCTTCGGCGGTTGCCTCCGTGCGGGTGTGGTCGGCCGCGGTGAGTGCCTGGTCGAGGAGGTTCTCGGCGTGGGTGGTGGCCTCCGCCCTCCGGCGGGTGGCTTCGGTGGTGGCGTCGGCGACCAGCCGGGTTGCGTCGGCGGTCGCCTCGGTGCGGGTGTGGTCGGCGGCGGCCACCGCCTCGTCGAGCAGGCGGGTGGACTCCGCCCTTGCCTCGCGGAGCAGGCGTTCGGCTTCGGTGCGGGTGGCGAGTTTCCGCGTGCTGATCTCTCGCATGGCCTCTGTCCTGCGTGCCGCCATCGCCATCTCGAAGTCGGCCTCGACCTGCTCCCGGCGGCGGGCCGCGCGGCTGTCCAACTCCTCCCGCCGGCGGTCCGCCTCGGTCGTCATCACCGCGACCTCGGTCCGCGTCTGGCGCAGCAGCGTCCGGTGCTCGGCCTCCATCGCCCGCCGGCGGGTGTCCAGCTCCGCGATCGACTCCTCGTACCGTGCACGCAACCGGCCGGCGGCCTCCTCGGCGCCGGCCCAGCAGTTCTCGGCCGCCGCCTGGGCGCGCGCGGTGATCTCCGCCGCCTCCTCCCTGGCCAGCTCGAGCATCCGGCGCAGCCGCCCCTGCAGTGCCTCCGGCTCGACCGGGGTTCGGCACATCTCGTCGAAACGTTGCCGCAGCCTGGTGTTCTCCGCGCGCAGCTGCTCGATCTGCCGGGTCAGCCCCTCCGCGAGCTCGGCGTTCGCGTCCCGGTCCGCGGCAAGCATGCGCAGCTCTTCCTCCACGCTCCGCACGTAGTCCAGGACCGGCCCGCGCCGGTAGCCGCGTAACACCACGTCGAACCCGGTGCGAAGCGGTACCAGCTCCCTGCCGTCGCCCACCCGGCCACCACTCCCTCCCACGTGACTATCCCAAGTGGACAGAGACGTGATTCGCGACAGAACGTGCCGTCCCACGTATACCAGCAGAAGCGGCAGGTGGTGAAGGCCCTTCGGCGCACTTCGACGATCGGGTCCCGCTGCCGCTGATCACCTTGGCATGCCGAGGAATCTTCGCGGAACCGACCCCGGTCCACCCCGGACAGCGAGGTGCCTCGCGCGACCTACCTCGGCACGCGCGAGTGCTCGGCCGCCTCCCTGGCGATGTCGATGCGGGAGCGGACCCCCAGCTTCGCCAGGATGTGCGACACGTGCGTACCGACGGTGCGCGGCGACAGCACGAGCTGCTCGGCGATCTGCCGGTTCGGCAGCCCGGCGGCCACCATGCCGGCGATCTTGGTCTCGGTCGGCGTGAGGCTCTTCCAGCCGACCTTGGCCTGGCGGTGCTTGACCCGCGGGCCTCGGCGGATGCCGTACCGGCGGAGCTGGGCGCGCAGATGGGTCTGGTCCCAGTGGGCGCCGAGATGGTCGTAGAGGTCGTCGGCGTGGGTGAAGGCGGTGCGGGCGGCGTCGCGGTCGCCGCGGCCGACGTGGGTGATGGCGGCGGCTTCGAGTGCTTTGGCGCGTTGGAGTGGGCGGTTGGCTTCGTGGTAGTGCTCGGCGGCCTGCTGGAGCAGGGCGGGGTCGCGTTCGAGCAGGCCGCGGCAGTAGGCGGCGGCGGCGACGCGGTGGGGTACCTGGGAGCGGCGGGCGAGGGTGGCGGTCTGCGCGGCGATGTCGGTGGCGGTGCCGGTGGTGCCGATGCGGGCGGCGAGGCGGGCGGCTTCGGGGAGGAGGTCTTCCATTTCGTCGAGTTCTTCGGCGTGGCCGGTGACGCAGGCGGTGAGCTCGGCGAGGGCGTCGGCGGGTTGGTCGTTGATCTCGTGGTGGAGGCTGCGGGCGAGGGTGAGGGGGGCGATGACGCGGTTGCCGATCTTCTCGGCGCTGGGGGCGGCGAGCTGGAGGTGTTGGCGGGCGGTGGCGGGGTCGCCGCGGTGGAACGCGATGACGGCGGCGATGCCGCGGTCGCAGCAGGTGACGCCGGGGTCCTTGAAGTCGTCGGAGAGGTTCTCGATCTCGGCCTGGGCGTCGTCCCAGCGGCCGACCTCGAACAGCAGCTCGGTGAGCGCGGTCTGGGCCTGGGCCAGGCGCACGAGGCTGCCGGTCTGGTCGGCGCGGTGGCGGACGCGCTCGGCCGCGTGAAGGGCGTCGTCGTAGCGGTCCAGGTCGCCGAGGGCGACTGCCTTGTTGATCTGGAGCAGGAGTCCGAGGTCGGTGAGGGTGGTGTCGTCCTCGACGACCTCGAGTGCACGTTCGAACAGCGGCAGTGCCTTCTCGACATCGCCCTGCATGATCGAGACGATGATCAGCACGTGCAGGGCCCAGCCGACCGCCCAGCGGTCGCCGGCCTGTTCGGCGGTCGTGAGGGCCTCGGTCGCGACTCGTCCGGCGACGGTCACCTCACCCAGGTCCCGGTGGGCGCGGGCGGTCATCACCAGCAGCCGGGCGCGGTGTCGGGCCGACATTCCGGGGAGCTCGAGGGCCCGGGCCAGGGACTCGAACGACTCCTCGGCGCGGCCGGCCAGTGCCCGGCACTGGGCGGCGGTCCAGTGCAGGTCGACCAGCAGGTCGGGTTCGGTGATCACGGCCATCGCCCGGTGCGCGACCCGCGCCGCGCGGACGTGGTCGCCGGCGCGGAACAGGGCGTCGGCCAGGCGGGAGGCGAGCTTGGCGCCGCGTTCGGTGTCCGCGGGTGAGCGGCGGGAGGCCTGGCGCAGCAGGTTGACCGCGGTCTTGGGGGTCTGGGCGATGAGGATGGGTGCGGCCTCGGCCAGCCAGTCCAGCAGCCGGTCGTCCAGCGGGCCGGCGCCCGGGGCGCTGACCGCCTGGAGCAGCTGGCGGGCGACCCGATCGTGCGGCACCCCGGCCTCCGCCAGCGCGCGGGCGGCGTCCTGGTGCCAGGCCGGGCGCACCGCGTCGGCGATGTCGTCGTAGAGGGCCTGGCGGATCAGCGGATGGCGGAAGACCAGCTTGTCCCGGACGTCGGTGAGCACGCCCGCGGCGCAGGCCTCGTCGATCGCCGGCACCAGGTCGGCGATGCGGCAGTTGCGCACCAACGCGAGGTCGGTGACCGGGAACTCCATCCCGAGCAGGGCCGCGGCCTGCAGCGTCGTGCGCAGCTCGCGCGGCAGGAAGTCGAGCCGGTCGGCGATCGCGGCGTAGAGGGATTCGGGGACCGGGCCGCCGGTCACCTCGATCACCCCGGTGTCGTTGACCTTGAGCCGGTCCGATCGCAGCAGTGCCTCCAACAGCTCGGTCAGGTACAGCGGGTTCCCCGCCGCCCCGTCGGCGAGCCGCAGCAGCTCCTCGCCGGGCTGTCCGTCGGAGATCGCGCTGACCAGGTTCGCGACCGCCTTCGTGGGTAGCCCGCCGAGGCGGACGGTGCCGGGCTCGCCGACTGCGCGACGAATCGCGTCAAGATCGTCGCGCTGGGGGATCGGCCGGACGATGCCGATCAGCAGCAGGGCGGACCGCTCGGCCGAGCGGGCCAACCACTCCCACACGCCGATCGTCGCGGTATCCGCCCATTGCAGGTCATCGACCACCAGAACGGTCGGCGCCGCGCTGCACAGTTCGGTCATCAGGGTGAGCATCTGCTCCGAGGCGGCAACGGTCGGGTCGGCACCACCACTGACCTCACCCCGCAGCAGCCGCCGGATCGTCGCCAGCCTGGGCTCGGTGTCCAACTCCCCGACAGCCAACGCGTCCAGCAACGGCCGCAGGGGCAACGCCTGACCCAGCTCATCGCCCTCGGCCCACAACACCTGACAGCCACGCCGCCCCGCGACCGCCACCGCGGCACGCACCAGCGACGACTTGCCGATACCCGGCTCGCCCTCGACCAACACCGCCCGCCCCGTTCCACGGGCGAGCTCCTCGATCCACCGGACCAGCGCCGAGAGTTCGGCGTCGCGGCCAACAAGCGCAGACGCACCACCCGGCATGACTCGACGATAGGACGCGCCGGCCGCCACGAGCATCGGCCATCCGGGCGGTCCTGGTGGGCACCCGTTGTGGGGGTCCACCATATCGATCTTGAGCCAAGCCGTTCCCTATAGCGGCTCTCCAGTCGTTAGCCGCTCGTTAGCTGGCAGTTATTTCCTCAATTACACCCCGCGTGCGATAGTTTCTGTTAAGCGATATGTTGGGCCCTCTGTATACCCCAAATTCGCTTCGCTGGCATGCCACCCGCGTCGTCCTCTGTCCTCTTTTTCTGACGAAACCACGGGAGTCGAGATGAGAATCGCGCGAATGGTCACCGCCCTTGTCACTTCGGTTCTGTTCGTGTTCGCAGCGGCCGGCACCGCCGCCGCGGACCCCCCAGGCATGACCCACAACAGCGTCGTACCTGGGATGACTCACAACTGACGAGAAATCAACGGTATTTCAATGGATTGCACACCTGGGTCGGGCAAGAAACCCGTCCAGTTCGAGCGGCTCTGGCCGCAGGTCTTCCTCGTCGATGGCCCCACCATCTCCGTCGAGACCTGCGGCCCGGCGCACCGCGCGATTCTGCAGTGCATAGCCGAGGTCAACCAGGCGCCCTCCTAATGCGTTTTCGTCCGCCGTAGGCACCTGTTCCTGTCTTCCGGCATCCGCGTCGAGAAGCCGGAGTACGTACCGCGCGATCTGGTTGTTGACGCTGGACAACTCGGCGACGAGCACGAGCTCGTCATGCCAGTCCGGAGCGGTCACCGCTTCACCCATCTCGTGTGCGCTCGCCAATGTTTGACCTGTGCCACTCTTGACCTCTCCGCACGGCGAGACATCGGTCAGGTGACGTATGTCGGAGCACCGGCACCGCCGCCGGCCGGCCGTAGGATCGCCGCATGGCGAGGGTCGTGGTACTCGGCGGGACCGGGCACATCGGTGGCTACCTCGTGCCCCGGCTGGTCGAGGCCGGGCACGAGGTCGTGGTCGTGACCCGGGGCCAGGCCCGGCCGTACCGCCCCCATGCCGCCTGGCGCCGGGTGACCTCGGTCGTCGCCGACCGCGAGGCCGAGGACGCCGCCGGCACGTTCGCCGGCCGGGTCCGTGACCTCGACCCCGACGTCGTCGTCGACCTCATCTGCTTCCACCCCGACAGCGCCCGCCAGCTCGTCGAGGCCCTGCGCGGCCGGGTCCAGCACCTGCTCCACTGCGGGACGATCTGGGTCCACGGCCCGAGCGCGGTCGTCCCGACGACCGAGGACGCGCCGCGCCGCCCGTTCGGGGAGTACGGCACGCACAAGGCCGAGATCGAGCGCTACCTGCTCGACCAGGCTCGTCGCCACGGCGTCCCGGTGACCGTGCTGCACCCCGGGCACATCAGCGGTCCGGGCTGGCGCCCGATCAACCCGGCCGGGCACCTCGACCCCGCGGTGTTCGCCACGCTCGCCGCCGGTGAGCCGCTCACCCTGCCCAACCTCGGTCTGGAGACCGTGCACCACGTACACGCCGACGACGTCGCGCAGGCGTTCACGGCCGCGATGAGCCACCGTGCCGTCGCGCTCGGGGAGAGCTTCCACGTCGTGTCGCCGGCCGCGCTCACCCTGCGGGGCTACGCCGAGGCGGTGGCCGGGTGGTACGGCCAGGAGGCGCGGCTGGAGTTCCTGCCCTGGGAGCAATGGCGCGAGACGGTCGACGAGCGGGACGCCGAGCTGACCTGGGACCACATCGCGCACAGCCCCAACGCCAGCATCGCCAAGGCAACCCGGCTGCTCGGCTACCGGCCCCGGTACAGCTCGTTGGAGACCGTCCGCGAGGCGCTCGAGTGGCTGGCCACCCAGGACCAGGTCCCGCCGCTGCCCTAGGGTGGGGAGCAGTGGTTCAGCCAACAGCCGCCTTCCTGCCCGTTCTGTCGATGCGAGGTGGCCGTGTTCCACATCGAACGTGAGGTCCTTGACTTCGTCGTGCTCACCCGGGTTTTCGGGGAGGTCGACCTCAACGCCATGGACGACCTGCGGCAGGCCGTCGACACCGCCCTCGCCCTAGCGACGGCGCCGTTCCCGGTCATCATCGATCTGGAGCGGGTGACCTTCCTGTCCTCGACGGGGCTCGGCGAGCTGGTTCTCGCCACCCGGCGGGCCCGCGAGCTGGGCTGCGAGCTGCGGCTGGTCGCCACCGGTCGAGCCGTCGCGCGCCCGATCGAGGTCACCGGCCTGGACGCCGAGCTGGACGTGCGACCGACGCTCGCGGACGCGCTGGCGCCGCGGGCCGCCGTGTTGTGAGAACAGGGGTGTAACGCCGCGGGCGTCCCCGGCGATGCTCGTGATGACCCCGCGTTGCTGGCGGACCCCCGACCTGGCAGCAACGCGGGGTTCGCCTTTTCAGTGTTTGCTTCCCGACCCCGTGCTGAGCTCGTGCAGCCGGCCGCCGGGTACCTTCGGCTCCAGGGGCGGCGTCGGCAGGCCCCCGCCCTCCCGCATGCCGGCCAGCAGCTCACGCAGCGCCTCGGTTGCGTCGTACCGCGGGGTCCAGCCCAGCTCCTCGCGGGCACGGGTGGAGTCCATCAGCGGCAGCCGCAGCGCCGCGTCGAACAGGTCGGGATCGGCTGGGGTCAGGTGCAGGCGCCAGGCCGCCACCAGCGGGCCGCGCAGCGCCCAGACCGGCAGCTTGACCACCCGCGCGCCGAGCAGCTCGGCCAGCACGTGGGCGTCGACGACCGGGTCGGCCGCCAGGTTGAACGCACCGCGGGCGTCGCCGAGCGCGGCCAGCCGGTAGGCCTCCGCGGCGTCGGCCGTGTGCAGGACCTGCGCACGCAGGCCGGGCAGGTCCGGCACGACCGGGATCAGCGACGGGCGCACCAGCCGCTGCGGGACGAGCGGACCGGCGAACAGCCTGCGCTGCTGGCTGGCCGACGCGTGCTGGAACAGGAAACCCGGGCGCATCCGCACCACCCGCACCTCCCGGTGCGCGGACTCGAACCCGTCCAGCGCGCGCTCCAGGTACGCCTTCTCGCGCGTGTAGGAGGCCGCCGGCCAGCCGTGGGTCGGCCAGGACTCGTCGACCATGCGGTCCTTCGGGCCGGGGGAGTACGCGCCCACCGAGGACGCGTACACCAGCGCCGGCACACCGGCCGCCGCGACCGCGTCGAAGACGCGGATGCTGCCGATCACGTTGGCGTTCCACGTGACCCACGGCGAGCGTGCGGGCTGGAGCAGCCAGGCGAGGTGGATCACCGCGTCCGCGCCGGCGAGCAGCGGGACCAGGTCGTCGCTCACGACATCGGCCTCCACCCACTCCAGCTTGTCGACACCCCACTCGGGACGCCGGCGCGCCAGCCCGACGATCGACTCGACCTCCGGGTCCGCACTGAGCGTGCGCACCACGCTCGTCCCCACGTTGCCGCTCGCGCCGGTCACCACGATGCGCCGGCCCGATCCGTGACGTCGCCTGGTCGGGCTCATGCCGACACCTCCCTCTCCACCTGGGAGGGGCCTACCCGCCGGGCGGCCGGTTAACCACGACTATGCATATGTCGCATGCCGATATATAGTGCCGTCATGAGCGGTCGGACGATGACGGAGCAGGCGTTCTTCGTGCTCACGGCGTTGGTCGGGGAGCCTCGCCACGGCTACGGGATCGTCGGCGAGGTGGCGGAGCTGTCCGGTGGGCGGGTGAGCCTGCGCGTCGGCACGCTCTACGGCGTGCTCGACCGCCTGGTCGCCGAGGGCCTGGTCGAGCCGGACCGCGAGGAGGTCGCGAACGGCCGGCTGCGTCGCTACTACCGCCTCACCGAGCGCGGCCGTGACGAGCTCGCCACGGAGGCCGACCGCCAGGCCGCCAACGCCCGGGCGGCAGTGGCGCGCCTGCGTGCCTGGCGGCCGGGTGAGGCGACATGAGCACCGACGCGGGTTTCGGAGGTACCAGGTGAACCAGCTCGAGCGTCGCTACCGGCGCGTCCTGCGGCTCCTGCCCGCGGACTACCGCGCCGTGTGGGAGGAGGACATGGTCGACACCTTCCTGGCCGGCGTGGAGCCGGCCGACCCCGAGGAGGCCGAGTTCGTCGCCGACTACGGGCGACCGGGCGCGGCCGAGGTGGTTAGCGTCGTCGGTCTGGCCGTGCGGCTGCGGCTCGGCGGCACGGGTGCGGTGCCGACGGCGTTTGCCAGGGGCGAGGCTGTGCGGCGGGTGGCGCTGGTCGGGCTGGTCGTGCACGCGTCGACCGCGGGTGCCGGGATCGCGGCACAGCTGTGGTCGCCGTTGCGGTTCCCGGGGTTCGTGCCCACCCGGCTGGAGGCGGGATGGGCCCTCGCCGAGCTGGTCTGGGTAGCCGCGTTCGTCGCGCTCGTGCTCGGCGCGCGCCGTGGCGCGGTCTGGGCGGCGGGGCTCGGGCTCGGGGTCGTCGCGGTCGGAAGCGGCTACCGGCTCGTCGCCGACGTGGGGGCGGGCCTGGGCGTGGTCGCCTACGAGCTGCTGCTGGCCGCACTGCCGGTACTGGCCCTGGCCGCCTTCCATCGGGACGCCCCACCGGTGCGCGCGCGCCCGTGGCTGCTGGCACTGCCGGTGGGTGTCGTGCTCCTCTCGGCCGTGCTCCTGGCGACCCAGTGGCCGGGTCCCGGCGTCGTCCTGGACTGGCCGGGCACGCTCTGCGTCGCGGTGGTGGCCGCGATCGTGGTGAACCTGGTCCGCGGTCGGCCGGCGCCCTGGTCGGGAACGCTGCTGGTGCTGGCGCTCGCCGTGTTCGGGGAGCGGGTGGTCACGCTGCTCGACCACCTGTCCCGGGACGGGGAACCCGGCGCCCTGGCCGTCGTCGGGGCGGTGCAGGCCGTGGTTGTCCTCGTCGTGGCCGTTCCGTTGGCGCTGGCCCCGTTATCGGCTCGCGGCGCAGTTCGTGCGGACGTGCCCAGCGACGACCTGGATCACGAAGCCCATCGACCGGGACCTTGAGGACGCGCCCTAGTCCATCGCCTGGGTGTCGCGGGGCGGCAGGAAGGGCTCGGCGGTCTCGGGCAGACCCTGCTCCATCTCCTTGCCCCTGGCCAGCTCCGCGTCGAACTCGGCGCCGAGCAGGACGGCCAGGTTGGAGATCCACAGCCACACCAGGAACACGATCACACCGGCCAGCGAGCCGTAGACCTTGTTGTACGAGGCGAAGTTGGCCACGTAGAACGCGAACCCGGCCGAGGCCGCCACCCACAGCAGGACGGCCAGGAAGCTTCCCGGCGTGAGCCAGCGGAAGCCGGGGTGGCGGACGTTGGGCGAGGCCCAGTACAGCAGCGCGATGGCGAGGCTGATCAGGAACGCGAGCACCGGCCACTTGGCGATGTGCCACACCTGGAGCACGGTGTCGCCCAGCCCCAGCATGTTCCCCACCCGGTCGGCGAGGCCGCCGGTCAGCACCACGCCCAGCGCGCACACCGCCAGCAGGATCACCATTGTCAGCGTCAGCGTGATCCGAAGGGGGATCGTCTTCCAGATGGGGCGGCCCTCCTCGACACCGTAGATCGTGTTCGAGGCCCGGATGAACCCGCCGATGTAGTTGGACGCCGCCCAGAGCGCCCCGAGCAGACCGAGGATCGCCACCGGTCCCGCGACCGACGCCGAGCGGGACAGCTCCTGGATGACCTGCACCACGACATCCCGGGCCTGGCTGGGCGCGAGCGCCCGGACGTTCTCGATCAGCGGCCCACTCGCCGACTCCCCGATCATCCCGACGATCGCGGTCAGCACGACGACCGCCGGGAAGATCGACAGGACGCTGTAGTACGTCAGCGCGGCGGCCGAGTCGAACATGTCGTCGCCGACGAACCGCTTCACGGTGCGCTTGATCGCGCCCCACCAGGTCCGCTTCGCCAGGTCGGTTGGTCCCTCGGTCGCCATGCCGTCCGATTACCCGAGGGTGGCCCCGTCGACACCCGATCGGGTGCCGCTTCGGTAGCCCGGTCGGTCAGAAGGGTTGGAATCGGCTCTGGTCCCAGGCTCCCGGGCCTGAGTCCCACGCGATCGTCGGCCCGCTGAAGCCGCCCGTCGCCCTGGCGGTCCAGGTCCAGAGGGC
>NZ_MSIE01000077.1 GCF_001921205.1 Actinophytocola xanthii | reverse complement strand
GTGGACGCGGCGCTGGCCGAGCGCCAGGCCGCGGACGCCGCGGCCGAGGCCGCCCGCGCCAAGGCCAGGGCCGCTCGAACCGCCGTCGAGCGGGCCCAGCGCCAGCGCACCGAGCTGGTCGAGGAGGAGCGGCGGGCGTGGGCGGCGCTGCGGGCGGCACGCGACAGGTTCACGGCCGCGGGGGCGCCGCCGGTCGAGGGCGACGACCTGGCCAGGGCGTGGCAGGCCCTGCTCGACTGGGCCAGGGCACACCGCGAGGAGCTGTCCGGCCGGGTGGCCGAGCTGGAGCGGGCCGAGCAGGACCTGCGGGCCAGCGGCGGGGCCGCCCGGGCGACGCTGACCGAGCTGTTCGACCGGCACGGGATCGCGCTCCCCCGGGAGGCGAAGCCGGACGTCGTGCTGGCCACCCACCTGGCCGAGGCCCGGCGCGACCTCGACGATCTCCAGGCCCGCCGCTCCCGGTCGGCGGCGCTGGCCCAGGAGGTCGAGCAGTGCCGCGAGGAGGAGCGGGTCGCCCGCACGCTGGGCAACCTGCTCAAGTCCAACGGGTTCGAGGCCTGGCTCTGCGCCGAGGCACTGGACTCGCTGGTCACCGAGGCCTCGGAGATCCTCCTGCAGCTCTCCGGCGGGCAGTACGAGCTGCACCGCGCCGAGCGCAACGAGCTGGTGGTGATCGACCACAACGACGCCGGGACCCGGCGGCCGGTCAGCACGCTGTCCGGCGGGGAGACCTTCCAGGCCTCGCTTGCCCTCGCGCTGGCCCTGTCCCACCAGGTCGTCGGGCTCTCCGGGGGCAAGCGCGACCTCAACTCGATGTTCCTCGACGAGGGCTTCGGCACCCTGGACGAGGCGACGCTGGACACGGTCGCGGCCACGCTCGAGCGGCTCGCCGAGGAGACCGACCGGATGGTGGGGATCGTCACCCACGTCCCGGCCCTGGCCGAGCGGGTGCCCGTGCAGTTCGCGGTGACCCGGGACGGCGCGTCGTCGCGGCTGCGGCGGGTCGAGGTGTGAGGGTGGCGCCATGACCGCGTTGTTGTCGCCCCCGTCCTACACGGTGGACCCGTGGGACCCCGGCTACGGGGTCGCGCGGGGCGACGAGCTGGACGGTCGGGAGTCCTCGGCGACGCTGACCCTCGACCTGGAGCTGCCCGCCTCGCGGTGGCGCCCGCTGACGCCGCGGGAGGGCACGGTGCCGGGCTCGGTGCTGTTCCTCGACGGCGTGCGGCGCATCGACGCCCGGGTCTGGGTGCACGCCCGCGAACCCGAGCCGCAGCCCGGCGTCGTCGCCTCGCTCGCGGCCGGCCTGGTGTGCTGCGACGGCGCCGCCCGGATCGTGGACGTCGCCGTCGACCGCGGGCTCTACGCCGCCACCGGCGAGGACATCAAGACCCGGCACGCCACCTACGCCTTCCGCCACACCCCCGGCGGGCTGGACGCGTTGACCCTCGGCGTCCAGGGCCGGCTGGCGGCGCTGGAGGTGGAGCTGGCGACGGCCTGGCGACGGCACGGGAACGTCGAGGACGACCTGCTCGTGGTGGACGGCCCGCTGCGCGGCCGGACCCACCTCGCCCGCACGGTCGGCTACGTCAAGACCCACCAGAAGTCCTACCTGCAGGCCGAGCAGGCGGCGGTGGTGGCGGCGCTCGAGCCAGGACAGCGCAGCCCCGTGTTCGGCATGGGCACCTCCTGGGAGCGCACCTCCTGGTACCTGCGGCTGCCCGGCGCCGCTCGCGCGCCGTGGGCCGGGGTCGTGCGCCTGGAGTGCTCGGCGGACCTGCGCGCGGAGGAGGCGGCCGCGCTCGCCGACGTGACCGCGCTCGTCCTGCCCCGGCTGGCCAGCTCCCCGCACAAGGACCCGCGGGCCCCGCAGAACCTGGTGCCGATCGGCGGCCTCGAGCGCCAGCTCCGCCACCGGCTGGGCGACGCTGCCCTGCTGTACCGCTCGCTGCGGGCCGCGCTGGCCGCCTGAGCGGCGTCTCACAGGACCGCCCACACCGCCTTGCCGCCGGACCGGGTCGGCGAGCAGCCCCACACCGCCGCCAGCCGGTCGATGAGCACCAGGCCCCGCCGCCCCGTCGTGCCCGGGGTCGGCGGGACCATCAGGGGAGGTGCCGGGTCGTCGTCGTAGACCGCGACGGTCAGCAGGCCGTGGCGCAGCTCGAGGCGAACCGAGGGCGCGCTGTAGGTGTGCAGCAGGGTGTTCTCGACCAGTTCGTTGACCACCGTCACCGCGTCCAGCGCCTTGCCCACCTCGTCCCACTCCGCGCAGGTACGCAGGATGAACGCCCTGGCGAGCCGGGCGCTGACCAGGTCGTTGGGCAGGGTGAGCCGCGCGACGCGGCGCGGTGGCGGACGGCCCACCGCCGCGGCGGCGGCCGACACGGACGGGTGTACCGGCAGGTGGGCGCACGCCTCGTACCGGTCCAGCATCCTGCGGTGCTCGGCACGACCGGCGACCAGCAGCAGCGGCACACCCGGCCACTGGGCGAGCTGGTCGCCAACCGAGCGGAACAGCGACAGGGCGGAGTCGGCGGGATCTCGAGCCCGGCGAGGTCGACGATCACCGCGCTCGGCTCGCCGGCCCCGGTCCGCACCAGGGACTCGCTCAGCGCACCGCAGGCGAGTCCTTCGAGTACGCCGCGCGGCTCGAGCACGCACGCACCGGCGAGGTCGTGCTCCTCGACCCGTAGGCCGGCGCTGTTCATCGGCTCGTGTTCGGGTGCCTCATGGCACATCACGTCCTCCTGGTCGGAGTGCTGGCCTACCCGGGAGGCGGCGGGCGAAACATCGGTGGTTGGCCGCGGCTGGGCCGGGTATGCAGCGTGTCCGCCGACCGATGGAGGTGGTGGACGGTGTTACGGATAACGCCGGCGGCCGGAACGGCGATCAAGCGGCTCGTCGCGGGACGGAGCCGGGCAGGGCTTCGGGTACACGCCAGGGCGGGCGAGGGCAGGCTGTCCCTCTCGGTCGCGACGCTTCCCGAGGAGACGGACCTGGTGGTGACCGAGGCGACGACCGGCGCCCGGGTGCTGGTGGACTCCTCGACCGCCGAGTACCTGGCGGACAAGGTCCTCGACGTCGACGACTCGGTCACCGGCACGATCCGCTTCCAGCTCAGCGGCGGCACCTGACCCGCCGGCTACGGGTCCGTGGTCTGGTAGATCGCGTTGAGCCAGACCGTGTGCAGGACGTCCACCACGTCCTCGGCGGCGACGGTCGGGACGTCGTGGGCGAACGAGGAGTACAGCACCCGCTCGTTCATCGAGTTCAGCGCGATGGCCAGGTCCCGGGCCGGTAGGCCCGGCGGCGCGGCGCCGCGCACCCGCTCGCCCTCGATCGCGGCCGCCACGGCTTGGTTCCACGAGTCCATGACCCGCGACCACAGCTCGAGCACCTCGGTGTTGGTCAGCCGAACCTCCGCGCACGCCAGCGTGACCGCCGCGTGCGCGCCGAAGGTCCGGTGGAAGGTGGCGATGCAGTCGCGCCAGTAACGGGAGGGGTCGGCGGCCAGGATGTCCGCCGATACCGCGGCCAGCGCCGCGTCGGCCTCCTGGACCACGCCGTCCAGCAGCGCGAGCAGCACGGCGTCCTTGGAGGGGAAGTAGAAGTAGAACGTGGGCCGGGAGATCCCCGCGCCGCGGGCGAGGTCGTCGATGGAGATGTCGCGCATCGAGCGCTCGCCGAGCAGGCGCTCGGCGGTGGCCAGGATCGCGCCCTCGCGGTCGTCGCCGGAGGGCCGGGGGGAGCGCCGGCCGCGCTTCGACGTGGCGGGGCCCATGCCCGCAGGCTACCGCCGGCCGCCAGATCCGCTCAACACTGTGTTGACCCACTCGACACCCTGTCGATACCGTGGGTCGACGGCCCGGATCGTGGATGGGGACCACATGTCTGCTGCGACCTCCGTCGACCACGTCGACGTGCTGATCGTCGGTGCCGGCCTGTCCGGCGTCGGCGCCGCCTGCCACCTGCGGCGCGAGTGCCCCGACCGGCGGGTGGCGGTCCTGGAGGCGCGGGACGCGATCGGCGGCACCTGGGACCTGTTCCGCTACCCCGGCGTGCGGTCGGACTCGGACATGTTCACCCTCGGCTACTCGTTCCGCCCCTGGACCAAGTCCCGCACGATGGCCGACGGCACCTCCATCCGCGAGTACGTGCGGGACACCGCGCGCGAGTACGGCGTGGACGAGCTGGTCCGGTTCCGCCACCGCGTGCTGGGCGCCGAGTGGTCCAGCGAGGACGCCAGGTGGACCGTGCGCGCCCGGCACGAGCGCCCCGAGGGGAGCGAGGAGGTGACGATCACCTGCTCGTTCCTGTTCGTCTGCTCCGGCTACTACCGCTACGACCGGGGTTACACCCCGGAGCTCCCCGGCATCGAGGCGTTCGGCGGGACGGTGGTCCACCCCCAGCACTGGCCCGAGGACCTCGACTACGCCGGCAAGCGGGTGGTGGTGATCGGCAGCGGCGCCACCGCGGTGACGCTCGTGCCGTCGATGGCCGAGACCGCGGCCCACGTGACGATGCTCCAGCGCTCGCCGAGCTACGTCCTGGCGCTGCCGGCCATCGACCCGCTCGCCCGGATCCTGCGCGACCGGGTCCCCGGCCGGCTGCTCTACCCGCTCGTGCGGTGGAAGAACGTGCTCGGCGCACAGGCGGCGTACCAGCTCTCCCGGCGGGCGCCCACGCTCATGAAGGCCCTGCTGCGCAGGGGCGCGCTGCGGCTGCTGCCCGCCGGCTTCGACGTCGACACGCACTTCCGGCCCCGCTACCAGCCGTGGGACCAGCGCATGTGCTTCGTCCCCGACGGCGACCTGTTCGCCGCGCTGCGGGAGGGACGGGCGTCGGTCGTCACCGACCGGATCGCCGGCTTCACCGCCGGCGGGGTGAGGCTGGAGTCCGGCACCGAGCTGCCCGCCGACATCGTGGTCACCGCGACCGGCCTGAACCTGCTGCCGATCGGCGGTATGTCACTCACCGTCGACGGCGACCCGGTCGAGCTCGGGAACACCCTCGCCTACAAGGGGATGATGCTCTCCGGGGTGCCCAACTTCGCGCTCACGATCGGGTACACCAACGCCTCCTGGACCCTCAAGAGCGACCTGGTGGCCCGGTACGTCTGCCGGCTGCTCAAGCACATGGCGGCGCGCGGCCTGCGGGTCGCGACGCCCACCCCGCCCCCGGGCACCGCGGCCACCGTGCCGCTGGTCGACTTGCGCTCCGGGTACGTCCTGCGCAGCGTCGAGGGCCTGCCCAAGCAGGGGGCGGCCGCACCGTGGCGGCTCTACCAGAACTACCCGCGGGATGTCCTGCTGATGCGCTACGGCCCGGTGGACGACGACATGGCGTTCCGCAGCTCCGTCCTCAGTGGACGGACTGGATGACCGAGGTCCGGGTGGACGGCCTGCGGGTGCGTTACCGGGTCACCGGGGACGGCCCGCCCGTGCTGCTGCTGCACGGCATCGCCCGCAGCCTCGAGGACTGGACCGAGCAGCACCAGCTGCTCGAGGGGTTCCGGGTCTACAGCGTCGACCTCCCCGGCTTCGGCGAGTCCGACCCGCTGCCCGGCCGGGCCACGCTGCCGCCCTACGCCGAGCACGTCCGCGGCTTCCTCGACGCGGTCGGCGAGCGGCAGCCGGTGCACGTGGTCGGCAACTCGCTCGGCGGGGCCGTCGCCATGCTGCTCGCCCTGCGCCACCCCGACCGGGTGCGGAGCATGGTGCTGGTGGCCAGCGCCGGCTTCGGTCGGGAGGTCACGATCGCGCTGCGCCTGCTCGCGCTGCGCCCGGTCGGCCGGCTGCTGCTGCGGCCTTCGCGCGCCGGCGCGCGCCGGATGGAACGCGCGCTCTTCCGTGACGGGTCGTTCGTGACCGAGGAACGGGTGGAGCGCTCCCTCGCCTTCGCCCGTCGCCCGCACGGGGCGCGGGTGATGCTGGAGCTGTGCCGGTCGCTGGGCACCTTCCGTGGGGTGCGGCCCGGCTGGCGGGAGCTGCTGCTGACCGCGACCGCGCGGGCGGGTGCGCCGACCCTGGTCGTGTGGGGCTCGCACGACCTGATCCTCCCGGCGGCGCACCTGGCGGAGGCGAGGACGCTGCTGCCGCACGTGCGTACCCACCTGTTCCCGGACACCGGGCACATGCCCCAGATCGAGCGGGCGGAGGAGTTCGCCGCGCTCGTCCAGAAGTTCTGGGCCGAGGGGGACTGAGAGGTTTCGGCTGGGCTCCTGGCCCACCGACGGGTACGGTGCCCGCATGTCGCGTTCCGGCCCCTACCAGGGCGAACCAGACTGGCAGCCCGGGTACCGGCCGCGGCAGGGGCAGCGGCCGCAGGACTACGGGCCGCCGGAGGGCTACGGCCAGCAGGAGACCTACGGGCGCGCGCAGGGCTATGGGCCGCCGCAGGGCTACGGCCGGTCGGAGGGCTACGGTTCTCGGGAGGGCGGCTCTCGGGAGGGCTACGGGCCGTCCGGCGGGTTCGAGCGGTACCACGGTGAGCCGTACCCGCCCGAGAGGCGGCAGCGCCCGCCAGCGCCGCCTCCGCGGCAGGCCTATGACGACGACGGCCCACGGTTGCGGCTGCCCGGGCTGGGGCTGCTGCTCACCCTGCTCGGCCTCGTCGTGCAGGTGCTGAGCCTGCTCGTGCTGCCATGGGTCTCCGCGTCGGCCACCGGTGGCGAGTCCGTGCCGCTGCCCGAACTGTGGGACCTGGTCACCGGGGTCGGGGCGAGCGGGTTCGGGGGCTGGTACGTGTTCCTGTTCAGCTACCCGCTCGCCGCGCTGGGCATCCTGCTGGCGCTGGTGTCGGTACTGGAGTCGGTGGCGATGAAGGTGGTCTGGGCCGGCCTCGCCATCCTGGGCGTCGGGTACCTCGTGCTGCGCTACGGCCTGCTCGAGCTGTTCGGCGACGGCGGGCCCGACCTCTCCCGCGCGGAGATCATCACCGTGGGCGTCGCGGTGGGCGTGCTGGTTCTGGTGATCTTCATGCTGCGCACGGCGATGGCGATGTTCCGGCGGGTCGCCGGGCTGGTGCTGCTCGCCCTGGCCGCGGTGCACGTGCTCGCCGTCCGCGACTTCGCCGGTGACCCCGCCACGCTGGACATCGGGGCCTACGGCCCCGCGCTGGGCTTCGTGCTCAGCGGGGTCGCGGCCCTGGTCGGCCCCCGGCGCCTCACCCCCGGGTGAGATCGCCCGCCAGGGAAAGGTCCGAACAGGACCGGTCGGCCTCACCCAGCGTGACCGCGGCCGGCGCGCGCGCCGAGCAGGGCCTATCGTGGAGATACCGAGGCGAAAGCGCAGGTCAACTCGGAGGCCGTGGCCGAACCCGCGGACCGGCCCCGGCGAATGCACGGGATTGTCGGGCCGTGCCGATACCCTCGTCTACGGTGGTGCCGCGCCGCCGGTGGGTGGCCGGAGCAGGGCGTGGCGAGGGACACAGGAGCTGACGGTGACTGCGGAGACGGTGTACGGGGCCGACGATCTGACGCATCTCGAGGGACTCGAGGCGGTGCGCAAGCGGCCGGGCATGTACATCGGGTCCACCGACAGCCGCGGCATCAACCACCTCTTCAACGAGATCGTCGACAACTCGACCGACGAGGGCGTCGCCGGCCACGCCACCAAGGTCGTGGTGACCCTGCACGCCGACGGCAGCGTCCAGGTCGACGACGACGGCCGCGGCATCCCCACTGGCGTCCACGCCAAGTCCAAGCTCTCCGGCGTCGAGCTCGTGCTGACCAGGCTGCACGCCGGCGGCAAGTTCGGCGGCTCCGGCTACAAGACCTCCGGCGGCCTGCACGGCGTCGGCGCCTCCGCGGTCAACGCGCTGTCCCACCGGTTCGACGTCACGGTCAAGCGCGAGGGCAAGGTCCACCAGATGTCGTTCGCCCGGGGCGTGCCCGGCGAGTTCGACGGTCCCGGCCCCAAGGCCAAGTTCACCAAGCGCTCCGGCCTCCAGGTGGTCCGGAAGATGAAGCGGGGCGAGGCCACCGGCACGTCCACCCGCTACTGGTACGACGCCCGCTACTTCGAGAACGGCGCCGCGCTCGACGTCGAGGCCGTGCGGGCCAAGCTGCGCAACACCGCCTTCCTGGTGCCCGGCGTGACCTACGTGCTGCGCAACGCCACCGACGGTGCCATCGGGGAGGAGACGTTCTCCTACCCCAACGGCCTCGCCGACATGGTGGACTTCCTCGCGCCGTCGGACGAGAAGGCGGTCTCCGGCACCCTGATGATCACCGGTGAGGGCACCTACCGGGAGAACGCCGCCGACGAGAACGGCGTCATGCAGTCCAAAGTAGAGCGTCGGGCGGAGGTGGAGGTCGCGCTGCGCTGGGGCACGGGCTACGAGCGCACCGTCGAGTGCTTCACCAACACCATCCGGAACGTGCACGGCGGGACCCATCGCCGCGGGTTCGACCGCGCGGTGCTCAAGGCCGTGCAGGACGCCATCGGGCGCACCCGCGGGATGCTCAAGCCCAAGGAGGACCCGCCGACGCTGGAGGACGTCCAGGAGGGCATGACCGCGGTCGTGCACGTCCGGCTGCCGGAGCCGCAGTTCACCTCGCAGACCAAGGACGAGCTGTCCACCGCCGGCATCACCCGGGTGCTGCAGGGCATCGTCGAGCAGCAGATCAAGGCCTGGACCGAGAACCGCAAGACCAAGACCGAGGCCAAGACGGTCCTGCAGAAGATCGTCGACGCGTCCCGGGTGCGGCTCGCCCAGAAGCAGCAGAAGGACGCGGCCCGGCGCAAGACCGCGCTCGAGGGCGCCGCCATGCCGGCCAAGCTCGTCGACTGCCGTGCCACCGGCATCTCCCGCAGCGAGCTGTTCCTCGTCGAGGGCGACAGCGCACTGGGCAGCGCCCGGCACGCCAGGGTGTCGGAGTACCAGGCCCTGCTCCCGCTGCGCGGCAAGATCCTCAACGTGCAGAAGGCGAGCCTCGCCGACACCCTGCGCAACGCGGAGATCGCCTCGATCGTCCAGGTGCTCGGCGCGGGAAGCGGACGCACGTTCGACCTGCCGGCCATGCGCTACGGCCGGGTGATCCTGATGGCCGACGCCGATGTGGACGGTTCGCACATCCGTACGCTGCTGATTACCCTGTTCGCCCGCTACATGCGGCCGGTGATCGAGGACGGCCGGCTGTTCGCCGCCATGCCGCCGCTGCACAAGATCACCACCAAGGGCAAGAACCCGCAGACCTACTTCACCTTCACCCAGCGCGAGATGGAGACCAAGCTCGCCGAGCTGGAGAAGGCCGGCAAGCAGATCGTCACGCCGGTGCCCCGGTTCAAGGGGCTCGGCGAGATGGACGCCGACGAGCTGTGGGACACCACGATGAACCCGGCGACCAGATCGGTACGCCGGATCACCCTCGACGACGCCGAGGCCGCGGAGGCGGCGTTGGAGTTGCTGATGGGGGAGAAGGTCGAACCCCGGCGGGCCTGGCTGGTGGAGTCCTCGGCCCGCGTGGACCAGTCCGCGATCGACATCTGAGCACAGCGACGACAGGGCAGGATCGAGAATGGCACGCCGCAAGGCCCGCACGACCCGGGTCGACCCCGCCGCGTTCGACCGGGCGGGCGCGCAGGTCTTCGACAACTCACTGAAGACCGAGATCGAGGACTCCTATCTGGAGTACGCCTACTCGGTCATCCACTCCCGCGCCCTCCCCGACGCCCGGGACGGCCTCAAGCCCGTACACCGCCGCATCCTCTACTCGATGCACGAGAACGGCTACCGGCCCACCCACGCCTACGTGAAGTCCTCCCGCGTGGTCGGCGACGTCATGGGCCGCTACCACCCCCACGGCGACATGGCGATCTACGACGCCATGGTCCGGCTGGCCCAGGACTTCTCGATGAACGCCCCGCTCATCGACGGGCATGGCAATTTCGGCTCCCCGGACGACGGCCCGGCGGCCAGCAGGTACACCGAGTCGAGGCTTTCGCCCGAGGCGATGTTGCTGGTGGGGGAGCTGGGCGAGGAGACCGTCGACTTCCGGCCGAACTACGACGGGTCGCTGGCCGAGCCGGTCGTACTCCCGGCGGCCTTCCCGAACCTGCTGGTGAACGGAACCTCCGGGATCGCCGTGGGCATGGCGACCAACATGATCCCGCACAACCTCGGTGAGGTCATCGGGGCCGCGCGGTGGCTGATCAACCATCCCAACGCGACACTCGACAAGCTGATGGAGTTCGTCCCGGGGCCCGACCTGCCGACCGGGGGCATGCTGCTCGGCCTCGACGAGGTCCGCCGCGCCTACGAGACCGGTCGCGGCGTCGTCCGCATGCGGGCCAAGGTCGAGATCGGCCCGCTGGAGGGGAGCCGGGGGAGGCAGGCCATCACGGTCGTCGAGCTGCCCTACGCGGTCGGCCCGGAGAAGATCATCGAGAAGATCACCGACGAGGTGACCAAGTCCAAGCGCCTCACCGGGATCGCCGACGTCAAGGACCTCACCGACGGTGAGAACGGCACCCGTCTGGTCATCGAGTGCAAGGTCGGGGTCAACCCGCAGGCGCTGCTGGCCGATCTCTACCGGCTGACGCCCATGGAGCAGTCCTTCGGCATCAACAACCTCGTCCTGGTCGACGGGCAGCCGCAGACCCTGGGGCTCAAGGCCCTGCTCGAGGTCTTCCTCCGCCACCGCTACGAGGTCGTCACCCGCCGCACCCGCTTCCGCCGGCGCAAGCGCGAGGAGCGGCTGCACCTGGTCGAGGGTCTGCTGATCGCCCTGCTGGACATCGACAAGGTGATCCGGCTGATCCGCAACAGCGAGAACGCCGCCGAGGCCAAGGAAGGCCTGATGAAGCGGTTCAAGCTCTCCGAGATCCAGGCCACCTACATCCTCGACACCCCGCTGCGCCGGCTCACCAAGTACGACCGGATCGAGCTGGAGGAGGAGCAGGAGCGGCTGCGGGCCGAGATCGCCGAGCTCTCCAAGATCCTCGACGACGAGTCCGTGCTGCGCAAGCTCGTCTCCACCGAGCTCGCCAAGGTCGCCAAGGACCTCGCCGTCGAGCGCAGGACCGCGCTGATCGACGGCGACCTCAAGGAGGTGCTCGCCGCCTCCAAGCCGGCCGGCCCGCTCGAGGTGGCCGACGACCCCTGCCAGGTGCTGCTGTCGGCCACCGGCCTGGTGGCCAGGACGGCCGCGGAGTCCGAGGAGGCGACCGAGGCGCGCCGGCGCAGCGGACGCGCCAGGCACGACGCGGTGGCGGCGCTGGTGCACACCACGGCCCGCGGGCAGATCCTCGTGGTCACCAGCCGCGGCCGGGCGTTCAAGACTGACGTGCTCCCGCTGCCGGTGCTGCCCGAGCACGCCGGCACGGTCTCGCTCGGCGGCGGCATGGCGGCCAGCGAGCTGGTACCGCTGGAGAAAGGTGAGCGGGTGGTCGGCATCGCCCCGCTCGGCGAGCGGGCCGAGGGCTCGCCCGGGCTCGCCCTGGGCACCCGCTCGGGCATGGTGAAGGTCTGCTCGCCCGACTGGCCGGTGCGCTCCGACGAGTTCGAGGTCATCGGCCTCAAGGGCGACGACGAGGTCATCGGCGCGACCTGGCTCACCGACGGCACCGAGACCTGCGTGTTCCTGTCCTCGGACTCCTCGCTGCTGCGCTACCCCGCCTCGCTCGTTCGCCCGCAGGGCCTCAAGGGCGGCGGCATGACCGGGGTCAACCTCGCCCCCGGCGAGCAGGCCGTGTTCTTCGGCGCGGTGCGGACCGACGACGACGAGCACGGCGAGCCGATGGTGGTCACCGCCACCGGGCAGAGCGTCAAGGTCACCCCGTTCGCGAAGTACCCGGCCAAGGGCAGGGCGACCGGCGGCGTGCGGACCCACCGGTTCCTCAAGGGCGAGACCAGGCTGATGCTGGCCTGGGTCGGTCCGCGCCCGGCCGGGATGGCCCGCAACGGCTCGTCGGTCGAGCTGCCCGAGCCCGATCCGCGCCGCGACGGCTCGGGCACCGCGCACCCCGGTCCGGACGTGGTCGGGCGGCTGGTCGAGCGGAGCTGACACGTGGGGAAGCCGGAGAGCCCGCCGGCCGGCGACGGTGCCGTCCGCGCGCTCGCCGAGCACTACTCCGGCTCCGCCGGGGACTACGAGCGGCGGTGGGCGGGGTTGCTGAACCCGGCGAGCCTGCGGTTGCTCGAGGAGTTGCCGCTGACGCGGGCCGGCGCCGTGCTCGACCTGGGCTCGGGGGTCGGCACCTTGCTGCCGGCGTTGCGCCGGCACGCGCCCGAGGCGCTCGTGGTCGCGGCCGACCGCGCCGCGGGGATGGTGCGCCGCGCCCCGGCCGCTTTCCCGCGCCTGGTCGCCGACGCGGCGCGGCTGCCGTTCGCCGGCGGGGCGTTCGACGTCGTCGTGCAGGCGTTCATGCTCTTCCACCTGCCCGAGCCGGCGGCGGGGGTGCGTGAGGCACATCGGGTGCTGCGCCAGGGCGGCGCGCTCGGCGTCGCCGTGTGGGGCCCTGAGACCCCGGTGCCGGCGCTGGAGATCTGGAACGAGGAGCTGGACCGGCACGGCGCGCCCTCGGATTCCTCGCTGTTCAGCCGGCACGCGGTGGTCGACAGCGAGGACAAGCTGTCCACCCTGCTCGGCGGCTCGGGGTTCGGCGAGATCCGGGTCCTGCGCGTGCCGTGGTCCTACCATCCGGATCTGGAGGAGTTCGTCGGGCACCGCCGGACGCTCGGCGTCACCTCGCGCAGGCTGTCCCGAATGCCGGGGGCGGCGCGCGAGGTGTTCCTCGAGGCGGTCCGCGACCGCCTGGCCGGGCTCACGCCGGACGCGTTCGCCCACAGCCGCGACATCCTCCTGGCGCACGCCAATCGCCGCTGATCAGCCGATTGACTCGGTCCCAGTCCCGGGTGAGGGTGGATCGGTGACGTCCTACCGCGCGCGGGTTCTGGGTGTGGTCTCGGCGGTGCTCCTCGCCGGGGTGGTGAGTGCGCCGGCGCCGGTCGCGGTCGCACAGACCGATGTCACGGCGCTCGACGGCGCCTGCGTCGCCCTGCGCGCGCCGTCCGGGAAGTACGTCGTGCGCAACGCGCTCGGCGGGTACCAGGCCACCGGCGCCGGGCCCACGCAGCCGTTCCGCCTGCAGGGCACGGGTTCCTCGACCTACCTGCTGTACGGGACCGGCGAGGACTTCCTCGGCACCGGGCTCGGCACGCTCGGCGTGCTCTCGGCCAGGGCCGCGGGGCCGAGCACGGACTGGCGGCTCGCCGCGGGCTCCGGCGACACGGTCACGATCACCTCGGTGTCGACCAACCGGCAGCTCGCGGTGGACCCGCTGCTCGCCACGCTCGCGCTGCGGACCACAGCCACCCCGTTCACGCCGGAACCGGCGTCGGGATGTGCCGACGCGCCCGAGGCGGACCTCAACATCGAGGGCACCCCGTTCACCGGCACCACGCCCGACGGCGAGGTGCGCGGGGTCGTCGACCTGCACAACCACCTGACCGCGTTCGAGTTCATCGGCGGCGAGATCCACTGTGGACAACCGTGGAGCCGGTACGGGATCACCGACGCGCTGGTCGACTGTCCCGACCACGAGCCGAACGGGCTCGGTGCCTGGTGGGAGAACCTGGCCGGCGGCGGCTACCCGACGTTCACCCACGACACGCGGGGCTGGCCCACGTTCCGCGACTGGCCCAAGCACAACTCGTGGACCCACGAGGCCTCCTACTACCGGTGGCTGGAGCGCGCGTGGCGGGGCGGGTTGCGTGTCTACACGAACCTGTTCGTGAACAACGCGGCGCTGTGCGAGATCTACCCGTTGAAGCGCAACCCGTGCGAGGACATGGCTTCGGTCCGGCTGCAGGCGCAACGGATCTACGAGCTACAGGACTTCATCGACACCCAGTGGGGCGGTCCGGGCCGGGGCTGGTTCCGGATCGTGACCGACCCTGCGCAGGCGCGGGAGGTCATCGAGCAGGGCAAGCTCGCGGTGGTGCTGGGCGTGGAGGTGTCCCAGCCGTTCGGCTGCGGGATCCGCGACGGGCAGCCGCTGTGCGACCGCGCGGACATCGACGCCGGCCTGGACGAGCTGTACGACCTGGGCGTGCGCCGGATGTTCGTCTGCCACAAGTTCGACAACGCGCTGTGCGGCGTGCGGTTCGACGCGGGCACCTCGGGCTTTGTCGTGAACGCGGCGAACTTCTACTCCACCGGCCGGTTCTGGGAGGCACAGCGGTGCACCGGGCCAGCCAGCGACAACACGATCGCGGTGGAGAGCGACGTGCTGGCCGGGCCGCTGCAGGCGTTGCTGCCGCCGGGCGTGACGCTGCCGGTGTACCCGAGTGCCCCGCACTGCAACGTGCACGGCCTGACCGACCTCGGTCGCTACGCGATCGAGGGGATGATGGCCAGGGGCATGCTGATCGACGTCGACCACATGAGCGTGAAGGCCATGGACGAGGCGTTGGACCTGTTGGAGGCGAACGAGTATCCCGGCGTGGTGTCGAGCCATTCGTGGCTGGACCCGAGCTTCTACCCGCGCATCCTGTCCCTGGGCGGGGTGGCCGGCCCGTACGGTCACGGCACCGCGCAGTTCGTGCGGGAGTGGCGCACGATCCGCGCCGCCGCCGACCCCCGCTACCCGTTCGGCACCGGCGCGGGGTTCGACACCGGCGGCTTCGGCCACCAACCCCCGCCGCGCGCGGATGCCGCCGCGCACCCCCTGGAGTACCCGTTCGAGACCTTCGACGGCGGTTCCACAGTGGACCAGCAGCACACCGGCGAACGGGTCTACGACCTGAACGTCGACGGCATGGCCCACTACGGCCTGCTCCCCGACTGGCTGGCGGACCTGCGCCTCGCGGCCGGCGCCGACGGCGAGCAGGTCACCGCGGACATGGCGCGCGGGGCCGAGACCTACCTTCAGACCTGGGAACGCGCCACCCCCTGACCCGGTCCGCTCACCTGACCTGGCCCCGGTGGCGTCCGGGGGTGTAGCCGAGCGCTCGGCGGCAGTGTCGGGTTCGCGCTTGCACCCGCGGTCCTCACGCCGAGGTCGCCGTGGCGCTGCTGGAGGGGTTGCGCAGGTTCCCGCTGAGCTTTGGGTCCGAGAGATCGGACGAATGAGCGGTTTGCGTGGGCGAGTGGTCACGGTAAGTTGCAGTGTGTGGCGAGCCGTGATCGCAGCCTTGACTCCCTATACATCGGATGTCTAACCTCCCGAGCAGATCTCGCCCCCCGGAGCAGGAGAGCGTCGTGACTCGCATCGTTGCGCTGGACACGAGTGACGTGCGATTCCCCACGTCACTGACGTTGGACGGGTCGGACGCCATGAACCCCGACCCCGACTACTCGGCGGCCTACGTCCGCCTCCGAACCGACGCACCCGACGGGCTCGAGGGCCACGGGTTCGTCTTCACGATCGGCCGCGGCAACGACGTGCAGGTCGCCGCGATCCGTGCGCTCGCACCCCACCTCGTGGGCCGCGACGCCGAGGAGCTGCTGGCCGACCTCGGCGGGGTATGGCGGGAGCTGGTCCACGACTCACAGCTGCGCTGGCTCGGCCCCGAGAAGGGCGTCATGCACATGGCGGTCGGGGCGGTGGTCAACGCCCTGTGGGACCTCAAGGCGAAGCGCGCCGAGCGGCCGCTGTGGAAGCTGCTGGCGGCCATGTCCCCCGAGGAGTTGGTCGACCTGGTCGACTTCCGCTACCTCACCGACGCGCTGACCCGCGAGGAGGCGCTGGAGATCCTGCGCGCCGCGGAGCCCGGCCGGGCCGAACGGGAGGCGGCGCTGCTGGCGCGGGGCTACCCCGCCTACACCACCACGCCGGGCTGGCTCGGGTACGACGACGCCAAGCTCGCCCGGCTCTGCCGGGAGGCCGTCGCCGACGGGTTCGGTCAGATCAAGCTCAAGGTCGGTGCCGACCTCGGTGAGGACATCCGACGAATGGCCATCGCCAGGGAGGTGTGCGGGCCGGACATCCGGATCGCGGTGGACGCCAACCAGCGATGGGAGGTCGACGAGGCCATCGGGTGGGTGAAAGAGCTCGAGCGGTTCGACCTGGCCTGGATCGAGGAGCCCACCAGCCCCGACGACGTCCTCGGGCACGCCGCGATCGCCCGGGGGGTCGCGCCGGTGCCGGTGGCCACCGGCGAGCACGCAGCCAACCGGATCATGTTCAAGCAGTTCCTGCAGGCCGGTGCGCTCCAGGTGCTCCAGCTCGACGCGACCCGGGTCGCCGGGGTCAACGAGAACCTCGCGATCCTCCTGCTGGCCGCCAAGTTCGGCGTCCCGGTCTGCCCGCACGCGGGCGGGGTGGGGCTCTGCGAGGTCGTCCAGCACCTGGCGATGTTCGACTTCGTCGCGGTGTCCGGCACGACCGAGAACCGGATGATCGAGTTCGTGGATCACCTGCACGAGCACTTCGTCACCCCGGTCGAGGTGACCGGCGGGCGATACCGTGCCCCGAAGGCGCCCGGCGCGGGTGCCCAGCTACTCGAGGAATCCATTGTGGAGTACACCCATGGCTGAGACCGACGGGAAGGAGGCGAGGTGGTGACCAGTACCACGAGGCCCCCGACCGCCTCGCTGCCCCTGCTCGAGGTGGTCGGGGTGAACAAGTCCTTCCCCGGGGTGCGGGCGCTGTCGGACATGCGCCTCGACCTGCGCGCGGGCGAGGTCCTCGCGCTGGTCGGCGAGAACGGCGCGGGCAAGTCCACGCTGATGAAGTTGCTCTCCGGCATCTACACCCCGGACACCGGCACGTTCTCCCTGGACGGCGAGCAGCTGGAGATCACCGGGCCCAAGCACGCCACCGAGCTCGGGATCAGCATCATCCACCAGGAGTTCAACCTGGTGCCGCACCTCACCGTCGCGCAGAACATCTTCATCGGCCGCGAGCCGCGGCGGATGCGGCTGCTGCTCGACGAGCGTCGGCTGGTCCGCGAGGCGCGGGAGCTCATCGAACGACTGCACCTGCCGCTCGACCCGACCGCCGTCGTGGGCGACCTGACCGTGGCGAACCAGCAGATGGTCGAGATCGCCAAGGCGCTGTCATACGACCCCCGGGTCCTGATCATGGACGAGCCGACGGCGGCGCTCAACGACGTCGAGGTCGAGACCCTGCACGACCTGATCCGGCGGTTCGTCCGGCCGGAGACCGGCGTCATCTACATCTCCCACCGCATGGAGGAGATCAAGCGGATCGCCGACCGGGTGACGGTCATCCGGGACGGGCAGTACGTCGACACGGTGGACGTCGGGTCCACCAGCACCCGGGAGATCATCGCGATGATGGTCGGCCGGATGCTGGCCGACGGCGCGGGCCCGCGGGGCGTCCGGCCCGACCGCGAGGTGCTGCTCGAGGTGACCGGCCTGTCGACAAGGACCCTGCTCAAGGGCGTCTCGTTCGACCTACGGGCGGGGGAGATCCTCGGGTTCGCGGGTCTGATGGGGGCCGGCCGGACCGAGACCGCGCGGGCCATCGTCGGTGCCGACCCGGTCGACGCCGGCGTGATCACCCTGCGGGGCGAGCAGATCCGCGTCGGGCATCCGGCCGATGCGGTCCGCCACGGCATCGGCTACCTGTCCGAGGACCGCAAGCGCTACGGCCTGCTGCTCGACAAGGACGTCAAGGCGAACGTCACGCTCGGCGCGCTGCGCGAGAAGTTCACCACGGCCGGGTTCATCCACGACCGGGCCGCTCGGGCGAGGGCGAGCGAGTACGTCGGTTCGCTGCGCATCAAGACGCCCTCGGTGGACCAGACGACGAAGTTCCTCTCCGGGGGGAACCAGCAGAAGGTCGTCATCGCGAAGTGGCTGGCGCGTGACTGCGACATCCTGATCTTCGACGAGCCGACCAGGGGCATCGACGTCGGTGCCAAGGAGGAGATCTACCAGCTGCTCAACGAGCTCGCCGAGCGGGGGAAGTCGATCATCATGATCTCCTCGGAGCTGCCCGAGGTCCTGCGGATGTCCCACCGCGTGGTGGTGATGAGCGAGGGCCGGGTGACCAGGATCCTCGACGCCGGCGAGGCGACCCAGGAGAGCATCATGCACTACGCCACGCTGCGTCCGGACGAGAACGTCGAGGACGCGGTGGAGCTCGGGCTCGACCCCGTCGACACCGGTGCGGCGGAGGCGGAAGAGGAAGGGAAGCCATGACCAGGGCCGACGTACGCGCAACCGCGGAGGCGCCATGACCGCCCTCGAGACGCCGCCACGCGAGTCGGTGGCCGGCGGCGGCTTCGCCGCGGTCGCCAAGGGACGGCTGCAGCAGCTGCTGGCGTTCGCCAGCCTGATCGCGATCTTCGCGTTCTTCTCGGTGGCGAGCCCGTTCTTCTTCACCTACGGCAACTTCACCGCGATCCTGTTCTCGACGGTCGTCATCGGAACGCTGGCGATCGGCACCACCTTCGTCATCATCACCGGCGGTATCGACCTGGCGGTCGGTACCGGGATGGCCCTGTGCGCGGTGATGTCCGGCGTGTTCATCGTCAACATGGACTTACCACTGGTCGTTGGTCTGGTCGCGACAGTCCTCTTCGGAGGAATGATGGGACTGATCAACGGCATCAACATCGCCCTGCTGAAGATCCCGCCGTTCATCGCGACCCTCGCGATGATGCTCGTGGCGGAAGGGCTCGCGCTGGTGGTGTCGGACAGCGCCCCGATCTACTTCAGCGAGGAGCCGAGCTACACCAAGATCTCCACCGGGAACCTCATCCCCGGCGTGGAGTTCCCGAACGCGGTGCTGGTGCTGATCGTCGTGGCGGTCATCGCCGGCGTGCTGCTCACCAAGACCGTGCTCGGCCGCTACACCTACTCGATCGGCAGCAACGAGGAGGCAACCGCGCTGTCGGGCATCGACGTGCGCAAGTGGAAGATCGCGATCTACGCGTTCGCCGGACTGTTCACCGGCCTCGCCGGAATCATGATCTCCGCCAGGCTCGGGTCGGCCCAGCCCGCGACCGGCATGGGCTACGAGCTCCAGGCGATCGCCGCCGTGGTCATCGGGGGAACCTCCCTGTCCGGCGGCAAGGGCTCGATCCTCGGCACGCTCATCGGCGCGCTGATCATCTCCACGCTGAACAACGGACTACAGATCATGTCCATCCCGCAGGAGTGGCAGAACGTCATCCTCGGCTGCGTGATCCTCGTAGCCGTCTACACCGACATTCTCCGAAAGAAAGAGGCCTGATCAATGAAGATTCGGAAGGCCGGCGCCATCATGGCCGGTGCCGCCCTGGCACTCTCGCTCACCGCGTGCGGTGAGGACGGCGGCAACGCCGGCGGAGGTGGTGGTGGCGGGAACGGCGAGCAGCCGTACATCGCGATCGTGTCCAAGGGCTTCCAGCACCAGTTCTGGCAGGCGGTCAAGAACGGCGCGGAGGAGGAGGCCGAGAAGCAGGGCGCACGCGTCACCTTCGTCGGCCCGCCGACCGAGTCGGACGTCGAGGAGCAGATCAACATGCTCACCAACGACCTCGCCAAGTCGCCGGCCGCCATCGGCTTCGCCGCGCTCGACAGCCAGTCCGCCGAGCCCCTGCTCCAGCAGGCGAAGTCGCAGAACATCCCGGTTATCGCCTTCGACTCCGGTGTGGACAGCGACGTTCCGGTGACCACGGTCAGCACGGACAACAAGGCCGCCGCGGCCGAGGCCGCCAAGCACATGTCCGAGCTCGTCGGTGGCAAGGGCAAGGTCGCGCTGGTCGTCCACGACCAGACCAGCAAGTCCGGTACCGACCGGCGCGACGGCTTCATGGAGTGGATGGAGCAGAACGCACCCGACATCGAGGTGCTCGAGCCGCAGTACGGCGGTGGCGACCAGCTGGAGTCGGCCAACATCACCAAGTCGATCATCTCGGCGAACCCCGACCTCAAGGGCATCTACGCCGCCAACGAGGGCTCCGCGATCGGCGTCATCAAGGGTGTCGAGGAGAGCGGCAAGACCGGCCTGAAGCTGGTCGGCTTCGACTCGGGCAAGGCCCAGGTGGACGCGATCCGTGACGGCTCCATGGCCGGCGCGGTCACCCAGGACCCGGTCAACATGGGCCGCGAGCTCGTGATCGCCGCGATGAAGGCGATCGACGGCGAGGAGCTGCCGAAGTCCATCGACACCGGCTTCAAGTGGTACGACAAGAGCAACATCGACGACGCCGAGATCAAGGCGGTCCTCTACGAGTGATCCACCGGCGGCGGCCGGGCCCGGATGGGCCCGGCCGCTCCGCTCTTCTCTACCGCACAACCAGCTGCACACCCTGCTATCAGCGGTTTCGTGTCGTGACAGAGGAGTCGTGATGACGAGCAAACGCTTACGCGAGAGGACGACGAGGGCATTGGCGGCGGTGGTGGTCGCGACCACCGCGCTCGCCGGAACCGCGTTGGTCGCAGGCAGCGCCTCGGCTTCCGAAGGGGGGCAACGCCACGGCCACGGTGGGGGCGGCGGCGGTCGCGATGCTGACCTGACGCTGTGGTACGACGAGCCGGCCACCGACTGGGAGTCCCAGTCACTGCCGGTCGGCAACGGCGCGCTGGGGGCCAACATCTTCGGCGGCGTGCAGTCGGAGCTGGTGCAGTTCAACGAGAAGACGCTGTGGACCGGGGGCCCGGGTTCACCCGGCTACGACTTCGGCAACTGGCGCGAGCCCCGCCCGGGCGCCCTCGAGGCGGTCCAGGACCGGATCTGGGCGCAGGGCCAGGCCGACCCGGAGTGGGTCGCCGACCAGCTCGGCCAGCCCAAGACCGGCTTCGGCGCCTACCAGCTCTTCGGTGACCTCCGGCTGACCCAGCCGACCGCGCCCGGCGAGGTGACCGGCTACCGCCGCGACCTCGACATCGCCGAGGGCGTCGCGGGGGTCGGCTACACCGCCGACGGCGTCCGGCACTCGCGCGAGTACTTCGCCTCCGGCGAGGACCACGTCATCGTGGCCAGGATCTCGGCGGACCGGCCGGGCCAGGTCGGGTTCACCGCCTCGGTCAGCGCGCCGGACAACCGGTCCCGGAACATCACCGCGCGCGGCGGCCGGATCACCTTCGCCGGCGCGCTCAACGACAACGGGATGCGGTTCGAGTCGCAGATCCAGGTGCTCAACGAGGGTGGTCGGCGCACCGACAACGCCGACGGCTCGGTGACCGTCAGCGGGGCGGACGCGGTCACGCTGCTCCTCGCCGCCGGCACCGACTACTCGACCGAGTACCCCACCTACCGCACCGGCCGCGACCCGCACCAGGAGGTCACCCAGCGCGTGGACCGGGCCGCCGGCAAGGGGTTCGGCCGGCTGCGCTCGGCGCACGTGTCCGACTACCGGGAGCTCTTCGACCGGGTGAGCCTGGACATCGGCCAGGAGATGCCCGACATCCCGACCGACGACCTGCTCCGGGCCTACCGCGACCCGGCCACCCCGGCGGCGCACCGCAAGGCCCTGGAGGCGCTGTACTTCCAGTACGGCCGCTACCTGCTGATCGGGTCCTCGCGGCCGGGTTCGCTGCCGGCCAACCTGCAGGGCGTCTGGAACAACTCGACGTCCCCGCCGTGGAGCGCGGACTACCACGTGAACATCAACCTGCAGATGAACTACTGGCCGGCGGAGACGACGAACCTGTCCGAGACCACGGCGCCGCTGTTCGACTACGTCGACTCCCTGGTGCCGGCCGGTGAGGTCACCGCCCGGGAGATGTTCGGCAACTGGGGCTGGGTGGTGCACAACGAGACCAACCCGTTCGGCTTCACCGGGGTGCACGACTGGGCGACCGCGTTCTGGTTCCCCGAGTCCGGCGCTTGGCTCGCCCAGCACTACTACGAGCACTACCTGTTCACCCGGGACGAGCGGTTCCTGCGTGAACGGGCCTACCCGATGCTCAGGTCGCTCTCCGAGTTCTGGATGGACGAGCTGGTCGTCGACCCGCGGGACGGCAAGCTCGTGGTCACCCCGAGCTACTCGCCCGAGCAGGGGCCGTTCTCGGCCGGCGCCTCGATGTCCCAGCAGATCGTGTGGGACCTGCTGACCAACACCGTCGAGGCGGCGAACACGCTCGGGGACCGGGCGTTCGCCGCAGAGGCGAAGGCCACGCTCGACCGGTTGGACCCGGGCCTGCGGGTCGGCTCGTGGGGTCAGCTGCAGGAGTGGAAGCTCGACTGGGACGACCCGAACAACGAGCACCGGCACGTGTCGCACCTGTTCGCACTGCACCCCGGCCGCCAGATCACTCCTCGGCGCGACCCGGAGCTGGTCGAGGCGGCGCGGACCTCGCTGGAGGCCCGGGGTGACGGCGGCACCGGGTGGAGCAAGGCCTGGAAGATCAACTTCTGGGCTCGGCTGCTGGACGGCAACCACTCCCACCTGATGCTCTCCGAGCTGCTGAAGACCAGCACGCTGGACAACCTGTGGGACACCCATCCGCCGTTCCAGATCGACGGCAACTTCGGCGCGACCGCGGGCGTGGCCGAGATGCTGCTGCAGAGCCACACCGGCGTGGTGGACGTGCTGCCGGCCCTGCCCGACCAGTGGGCCGACGGGTCGGTCCGCGGCCTGCGGGCGCGCGGCGACGTGACGGTCGACGTCGACTGGACCGGTGGCACGCCGACCCGGATCCAGCTCGCCGCCGGTCGTTCCGGCCCCATCACGGTGTCCTCGGACCTGCTCGCCGGCCGCTACGAGGTGGTCGACTCGCGAGGCCGTCCGGTCCGGGTCACCGAGGCCGACGGCACCATCACGATCGCGGCGCAGCGAGGCCGGAGCTACGTTCTCCGAGCACTCGCCTCGGTGCGGGTCGAGGCGCCGGACGCGGCGCTCGCCCAGACCCCGTTCGACCTCGAGGTGACGGTCTCGGCACTGCACCGCACGCTGCCGGCCGGCCGGCTGGCCGTGACCCTGCCCGAGGGCTGGACGGCGGAGCCGGTCGCGGTCGAGGTCCCGGCGCTCCGCCCGGGCCGCTCGCGGACGTTCACGATCGCGGTGACGCCGCGGGCCGGGCAGAGCGAGTTCGAGCCGCTGGCGGTCACACTGACCGGGCAGGGGTGGCGGCACACCGGTCGGACCGGCGTGTCGATCGAGCCGCTGCCGCCCTGCCCGGTGCCGCCGGCCGACACCCCGCTGGTGGCCTGGGACCCGTCCGCGGGGTCCGGTGTGGAGGACCTCTCGGCGAACGGCAGGGACGCGACGGTCCGGGGTAGCGCGACCTACGACAGCACGGCGCCCACCGGGAGCGGCGCCGTCCTGGACGGCGACACCTACCTCGCCACCGCCCCGACCTCGCTCGGCTTCCTCCGCCAGGCGACGTTCGCGACCGAGGTGAAGGTCTCCGGCGCCGGCTACCGCCGCCTGTTCGACTGGCAGCGCAGCGGCGACCCGGGCACCGACGGCGTGCTGATCGACCTGACCCCATCGGACCAGCTGCGGTTCATCGGGTCGGGCACGGGCACGACGACCTCGGCGGTGGTCCCGCGCGACCGGTGGGTCGACCTCGTGGTCACGATGACCGACGCGGGCGAGCTGGCCGTCTACGTCGACGGGGTACGGGCCGGGACCGGCTCGGTGCCCGACGACGGCATCAACGGCTGCGCCACCCGGGAGCTGCGCTTCGGTGCGGACCAGGGCGGCGGTCAGCGGCTGACCGGCTCGGTCGACCGGACAGCGATCCTGCCGGTCGCCCTGAGCGCGGCCGAGGTCCCGAGGTGGCGGGACCACGCGTTCGGCTGAGCCGACGCACCGAGGCGGTGTGCCGCCCCCACCGGGGCGGCACACCGCCTACGCGGCCAGGTCGGGTCGCAGTGCGGCCGCGCCGCGCAGGTACACGTGCCGGATCGCCGCCCGCGGGCGGTCGCTCTCCACGTGGGCGAGCAGCCGGACCACCCGCCGCGGGGCGTGCGGAACGTCGATCTCGGTGGCGCACAACAGGGGCAGGTCGGTCAGCCCGAGCGCCCGGGCGGCCGCGGCGGGGAAGCCGCTGGTCAGGTCTGGTGTCACGGTGAACACGACGCTGATCAGGTCATCCGGGTCCAGCCCGTTGCGCCCGATCACCTCGGTGAGCAGCTCGGTCGTGCCCTCGGCGATGAGGGCCGGGTCGTCCCGGTCCACCTGGGTCGCGCCGCGGACGGCTCGGACCGACATGTGCCCGCTCCCGGGTCCGCCTCGGCCTCAGGCCGAGAACTGGCCCGGTCGGCGGCCCTCGCCGGCCGGCCCGCGGTAGGCCTGGGCGATGTCCAGCCAGTGGTCGGCGTCGGCGCCGACCGCCGTCAGGGCGAGGTCGTCGCGGTGCCGGCGCCGGGTGACCAGCAGGCAGAAGTCCTCGGCGGGACCGCTGATCCGCTGCTCGGCGTCGGCGGGACCGAACTCCCAGATCTCCCCGGAGGGTGCGGTGAGCTCGTAGCGGAACCGCACGTCCGGCGGGGTCAGCCCGCGTGACTGGTAGCCGAAGTCCCAGGTGAGCGTGGCGAACCAGGCGAGGTTCCAGAGCCGGTCGGTGCGGGTTCGGGTCACCGCGAGCGCGTCGGCGATGTCCTGACCGTGCCCGAACAGCTCCATGATTCCCGCGCAGGCCAGCACCGCCGGCGGCAGCGGGCGGACCAGCCACGGCACGACCTGGTCGGCCGGCACCGCGGCCAGCGCCTTGATCGCCCCGTCCCGCTCGGCCCGCCAGCGGGTGAGCAGCACCTCCGGCTGGTCGTCGAGGTACTCACGCAGGGCGCCGTTCACCGCCGCCTCGAAGTCCTGGCCGACCTTGGCCGTCATCGCGGTGAACAGCTCTGGGTCGGCGGCGGCGGTCCCGGCCAGCCGGAAGATGAAGGCCAGGTGGGCGACCTGGTGGGCGACCGTCCAGCCGGGGGCCGGCGTCGGCCGCTGCCAGCCGGCCGCGTCGAGACCGGCGACGAGCTGGTCGACCTCGTTCGCCTCCGCGGTCAGGTCGGAGATCACGTCCCGCTGGATCACGTGTCTGTCCTCTCGCCCGGTGTCAGGTCCGCCTCAAGCATGACCGGGCGGGGAACGCGGAGTCTTATCCGCAGATGCCCTGTCGGGGCCCGCAGGCGCCGATGTGCACGACGCCGAAGGAGTCGAAGCAGTTGACCCGGATCTTCACGACCAGGTCGTCGCGCACGATCACGAACAGCTCGCTCGGCCGCTGGAAGTCGTCCACGATGCGGTACCGGCGGAACAGGGAGCCGTCGAGCATGGCGAACAGCGCCTCGTACACGGCGTTCTTCTGGGACTGGGAAGCGGTCTGCGTCCACTCCTCGAGCACCTCGAGGCCGGTCTCCATCCGAAAACGGGAGCGGGGAAGCGCACCGCCCACGTCGTGTTCTCTCATGGCATTCGCCTCATCTGTACGGAAGACGTCGGATTCCTTATCCATAACGCCGTTGTACTTCTAAAGATACGGGTGTTATGTAACACTGTCAAACATGAGTCCTCGCCGGCGGGATCCCGCAGCCCGCGTCGAACTGGTCCAGATCGCCGCCCGGCTGCTTGCCGAGGAGGGCCCCGAGTCGTTGTCGGCCCGGCGGATCACCTCTGAAGCGGGTACCTCGACAATGGCGGTCTACACCCACTTCGGCAGCATGAGCGGCCTCGTGCGGGAGATCGTCCACGAGGGTTTCAGCAGGTTGGAGCGGGCTTTCTCGCAGATTGCGGAGTCCGACGACCCGGTCGCGGACCTGGCCGCGTTCGGCCGCGCCTACCGCCGGACCGCGGTGGACAACCCCGACCTGTACTCGGTGATGTTCGGCGGCCGCACGCTGGCCGGGTTCCGACTCACCGAGGAGGACCGCCAGTACGGCCGGTTCACGCTGAGCCGCGTCGTGGAGTGCGCCCGGAGCTGCGTCGAGGCAGGACGGTTCCGCGACGTCGAGCCGGAGCTGGTGGCCCACCACATGTGGCTCGCCGTCCACGGGCTGGTCACGATGGAGATCGGCGAGTACCTGGTGGACCCGTGCGGCCCCGACCGGTGCTTCGAGACCCAGCTGGTCACGCTGATGGTCGGGGCGGGCGACTCGACGGCTGCGGCCGAGGCGTCGGTGCGGGCGTCGGTGCGGGCGTCGAAGCCGGCGTCGGCGCCGGCCTCGGCGGAGGTCAGCGGGCGCGCTCGACAGGCGACGCCGGCGGGGTGAAGGGCCCCCAGGTGAACGCGGGGAGCCAGCGGTGGGAGTCGCGGTCCCAGCCCAGTTCGGCGATCTGCTCATGGGTGCGCCGGCCGGCCAGCGAGCGGTAGAGGTCGAAGCGGTCGGCGTGCACCGTGGCGGCCGGCTCGTCGTCGCCGACCGTCCACTGGGTGGGCCCGACCGACAGCCGCACGCCGGGCAGGTGGTGCGCGGCGACCGAGGCGGCGAAGCCGGCGGCGAGCACCCCGAAGGCGCCGGCGAAGGCCGGGTGCTCGTCGGGCAGCGGGGTGCCGAGCGCGAAGCGGAGGTCCAGCTCGTGGGTGAACGCGTCCATCACCAGGATCGTCCCCGCGCGGCCGCCGTGGTCGGCGAGCAGCCGGTCGGCGACCTCCCCGAGTCGAGCCCACTCCTCGAGCAGCTCGGCCAGGTCCATCGCCGTCGACGGGCGCGAGCTGTCGGCCGGCCACCCGGAGAGCCGTCCGATGCCCAGTGCGGCGACCCCGACGAGGTGCTCGACGAGGTCCCTGATGCTCCACTCGGGACAGGCCGGCACGGGTGACCGCTCGTCCGGGCGGCCGGCGAGCAGCAGCTCGGTGACGTTCTCGCGCACCTGCCGGTAGCTGACCTGGTTGGGCACCCGGGTGCCGCGCAGGGTCGGCCTCCCCACCTCGTTGAGGTTCGCGTCCATTGCATCCCCCGATGTCTACAGTGGAATATTCCCGTGCTTGCGGCGTGGTGCGTGCTTCCGTTTGGTGCGCAGCATCGCGAGGCCCTTGGCGACCACCGCCCTGGTCCACGCCGGGTCGATGACGTCGTCGACCAGGCCGCGCTCGGCCGCGTACTGGGGGTGCATGAGCTGCTCGGTGTACTGCGCCACGAGGTCCCCGCGCAGCCGCACGCGGTCCTCCGCGGCGGCCAGCTCGCGGCGGAACAGCACGTCGACCGCGCCCTCCGCGCCCAGTACGGCGATCTCGTTGGTCGGCCAGGCGAGGGAGAGGTCGGTACCCACCGAGCGGGAGTCCATGACGATGTAGGCCCCGCCGTAGGCCTTGCGGACGATCACCTGGATCCTCGGGACCGTCGCCTCGCAGTAGGCGTAGAGCAGCTTGGCGCCGTGGCGGATGATGCCGTCGTACTCCTGGCCGGTCCCGGGCAGGAACCCGGGTACGTCCACCAGCGTCACCAGCGGGATGCTGAACGCGTCGCAGAACCGCACGAACCGGGCCGCCTTCTCCGAGGCGGGGATGTCCAGCACGCCGGCGAGCACGGCCGGCTGGTTGCCCACCACGCCGACCAGCCGACCGTCTATGTGGGCCAGTGCGCAGACCACGTTCGTGGCCCAGTGCTCGTGGATCTCCAGGTACTCGCCGTCGTCGACGACCTCGGCGAGGACCGCGCGCATGTCGTAGGGCTTGGACAGGTCCGCCGGCACGATCTCGGCCAGTCGTGGGCGCTCGTCGCGTTCGGCGTCGCAGGCGGGGAACTCGGGTGCCGGCTCCATGTTGTTGGGCGGCAGGATCGACACCAGGTAGCGCACGTCGGCCAGGCAGCTCTCCTCGTCGTCGTGCACGAACGTGGCCACGCCGGAACGGGTGCCGTGCACGTCCGCCCCGCCGAGCTCCTGGTGGCTCACCTGCTCACCGGTGACCGAGGCGATCACGTCCGGGCCGGTGAGGTACATCTGCGCGGTCTCACGAACCATGAACACGAAGTCGGTCAGCGCGGGAGAGTAGGCCGCGCCACCCGCGCACGGCCCGAGGATCACGCTGATCTGCGGGATGATGCCCGACGCCGCGACGTGGCGGCGGAAGATGCCGCCGTACCCGTCGAGGGCGGGCACGCCCTCCTGGATCCGCGCGCCGCCGCTGTCGTTGAGGCCGATCAGCGGAGCGCCCGCGTTCAGGGCCAGGTCCATCACTTTGTGGATCTTGGCCGCGTGCGCGGCACCCAGCGAGCCGCCGAAGATGGTGAAGTCCTGCGCGTAGACGAAGACGCGGCGCCCGTCGATCGTGCCCGACCCGGCGACCACCCCGTCGGTGTGCGGCCGGCTCTCGCTGACCTTCAGCCCGCTGGCCTGGTGCCGCCGGTAGATGTCGACCTCGAGGAAGGAGTCCTCGTCCAGCAGCAGGTCCAGCCGCTCGCGCGCGGTGCGCTTGCCCAGCGCGCGCTGTCGCTCGACGGCCTCGGCCCGCCCGTCGAGCACCTGCTCGCGCAGCCCGTCGAGCCGGGCGCGCAGCGCCCGCATGGACGCGGGCCGTTGTTGCGGCCGCTGCCGTTTCCGGTGTGGACCGTCCACCGACATCAGCGGCGGTGGCGGTGGTGGGACGTAGTCGTACTCTGCGGAGCTCATCCGATCCGCACCTCCCGGGTGACGGCCCGGCCGGCGGCCCGGGCGGAGATGTGGCCCGCTTCGTGCAGCCAGGCCACGGTGTCGGCGACCGTCTCGGCCACCGGCCGTGCCGGGACCCGGCCGCGGGCGGCCGAGGCGGCGACCGGGGTGGCGGTGGCGCAGGTGTGGATCGCGCCGTGCTCCACCGGGAGGTGCCAGGGCCAGACCCGTTGGGCGAGCCCGGCCAACAGCCCCACCGGCAGCAGCGCCCGGGCCGGGAGGTGGACCGCGGGGAGCGCGCGGCCGGTGACCTCGCGCAGGGTCCGCAGCTGTTCGCGGGTGGTCAGGTAGCGGCCGGGGCCGAAGTGGCGACCCGCGCCGGACCCGGTGAGCACCTCGGCGTGCAGGGCCGCGGTGTCCCGGACGTCCCCGAGGGGGAACCCGCCGTCCGGCCAGACCGGCATCAGGCCGCGCAGCGTGTCGCGCAGCCGGCGGGTCTGGTCGCCGAGCCGGGGGTCGTGCGGCCCGAGCAGCGCGGGTGGGTAGGTGATCGCGACCGGCGCGCCCCGCTTCTGGTGGTGGCGGGCCACCCGCTCGGCGGCCGCCTTGCTGGCCGAGTACGGCTCGCGGGCGCGGCCCACCGGGGAGTTCTCGTCGACCGGTCCGGCGGCCGGGTACAGGGCCGCGACGCTGGACACGTGGACCGCGCGCCCGGTGCCGGCCCGCCACGCCGCCTCGAGCACCACCTCGGTCCCGCGGCGGTTGGTCGCGCGGACCCGCGCCCGGTCCCTGGGGTCGAACGAGTAGACCGCGGCCGCGTGCAGCACCGCGTCGGCGCCGCGGACGGCCCGCGCGACGGCCGCCTCGTCGAGGACGTCGCCGGCGACCACCTCGACCGCGCCGGGCGGAACCCCCACCGCGGCGAGTGGACTGTCCACAGCGGAACCTTCGCGGACCAGGAGGCGGACCCGGTGACCGGCCGCGAGGACCGCGGCGACCGTGTGGGCACCGACAAACCCGGTACCGCCCGTCACGCACACCAACATCGCCACACTCCTCGTCGGGTCAGGCGCTGCGCGCAGTGGGGTGGCCGTGGCGGTGGAAGCCGCCGCCGAGGAACAGCAGCGCCTGGCCGCCGCCCCGGCCGGCCCCGCGGACCGTGCCGAGGAAGATCGAGTGGTCGCCGCCCTCGTAGACCTCGGTCAGGTCGCACTCCAGCCAGGCCAGCGATCCGACCAGCAGCGGCACGCCCGTGTGCCGGCCGGGGAACCAGTCCACCCGCTCGAACTGGGCCATCCCCGCCGGCCGTTCCCGGCTGGCGAAGTAGCGGGCGACGCTTTCCTGCTCCGCGCACAGCACCGACACCCCGAAGTTGCGGGCGCCCAGGATGGCCTCGTGCATGCGGGCGGTGCGGGCGACGCAGCAGAGCACCATCGGCGGGTCGAGCGAGACCGACGTGAACGCGTTCGCGGTCATCCCGTGGGCGCGCTCGCCGCGTGCGGTGAGCACGGTTATCCCCGTGGCGAAGTGGGACATCACGTCCCGCAGCGCCAGCTTCGCGCTCTCCGGGTCCTGGTCCGGGCGCAGCCGGGCGACCGGCTGGGCGGGAGCCGCGGCCGGCTCCCGCCGCGCCGCGGTCACCGCCCGGTCCTGACGCCGGCGGACTCGGCCCCGGCCGCCGCGTTCACCGAGTCGGCCGAGTACGGCTCGAGCGCGGTACGCAGAGCGGCCGGAACCCGGGTCGGCACGGTGTCGTTGTTCGGCCCGCGCATGCACGCGATCCGCTGGCGGCCCCGGGCCACCAGGCTCTCCAGACCGTCCTCGAGCTTGACGTAGTCGAAGCTGAACTGGACCTGGGTCTGGGTCAGCTCCTCCAGCTGCATCCGCACGGACAGCTCGTCGAACGCGGTGATCTCGGCGAAGAACTCGCACTCCACCTTGAGCGTGAACAGCTTCAGGTCCTGCTGTAGGTCCGCCAGCACGTCCGGGGCGTGCTCCTTGAGGAACATCTCCCGGCACCGCCCCTGCCAGCGCAGGTAGTTGACGTAGTAGACGTTGCCGACGATGTTGGTCTCCTCGAAGCCCACCGTGTGGCGGATCTCGTAGTAGCCGGACATCTCTCAGTTCTCCTTCCCGGACAGGACGGCGAAGACCACGGGGTCGGGCGAGCCGTTGAGTGTGGTCACCCAGGTGGCGATCCGGGTGTCGCCGTCCGACAGCAGCACCCAGCCCTCCTCGTCGATCCGGTCGAGGGTCAGCGCCTGCGTGGTGACGCCGGTCTTGCGCAAGCACTCCAGCGCGCTCCACACGCGGGTCGCGGCAGTCGACGGCGACTCACCGGTCTCCTGCGCCACCAGGTCGCGCAGGGGCAGCTGCCGCTCGCCGAGCAGGTCCACCCAGTCGCGCTGCTCCCGGTCGAGGACGACCTCGACGTCGCAGGCGAGGCGTTGTCCCGCCCCGGCGACGACCAGGGTCACCCCGGCGCCGTGGGAGGCGGACACGACCCCGTCGTCGACCTCCGGCCGCCCGTCCGGGCGGTACCGGATCCCGGCCCGGCGGCCTAGCGCGCGGCTGGCCGCGAGCTCGGTCTGTGCCCGCCGGTCGGCCGCCTCGACCAGACCGGTGACCGGGTCGGGCTCCACCACGACGGCGCGGCTGTCGCCGAGGACCCGTTCGGCCGAGCGCTCGAGGTAGGAGCCGAGCAGCGAGGGCACCCACGGGCCTTCGCCGCCGCGCTTGCGCACGGCGCGCAGGGTGAGCCCCTCCCAGCGTTCGACGAGTTCGCCGCCGGTGTCGCGGACGTCGATGTCGTAGACGTAGCTGTCGCCGTCCTGCTCGCGTTCCCAGGCCTCCATCACCACGACCTCGGCGTCCTGGTCGCCCGGGTTCGCCAGGTACAGCCGGTCGATCCCCTGCGGCAGCAGCGTCGCGTCGGGCACGCAGCACTGCAGGGCGTGCATCACCGCGTCGCGGGTGCCGGGGTCGGCCAGGACCCGCTCCTGGGAGAGGAACGCGGCGAACCAGGGCGCCGGCGTGGTGGTGGACAGCTCCGCGACCACGTGCCGGGTGCGGGCCGTGCGGTAGGCCTGCAACCGCTGGAACCGCTTGCCCTGGAACAGCACGCCGCCGTAGAGCTCGGCCACCGGGTCCACCGGCACGGCCGGCAGCCCCTGGTCGGGAGTCGCGGTCGAGGCAGGCAGGTCCGGGCGGGGGAAGCGCAGGCGTGCGCGGAAGTGGTCCGCGCCGAACCCGGTCTCCTCGCTGCGGATGGCCACCGAGACCACCTCGCCGTCGGCCGCCAGCGCGGCCACCCGGACGGTGGTCGACTCGCCCTGGCGGACCACGATCGGCCGCAGGAACTCGACGTCCTCCAGCAGCGGCGGGACCGGGTGCCCGGTCAGCGCCGTGGCCACCTGGGTCATGGCCTCCATGCCGAGCACCGCCGGGAACAGCAGGTCACCCTCGAGCAGGTGGTCGGCGAGGTAGGGGTCGCTGCCCGCGCTCAGCTCGGCGTCGGTGACCAGCTCGATGCCGGGGTAGTGCACGAGCACCCGGTCGATGAACCTGGTCAGCGGCAGCTCCTCGCGGGCGAGGTCCAACGTGGGCAGCCCGGCCGCCCGGCCGCTGATGACCAGCACCGGCCCGGCCGAGGGGTCGGCCAGCACCCGGCGCAGCACCGCGATGCCGGCGTCGGTGGAGATCGGCGTGATGCCCTCGCGCATCAGCGCCTCGACCACGCCCAGCCGCTCGCCCATGCCGGCGCCGGACCACACCGACCACTCCAGCGCCAGCGCGCGGGCGTTCGGGTGCTCGCGCTGGAAGCGCACGGTGAGCTCGGTCATCCAGTCGTTGGCGGTGGAGTAGTGGCCCTCCCCGCGCAGGCCGGCCCGGCCGATGATGCTGCCGAAGGTGACCAGCAGCTTGATCCGCTCGGGGCGCACGGCCGCCAGCACGGCCCGCAGGCCGGCGACCTTGGGCGCCAGCGTGCGCTCGACCTGTTCGGTTGACAGGTTGGCCAGCGCGCTCGGCTCGTTGCGGCCCGCGCCGTGCAGCACGGCGGTGACCGGTCCCAGCTCGGCCTCGGCCCGCTCGACCGCCGCGGCGACCTGCTCGGCGTCGGTGACGTCGGCCCGCTCGTAGCTCACCCGCACGCCCGCGGCGCGCATCCGGGCGAGGTTGGCCGAGACCTCCTCGTCGGTGTCCGGGTCGGCCCGGCCCAGCAGCGCCAGCCCGGCGCCGGAGTCCTGGGCGATCGCCAGCGCGCACTCCGCGGTGATGCCCTTGCCGCCCCCGCTGACCAGCAGCACGTCCTGCTCCCCGAGGGGTGCGGGCCCGGCGGCCGCGCGCTCGGGCAGCGCCCGCAGCACGGGGATGGTCCGTTCACCCTCGGCCGTGTAGCGCACCTCGCGGTACCCGGCCGTGGTGGTGGAGACCTCGGCCACGACGCGGTCCACCGCCGCCTCGACGTCGGCCGGGTCGGTCGGGACGACGTCGGCGAGCTCGACGACGGTCGTCGGCACGGACGGGTGTTCCAGGTGCAGCGTCCTCGCCAGGCCGGAGGCGCCCAGCTCCTGCTGCACCACGACGAAGCGGGTCTCCGGCGCGTCGGCCGCGGCCTGTTGGGCGGCCCGCAACAGCAGGTCCACATGGGACTCGCCGCTCGCCGGCAGGCAGAGCAGCACGCCGCTGCCCACGCCGGCCTCGACCAGGGCCGCGCGCAGCCGCTCGGCCAGCGGGTGGGCCGGCGGGGCGAACAGCGCCCAGCTGCCCTGACCGCCGGTGCCGATCGTCAGGCTCGGCCTCGCCGCCGGCACGTGGTCGACGGAGAACGGGCGCACCCACGGTGCGAACCCGGCCACCTCGGTCGGGCCGGCGGCGCCGTCCTGCTCGGTCTCGTCCAGCTGGTCGATCATCTCGGCCAGCTCGCCGAGCGTGACCGTGGCGAAGTTCGCCGTCGCGGCCAGTGCCGGGCGGCCGAGCTCGCGGGTGGCTTCGTTGACGATCTGCCCCACGGTGATCGAGCTCAGGTGCAGGTCGTCAAGCGGGTGGCTCTGCGCGGTGACGGTCTCCAGGGGCAGCTCGACCCGATCGGCGGCCAGCCGGCGCAGCACGTCGAGGGTCGCCGACGGGCCGTCCCCGGTCCCGGTCTCCGTCCCTGTCTCCGTCCCTGTCTCCGCCGCGCCCTCGGTCGTCGCCGCGGCGATCTCCTCGGTCCGGCCGGCCTCGATGTCCGGCGCGGTCTCGCACGGGCTGGCCAGGAACGTCGGCTCGGCGTCCTCGTCCATCGGCCGCACCACCCGGTCGGCGAACAGCACGGTCGGGTCGACCTCGGTGCCGAGCGCGTAGGCCGCGCCGACCGCCGCGAGCAGCGGGGTGAGCGACCCGTTGTCGGTGTCCAGGGCCAGCACCGCCTTGTCCGGCGCGTGCTGGGCGACCAGGCCGGCCAGCACCCGGCCGGGGCCGACCTCGATCACCAGGTCCGCGTCGGCGACCGCGGCGGCAGCGGCCTCGTGGAAGCGGACCGGTCGCACCATCTGCTCGACCAACAGCGCCCGCAGGTCGCTGTCGGCGTCCAGCGGCTCACCGGTGACCGTGGAGACCACCTTGCGGCGCGGCGCGGCGAACTCGAACTCGCCGAGCCGCTCGGCCATGGCGTCCGCGGCCGGCTGGACGAGCGGGGAGTGGAAGGCGTGCGAGACGTTGAGCCGGGTCGCGGTCAGCCCGTCGGCCCGCGCCTGCTCGCACACCTCGTCGACCTCGGCGGCGGGGCCGGCGACCACGGTCTGCTCTGGCCCGTTGTAGCCGGCGATCACCACGTTCCGGTCGCCGACCAGTGCCTCGACGGTGCTCGGAGCCGCGGACAGGCCGGCCATCGCGCCGCCGGTCCGGCTGGCCCTGGCCATCACCTGGCCCCGCACCCCGGCCAGCCGGAGCAGGTCGCCGCCACCGAGGGCGCCGGCCCAGGAGAGCGCCGTGAGCTCGCCGAGGCTGTGCCCGACCGCCACGTCCGCGTCGATGCCCAGCGCGTGGAGCACGCGCAGGCCGGCTACCGACCCGGCCACGATCCGGGGCTGGGCGACCTCGGTCGCGGTGTGGTCGCCCCCGGTCGGCACCTCCCCGGTACGGAAGATGTTCTCGGCCGCGGTGAACCTGCGGCGGATCGCGCCGACCGCGCCCCGCCCCGAGCCCTGGCCCGGGAACAGGTAGGCGACCCGCGGCGCTTCGGTCGAGTGACCGAGGAAGACCCCGTCGGCCGGCGCGTGCAGGGTGCTCCGGCCCTCGGCGAGCTCCTCGGCCGCACGCCGCAGCCTGCGGGCCGCGTCGGCCGGCGTGCCGGCCACCACCGCCGCCCGGTGCCGCCCGCCGCTCTGCTCGGCGGCGAGGGTGCCGGCGAGGTCGGCGAGCTCGGCGATGGCGAGCCGCTCGGCCAGCCCGGCGAGCCGGTTCAGCCGCGCCATCAGGTCCTCGGCGCTGTGCGCGTCGACCAGCAGCACCTCGGCGTCCTGGCGGCCCGCGACCAGCGTGGTCGTGCGCTGGCACAGCTCGGTGCGCCGGGCCCGCCCGGGCGCCTCCGCGAGCGCGACGTGCGAGTTGATCCCGCCGAAGCCCATGGCGGAGACGCCGGCGCGGACGGGGCCCTCCGCCGGCCACAGCGCGGCCTCGGTCGGCACGTACATCGCCGTGTCGGGCTCGGTCAGCTTCGGGTGGGGCTCGACGTGGCCGGTCGCCGGGGGGATCACCTGGTGGTACACGGCCAGCGCGGCCTTGATCAGCCCGGCAATGCCGGCGGCCGCCTTGGTGTGCCCGAAGTTGCCCTTGACCGTGCTGAGCGCCGCGGGGGCGGCGGTCGGGTCGGCCTCGCGCCGCGTCGAGGACAGCGCCTCGATCTCGGTCTCGTCGCCGACCGCGGTTCCGGTGCCGTGCCCCTCGAAGTAGCCGACGGTCTCCACGCCGTAGCCGGCCCTGGCGTAGGCCCGGGTGAGCGCGAGCCGGTGGCCGGCGGCCTCGGGCCGGGTGATGCCGCCCTTGCCGTCCGAGGAGACGCCCCAGCCGGCGATCGAGGCGTAGATCCGGCAGCCGCGGGCGATGGCCTCGCTCTCCCGCATCAGCACGACCATGCCGCAGCCCTCACCGGGCCAGAAGCCGTTCGAGCCGCGGTCGTAGACCTTCATCTCGCCGGTGGCGAGTGCGCCGGTCTTGGCGAAGCCGATCACCTCGAACGGGTCGATCGACAGGTCCACACCGCCGGCGAGCGCCACGTCGAGGTCGCCCTCGGTCAGCGCCCGCGCCGCGGTCGCGATCGACAGCAGCGAGGAGGAGCAGGCGCCGTCGACGGTGTACCCGCCGCCGGCGAGGTCGAAGTAGTTGCAGATGCGGCCGGCGATCGTGTTCGACAGCCCGCCGGCGAGGGTGTCCTCGTCGATCGCGGGGAACGGCGCCTTGTACCTCGGTTCGAGGTCGCGCAGGAACTCCCCGGTCTCCTCGTCCGACCAGCCCTTCTCGCCCAGCGCCGCGGCGATCGTGCGCCGCACGTAGGGCCAGCGCAGCCGCATGAGGTTGGCCCGGGAGAACTCGCCGGTGAGGCTGTTGCCCAGCACCACGCCGGTGGCCCGGTGCGGTAGGCCCTCGCCGTCGGCGAAGCCCGCGTCGGCGAGCGCCCTCGCCGCGGTGTCCAGGGCTAGCCAGTGGGTGAGGTCGGTCGACCGGTACGTACTGCCGGCGATCTTGTACTTCACCCGGTCGAACTCGAAGTCCCGCAGCACCGCCGCCTGACTCGAGTAGAACCGGTCGGGTGCCTGCGGGTCCTCCGACCAGTAGTCGGCGTGTCGCATTCGTTCGTCTGGCAACCGCCGGAACGCCCGTCGTCCGGCTAACACGTTCTCCCACAGCTCCTGGGGAGAGGACGCGTCCGGATAACGCAGGCCAATGCCAACGATGGCGATCCGCTCGCTAATCAACGTTCACCGCCTAAGACCGGGCACAATTTCGATTAGACCCAGCGTGCAACAGCGCCGACGAGCGCGCCTACTCCCGTTGTGCGCTGGGCGCGGAGTGGGCCCGACGAGGGCCACGGCCGCATTTCAGGAGATTCGGCGTAATGCGGTCCGACCTACTCTCGAAGAGGTCTACCGGTGAAATGAGTTGACTGATGCGAGCTGAAATCAAGGTTCTTGGCGCGTTGCAGGTCACCATCGACGGAGTCTCGGTGGTGCCGACCGCGAGCAAGCCACGCCAGCTGCTGGCCATGCTCGCGGTCAACGCCGGCCGGGTGGTGACCGGCTCCATGTTGATGGAGGAGCTGTGGGGCGCGAGCGCGCCGCGCAGCGCCGTGAGCACGCTGCAGACCTACGTGATGCTGCTCCGCAAGCTGATCGCCGCGGCCCTGCCCGGCAACCAGCGCTACCAGGCGAGGAAGCTGCTGGCGACCGGGCACACCGGGTACCTGCTCGCGGTCGACGCCGGCGACGTGGACGCGGTCCGGTACGAGCGGCTCGCCGCCGCGGGCCGTGCCGCGGGGGCCGCCGGGGACTTCGCCGAGGCGCGGCGGCTGCTGTCGGCCGCGCTCGACCTGTGGCACGGGCCGGTCCTGGTGGACGTCCCGGCCGGTCCCCAGCTGGAGATCGAGGTCATGCGCCTGACCGAGAGCCGGCTCGCGGACCTCGCGCTGCGCATCGACGCCGACCTCTACCTGGGCCGGCACCACCAGCTGCTCGGCGACCTCGCCGCGCTGTGCGCCCGGCACCCGTACATGGAGAACTTCCGGGCGCAGTACATGCTCGCGCTGCACCGGTGCGGCCGGCCCGGCCAGGCCCTCGAGGCCTACCACGACGCCTGGTCGACGATCCGCGACCACCTGGGCGTCGGCCCCTCGGCCCGGCTGCGCGAGCTGCACCAGGCGATGTTGAACGGCGACTCGCTCCTGGACGACCCCACCTACCTGGCCAACAGCTGGGCACCGGACGCCATGGCCAGCCAGGGCGCCTGAGCCCCCACCGATCCCGAACCTGGAGGAGCGATGCCCGCGATCCTGGGCACCCTGCGCAGACTGCTGCTGACACCGAGGCTGCGTGCCGTCACCTTCGCCGAGCGCGGTTTCCCCGGCGCCGGTGCCCCCGCCGCGACGTCGCTCGAGGCGATCCCGCAGTCCGTGGTCTGCGGGTTCGAGTGGGGCATCGAGCACCGCCGGCTGTGGGACGTGGAACGCAGGCTGGAGACCGTCTCGCCGGAGCTGCGCGGGTTCGCCTACGAGGGCGCCGCGATGGCCGCCGTCGTGCGGGACGCCATGGCCGGCGGGCGCGGCACCCGGACCAGGGAGCTCCTGGCCGGCCCCGGCGAGCCACACATCTTCCTCACCTACATCGGCATCGGGTTCGCGATGGCGCGGCTGCCCAGGGCGCTGTGGCGCGGGGTGCTGCCCGAGCTGCCCGGCTCGCCGTTCCATCCGACGATGAGCTGGCTCGCGGTCGACGGCTACGGCTTCGACCGGGCCTACTTCGACACCCGGCGGGTGGTCGACGAGCAGCGGGAGCCACGGCCCTACCCCTGGGCCGGCGCCCCGGACTACTTCCCCCGCGCCGTCGACCAGGGCATCGGCCGCGCCCTCTGGTTCATCGACGCCGGCGTGCCGGACCGGGTGGCCGCGGCGGTCGAGCGGTTCGCCGGCCCCCGGCGGGCCGACCTGTGGGCCGGTGTCGGCCTGGCCGCGACGTTCGCCGGGGGCTGTGGACCGGCCGGGCTCGCCGAGCTGCGCGCGGCCGCCGGGCGGCACGCGGGCGAGGTGGCGCTGGGTGCGGTGTTCGCCGCCAGGGCCAGGACCTACGCCGGGCACGTGCCCGAGCACAGTCGGGTCGGCGTCGAGGTGCTCACCGGACTCCCGGTCCCCTCCGCCGTCGCCCTCGCCGACGAGACGGCCGTCGCGCCGGACACGGTGGGCGAGGACGGGAGCCCGGCCTACGAGGTGTGGCGCCGGCGAATCCGTGACAGTTTCTCCCAGGCGGCGCTGAAAGCCGCGTGAAAACGCGGGGCGAAAGCTCGCACAGTCGGAGTAGACGCCTTGCCGCCGAATTGGGAAAGTAATTTTCTATTAACCCCTGCATTCCACCCGATAGGGGGAGAGTCTGTTGGGCACAAGTCTGCGCGCGTTCAGGCGTAGAATTCTCACACCGAGCGAGAAGAACACGTTGCTCGAGGAACGTGGGTTCCACCGGAAGGACGGGCCGTCCCAGGAACTGCTGGAGCGGATCGGACGCGTCTTCCTCGGCGGCTACGGGGACGCGGTCGAGGCCGGCTCGCTCGACGACGCCGCGGCCCGGCTGGCCGAGGTCCCGGTCCGCTTCCGCGGCTTCGCCTACGAGGGCGCCGGCATGGGCTACGCCATGCTCGACGGCCTCCCCTTCGGCCATCGCCACCACGCCGAGGACTTCCTCGCCGGGCCGGCACGCGACCAGGTCTACATCGTCTACTGCGGCATCGGCTGGGCGATGGCGCGGCTGCCGCGGTTCCGCTGGCCGGCCGCGGAGAGCCTGGACCCCTTGCTGCGCTGGCTGGTCCTGGACGGCTACGGCTTCCACCAGGCCTACTTCCACACCCGCCGCTACGTGCACGAGCACTACCAGGACCCGCGCTTTTCGTGGCCGGACGACGCCTCCCGGGCGTACTCCAACCGCGCGGTGGACCAGGGCATCGGCCGGGCGCTGTGGTTCGTGGGCTGTACCGACGTGGCGGAGGTGATCCGGCTGCTCTCGGCGTTCCCCGCCGGCCGCCACGCCGACCTGTGGGCCGGCGTCGGCCTGGCCGCGACCTACGCCTGCGGCGCCGATCCGGACGAGCTGGCCCGGCTCGCCGAGCACGCGGGCGAGTTCCGGCCCCAGCTCGCGCAGGGCTCCGCGTTCGCCGCGGAGGCACGCGTGCGGGCGGGCCTGGTGATCCCGCAGACCGAGGTCGCCACCCGGGTGCTGTGCGGGACCGACCCCGAGACCGCCGCACGGTGCAGCGTCCAGACGCGGCCGCGGCGAGCGAAGAACGACCTGCCACCCAGCTACGAGCAGTGGCGGCAGCGCACAGCGAACGAGTTGATGTCCCTTGGAGGTGAGAGGAAATGACCACGAAGTTGGGCCGGCTACGCCGGCAGCTGCCCGGGGTCATCGCCGTGGTGGTGGCCGTGGTCGGCTACGTCGTGGTCAGCCTGCCGTCGGTGTCGGCGGCCGAGCAGGACCGCATGGCGAGCCGGTACGGCTTCACGGCGATGACCATCGCGCTGCCGGAGGCCGACAAGCAGCAGACGATCCGACCGGTGAACAAGGAGTACGAGCGGATCCAGGCCTGGATCTCCTCGGTCGGCGCCGGGATCGCGATCAACGACCTCGACGGCGACGGGCGGCCGAACGACCTGTGCCTGGTGGACACGCGGACCGACCAGGTGGTGGTCACGCCGACGCCGGGTGAGGGCGACCAGCGGTACGAGCCGTTCGAGCTCGACCTGGCGCCGCTGCCGACCAACGACGCCGTCGCGCCGATGGGCTGCACGCCGGGAGACTTCAACGAGGACGGCCGGATGGACCTGCTGGCCTACTACTGGGGCCGGACGGCGGTGGTCTTCCTCGGCCGTGCCGGCGCCACCGAGCTCGACTCCGCGGCGTTCACCCCGACCGAGCTCGTGCCCGACCCCAAGGTCGTCGACGGCGAGTACGCCGACGCGCAGTGGAACACCAACGCCGTCGCCGTGGACGACTTCGACGGCGACGGGCACGTGGACATCTTCGTCGCGAACTACTTCCCGGACAGCCCCGTCCTCGACCCGACCGTCGACGGCGGCGTGGAGATGAACGACTCGCTGTCCCACGCGAAGAACAGCGGCAAGAAGATGATCTTCTGCTTCGAGGGGGCGACCTCCAGCTCGGTCAGCTTCATGCGGGCGCCCGACTCGGTCTTCCCGGACGGGGCGCAGTGGGGCTGGACGCTCGCCGCCGCCGCCAACGACCTGGACGGCGATCTGCTGCCCGAGCTGTACGTGGCCAACGACCACGGCGTGGACCACCTGCTGTACAACAAGTCCAAGCCGGGCAGGATCGAGTTCGGGGGCGTGAAGCAGAACCGCACCCCTGGTGTTCCGAAGTCCAAGCAGCTCGGCAACGACTCGTTCAAGGGCATGGGGATCGACTTCGGCGACCTCGACCACGACGGCGTCTACGACATGTTCGTCTCCAACATCACCACGCCCTGGGGCATCCAGGAGTCGAACCTGCACTTCCTGTCCACCGTGGACGACCAGAAGGACGTGCGGGCCCGGCTCGCCGCGGGTGAGGCCCCCTGGGAGGACCACAGCGCCGAACTGGGCACGGGATGGTCCGGCTGGGCGTGGGACGTCAAGTTCGCCGACTTCGACAACGACGGCGAGCTGGAGATCACCCAGACGACGGGGTTCGTCCAGGGTGAGACCAACCGCTGGCCAAACCTGCAGGAGCTCGCCACGGCGAACGACAGCCTCGTGTCCGACCCGCTGTTCTGGCCCAACGTGGAGAAGGGCGACGACCTCGCCGGCGACCAGACGCTGCACCTGTTCGCCAGGAGCGACGAGGACGGCCGGTACGCCAACATCGCTCCGCACCTGGGTCTCGCTGTCCCGGTTCCCACCCGCGGCATCGCCACCGCGGACGCCGACGACGACGGGCTGCTCGACTTCGCCGTCGCGCGGCAGTTCGCCGCTCCGGTGTTCTACCAGAACACCAGCCCCGGCGACGGCGACTTCCTCGGGCTGCGGCTGTCCCATGAGGACGGCGCACCGGTGGTCGGCGCCCAGGTCGAGGTGGTGACGGCGGATGGGCGGCGGTTCATCCAGCGGGTCGACGGCGGTAGCGGCCACTCGGGCAAGCGCAGTACCGACATCCACATCGGACTCGGTGAGTCCGGCGGGGACCTCGACACCACGCTGCGGTGGCGGGACCGCGACGGCCAGACCCACGAACAGGACCTCGAGTTGAGCGCCGGCTGGCATGACATCCAGCTCGGCAGCCAGGCCAAGGAAGGATGAGCAAGGTGGCTGGAACACCAGAGCAGAAGGCGCCGGCCCGGCACGACCCGAAGGTCGTCATCGCGTTGCGCCGCTTCGCGATCTCGATCACGGTCTTCAACATCGTCGGCTACCTGTTCCTCGGGTTCGAGCAGCCGTGGAGCTGGCCGTTCGTCGCGCTGCTGACCGCGTACACGACGGAGATCGCGTTGGAGTGGGTCGGTGCCCGCGTCGAGAAACGAGCGCCGAGGTACATCGGGAACGGCGTCCGGGGCATGGTCGAGTTCCTGTTCCCCGCGCACATCACGGCGCTGGCGCTGAACATGCTGATCTACGTGAACGACCGGATCTGGGTGATGGTCTTCGGGGTGTTCGTCGCGGTGAGCGCGAAGTGGGTGCTGCGGGCGCCGGTGCGCGGCAAGCTGCGCCACTACATGAACCCGTCGAACCTCGGGATCGCGATGATCCTGGTGCTGTTCCCCGCGTGGGCCAGCATCGCACCGCCCTACCACTTCACCGAGCAGGTGGACCACTGGGTCGGCTGGGTGATCGTGGGCGTCATCCTCGCCTCGGGCACGGTGCTCAACGCGATGCTCACCAACCGCATGTGGCTGATCGCCGGCTGGCTCTCGTTCTTCGTGCTGCAGGCCGTCGTCCGCGGCCTGCTGTTCGGCACGTCGATCCCCGGGGCGCTCGCCATGGCGACGGGTGTGGCGTTCGTGCTCTACACCAACTACATGGTGACCGACCCCGGGACCACACCGTCCAAACCGGCCGCGCAGTTCGCCTTCGGCGCCGGCATCGCGGTCATGTACGGGTTCTTCATGGTGGCCCACATCGCCTACGGCCTGTTCTTCGCCACCGCCGCGGTCTGCCTGATCCGCGGGCTGTTCCTGTGGTCGCTGCACTTCGTCGACAAGGCACGCGAGCAGGCGGCGCGGGACAGGGCGGCCGAGGCGGCACCGCGGCCGGACAGCGAACCCGCGCTCGAGCCGGTCGCCGAGCCGGCCGGTGGCCGGGAGGCGAGGGCGGCATGACCGCTGTCGACGACGCGGTCGCGGGCGGCCGGGCGGCATCCGGGGAGCCCCGGGTGCCGCCCGGCCCGCCGCGCAGCGCGACCCTCACGCTCCTGCGCCAGCTGGCCGGCGACCGGCTGACACTCATGTCCACCGCGGCACGCACCTACGGCGACGCGGTGAAGGTGAGCATCGGCCCGAAGACGCTCTACTTCTTCAACCACCCCGACACGGCCAAGTACGTACTGGCGGACAACGCCGGGAACTACGAGAAGGGCATCGGGTACCAGGAGGCCAAGCGGGCGCTCGGCGACGGGCTGCTCACCAGCGCCGGCGAGCTGTGGCGCAAGCAGCGGCGGACCATCCAGCCGGTGTTCCAGAGCAAGCGCATCACCGGACTGGCCGACGTGGTCGCCACCGAGGCGCAGGCGTTGCTCGGTCGGCTGCGCGCGCACGCCGGCGGCCCGCCGGTGGACGTGCTGGGTGAGGTCACCGGGTTCACCCTCGGCGTCCTCGGCCACACGCTGCTCGACGCGGACCTCGGCGCGTTCGACTCGATCGGGCACAGCTTCGAGGCCGTGCAGGACCAGGCCATGTTCGAGATGGAGTCGATGGGCATGGTCCCGCTGTGGCTGCCGCTGCCCAAGCAGCGCCGGTTCCGCCGGGCCCGCCGGGACCTGCAGCGCATCGTCGACACCCTGGTCGCCGACCGGCTGGCCAACCCGCGACCGGACGGCGACGACGTGCTGACCCGGCTGATCCACTCGACCAGCCTGGAGCGGGACCCGCGCGTCGGTGCCCGGCGCATGCGCGACGAGCTGACCACGCTGCTGCTGGCCGGGCACGAGACCACGGCGAGCACGCTGGGCTGGGCGCTGCACCTGGTCGACGACCACCCCGAGGTCGCGCAGCGGCTGCACGAGGAGGCGGTGGCGGTGCTGGGCGACCGGCTGCCGACCTTCGCCGACCTCGCTCGGCTGCGCTACACGGCCATGGTGATCAACGAGTCGATGCGCCTGTTCCCGCCGGTCTGGATCCTCACCCGCCGCGCGCTGGGGGAGGACGTCGTGGGCGGCTACCGCGTCCCGGCCGGTGCCGACGTCATGGTGTGCCCGTACACGATGCACCGGCACCCCTCGTTCTGGACCGAGCCGGACCGGTTCGACCCCGACCGGTTCGACCCCGACCGGCCCAACGACCGGCCGCGGTACGCGTTCATCCCGTTCGGCGCCGGGCCGCGGTTCTGCGTCGGCAACCACCTCGGGCTGATGGAGGCGACGTTCGTGCTGGCCATGCTCGCCCGCGAGCTGCGGCTGACGAAGGTGCCGGGCCACGAGGTCGTCGCCGAGCCGATGCTGTCCCTGCGGCTGCGCGGCGGCCTGCCGATGCGCGTGTCGAGGCGGTGAGCCCCCGCGGCGACCACGACGAGGAGGCGCCCGCGGCTTTGGCCGCGGGCGCCTCCTCGTGGTCTGCCGACGGTGTTGGTCAGGCTCCTGGCAGGGCGGCGTGCTCAACCCTGCCAGCAGCCCGTGCCTCGGTCGTCCACATCGGCGCGTCGACCTGGGCGAGCAGCGCCGGCGGGTCGAAGATCCGCCGGGCGCGCAACCAGACGTCGACCTCGTGCACCGCGCGGCCGGACGCGACGTCCAGCCCGAACGCGCCGACGTAGGCCTGGTTGGCGGTGAGCTCGCCGTACTCGGCCAGACCGTTGTCCTCGCCCGCCTCGCCGTCGCTCTCCATCGAGTGCGCGAGCAGGTGCCAGGTCCCCGGGGGCACGTCCTCCAGGACGAACTCGCCCGCCGCGGGCAGTGTCGTGTGCCGGACCGGCGTGCCCTGGGCGATGCGGTCGGGGAACAGCCCCACCACGACCCGTCCCGGCCGGCAGGCCGGCGGCTGCCAGACCCGGCCGCGCACGCTCGGCCGCCGGTCCTGCTGCTCTCGGCGGGGCTTGGGCAGCGGGTCCCAGCCGGCCAGCGGGGGCACACACCCCCGGTGCTGCCGGTACTCGGTCGGCGAGACGCCGACGCTGGTGCGGAACCGGGAGCTGAACGTCCCGATGCTGTTGTAGCCGACCACATGGCTGATGTCGGCGACGGTCAGGTCGGTGGTCAGCAGCAGGTACTTGGCCCGCTGCAGCCGCAGCGCGGACAGGAACCGCCCGGGGGAGATCCCGGTGACCCGCTGGAAGATCCGCGAGAAGTGGAACTTGCTGAACATCGCGGTCCGGGCCATGTCGTCGATTGTGATCGGCTCGCCCAGATTGGCGTGCATGGACCGGATCACCCGCTCGACTGCCTTCTCGATAACGTCGTCCATTTGATGGCACCGCTCATGGTATAGGGAGGCTCGAAAGCTCGTCTGAAAGTGACGGTAGGTCGGCTGGTAATTGGTTACAACCATGGTCCTGTCCTGTTCGACGACCCCACTACTGCCGGGTCAACGGTGGTCAAGGGATGCTTCAGCGGAGTGCGTCCGTGCAGGTGCGGGCGTCCTTTCTGGCTGGGCACGGACGAAGATGCAGCGACGTGGGCCGCCCGGACAAAATGAGGAGCCGGTAGCGATGGGAGAAACCGTGAGCTCAGCCGAAGAATTCGACGAGCAGGTCCGGACCATTACCCTGGAGGCATTCGCGGACACGATCGTCCCGGGCGTGAAACGATTCCCTGGAGATCGCGCGATCGCCGGGGTGTGCGAGGATCCGGGCGCGGTCGAGGCAGGCGCGCTCGAGCTGCTCGCGACGCCCGCGACCGGCGTCAGCGAGGGCCTCACCCCGCTGTCGCAGGCCCTCAACGCCCACGCGAGCGCGTTCGCGGAGCGGCACGGGCGGGTGGTGGACACCGACGTGCCGCCGTTCGTGGCGCTGTCCTACGACGATCGCGCGGCGTTGGTCGCGGAGCTGACCGCCCCCGGTCACCCGGAGCGCGACGGCTGGGTGCTGCTGGCCCTGTTCAGCAACATGGCCTACGACAGCGCGGCGCACCGCAGCACGGCCGAGGCCATCGCCGACGGACACCCGGGGCTGCTCGCGATGGGCTTCGCCAAACCGGACGCCGACGGCCTGTGGCGCTTCCCGGACTACGGCTACGGCCAGGAGCTCGCCAAGCGCCATCCGAACACGACCGAGTCGGGGAGCCCAGAATGAGCGCCACCGAGAGCACCGACGTCCTCATCGTGGGCAGCGGCTTCGGCGGCTCGATCACCGCCTACCACCTCGCCGCGGGCGGGGCGAAGGTGACGGTGCTCGAGCGCGGGCCCTGGTTGGAGGGCAAGGACTTCGACCACGACTACCTCCTCGGCAAGTCCTACACACGCGTGTTCGACTTCGTCGCTGGCGACGGCATGAGCGTGCTCGGCGGGAACTGTGTCGGCGGCGGCAGCGTCGTCTACTTCGCCGCGCTGCCCAGGGCACCCCGGTTCGTCTTCGAACGGCACGGGTCGATCGGCCGCCGGATGTGGCCGTCGGCCATCGACCGGGACAGCCTCGACCCCTGGTACGACCGGGTCTCCGAGGTCATGCCGGTGCGCCAGCAGGGGTGGGGCGACGTGACCTACGCGGGCGGTCTGTGGGCCGCGGCGTGCAACCACTCCGGCCGCAGCGCCAACCCGGTGCCCGTGGGCATCGACAACGCCAAGTGCGTCAACTGCAACTGGATGATGGCCGGCTGCAAGTTCGACGCGAAGCAGTCGCTGCTGTTCAACTACCTCCCGGCGGCCGTCGCGCACGGCGCGCGGATCCGGCCCCTGCACGAGGTGCAGCGGATCTCGCGCACCGAGGACGGCGGCTACCGGGTGCACTACAACCACATCGACGGCGAGGACTACCGGGTCACCACCGGCGCCGGGGAGATCGACGCGAAGATCGTGATCCTGGCCGCTGGCGCGGGCGCCACCCCGGTGATCCTGCAGCGCTCGGAGGAGACGCTCGGCCGGATGCCGCACGCGGTCGGCCGGTACTTCTCCGGCAACGGCGAACGCCTCAACACCGCCATCGTCAACGAGGAGCGGGCGGGCGAGCTGCTCGGCTTGCGCCGGCCGGACGGGTCGGTCTACGAGGCCAACCAGATCGGCAAGGGCCCGGTCGTCGCCTGCTGGGACTACCTGGACGCCGCCCGTCCGGAGTACTCCCGGTTCTCCCTGGAGCAGCTGTACTTCCCACCGGGCCTGGGCACGATCCTCGCCCAGGCGCCGGGCGCGACCGGGCCGAGCTGGTTCGGCAGGGAGAAGAAGGAGATCCTCAAGCGCTGGCGCTCGTGGCTCACCGTCTTCCTGATGACCGAGGACGACAACGAGGGCGTGTTCGGCGCGCCCCCGCCCACCGGCAACGCCTACCGCATCTCCCAGCAGATGCTCGGTCGCGGACCGCTGCGCTACGACCCGACGCCGAACACGCTGCGCGGGTGGGCCGAGGCCGACGCCCAGGTGAAGGAGATCCTCGAGCGGGACGGCCTGGCCACGGTCGCGCCGTGGACCAACGACGTGGTCGGGGCGTACACGGTGCACCCGCTGTCCTCCTGCCGGATCGGGGACGACCCCGCGACCTCGGCACTGGACGACCGGCACGAACTGCGCGGCCACCCGGGCATCTTCGTCACCGACGGCTCGGCCGTGCCCGGCGCGCTGACCGTGAACCCCGCGCTGACCATCGCCGCGCTGGCCGAGCGGGCGGTGCCCGGGATCGTCCGCGCCGCGCGCGAGCGTGGTGTCGAGGTGACCTACGGCGCGCCGCTGCCGAGGGCGGCCGCCACCTCCCCGCCGACCGCGGAACCGGCTGCCTGACGGAGGTCCACTATGGACCACGTGGAGTATTGAGCGGCGGTGTGACGTGTGCCACGCTTGGGCGGACACGAGCGTGGTGGGTGGACGACCCGCGTCCGCCCGTTGCTGGGAGGTGCGCCATGTCGTCATTGGAGGTTCCCGGCCTGGACGTCTCCGGCCGGGTACGGGCCAGGGACATCCAGATGGCCGGGGTCGCGGACCTGCGACGCCGGGTGCTGATGATCTCCGGGGCCATCGACGCGGTCGACTACGACGTCTCGGTCTCGATCAACCTGCCGGAGCCGGGACGCTGGCAGATCATCAAGTCCGAGACCAACCTGACCGACCAGACCTGGGTCGCCATGCAGGTCACCACCGACGAGTACACCCACTTCGTCGAGGGCGGCGAGGCGATGGTGATGTCGCGCCAGTTCGCCAAGACGTTCCTCACCCCGGACATGCGCCGGCTGACCTTCTACGACGGCGAGGTGCGGCCCGGGGAGGCCGTGCTCAAGGTGTTCGAGATCGAGACCGAGCAGCGCCGGCCGGCCTACGCGCACGCGCGCTACAGCCCGGTCTCCTCCGACGGCGCGGACAGGTCCGAGGAACTGCTCCAGCAGGTGGTCACCGACGGCATGCCCGAGCGGTCGACCATCGAGGTGATCGTGCCGGTCACGGTCATCGGGTGACCCGGTTCGTCCCCCACCCCCGGCTGCTGGGCTCACCCCGCCACCGGCCGTGGCCGCGCTGGCCAGAACCGGCGCGGCCGGTACGCGCCGACCGGCCGCCCACCGCGGCCCAGGTGGTCGTCGTCGGCGCCGGGCCGGCGGGGCTCGCCGTCACGGCCGCGCTGTGGCACGTGGGGGTGCGCGACGTCGTCCTGCTGGACCGGGACGGCCGACCGGCCGGCCGGTTCCTGGACCGGGTCGACCGGCTCGAGCAGCGGGTGCTGCGCTCGCCCTACGAGCACCACCCCGGCGTCGAGGGCTACCGCGACTGCGAGCTGCGCGACTTCGCCAGGGTGCACTGGGGTGTGCTGACCGCTGTCGAGCGCGGCGAGGTCCGTATGTCCCAGGCAGGCCACCGCTCGGTGGTGCCGGTCGACGTGTTCGAGGCCTACTGCCGGCACACCGCCGAGCTTCACCACGTGCCGGACCGGCTCTGGCCGGCCGAGGTGCGCGCGCTGGAGGTCGGCGAGGACCGGGTCGCGGTGCGGGCGGAGGGGTTCGACCTCGACGCGCGGTACGTCGTGCTGTGCCAGGGGGAGGAGCGCCGCGCGGCGCCCGCCGGCTGGTGGACCGGCGACCGGCCGGCGCGGGTGGGCTACTGGGACGAGCCGGTGCCGGCGGACGCCCGGCGGGTGGTCGTCGTCGGCGCCGGGCTCACGGCCGCGCACGTGATCCACAACGCGCTCGCCCGGGGTGGCGAGGTCGACTGGGTGCTGCGCGCGGAGTCCGAGCGCTACCAGTGCTCCGACGTCAACGCCTCGTTCTTCCGCGCCGAGGGCAGAGCCCGTTTCGACGGCGTGCCCTGGGAGCGGCGCCTGGCCCTGATGGCCCGCGAGCGGCGGGCGTCGGTCATGTTCGAGTTCCGGCCGATCCTGGCCGAGGCCGAGGCGAACGGTCGGCTGCGGGTGCACCGCGGTCGGCCGGTCGGTTCGGTCGACGCCGGAGCGGTCGTGCTCGGCGACGGACGGCGGCTGGCCGGCGACCACGTCGTGCTCGCGCTGGGCACGGTGCCCTCGATCGGCACCGGCCTGCTGCCCGACCGGCTGGTCGGCGCCCGCGACGGCTGGCCCGACCTCGACGAGCGCACGCTCGCCTACCGCCGCGCGCCCCGGGTGTTCGCCGCCGGGGCGGCGGCCTGCATGGTGCTGGGTCCGGCGGCTCGCAACATCGACGGCCACCGGGTCGCCAGCGCGCGGATCGTGGCGACCGTGGCCGCCCGGCTGCGGGCGGAGGTGGCCGCCCATGTCTGAACCGGCCGACGGTTACGACACGGCCTTCTCCCTCCCGTCGGTGGACGACGACCCGGACACCGAGCTCGGCGTGCTGCTGATGGGGCTGGAGTCGCCGCGGCTTCTCGCCGGGCTCGGGGTGGCCGTCCTCGGCGAGGCCGGCGACCCGGTGAGCGCGACGCTCCTGGTCGACCAGCTCCGGCACGGCACGCGGGACCACCCCACGCTCGCCTCGGCCGTCGCGGCCGGCGCCGGGCGCTGGCGGGCGGTCCGGCCCGCGCTGGCCGCGGCCGACGC
>NZ_MSIE01000076.1 GCF_001921205.1 Actinophytocola xanthii | reverse complement strand
CATCACCAGCCAACGCCTCACCAAATAAGTTCAGGAACAGGCTCTAAGAGGGCATCTGATCTTGGTTGGTGGCGGGATGTCCGGTTCGGGGCGCTGTTGGTAGCTTGATCAACGTGTGGGTGGTCGGCGTGCGTATCGCAGTGACTTGTCCGATGCTCGGTGGACGTTGATCGAGCCGACGATGACCGCGTGGCGGGCGGCGCGGCGCGGGCCGGGCGCTGTGACGCGGGTGCATGACCTGCGGGAGATCGTGAACGCCATCCTGTACGTGTGCCGGACTGGGATTCGGTGGGAGTACCTGCCGCACGGCTTCCCGCCCTACAAGACGGTCTACGACTACTACGCCAAGTGGGAAGCTGACGGCACAACTGAGACTCTGCATGACTTGCTCCGTCAGCAGGTTCGCCTGGCGAAGGGGCGAGCGGCGACCCCGACCGCGGCGATCATTGATTCGCAGAGCGTGAAGACCTCCTGCAACGTCAGCGAAACCAGTCAGGGAATCGACGCGGGTAAGAAGATCAAAGGCCGGAAACGGCACATCGCCACCGACGCGCTGGGACTGTTGCTCGTCGCGATTGTGACTGCCGCCTCGGTGCAGGATTCCATTGGGGGACAACAGGTCCTGGATCAGCTCGCCGGCGCACCCGAGTGTCACCACAGCGTGGGTGGACGGCGGCTACAACAACACCGTCATCCGCCACGGAGCCCAGCAAGGAATCCGCGTCGAGGTCGTCAAACGCCCCAACACCAAAGGATTCCACGTCTTGCCCCGACGCTGGATCGTCGAGCGAACCCTGGGCTGGCTGATGCAGAACCGCCGCCTCGTCCGTGACAACGAAGCCCTGCCGCAGCGCTCACGCGCGATGATCCTCTGGGCCATGGCTGACAAAATGAGCCGCGAACTGACTGGTGAATCCACCCAAACCTGGCGTACGAGCCACTCAAAACGGACATCGCCACCTAAACCAAGATCAGATGCCCTCTCAGAGTTCGAACGCTCCGCCTTCGACCAGGATCAACAGGCCGATGCCGATCAGGACGATGGGCAGCACGATGTGGCCCCGACGCGCCAGCGCGCGGGCGACCACCGGTCGCGTGGCGAAGAAGCGGCCGAGCGCACACCAGACGGCGACCAGGGCGAGAAAGACCACCACGAACACGACAAGGCCGCGGATCCCTGCGGTGGTGAAGACCGGCACGTAGACGCCGATGTTGTCACCGCCGTTGGCGAAGGTGACCGCCCCGACGGCCAGCACCGTCGGGCCGTCGCCCGTGCCAGGGGACTCGTCGTCAGCGTCGTGACGTTCACGCCAGGTCCGCCACGCCGCACGAAGCCCCAGCAACAACGGCAGCAACCCCAGATAGGGGATCACCGACTCCGGGAGGAGGCCCGCCCCGAGCGCCCCGACGACCGAGGCGGCCAGGATCGCGGCGAACCCCAGATACTGCCCAGCCACCACCCGCGCCGCACCGCCGCGCTGCCCGGCGGCCCGACCGAAGAACACCGCCAGGAGCACGAGGTCGTCGACGTTGGTCACCGCGAACATGCCAACGGCCTGACCGACCAGCCCCAACTCCACCCCGAGTCCTCCCGACACCGCGCTCTCCGGTCGCACACGCGGTGTATGTCGGCGTCGCTCACCGCCCGGAATCCCGTCGGCACGGCGCCATGGCGTGGGCGGCGGGCTTGTCAGCCTCCTGCCATCGAGCCCACCACCAGGAACGGTTCGGAGCCGTCGGCCACCCGGGAGGGGAGCGGGGTGCCGGGAGGGTCGTGGGAGAGGTCCTGCTCGCAGGCGAAGTAGCGGACGAAGGCGCGCCTGCGGCCGGTGGCCAGGTCGCGGATGGTGCCGCGGAGCACGGGGTAACGCTCCTCCAGCGCCGCCAGCACCGTGTCGGTCGTGATCTCCTCGGCGATGTCGAGGCGTACCTCGCCGTCGACGCCGGCGAGGCGGCGCAGGTGGGTGGGGAGCTTCACCCGCACGCTCACAGCGTCTGCACCTCCACCGACAACACCGACGGTAGGTTGCTCACGACGGGCGACCACGAGTCGCCGGAGTCGAGCGAGCAGTAGACCTGGCCGCCGGTCGTTCCGAAGTAGACACCACAGTCGTCCAGGGAGTCGACGGCCATCGCGTCGCGTAGGACGTTGACGTAGCAGTGTTCCTGCGGCAGGCCGGTGGTCAGCGGCTCCCACTCGTCGCCACCGGTGCGCGAGCGGTACACGCGTAGGCGGCCCTCGGGCGGATAGTGCTCGGAGTCGCTGGTGATCGGGACGACGTAGACGGTCTCGGGCTCGTGGGCGTGCACCGCGATCGGAAACCCGAAGTCGCTGGGGAGGTTGCCGCTGATCTCCCGCCAGCTGTCCCCGGCGTCGTCGGACCGCATGACGTCCCAGTGCTTCTGCATGAACAGCGTGTCCGGTCGCGAGGGGTGCATCGCGAGCCGGTGGACGCAGTGGCCGACCTCGGCGTCGGGGTCGGGGATGCCGTCGGACACCAGGCCGCGGTTGGTCGCCGTCCAGGTCTTGGCGCCGTCGTCGGTGCGGAACACCCCGGCGGCGGAGATCGCCACGAACAGCCGTTGCTGGTCGGTCGGGTGCTGCAGGATCGTGTGCAGGCACAACCCGCCGGCGCCCGGCTGCCAGGACGGGCCGGTGCCGTGGGTGCGCAGCCCCGGCAGCTCGTGCCAAGTCGTCCCGCCGTCGGTGGTGCGGAACAGCCCCGCGTCCTCGATGCCCGCGTAGACCACGTCGGGGTCCGACAGCGACGGTTCGAGGTGCCACACCCGCCTGAACTCCCAGGGCACCTGGGTGCCGTCGTAGAACTGGTGCGTGCCGGGGTCGCCGTCGTAGGCGAACTCCTTGCCGATCGGGCGCCAGGATCTCCCGCCGTCGTCCGAGCGCTGGATGAGCTGCCCGAACCAGGCCGTGGACTGCGCGGCGTACAGCCGGTCCGGGTCGGCGGAGGACCCGGCGACGTGGTAGATCTCCCAGCCCCCGAAGTGCGGCCCGGACACCTCCCAGTCCCGACGCGTACCGTCCGAGGTCAGCACGAACGCGCCCTTGCGGGTGCCGACGAGCACACGAACACCGGTCATCACTACCTCCTCCGAAGCCACTTGTTCCGTGGTGTGGGCACAGTGTGGCACCGGGCACCGACAACCGCCGTCGGGCGCGTGGGCCGTCAGCTCCAGCGGCCCGCGAGCAGGCGGCTCACCACGGCGCTGAGCACGCGTACGCCCTGCACCGAGCCGGGATCCATCCCCACCAGCTCCCGGGTTCGCCGGAAGCGGTAGTCGAGGGTCCTCGGGTGGATGCGCAACGCCCCGGCGGTATTCAGCCGGTTCATGTCGTACCGGTAGTAGGTGTCGAGCGTGGTCACCAGGTCCGGGCCCTTCTCGAGCCGTCGGGCGATCCCGCGAAGCCATTCGTCGACCTGCGGCAGCTGCGCGACGCCGAGCTCGACGAAGACGTCGGCCATCGTCCGCAGCCGGCGCGGCACGGTCTCCGCCGGCGCCTCGTAGCTGACCTGGCGTGCCAACGCGAGGGCGTCGGCCAACGCGTGCACGCGTCCGGTGGCCGCGCCGGCCGAGCAGGGCCGCTCGACCATCTCGGCGAGGTCGCGGACGAGGCCGAACGCCCGTTCCTCCGCCGCCGCGGTGTCGTCGCAGGGGAGCAGGGCGACCAGTTCGCCGGGTTCGCGCCAGGTGATCGGCGCGTGGTGGCGCCTCGCCAGGGCGCCGACGATCTCGTCCCGGCTCTGGTCGGTCGGGGTGACAGGGCCCGACACCCGCACGACGGTGACCACGTACCGATCGGCGAGTCGCACGTTGAGCGTCTCCGCGAGACCGGGTATCACGGAGAGGTCCGCGAGCAGGGTGCCCGCGAGGTCCTGGATCCGCCGGACGAAGGGGACCGAGCGCTTCTGCCCGTTGAGAAAACCCTGGTTGTAGGCGTTGTGCCCGGCCAGGCCGTTGGCCGGGAGCCACCCGATCAGGTCCGTGACGTGGTCGACCTCGTTCAGCCCGGCCGCCTCGTGGATCTCGCGCAGGGTCAGGACGTCGTGCAGGTCGAGAACCCGTTGCCGGGAGCTCATCGACACGCCCTGCGCCCCGCGTTCCTCGCCGAAGGCGGTCAGCATGCCGAGGTCCCGCTGGGTGAACGGGGCGCCGTCGGCGGCAAGCTCGATCGTCCGACGCCTGAGCAGCACCGCGAAGTCCACCATCGAGGCGCGGGCCCGCGGGTCCTCCGCCGCCGCGCGGAAGTCGGGGAGCTCGCTGACGTAGACGTCGACGGCACGACGCGCGTTGCTGTGTACGCGGTCCCACAGCAATGTGAAAAGGCCATCCATCCCGTTTTCCTCGCTGCTTTCGCCCATTGACCAGCCCACGACGAGGCTTACTCGTGGGACTGGATTTCGACTGGACGCGTACCGCGCGTACCCGGGAAAGTGACAATCCGATCTCGGCGTGGACCGGCGAGGTTCACCCCCAGTCACGTAGCTGCCGCCGCGTCGCCGCTGTGACGATGACGCCCTCGGTCAAAACGAAATGGCCGGGAACGTGACCGGATTATCCCGAGGAGAGAATTCATGCGTAAGCCGTTCACCGGACCTGACTCCATTGTCGCGATGGCGGTCAGACCGTTGCTCATTCTGGCCGTGGCGCTCGCCGCGTTCCTCATCGCCCCGACCGGGGCGTCCGCCGCGCCGGCCGGGGCGGACTCGACCGTCCTGTCGGGTGTCTCCGACACCGCCACGACGCTGACGACCGTCAGCGGGAAGGCCGACAGCGCCGCCGGCGCCCGGGCCGTCTTCACCTGTCGGTACTCGGCCCTGCCGCCGTTCCAGACCGCGGGCTTCACCTGCACGGTGAGCTCGGGATCGATGCAGGTCATCATGAACTGCGCGGACGGGCGCCGGGTGTTCGGGCCGATCCTGTGGGCCTTCGGCACCTACAACTTCAACCTGAGCTGTGCGCCGGCCCAGTTCGTCACCTTCAACTACCAGAGCCTCTCGTAGCAGACCAGTGCGGAACCGCGGTTCGCCGCCTCCGGTGAACCGCGGTTCCGCCGCGCGGGTCGGTGGTCACCGCTACGCGGTGTCGGTGAGGAATTCGGGTGGTGCCTGGAGGTCGTGGGCACGGAACAGGACGGCGTGCTCGACGTCCATGGCCTTGCCGTTCATCGCGGTGAACATCGGGATGAGGTCGGCGGGGGCGGGGTGGTCGGGGAGCGCGGCCAGGTACGCGGCGTGCGCCTCGAGCGAGGCGATGCCGCGGCGCAGTGGCTCGCCGGTGACGTCGACGCCGTGGGTGGCGCCGGAGCCGGGGAGCCCCGGGACGACGAACCAGCGCGCGGAGTGTGGTTCGAGGCCCTCGTCGTCGATCTGCTCCGGGAAGACCCACCGGTTGCCGGCGTCGCGCACGGCGTCGATCGTGGCGAGGCCGGCCGCGCGGTGGTCGGCCTGGTCGAAGCCGAAAGGCGTCTCGATCTCGTAACCGGTGCCGAGCACGACGTCGGGCCTGAACCGGCGGATCTCCCGACAGATGTCGCGGCGCAGGTCGAGGCCGTAGACGAGCACGCCGTCCGGATGGTCGAGGACGGTCAGGCGCCCGACGCCGACGACGTCGCAGGCGGCTCGCTGCTCGGCCACACGCAGGCGCGCCGTCTCCTCGGGCGGGTTGGGCATACCGGCCTCACCGCGGGTGAGCAGGAGGTAACCGACCTCGATACCGCTCGCGGTCCATCGGGCGATCGCGGCGGAGGTGCCGTACTCCATGTCGTCGGGGTGCGCGACGACACAGAGCACGCGGTGGAAGGACTCCTCGGGGAGAGTGGGCAACACCATGTCGGCATCCTTCCGGGTGTCGGGTCCTGGCGCCGGCTGGGCGTCGGGAGACCTACTGAGCCTGCCGGCGACGTGATGCCGCCGAGCGCGGCGGCGCGGCCCTGATGTGGTCCCGCACCGGCGCCAGCAGGGCGGCGAGCGCCCGTACGTCGGCGGGCGAGAGCGGCTCGAAGAGCAGTCCGCTGACGACCTCGATGTGACCGGGGAGCACCTCGGCGAGCAGTGCGCGCCCGGCGTCGGTGATGGTGACCGTGACGCTCCGCTCGTCGTCGGGGGAGGGGGCGCGCACGACCAGGCCCGCCTTCTCGAGCAGGCCCGCCTGGTAGGTCAGACCGCTGCGGCTGTAGACGACGCCGTCGGCCAGGTCGGTCATGCGGTGGCTGCCGGTGGGGGAGTCGCCGAGCCGGGCCAGCAGCTGGAACTGCACGTAGCTGAGGTTGCCGGCCTCGCGCAGCTGCTGCTCCACCGCGTGGCGAAGCAGGCTGGTCACCTCGATGAGGGTGAAGTAGGCGCCGAGTTGTACGGGGTCGAGCGACGGCGGCGGTGCGTCGGGCATGGCGGAAGCCTACTGCTTCGAATTCGAACGTCGCTGCGTCTCCCTTCGCCGGGCGGGAAACACGTTTGACGCGCCCTGTGGTTCCCCACCATGACCTGCTAGTCGTCATGTCGCGGAGCCGCCCGTCGGGACACCGATCCGGGCGGTTTTTCTTTGCCCAAGGCCCCTGTAGCTCAGTTGGACAGAGCGCCGCGCTACGAACGCGGAGGCGCCAGGTTCGAGTCCTGGCAGGGGCACGACGATCCCGCAAGTCCCTGTGGTTTAACGGATACGACTCCGGCGTCCGAAGCCGGCAATGCAGGTTCGACTCCTGCTGGGGGCACGTCACCTCACGTCCTCCACTGCGGCCGATGCCGGAGTGGACGAGGCCCGGCGGCGGGTAGGTGACCTGCCGTACGGCCGGCGGCGCGGCGTGGCAGGGTGACGTATGGCCAGCACGCCGGCGGCACGGTCGCTCACCGAGTTCGAGACCCAGCGCGGTCGCTTGTTCGGCCTGGCCTACCGGCTGCTCGGCTCCGCGGCGGAGGCCGAGGACGCCGTGCAGGACACATACCTGCGCTGGTCGAACGCCGCCGAGATCGAGAACCCGCCGGCGTGGTTGGCGAAGGTGATCACGAACCTGTGCCTGAACCGGCTCACGTCGGCGCGGGTGCGGCGCGAGCGCTACGTGGGCCCGTGGCTGCCCGAACCCGTACTCACCGAGAACGGCGCACTGGGTCCACTGGAGACAGTGGAACAGCGTGACTCGGTATCGTTGGCCATGTTGGTGCTCCTGGAACGGCTGACCCCATCCGAACGAGCGGTGTTCGTACTGCGGGAGGCGTTCGGCTACGGGTACCGGGAGATAGCCGAGACAGTGGACCTGACCGAGCCGAACTGCCGCCAGCTGTACCGGCGAGCCAGCCAGCGGCTGACCGAACCCCGCGCCCGCTTCCACGCCACCCCGCAACGCCGCGCCGACCTCGCGGAACGCTTCCTGACGGCCGCTCAGGGCGGCGACCTGGAGGCACTGGAGACCCTCCTGGCGCAGGACGTGGTCTCCTGGGCGGACGGTGGCGGCGAGGTGAGCACCGCCCGCCGTCCGATCGAGGGACGGGCGAGGGTCGCCCGCTACCTGGCGGGCGGCTTCCGCATGGTCCCTGGCACGCTGACGTTCAGGTTCGCCGAGGTCAACGGCGGCCCGGCGGTCCTGGCGGCAGCCGAGGGCACGGTCCTGGGGGTGATGGCCCTGACGATCGAGGACGACCGGATCTCGGCCCTCCACATCATGGGCAACCCGGCGAAGCTGGCCTACCTCTCGGAACAGCTGTCACGAATGACCGGCCTGCCCGGTTCCTGACCCATGCGCATCCTGGTGACCGGAGGAACCGGAAGGCTGGGCCGGGCGGTCGTGCCCGCGTTGGCCGGCGAGGACGTCCAGATCATGAGCCGCCGCGGGCACGTCGTGGCGGACCTGTCCACGGGGGAGGGCGTGGCGGCGGCGGTGGCCGGCGTGGACGTCGTCGTGCATCTGGCGACGGGCAACACGGGCCGCCGGGACGTGGCCGCGGCCTGCCGGCTGGTGACCGCGGCGAGACGGGCCGGCGTTGCCCACCTGGTGTACGTGTCGATCGTCGGCGTGGACCGGGTGCCGAACTCGTACTACCGGGGCAAGCTCGCGGTGGAGCGGCTGCTGGCGGAGTCGGGCCTGCCGCACACGATCCTGCGGACCACCCAGTTCCACGACCTGGTGCGGGCGTATCTGGCGGCAGTGTCAAGGCTGCCGGTGGTCCCGGTCCCCGACCTCCGCGTCCAGCCGATCGACGTCCGCGACGTGGCGACCCACCTGGCGCCGCTGGTGACCGGGCCGCCGCGCGGCCGGGTGGAGGACCTCGGCGGCCCGGAGGTGCTGTCGTTCGAGACGCTGGCGAGAACGTACGGCGGGAAGGGCGTGGTGCGCTACCGGCTCCCGGGCAGGACGTTCCGTGCCTACCGGGACGGCGGCCACCTGACCGGGACCCCCGGCGGCGAGATCACGTTCGCCCAGTACGTGGATGAGCGCCGATGAGGGCCGGGCTGGTCTTCCTGGCGGTGGCGCAGGGCCTCGCCGGCCTCGTGCAGCTGTTCGCGCCGAGGTGGTTCTACGACGACTTCCCGACCGCGGCCACCCCGTGGGTGTCCCTGCTGCCGCCCTACAACGAGCACCTGATGCGCGATGTCGGCGCGCTGACCCTGGCGTACGTGTCGGTGCTGGTGGTGGCGGCCGTGACCCTGGAACGCCGGCTGGTGCGCACGGCCCTGGCGGCGAACCTGGTCTTCACCGTGCCGCATTTCGTCTTCCACGCGACACACCTCGACCACTTCCCGGTGGGCTCCGCCATCGGCCAGACCCTCGCCCTGGGCGTGACGGTGGCGCTCCCGCTCGCCCTGCTGGCCCGCACCCTGCGTCGGCCCCGGTCCAGCTGATCAGTCAGACATCGTGTTCGAACAGCCGCAAGGGCGACTGCATGGCCGGAATACTCGCCTGCACATTCTGTCAAATGCACTGAAATGTTATGAAAAGCCTCACAGAAATTGCTGTGAAAAAGCGCGCGATCGGAGCCTGAAGCGGCCATGATGTCCCCGAACTGTTCGGGTGAAAGGAACCGCATGACTCCGATGAGATCGTTACGCCGCATGACCGCAGCCGTCCTGGCGGGACTCGCGCTCGCCACGACCGCCACGGTCGCCTCCGCCGGGACGGCCTCGGCTTCGGCCTCCGCGGCGGCGACGCTGTGCAACGTCAACCAGAACACCTGGGTCCGGATACTGCCCGGCTTCTCGGGCGTCATCGGCACCATTCCGGCGGGCGGCGGGTTCCGCATCGACGGGGCGACCCCGGCCTACGCCGACGGGCTCTGGTGGTGGTACGGGCACGGCAGCGACTGGGTGCGGTCGGGCTGGGTGCCGGACCAGAACCTCACCAACTGCCACTGACCACCAGGTCTCGCCCGGGCGGCGCCTGAGGGCTACCGGGCCTGCCGAAGCCGCGCGAGCTGCCTCCGTCCCGTCCCGTTGCGGAGGATCGCCGGATGGAGCAGGGTGGCCGACCCGCGGCGGTACAACGCGGCGGGCCGGCCACCGTCGCGGGTCGTGTACTTCCCCGTCGGCACCAGGAAGTCCTCGATGCTCGTCACCTTGCGATGGAAGTTGCGGGGGTCGATCGGCTGGCCCCATACGATCTCGTAGACCCGGCGCAGCTCGCTCACGCTGAACTCCGGTGAGCAGAACGCGGTTGCCAGCGTCGTGTACTCGAGCTTGCTTCGCGCGCGCTCGACGGCGTCTTTGATGATCTTCGCGTGGTCGAAGGCGACCCCGGCCCTGCGGCGCAGGACGCGCTGGACGGGTACCCACTCGGCGGACCGCGCGTCGCCACCGGCCACCGGCAGGGGCAGATCCGGCATCAGCGCGAGGTAGCACACCGTCACCACCCGGCCCCGCGGATCACGGTCCGGCGCACCGTAGGCACCCAGCTGTTCCAGGTGCAGGCCCTTCGCGGCGAGCCCGGTCTCCTCGGTCAGCTCCCGCGCGGCCGCGGCGTCGAGGTCCTCCTCGGGCGAGGCCAGGAACCCCCCTGGCAGGGCGAGCGAACCGAGGTACGGTTCGATCCCCCGACGCACGAGCAAGATCTCCAACCGTCCCGACCGGACAGTGAGTATCGCGAGGTCGACGGCAACCGCCACCAGAGGAATCTCCCAAGGCTGGTCCACAGGCATGTTCGCGAGTCTAACGGTTTTCGTCAGCTTGACGACAACGCGGCAGCTCTAAGCGTCATATTGACGGTAAGGGGGACTCGGCCTATTCTCGTGCTTTCCCTGCCGGAGCGACGGACAGGTCGGGGGCAGACTGATGATCGTGCTTCTCACCGCACTGCAACGGGAGTACCAGGCGGTTCGTCGGCGGGTGACCGAGGAGAAGGTGCACCGCCACCCCGCCGGGACGCTGTTCACCGTGGGCACCCTCGCCGGACGGCCGATCGCCCTGGCCGTCCTCGGCGAGGGCAACACGTCGGCGGCCGCGCTCACCGAACGGGCGATCACCGAGTTCCGCCCGGCCGCGGTGCTGTTCGTCGGGATCGCCGGAGCACTGCGGGACTGGCTCCAGCTCGGCGATGTCGTTGTCGCGACGCGGGTCTACGGCTACCACGGCGGGACCAGCGAGGACCATGGGTTCCGCGCCCGCCCGCGAGCCTGGGACGCCGCGCACCACCTCGAACAGGTGGCACGGCACGTCGAGGGCGACGGTGGCTGGTGGCCGGAGGCGGAGCCCCGGTCGCGCCGACCGGATGTCGTCTTCGCTCCGGTCGCGGCCGGAGAGGTCGTCCTCGACTCGACGAGCTCCGCGGCCGCCGTCCAGCTCCGGGAGCACTACGCCGACGCCGTCGCGATCGAGATGGAAAGCGCCGGTGCGGCGAAGGCGAGCCAGCTCCACCGGGCCACTCCCATGATCACAATTCGGAGCATCAGCGACCACGCGCGCGGCGACAAGTGGGTCACCGACCGGACCGGGGCACCGCAGGTGGCCGCGGACAACGCCGCGGCGTTCGCGGCTGCCGTGGTCGCCCGGCTCGACCCCGAGGCGGACGCGGACAGCGCCGAGCGGCGCCCGCCGAAGGGCCACACGGTCACCAACACCGCATCAGGGCACGCGAACGTCGTCGCCCAGATCGGGGTCGTACACGGGCCGGTCCAGTTCGGCACGGCGGACCGACGGGAGGGCAGGTCATGACCGAGGACCGGTCGGCCACCGAGCCGGGAGTCGAGAACACCGCACGCGACAACGCGAAGGTGGACAACCAGATCGGCGTCGTCGAAGGAGACGCGGTCTTCCACAAGCACGAGACGATCTACCAGGTCGCCGGCGACGACTCGGCCGAGCGGAAGTACCGGGTCGCGCTCAACCACCTCGACGGCGGAATTCCGCGGGTGGCGGAGGAGCTGATCGGCCAGGCACTGGACGCCGGCTTCGAGACCACCGAGGTCGCCTACTACTACGCGCTGTCCGTGCTCAGCCATCGGCCGGTCAACCAGCTGGGGCCGCCGGAGCTGGACAAGCTCGAACGCGCGGTGCTCACCGCGCAGCGTTTCGACCCCGACGAGTGGACCGATGCCCTCGATGTCGTCAAGGACCAGGCTCGGCGCGCGCTGGCGCTCGCCGAGGAGACCGGCACGCGGTCGGGGGACCCGGACGCCCTGGTCGACATCCAGGCGGTCCCGTGGGCGCGCCAGGAAGAGATCTTCCGCCACCTGGACATGCTTCGCGACGGCATCACCCAGGACCAGATCGACCGGTTGAACGCCCAGAACGTCGCGGCCGGCCGGCTGAAGGACAACCGGACCGAACGGGCGTGGAAGTACTTCCATTCCGACCCGACGAGACCGCAGCCCGCCTCACCGATCCCCCTCGAACACGGTCGCGTGCGGTCGGTCGCCCGGATACGGGCGGTGCTCGGAGCCGCGGGCGCCGTCCTCGCCCTCGGGGCGAGCGTGGCCACCGCCGACGGCGTCGGGTTCCTCGTGCTGCCCGTGGTTCTGGTCCTGCTCGGCGCGACGATGGCGGTCCTGTTCGCGTCGGTCGTGTACACGCCGGGCATCCGGCGCCGGATGAAGGCGGACCACGACGACCTTCCCAAGCCGCTGAACCGCTACGACAGGTCCTACAAGGCCCTGCCCGAACCGTACAAGCGGGCGAACGAGATCCGCCGGCGGATCGGCTACTACTTCTCCAGCGGCTACATCTCCCTGCGGTACTTCTCACCCGACCGGCCGGCCACCCTGAACACCGAGAAGTGGCGCGCGGACACCGCGGAGACCCAGGCAGCGCTCTACGCCCGGCTGGTCCGGCTGTACGCCTACCGCGCGGTGCCGCCGCCGACCCTGAACTGGCTCATCCGGTGGCATGCCAGGCAGACCTTCGAACGGTGGCGAGCGGACACGCTGGTCGACCCCGGCACGACACTGCGGCCGGAGAAGTCGGCGGTTCTCGGCCTCGCCTGCGGCTGGGCGGTGGCAGGCATCGGCGCGATCGTCCTGGTCGACGCGGCGAGGCGGGTGGCACCAGCGCCGACCGCGCTGTCGATCGTGGCGCTCGTCGCGGGCTGCGTCGCCTGCGTCAACCTCGCCACCGCCCTCGCGCACCGTCGGGCGATGGCGCGGGAACACGTCGAGCTCGACCAGCTCTTCGCCGACGAGCTGCGGGAGTACGAGCGCTGGCGGGAGCGGCTGTGCGACCGGCCGACCGACATCGAGATGGCCACCTGGCTGGAGAACGACAAGAACTACCTGAAGTCGCGAGCGATCACCCAGTGCCGCCTCAACAACCGCGACGTGATCGCACACATCGTGCTCACCGAGGGCAAACGGCGCGCCAAGCGAGCCAGGGTGGCCAACGGGCCGTTCCGCTACGCGGAGTACGTGGTCCTGGTCTTCCTCCTCACCGAGAACGGCGTTCGCGAGGTGGAGTTCGACCTCGACTTCGAGACCGGGACGATCTACCACGAACGGCGCACCTCGTTCGGCTACGACGCGCTCGCCTCGGTCAACGTGATCGAGTTCGGCTACACCTCCGACAAGGAGGGGCAGGAGCACATCGTGTACCGGGGATCGGAGGTACTCCGCACCGACCGGAGGTCCCTGGTGCTGCGCCGCCTGCTTCGGCTGTCCCTGGTGCACCAGCAGGACATCGAGATCGTGGTGAACAACGTCGACGGCGAACTCGGCGAGTCGGCCGACGAGGACCAGTCGTACCTGGACAAGGTGGAACTCGACGCGTCCGGTGTCATGGTCGCCCTGCACATCCTCGAGGCCATCGCGGCCGAAGGTCGGAAGTGGGTCGCCTGGGAACGGGACCTGCGCGAACGGCGGTGGCGGGACTGGCAGCGCAGCCGCATGAGCCGGGAGGCGCTCCCGCCGGCCGCCGAGCACCTCCGGATCGAGGCGTCGAAACGGTCCTGAGGACGGTGTCGACCCGGTCCACACAGCACTGTCATGCTGGCAGCGCCGCGGTGAGATCCACTTCGACGAGTTGGCCGGGGAACCCGAGTTGTGCGACCCCGAGCAAGGTACTCGCGGTGGTGAACGCGGCCCCGACAGGTGAGTGGGTCAGCCGGTCCCACGCGGCGGAAAGCACCGACCTGTCGGCACTGACCACGTACACCACCGTGCGGACAACGTGGCTCGGCTGCGCGCCAACCGCGGCGAGCGCGATCACAGCGTTCTTCGCGATCTGGTCGATCTGGACGTTCAGGTCACCCTCGCCGATCAGCGCACCTGACGCGTCGATCGGGCACTGGCCAGCTAGAAAGGCGGTTCGCCCGGCCTCCACGACGGTGACGTGGTGGTAACCCGGTGGCTTGTGCAGTTGATCAGGATTGATGCGGGTGATCTTCGCGGTCATCTGGTTCACCGCCCCGCAGGAGTGCGCGCCGATGGTGAACGCTCCACTGTCCAGTGTGAATCGCGGCCCAGCAGGGCCAGGGTGCGCGCCCAGGCGGTGGACTCGTCCGCGATCGGCAGGATGGGGCCGAACGCAGGGGCGCGGGCGGGTCCCGCGGGCACCAGTTCGGCCTGGGTTTGTGCGGCGGCGAGCAGGTCGTCGTCGTAGTCGACACCCGTGTCGAGGCTGACGGCCACGTCCCAGCCGTGGACCAGCGTGTCGAGCAGGTGGAAGCCGATCACGCTGGGGAGTGGGAAACGGCGGCCGCCGAGCTCCGCCAGGAGCACCTGCCGGACGGGGTCGGCGGCGGCGAACGCCGCGACCACCGCGGCGGCGCCGGCCTCGTGGGCTTCGATGGTGGGTGTGCGGGGGGCGAACGCCTCGGCTGACACGTCAGCCAGCACGGCGGCGGCGAAACCATGGTCCTGGCCGATCATGTGCGACAACAACGTCCGCAGGTCCCAGCCGGCGCACGGGGTCGGGCGGTCCAGGTCGGCGGGTCGGACTCGCGCGACGATCGGTCGGACGGCGTCGAGTGCGCGACGATGGAGGTCAATGATATGCATGGGCAGACTATCTACTGTAGAAGATGATTAGTCAACGTGTATGGTCGTAACCATGACGGGACAGCGCCACGACCTCGGAGCGTCGTTCGCCCGCCTGACCAGGATGATGATCGACGCCGAAACACCGATCCTGCGCGCGCACGAGATCGAGATGTGGGACTACACCGTGCTCAGCGCCCTCGAGTCCGCTGCCGCACCGACCCAGGCCGAACTGGCGGCTGCGGTGCACCGGGACAAGACACGGCTCATCCCGATCCTGGACCGGCTGGAGTCCCGGCGGTTGCTCAGCCGCACCCCAGATCCCACCGACAGGCGCAACCGGGTAGTCGCGTTGACCGACGAGGGCCGCGCGGTGCTCGCCTCCTGCCGCGTCGACATCCGTGCGATGGAGGCCGAGTTCCTCGCCTCGGTACCCCCGGCGAAGCGCCGCACCTTCATCGAGGTCCTGAACCAGCTCGCGGACCTGACCGCACCCGGTCGATCCCAGTCCGACGACAGGGAGTGAGCCACCGCGAGACACGCGTTCTCACCCCGGCTCCGGCGGCTGCGGACGACGCGTGGTCTACTACGTCCCGCATTACTACGACACGTCGTAGAGACGGTAGGGGGAGTGGTGAGCGCGGCAGGCGAGACGGCCGTGGAGGTCGCGGACCTGGTCGTGCGGTACGGCTCGCGGACCGCGGTCGGCGGGGTGTCGTTCGAGGTGCCGTTCGGTGGTGTGCTCGCGCTGCTCGGGCCCAACGGCGCGGGCAAGACCTCCACGGTCGAGGTGTGCGAGGGGTATCGGCCGCCCTCGCGTGGACGGGTCCGGGTCCTTGGCCGGGACCCGTGGTTCGACCACGAGCTGGTGGTCCCGCACCTGGGCGTGATGCTGCAGTCCGGTGGCGCCCACCCCCTGGCGCGGCCGGGGGAGATGATGTCGCTGCTGGCGTCGTTCGCGGCCGAGCCGCTCGACGTCGGTGAGCTCGCTGAGCGGCTCGGGCTGGTTCCGTTCCTGCGCACCGAGTACCGCAGGCTGTCCGGCGGCGAGAAGCAGCGGCTGCACCTGGCGATGGCGCTCGTCGGACGCCCGGCGGTGGTGTTCCTCGACGAGCCGACCGCCGGGATGGACGTCGCGGCGCGGCACACCACCTGGGAGCTCGTGGAGCAGCTGCGCGACAGCGGGGTCGCGGTGCTGCTCACCACCCATCTCCTCGACGAGGCCGAACGGTTGGCCGACCAGGTCGTGATCATGCGGGACGGCCAGGTCGCCGTCGCCGGCTCACCCGCCGCGCTGACCGCGGCGGCCGGCATCGAGCGGGTGCTCGTCCGTACCCGGGCCGGGCTGCCGGTCGAGGAACTCACCCTGTCGATCGTCGAGCTGGCGCCCGGTGAGTACGAGATCGCCGACCTGGGACCGGACGGGTTGGGTGCGGTACTGGACACCGTGGTCAGGTGGTGCCACCGGCACGACGCGGTGCTCACCGACGTACGGACGGTTCGTCCGAGTCTCGAGGACGTCTTCCTGGCGGTGACCGGTTGTGACACTTGACCTGACTCCCAGCCGGGGCCGCGTCCCGGTGCCCGTGGTGATCCTCCGCCAGACCGCGATGGAGCTGCGGCTCACCCTGCGGCGCGTGGACACCCTGGTGATCATGGTGATCCCGCCGGTCCTCACGCTGCTGGGAGTGGGGCTGACCGAGGTGGTCAGGCTTCCCACGGCCGATCGCCTCGGGTACGTCGTGCCCGGGGCGATCGCGTTGGCCGTGATGGCGACGGCGTTCGTCGGTCTCGCCACGGCCACCGGGTACGAACGCGGGCAGGGGGTGCTCAAACGCCTCGGTGCGACACCGCTGCCCTCGTGGGGACTGCTCCTCGCCAAGATCGGCTCGGTCGTGGTCCTGATCGAGGCTCAGCTGGTGTTGCTCGTCGGCGCCGGGATGCTGTTCGGCTGGCGTCCGCACGCGGGCGGCGTCCTCGGCGCGGTCGGGCTGGTCGCCCTCGCGACGGCGGCCTTCGCCGGTGTCGCGTTCATCATGGCCGGGCGGTTGCGGCCGGAGACGACCGCGGGGGCGACGCAGCTGACCTACCTGCTGATGATCGTGTTCGGCAACGTGGTGTTCCCGCTGCCGGCCGGGGTCGTCCAGGGCACCCAGCTGCTGCCGGTGACCGCGCTCGCGGAAGGGCTGCGGTCGGCGCTCTCGGCAGGAGACGGCGTGCCTGCCGGCTACTGGAGCCTGCTCGGCCTGTGGACGGTGGTCGGTCTGGTGTCGGTGGTGCTCTGGTTCCGCTGGGAGTGACCTCGTGGCGCGTCAGGCAGGTTCGCGACCGAGGCGGTGCTGGCGGTGGAAGTACTCGTAGAGCCCGTCGAAGATGGCCTGGGTGACCGCGAGGGTACGAGCGTCGTCGCCGGTCATGGACAGGCCGCGGAGGATCACGTCGAGGCCGGGGGCCTCCGGGGCGTCGTAGCGTTCGTCGTCGAGGTCGGCCTCGTGGATGATCTCGGCGATGCGCCACAGCGTGGGGTCGGTCAGCTCGTAGCGGCGCAGGATGGTCTCGAAGCTGCAGTCGCCGCGGTGGTGGCCGAGCTCGACCCCGCGCATGTCGAAGGGCGTCGCGTCGGCGGGGAGGTCCGTCGGGTCGTCGAGGAACACGAACTCGGCGTCGGGGTCGATGTCGCGGCGGATGAGCCAGGCGCAGGCGGCGCGGTCGATGTGGATCCCGGCCCGGGTGGCCCATCTCATGATGCCGTGTCCTCTTTCCGGTCGGCGTGGAGGGCGGCGACGGCCTCGGTCGCCGCGCGTCGTTCGGGTGGGGGGAAGTAGTCGCGACGGTTGATGCGGCGCAGCTCGGCCCGCAGCTTGCGCAGCACACGATTCCGTTCGGCGGTCGGCAGGCCGTTCGCCCGGGCGGCCTCGGCGAGGACCGCGCGGTACTCGGCGGCGCGCGCGTCGGCCATGGCGGCGGCAAGCTCGCGTTCCTGGGCGCGGCTGGTCGGCTGGGCGAGCCACACCGTGGCCGCCCCGCCGGCCTCGAGGATCTCGTCGGCGAGCCAGTCGAGGTGCTCGCGGGTGCGGGCGTCGGCGGGGAGCGCGACGAGACCGTCGGAGATCTGGGCGACCCCGAGGCGCTTGAGCTTGCGCCAGATGGTGATGCGCGGCGTCGACGGTTCGCGGGGCAGCCGGTAGGAGAGCAGCACCCACTCGTCCGGCCGCTGCTCGGGGCGTCGCGTGTGCACCCGTTCCACGATGCGGTCAGCCTAGCACCGGGCGACGCAACCGTGGTTACATCATCCCGTGGCGGATCACGAGACGGCTTCTCGGCAGGCGGTGCCCGGTGACGTCATCCCGTTGCGGACGGCGGTGCGGGCCTGGTTCCTGATCTCGTTGCAGACCTTCGGTGGTCCGGCGGGCCAGATCGCGGTCATGCAGCGCACCCTGGTCGACGAGAAGCGGTGGATCGGGCAGCAGCGGTTCCTGCACGCGCTGAACTACTGCATGCTGCTGCCCGGCCCGGAGGCCCAGCAGCTCGCGATCTACGTCGGCTGGCTGCTCAACGGCCGGCGCGGGGGACTGATCGCCGGGACCCTGTTCGTGCTCCCCGGCATGCTCGCCCTGCTGGCGCTCTCGGCGATCTACGTGGCCTTCGGCGACACGACGGCCGTGGCCGCCGTGTTCGCCGGGCTCGCCCCCGCGGTGCTCGCCATCGTCGCCCAGGCCGTGCTGCGGGTCGGCAGGCGTGCCCTGCGCCACCCGGCGCTGGTCGCGCTGGCCTGCCTGTCCTTCGGTGCGCTGGCGCTGTTCGGTGTGCCGTTCCCGGTGGTCGTCGCCGGCGCCGCGGTGGCGGGATGGGCGCTTGGCCGGTACGCCCCGCACACCGTCACCCCCGGCGGCGACGCCAAGGACGACGGTCCCGCCCCACTGATCTCCGACGACGCGCTGCACCACGAGCAGCCCTCCGCGCGCCGCGGCCTGCGGGTGCTCGCGGTCGGGCTCGTGGTCTGGGCCGCCCCCGTCGTCGCGGTGGCGGTGCTCACCGGGATGGGCAGCGTGTTCACCCAGCAGGGGCTGTTCTTCTCCGGCACGGCGCTGGTCACCTTCGGCGGCGCCTACGCCGTGCTCGCCTTCGTCGCCCAGCGCGCCGTGGAGGTCTACGGCTGGCTCTCGGCCGGCGACATGGTCCGCGGGCTCGCGCTCGCCGAGACCACTCCCGGTCCGCTGATCATGGTGGTGCAGTTCGTGGCGTTCCTCGGCGCCTACCACAACCCGGGGGGCCTGGACCCGTGGGTGGCCGGGGTGCTGGCCTCGCTGCTGACGACGTGGGTGACGTTCGTGCCGTGCTTCCTGTTCATCCTGCTCGGCGCGCCCTATGTGGAGCGGCTGCGGCACAACAGGTCTCTCTCCGCCGCGTTGACCGGCATCACCGCCGCGGTGGTGGGCGTGATCGCGAACCTGGCGCTGTACTTCGCCGTGCACACCCTGTTCCGGGAGTCGGCGACACACGAGGCCGGCCCGCTGCGGATCACCCTCCCCGACCTCACGTCCTTCCAGCCCGTCGCGGCCGGGATCACCGTCGTCGCGCTGGTGCTGATCTTCGTTCGCGGGTGGTCGGTTCTCCGCGTCCTCGGGGTCTGCGCGGCCCTCGGCATCCTCGCCGCGCTTGTCGGCCTGCCGGTGCGCTGACCGTCCGGCGGGGGTCCGCACCTCGGACCCCGCGGCTGCTGTGGACGGTAGGGTCGCGGCCATGCCAGAGCTGACCGGGCGCCAGACCGTCCACGCCGCGGACCGGGTGCTGCACGACGTGGGATCGCTGTGGATGCTCCATCCCGACACCGCCGCCCGCGGCGAGGCCTTCGGTTACGGGAAGGGGCGGGCGTTCTACTTCGCCGGTCGGGGCGGGGTGCTCGGCGACGTCGACGCCGGCGTGGTCGTCGCGGCGTTCGGGTGGTGGGACCCGGGACTGGTGCGGAAGATGTGGGGCCGCGGCCTGGCGGTCGCGGGCCCGGCCGAGGGTGCCCGTCGGTACGCGCAGGCGTGCGCGGCGTGGGCCGAGGACCACCTGGCCGGCTTCCCGCACGCGGACCGCCTGTCGGAGCTGGCGGAGCGCGTGGTGGCCGGGGTGGACGAGTCCGCCCTGCCGTTGTTCGCCGGCTGGCGGGCGCAGCCGCGCGTCGAGGGCGGGGTCGGACGGATGCTGCAGCTGGTGCACGTGCTGCGGGAGTGGCGCGGCTCGGTGCACCTGGTCGCCACGACCGCGGCGGGTCTCGCTCCGCTGGAGGCGATCCTCACCAACGAGGGCGCGGACCAGGCGCGGTTCTTCGGCTGGCGCGACGAGCTGCCCGACTGCGGCCACCTCGTGGACCGGCACGCGGAGGCGCAGCGGATCACCGACGAGCTCGCCGCGGCCGGCTACGAGCGCACGCTGACCCCGGCCGAACGCGCCGAGTTCGCCGGACTGGTCGCGCGGCTGGGGGAGCACGCCGGCCTCACGTGAGCCAGCGGGCTCCCACCGTTGGTCGGCCGCGGTCAGGCGCCGGGCACGGCAAGCCGTCCGGCGGCCGGCGCGGAGGTCTTCTCCGCGGTGAGCGCCACGGCGAGCCACGCGATCGCGGCGCCGGCCGCGACGTGGACGGCGCTGGTGACCGGGGAGTCCGGTAGCCGGGCGGCGACCGCCAGCAGCGGCATCGCCAGCGTGTAGGTCACGGCCGGCACCCGCGGATGGACCCCGGCGCGCACCGTCGCGACCCCGAACAGCGCCGCGCCGAGCGCGAACACCAGCGCGCTGCCCAGCAGGGCGACCATCGTCGGCCCGGCGAGCAGGTCATCGACGACCGGTTCGTCCAGGTAGAACAAGGCCATGTTGAGGGTGAACGCCGCGCCGCCGAACAGGCCGAGGCCGACGAGGTTCACCGTGTAGGCCACCGCCCCGAACCGGCACGTCGCGTCACTCTGGCGCAGGTGGAGAGCCGTCAGCAGGGGGAGTGCCAGCGCGGGGGACAGGCCGAGGGCCACGCTCGTCGGCGCGGTCTCGCCGGCGAAGCCCTCGACCAGGCCGGGTACGAGGATGCACAGTCCGGCGAGTACGCCGCACCACGCGGCGAGTCGGGACAACGTTGGGGAGATCATGGGCCGACGCTACGAACGGCGGCCGGGCCGGCGACAGTGTCGGGCGGCCACACCGCGGCGCCGGAGGTCATGTGCCGTCCGGCACGCGACAGCGGCGCCTGCCGCGCCGTAGCCTCGGTCGGTGACCAAGGTCGGGCCCGGGGTGGCGTGGGTGTTCGGCGCGGTACACGCCATCGTGCTGGTGGCCGGCCTGTACTACGCGCTCGTCGGGCTCGGCGACGGGAACCTGCCGCGGCTGGGCGGGTTCGTCGCCGGCATCGCGGCGCTGGTGGTGCTGGACCTCGTCGAGCGGCGGCTGGACCGGATACCGGTCGCATTCCTGCTCGCCCGGCTCGGGCTGTACTTCGCGGTCGCCGCGCTGGACGAGTCGGGGCTGTCGCGGGCGTTGTTCGTGCTGGTGCCGTTCGCCGCGTACCTGAGGTTCGGGCGTGCCGTCGGCCTGGCTCTGGGCGGGCTCTGCCTCGCGCTGCTCGTCGCCGGCTACGCGGTGTGGGTGCCCGGCTGGTACCGGGACGCGACGTACCTGTCCGACCTGCTGATGTTCGGGATGGGGCTGGTCCTCGCGATCGCCATGGCCGACGTCGCGACGCGGGAACGGCGGGCCGCCGCGCGGGTGGCGGAGCTGTCCGTGGCGACCGAACGCAACCGGCTGGCCCGCGATCTCCACGACAGCCTCGGCCACCACCTCACCGCCGTCGCCATCCAGCTGGAGAAGACGGCGGAGTTCCGGACGCGGGACCCGGCGGCCGCGGAGCAGGCGCTGTCCGACGCCCGGGAGTCCGTGCGTCACGCCCTGCGCGACGTCCGGACCTCGGTCGGCGCGCTGCGCACCGGGCCGCCGACCCTGCGCGCCGCGCTCGCCGAGCTGGCCGGGCAGGACGACTCGGTCACGGTGCGCGTCGACGGCGACGAGCCGAACCTCGACCAGGCGAGCGTGACCGCGCTGCACCGCGTCGCGCAGGAGGCGGTCACCAACGCCCGCAGGCACGCCGGGGCGAGCCGCGTGTCGGTGTCGGTGGCCTTCGGCGCGGCGGCCACCCGGTTGGAGGTGAGCGACGACGGCCGTGGCTTCGAACCCGCCGCGGCGAACGGGAGCGGGTTCGGGCTGCTCGGCCTCCGGGAGCGGGCGGCGCTGGTCGGCGGGGAGTGCACGGTCGAGAGCCGTCCGGGTGCGGGGACGCGGGTCACGGTGACCGTGCCGCGGTCGCGATACTCGGCTGGTGAGCGGATCGGCTGAGGCGGTGTCATGGCTGTCGTGCGGGTGCTGGTAGTCGACGACCAGCGGCTGGTGCGCGAGGGCATCGCGTCCCTGCTCGGCATCCGGCCCGGCATCGAGGTGGTCGGCACGGCGGCGGACGGCCGGGAGGCCGTGGAGAAGGCGCTGGCGCTCGCGCCCGACGTGGTGCTGATGGACGTGCGGATGCCGGGGATGGACGGGGTGGACGCGGTCGCCGTGCTGAACAGGCGTGCCCCGGGGTGCCGGGCGGTGATGCTGACGACGTTCGACGACGAGGAGTACGTCGTGCAGGCGTTGCGCGCGGGCGCCGCCGGGTACCTGCTCAAGGACCTGCCCGCCGCCGAGCTGGCCGAGGCGGTGCGGTTGGCCCATGCCGGGGTCACCCAGCTCGACGCCGCGGCGGCGAGACACGTGGCGGCGGCGCTGTCCACCCGTCCGGGCTCCACGCCCGTCGCCATGCTGACCGACCGGGAGACCGAGGTGCTGCGGCTGGTCGCGGCGGGCGCCACCAACCGGGAGATCGCGGCCCGCCTCTACCTCAGCGAGGGGACCGTGAAGAACCACGTCTCCCGCATCCTCGGCCGCCTCGGGCTGCGTGACCGCACCCAGGCCGCCATCTACGCCCGCGACCACGGCGTGCTGTGACCGCGCTCAGGTGGTCGGGCGGTAGGTGGTGATCGTGGTGCCGTGGCCGAACGCCAGGACGTCCGTCGGCGCGAACCCGCGCGGCGCGAAGCCGCCGGTGAACATCGGCAGGCCGCCGCCGGCGACCACGGGATAGGACTTGACCACCAGTTCGTCGATCTCCGGCAGCAGCTGGCCGGCGAGGTCGGAGCCGCCGCAGAGCCAGATGTCCAGCCCGCCCTCCTCCGCCTTGAGGCGCCGCACCAGCGCCAGCGGGTCGCCGGGCACGAGCGTGACCGCCGGGTCGGCGACCCCGGTCAGCGACCGCGAGACCACGTACTGCCGCAGGTGCGCGTACGGGCTGGCCACACCCTCGTCCAACGCGGGCTGGTAGGTGCCGCGACCCATGACCACGGTGTCGTACCGCTTGTTCGGCACGTCGAGGCTCATTCCGATGTGCGGCCGGACGTGCGTCGGCATGGTCTCCGGAAACTCCGACCGCAGGTGGGCGACCATGTCCGGGGCGACCGGGTAGAAGTCGACCTCCCCGGCCGGGCCCGCCATCATGCCGTCGACGCTGACGCCGACGAAGTACACGAGCTTGCGCATGTCGTCCCCCTGTCGGAATAACTCCGTATGTAGTACTTTACTTGAAGTGGTTTGGACGTTAGTACTACGACTGGAGTGGTGTCAAGGCATGGTCCGACGTAACCCGGAGCGCCGGGCGGCGCTGCTCGACGCCTCGATCGAGGTCCTGGCTCGCGAGGGCGCGCGCGGGCTCACGTTCCGCGCGGTCGACCAGCAGGCCGGGGTGCCGGCCGGCACGGCGTCCAACTACTTCGCCAGCCGTGCCGACATCCTCACGCAGGCGGGTGAACGGGTGTACGAGCGGTTGCTCGACGAGGCGGTCATCGGGGACGGCCTGCGGGGGCCGCGCGACCGGGCCCGGGTCACCGAGTTGATGCACGAGCTGGTGGACCGCGTGGCCGCGTTCCCCACCGGCTTCCTGGCCCTGCTGGAACTGCGGTTGGAAGCCGCGCGCCGGCCCGAGCTACGCGCCGTGCTGACCGACCGGATCCGCGCGGACGTGGAGTTCAACGTCGCCTACCACGAGAAGTCCGGCCTGCCCGGCGACGGCACGATGGTCGTCCTCCTGTGGCTGGCGCTGAACTGGCTGATCATGGAACGCCTCACCCTGCCCGACCTGCTCAGCGACCAGCAGCGCCGCGACCTGGTGACGGCGTTGGTGGACCGGCTGCTGGCCGGACAGCCGGACGAGCCGGCGAACCCCTTCCGGGGCGGAGCCTGACGTCCAAAAAACGCGAGACGACATTTATTGCCAGGTCAGTTAGGTCCTTTTCGGAGCGACGGGGTGCTGTGCCGGTTTTCGTCGGATCCTGTTGGTCGGGTGGGTGACGCAATACCCGATACTGGTCGGGTATTGCGGGGCCGGTACGCCGAAAAAGGATCTCATGACAGCGCGAGCGAACCACGATACGAACAACGCGTCGGAGCAGCCCCCGGCGCCCGCGGCCGGCGCGACGAAGGTGCCCGACCCGGTGACGTTCGCGCGGCGATTTCAGGAGCTTGCCGGAAACATCGAGCACTTCATCCAGGGCAAGTCCGAGGCGGTTCGGCTCGCGCTGGTGTGCCTGCTGGCGGAGGGGCACCTGTTGATCGAGGACGTGCCCGGGGTCGCGAAGACCTCGCTCGCCAAGGCGATCGCGCGGTCCATCGCCGGGGCGCAGGTGCGACGCATCCAGTTCACCCCCGACCTGTTGCCGGTCGACGTGACCGGTGTTCAGATCTACGACCAGAGCCGGGGCGCTTTCGAGTTCCGGCGGGGTCCGGTGTTCGCCAACATCCTGCTCGGAGACGAGATCAACCGCGCCTCGCCGAAGACGCAGTCCGCGTTGCTCGAGGTGATGGCCGAGCACCAGGTGACGGTCGACGGCGCGGCGCACGCCGTGCCGCACCCGTTCCTCTGCATCGCGACCCAGAACCCGATCGAGCACCAGGGAACCTATGCGCTGCCGGAGGCCCAGCTCGACCGGTTCCTGATGCGGATCACCATCGGCTACCCCGACGAGCTGGCCGACGAGGCGGCCATCGTGGCGGGCGGGATCGCCCGGCGCCGGCCCGAGGAGCTGAAACCGGTGGTGGAGCTGGAGCAGCTGCGGGGGATGATCAACGCGGTGCGGGAGCTGCACGTCTCCTCGAAGCTGCACGTCTACGCCGCGAGCATCGCCAGGGCGACCCGAGGCCACCCGGACGTGCGCCTCGGTGTCAGCCCGCGGGGCAGCATCGCGCTGGCGGTCGCGGCCCAGGCCTACGCGGCGTCGGCGGGGCGGACGTACGTGACCGCCGACGACGTGAAGGCCGTCGCCGTGTCGGTGCTGAGCCACCGGTTGCTGTTGACCTCGGAGGCCAGGCTCAAGGGGCGCAAGCCCGAGGCGGTCGTGGCGGAGGTGCTCGCCGGCGTGCCGGTTCCCCGCGATTCGGACCGGGGTGACCGCTGATGATCACGCGCGCGGGAGCGGTGCTCGGGGGCGCCGGTGCCGTGCTGCTCGGTGCCGGGATGTGGGCCGACTACCCGGAGTTGGTCATGCTGGGGCTGGCCTGCGCGGCGGCGCTCACCGCGGCGGCGGGATGGATGCTGGTGCGCCCGAGGCTCGCGGTGGCCCGAGAGATCAGCCCGAGCCGGGTGCCGGAGGGCACTCCCGCGTACGGGGTGTTGAGCGTGACGAACACCGGGAGGCGGCGCAGTCCGCCGTCGCTGGCCGTCGAGACCGTCGCCGGTCGCCGGGTCGTCGTGCCGTTGCCCAGCCTGCCCGCCGGGGACACGTTCGACACGACCTACGCGTTGCCGGCGCAGCGCCGTGGGCGTCACCTGCTCCCGCCGCTGGCGGTGGGGCACGCCGATCCCCTGCGGCTGTGCCAGGTCGTGCGCACCGGGGGCGCGGAGGCGGTGCTGTACGTGCACCCCACGGTGCACCAGGTCGCCCCGATGCCGCTGGGCGGGCCGCGTGACCTGGAGGGGCCGACGTCGGCCAGTTCGCCGCAGGGCGGCGTGGCCTTCCACAGCCTGCGCGACTACCAGCCGGGGGACGACTGGCGGCGGATCCACTGGGCGTCCACGGCACGGACCGGCACGCTCCTGGTGCGGTACAACGTCGTTCCCGACGAACCACACCACCTGGTGGTCCTCGACACCAGCGAGAAACCCTACGACGACGCGTTCGAGGACGCGTTCGAGGACGCGGTACGGGTCGCGGCGTCGGTGTGTGACGCGTCCGCTCGGGCGGGCTTCTCCGTCACCTGCCGCACGACCGGGCACCCGGCCGAGGCGGACGGGCACGTGCCACCCGCCGCGAGCGCGGTCACGTCGGCGCTGGACGTCCTGTCGGCCGCGCGGCCTTCGCCGGGGGACCCCGGGTTGTCCGCCCTCGGCGGCCTGGTCACCGAGCTGGCGGCCGGCGAGGGCAGCGCGCTCACCGTGGTCACCGGGCAGGGGGAGTCCCGGGGCCCGGAGCTGCTGGCGACGCTGCCGCCGAGCTTCTCCGCCGCCGCCCTCGTCCGCATAGGACGGACGTTGCCGGTCTCCTCGACGGTGGCCGCCGGCGTGTTCACCATCGACGCTCGCACCAGCAGGGAGTTCGCGGTCAGATGGAACCAGCTGTTCGCGCGGTGACCGTGGGGCGGCCGGCCTGGGCGAGGTGGTCCGGGCCCGTCCAGGCCGTCCTGTGCACGGCGGCGGCGATGGGCGGCGCCCTGCTGTACGGCCGGTTCTTCGCGGACACGGGGTTCCTGGCGCCGCTGTCCGCGGCGGCGCTGACGGGGTCGGCGACGGCAGCACTCGCCGGGCTGCTGCGCTGGGGTCCGTACCGGACGCTGCTCCTGGCGACGGCCGGGTTCGTCCTGCTCGCCGGCTTCGGCGTCCTCCGCGGCACCCTCGAGCACGGCCTGCCCACGCGGCAGACCGCGGTGGAGCTCGCCCGAGGCGTGTTCGGTGGCTGGACCCGGATGCTCGCCGTGGCGCCGCCCGCCGACGTCCGCGCCGAGCTGCTGGTCACGCCGGTGCTGCTCACCTGGGCCGCCGCGTTCGGCGCGACCACGCTCGCCCTGCGCACCCGTTCGGTGTTCGCGCCGGTCGTACCGGCACTGGTGGCGTTCGTCGCCGCGCTCCTGTTCGTCGGCCGGCGGCCCGGGATCCAGACGACGGCTGCCGCGGTGTTCCTGGTGGCCGCGTTCTCGCTGGTGCTGGTGCGTACCGCCGCCGCGGCCGGTCAGCCGCGGCGGGTGACGACCAGCCGGCTGGGATTTGGCGGGCCGGTCGTCGTGGTGGTCGCGCTGCTGGGGGTGCTCGGCGGGCTGGTGCTGCCACTGGCCTCCGACGACCAACGGTTCGACCCGCGGGCCGTGATGTCCCCGCCGGTGCGGGTCACCGACGCGATCACGCCGCTGGCGCGGCTCAAGAGCCAGCTGCGGGAGGAGCCGCCCCGCCGGTTGTTCACCGTGCGGTTCGCCGGCGACGCCCGGGTCGACCGGATCAGGGTCGCCGCTCTCGACGAGTTCGACGGTGTGACGTGGACCCAGAGCGACCGCTACCTGGTCGCCGGCCACCACCTCCCCGTGGACCCGGCGCTCACCAGGTCGCGAACGGTGTCGGCGCGGATCACCGTCGAGGGTCTCGACGGACCGTTCCTGCCCGCTGTCGGCTGGCCCGTCCGGCTGGACAACACCGCTGACGTCGGCTTCAGCTCCGCGTCGGGCGTTCTGCTCACGACTCGGGCCGCGCTGGACGGCTTCACCTACACCGTCGCCGGTGAGGTCGCCGACCGGGACGCCGGACTGGCGGGGGCGGCGCCGAGCACCGCTCCCGAGCACCGGGACCACGCGTCGCTGTCCGGGCGTCCGTCGCCGGTGCTGACCGCGGCGGCACGCCAGCTGACGGCGACCGAACCGACGCCGTACGGCAAGCTGGTGGCGATCGAGCGATACCTGCGTGGCCTGCCCTACCAGCTCGACGTCCCGCCAGGACACTCCTACGCCGCGTTGACCACGATGTTGCGGGGCAGCGGTGAGGGCTATGCCGAACAACGCGCCTCGGCCTTCGCGGTGCTCGCTCGTGCCTTGGGCTTCCCGGCGAGGGTCGCGGTGGGCTACCGGCTCCCCGACAGCGGCGCCGGCGCTCACGCGGTGACCACGCGCGAGGCTCACGCCTGGGCGGAGGTGCACTTCGCCGGTTACGGCTGGGTGGCGTTCGAGCCGACCGGGACGAGGTCCGGGGCCCCGTCGCCGGCGCAGGACCCGGCGGCGGCTCCTCAGCCACAGGACCCGCTGGCGGTGCCGCCCTCGATCGCGGACCGGTCCGAGGTAGCGGCTCGACAGCCGGACAGGGGGGTACCGGTGCCACGCGGCGTGGCGCTCGGCGCCCTCGCGGTGGCGGTGCTGGCGCTGCTCTTGGCGACGTCGGTGCTGACGGCGAAGGCCGTCCGGCGGCGACGACGGCGGCGGACGGGGGGCACCGCGACCCGGGTGCTGGGCGCGTGGCGGGAAGCCACCGACCGGCTCCTGGAGCGCGGCGTCCCGGTGTCGGCGGCACTGACCGCGACCGAGGTGGCGGAGCGGGCGACGGGGGCGCTGCGGGTGGCCGCCGCGCCCGTGGTGCGGCTGGCACCACTGGCCACGGCCGCGGTCTACGCACCCGAGGAGCCGGACGAGCACGCGGTCGAGGAGGCCTGGGAGCTGGAGTTCCGGCTGCGGCGGGAGCTGTACCCGCGGCGCTTCCTGCCGCGGCGGCTGGCCGCCGGGCTCGACCCCCGGCCGCTCCTCGCCGGGTGGCGGGAGGCCAGACGGACACGAAGGAACGACTGGGGAAAGAGATAGTCCGATGAAACTTCCGTTCGGGGTCGGTAGGAAATGGCACCACGTGGCCGCCGGGATCGTCGGCACCGCCACCCTGGTGGCCGGAGCCGTCGTGGCGTGGGTCGAGACCCGGGACGTCGTCCCGACGGTGCGGTTGCACCCCGGGCTGGCCTGGGTGGCGTCCAACGAGGTCGGGCAGCTCACCCTGCTCGACGGGGTCTCGGCCGAAGCCGTCGCCGGCGTGCCGGCCGGCCGGCGGGGCATGGACCTCCAGGCCACGCAGCAGGGGGCGACCGGGTACGCCCTCGACCGCGATCGAGGTTCGGTCGTCCGGGTCGACGGCGCCACGCTGACCCCCTCCCGTCCGATGGTCCCGAGCGAGCCCGGCGGCCGGCTCGCCGTGTTCCCGACGACCGACGCGCTCTACACCCTGGAGACGAGCGGTGGGCTCCTCACCGCCGCGGACCCGACGACCCTCGCGCGGCGGGGGAGGCCGGTCCCTCTGGCGGTGCGCGCCGGGCCGGAGGAGGCCGTGACCGACGCCGAGGGCCGCCTCTGGGTGCTCGACCAGCGCACCGGCGACCTCGTCTGGTTCGCCGACGGGGTTCGCCGGTCCCGCGCGGACGCGCACGCCCCGGGCGAGAGCCGGATCGCGCTGACCGACGGCCGGCCGGTGCTGCTGCACCCGCGGAGCGGCACGATGGAGCTGCTCGACCCGGCGACGGGCGCCGTCGAGCAGTCGGCCGAGGTGGGGCTGCGCCGTGACGACACCGTGGCGGTGAGCGGTTCCTCCCGGGAGCGCCGGCTGCTGGTCTCGGTCACCTCCCGGGGGGTGTTCCAGAGCTGCGCCTTCGGCGCCGACTCCTGCGGCGACCCGGTGACGGTGGCCGAGGGTTTCGCGGAGCTGGGCCCGGCGGTGGCGGTCGGCGACCGCGCGGTCGTGCCCGACTACGCGACCGGTGGTGTGTCGATCGTGGACCTCGCGTCGTCACGGGTGGTCGCGCAACGGCGGCTGTTCGACCGGCCGGTGCGGTTCGACCTGGTGACCCGGGACGGGTTGGTCTTCTTCAACGACCCGGACAGCGAGCGGGCGGGGGTCATCGACCTCGACGGCACCGTCCGCCCCATCACCAAGTACGAGCCGGACCAACGCGTACGGGAGTTGGCGCCCGAGCCCGGGGACAGCCCCGGCGCGGCCGAGGACCCTCGGTTCGAGGATGCGCCGGTGGGCCCACCGACCGAGACGTCCCTCTCCATCGCGGTCACTCCGCGGGACCACGGTGTGGTCGGTGACGAGTTCGAGCTCACCGTCACCGGCTCCGCGCGGGCCGACCTCGCCGGCGCGCGGTGGGCCTTCGGGGACGGCACCCGCGCCACCGGGACCACGGTGCGGCACAGGTGGGCCGCGCCGGGCACGTTCTCGGTGACCGTGCGGGCACGGCTGCCGCAGGGCCAGGTGGCGCGGGCGGCGACCCGGGTCGTGATCGCGGCACCGGACGGGCCCCACATCGTCCGGCTCACGGTGGCGCCCGAGGAGCCGCGGGTCGGGGAGCGGGTGCGGTTCGGCGCCGATCTGACCGGTGCCCCACCCCAGCGCATGGCGTGGACCGTCACCGGCAGCGGGGGAACGGTGGCCAGGTCGAGCGCGCCGCGGTTCGGGCACGTCTTCCGGGCACCGGGCAACTACACGGTGGCCCTCACCGTGACCGCCGACGGGGTGTCGGTCCGACAGTCCAGACGGTTCACCGTGGCCCCGGAGCCGGTCGCGGTGTCCTGCGGCGACACGATCACCGCCGACGCCGTCCTGACCGAGAACCTGCTCTGCACCGGCGAGGTGGGGCTCAGGATCGCCGCGAGCGGCGTCGACCTCGACCTCGGCGGCTACACCGTCGCCACGGACGACCCGCTGGCGCGGCGGACGGGAATCGTCGTCGCCGGTGACGACGTCGTCGAGAACGTCACCGTTCGCAACGGGGAGATCTCCGGGTTCCAGACCGGTGTCGAGCTGACCGACGTCACCCGTGTCACCGTCGAGGGGGTGACGGTGACGGGGTCGGAGTTCGAGGAGTCGGATCCCGCGATGGTGGGGACCAGGGCCGGTGAGCTCCGTTTCGACGGACTGATCCTGGCCGGGTACAACCCGCTCGCCCTCGACGGCGCGTCGTCGGCGACGTTCGTTAAGTCGACCGTCGAGGGAAGTGCGGATTTCGGGCTGGCGCTGTGTGGGAGCTGCACCTTCCGGGACAGCATCGTCGAGGGGAGATGGTTCCAGTGCGGCGGGGCCGAGGGTACGTCCCTGGTTCTCGAGCAAGGAACACAAGTGCTGGCGGAACAGCTCGGGGCAGGGTGCGATTCGCTCGTGGTGGACTTCAGCAAGGTGCAGATGCTCGGCGGAATTCTCGCGGACAGCAGTGTGGTGACCAACAACGAGGTGACCGGCAACATCATCATGTTGACGGTCGGGGAGGTGTTGATCGCGAACAACACGTTCGAGAATTCCCTGGATTCGACACTGAACGTGCAGGAGGGCACGCGGGGGCGAATAACGGAGAATGACTTCGTTCGCAGTGACGGGTGCGGCATTCTCGTGCAGTCCGGTGGCGTGACGCCGATCGGCGACCTCGAGATCTCGGGCAACACCTTCGACGCCAACGGCTTCGGGTCGGAGACCGACTGCCGTGACGGGCTTCGGCTCGTCGATGTCGGCCCCGAGGACCGGATACGCGTGCAGGGCAACGTATCGTCGAACAACGCGGAGTACGGGATCAACGCCGAACCGGACAGCGTGGAGGACGGGATGGTCGTCGACGGTGGCGGAAACACCTCGTCCGGCGATCCCCTCGGCTGCCGGGGAATCGTCTGCGGGTGAGGTGTCAGGACGACGGGCAGGGTGGCGGGAGGTCGACTCCGGACGGCACCAGCTCCCGCTCCTCGGGGGTGTAGTCGCGGTGGTTGAGGCGGCACAGGTGGTCGAACCAGGCCTGCGGGTTCAGGTCGATCGAGAGCGGTCTGCTGGTCGAGACGGCCACGAGGGAACCGTCGCGCGGCCACCAACTGCTCGTCGCGGTGGGTGTGCGCAGGCTCGCGACGGGGACGCCGGTCGCGGCGTCCCAGAGCCGCAGGGTGCCGGTTCCGCTGTCGGTGACCAGCTTGCCGTCCGGGGTGAAGGCCACGAGCGACAGGTCACCGGGCACGAGCAGGGTGGTGGACCTGTTCGCGTCCCAGTCCCAGAGTTCGAGCTCCCCCTCGCCCTGGTAGTGCAGCGCGACGCGCGAGGTACCGAACTGCGGCAGGACGGCCGACGCCGTGCCGGGCCGAGGCTGGAAGGATCGCACGAGCACGCCCGAGGCGAGGTTCCAGATCTCCGCACCGTCCTGCGAGGCCACCAACAGCAGGTTGGCCTGCGGCAGCGCGGTCACGGTGGCATCGCGGGCGAAGTCCCGCAGCTGCGTGGCGGCGCCGCCACGCAGGTCGAGCCAGTCGGTGAGCTGCTCGCCGGAGCTGGTGTCCCACTTGGCGACCGAGGTGCCGCGGACGACCGCGACCTCGTCGTCGAACAGGGGAACGAGCGAGATCGGCACGACGGCCGGAGGTGACTGCACCTCGAACGCCGGCACCCCCAGGGAGATGCGGCGCTCCTGGACGAGGTCCGGCACGGAGAGGACGACGAGCTCGCCCCGGTCCCCGACCGCGAGCACATGCTTACCGTCCTCGGTGAAGACCAGCTGGGGGTCCGCTGCCAGCCGCGGGTCGCCGGCCGTTCCGTCGGCCTCGAGCCGACGCCCCGCGGCCAGGTCGAACGCCAGCAGCCGCCGTCGGGCCATCGTGACGAGCAGGCGCCCGTCCGGCGAGAGCGCGCGCAGACCCGGGTCCCGCGCCGGGCCGGAGCCGGTGAGGTCCCCGACTGGTCCGACCGGCCGGAGGCGGAGCAGCGCGTCGGTGTCGAGGAGGAACACCGCCGGTGGCCCGGACCCGCTCGGCAGCGCGATGACCGGGTCGTTGTTGGACACGGTCAGGTCGTCGACCGGCCCCGGTCGGGACGGCCGCCGGACCGAGTAGGCATCCGCCGTCTCCAGGTCGACCAGGGTCAGCTGGCGGAACGAGTCCTCGGCCGACCCATCGTCGACCAGGGCGTACCGTCCGCTCAGGTCGGTGACCCCCAGGGCGACCGGTGGGGGGCAGCGGGGGACCGGCCGGCTGAACCGGAGAGCCTCGGTGACGGCGTCGCGGACCGAGAGCCGATACGGTGCGGCGCTGCCCGCACAGTCGACCAGCAGCCCACCCGGCGTGAGGACACCGTCCGAAGTGGTGTCCAGGGCGGCGCCGGTGACGAGGTCCCGCCGAACGTTGTGCCTGCTGCCGTCGACGTGCAGCTCACCGAACCACGCGCTGCGGCCGTCCTGGTCGACCCGCAGCACGGCGGCCGTGTCCACCGGCGCGCCGACCGAGAAGCCGGACCGCGCGTCGTCGGGCCGCGAGACGTCCCACGTCTCGACGAGGCTCGACCTGCCGGCCGCCCGCGCGGCGCTGCTTCCCCGCAGCGTCACCACGAGCAGTCGTCCGTCCGTCGAGAAACCCGCACTGAACAGGCTGTCCGGTTCCTGAGAGGCGTAGGGGTCCTCGGGCGGGCGCAGGCGGACCGGCCCGGCCCGCCGGTCGACGTCCCAGAGGGTGACGGTGCCGCGTCTGCTCGCGACGGCGAGCCACCGGCCGTCCTGGCTCAGCGTGAGCCCCACCAGGTCGGGAACGATGGCCACCGTCCAGGGTTCCGGTTCGGAGCCGAAGAGCCCCGTCCACACGGTGACCTTCCCGTTCCGCTCGGCGCCCGCCGTGACCCGCCCGTCCGCGCTCGAGACGACGGTCGTGACAGTTCCGGACCAGAGCCCGGGTCGGCGGTGGTCGACGTCGATGAGGTCGAGGTAGTGCTGGAGCAACGCGGCGTACGCTTCCGGCGCCGTCTCGTCCTGGCGCCAGGACGCCTGGGCGAGCTGCAGCGCGGTCGACGGGTCACTGTCGGTGCGGCGCTGGGCCTCCTGGCCCAGGGACACCGCGGTGGTGCGGCGGAACTGTTCGGCGAGCTCCCGGTTGCGGGTGCCGGCGGCCACGGCGAGGCTCGTCGCGACCAGCGCGAGTACCGCGACCAGCGCGGTGATCACCCGCCACCGGCGCGCTTCCCGCCGTTCGTGGCGTCGGCTGGCGGTGATGAAGTCCTTCTCCTCGCCGGTCAGGCGAGGGGGATGGCTCGCCAGCCAGTCCTCCGCCGCGGCCAGGGAGGCGCCGCGCAGCAGAACGCCCGGGTCCCGGCCGGCTCGCTGCCACTGCCGCAGCGCCGACCGCAGCTGTTCCTGCCAGGACCGGAAGTCCTGGGCGGCGACCAGCCACTCGTGCAGTCGCCGCCAGCGCTGGACGAGCCCCTCGTGTGCCAGCACGACCGTCTCGGGCTGGTCGGCACCGGCTCGGAGCACCACGAGACGGTGTCCGGCGAGGGTCCCGGCCAGGTCGCGGGCGGCGGGGTCGAGCTGGTCGAGCCGGACCGGGGTGAGCGTGAAGGTGCCGTCCTCGCCCGGTCGCGCCAGCTGAACCAGCAGCCGCTCGGCGACCTCCAGTTCGCCGGGCTCCAGCCGCTGGGAGCAGACCTCGTCCGCGTACCCCGCGAGGGCGCCGGCCAGACCGCCCTGTTCGTCGTAGGCGCGGTGGCTCAGCGTGCCGCCCTGCGCGCTCTCCCACAGCCGCGTCACCGTGAGCTCCACGAGCGGGAGCTGGCCCGGCGCGTCGGCCGCGTCGGCGATGATCCGGTCGACCAGGCCCGGTTCGAAGGACACCAGCTCCGCGGGGCCGGCGATCGCGGCCCGGAGCTCGGCCGGCCCCATCCTCGGCAGGGCAAGGGTGTGCGGGTGCTCCGAGGACAGCGCGGTGAACACCGCCCGCAGCGCCGGCGTCCCGCCAGGACGCGGCGGTCCCGCACGCACCAGCTCGACCACGAGTTCCAGCAGCCGGTCCGCCGCCTCGGGGTCGGCCGCGACGAGCTCCTCGAACTGGTCCACGAACAGGACCCAGTGACCTGCCGCGTCGACGATCGCGTCAGCGAGCCGGAGAACGTCCCTGCCCGGGTCTCCCACGAGCGGGGCTACCGCGTTCGCCAGCAGCTCCAGCGGTTCGACGCCGGCGGTCGGTCGCAGGACCGTCACCACGATGCCCCGCTCGCGCAACACGGGCAGGAGGCCGGCGCGCACGAGGGAGGACTTCCCGCTGCCGGACGCCCCGGTGACGACGACGGTGGGGTGCTGCTCGAGCAGCGTCTCCAGCTGCCGGACCTGCTGGTCGCGGCCCCAGAAGAACCTGCTGTCCCGTTCCTGGAACGGACGCAGGCCGCGGTAGGGACACTCGGGCCGCGCGGTGCGGTGCAGCTCGGGGTCGGGCGCGGGCACCGAGTCGCCGCGGTGCTCCTCGAGCAGCGCGACGAGCGCGGTGGCGTGCAGGACGCGGGCCGAGGAGTAGCGGCTGTGCGCGAGGTCGTCGGGCGGGCGGAGCTCGGTCGCGGGCAGCTCGAGGAACTCGGCGTACGCGGCCGCCGCGCGGTGGAACTCCGTGCGGCGGTCGGCCGTGGTGAGCGCCGCCGGGGCGAGCTCGAGCTCGCCCAGGTCGCGGAAGAGACCGGCGACGGGTCCGGTGGTGTGCGTGCGCAGCCGGCGCGCCCACTCGCCGTTCTCGCGGTCGAGCAGCAACAGCCGCGCCGGGGGAGCGGTCGCGTCCCGCTCGACCAGCGCGGCGGCCAGCGCGTGGAGCTGCTCGAACCGGGTCGAGGCCTGGTCGACGACCACCAGCAGCGGGCTGTCGATTGTGCCGAGGGCGGCCAGGTCGGCGATTCTGGCGTTGTCGTGGACGATTCCGGTGACCCAGCCGTGCCCGTCCAGTTCGGCGCACAGCCGAAGGGCGAGGCGCGTCTTGCCCCGCCCGGCCGGCCCGGTGACCAGCTGGGCGGACACCGGCCGTGGCGCTCGCACCCAACCGGTGAGCTCGGCCAGCTCGAGGTCGCGCCCGGCGAACGGCGCGATCCCGTACTCGGGGAGCAGCCACGTGCTCGGCGGCAGGGTCCGGCTCCGCGGTGGCGACCCGGTGAAGACGCGGCGGAGCACGAGATCGGGCACCAGGCCGCCCAGCTCCTCGACCAGCTTGGCGAGGTCTCGCGCGTCGTTGCGGTGGCTCAACCGGAGGAACTGGCATCGAGCCAGCGGGGCGATGTCCGGCGGGAGCTCGGCCTCGACCAGGGGGACGGCGTGGTCGAGGAACACCGGGATGACCCGCAGCCCGTGGCGGAACGCCTCGGCTATCTCGCGGTGGACCCAGTCGTCGGGTGCCTCGGCCTCCCGCCGGGACTGCCGTTCGGTGATCGACCGCCAGCGCGCTCCGATGATGGCCAGCAGCACGTCGGAATGCGCCAGGCGCTCCAGGATCGTGCTGGCGAAGTCCTCGCCGGGGCGGATCGACCTGCTGGCGAGGAACACGTACTCCGGGCCGAAACGTTCGGAGAGCACCCGGCTGACGAGCGTGGCGGCGAACTCGCCGTCGCCGGTGCGGTAGTTGACGAACACCCCACCGTGGCGCGTGCCTCCCATCAGGGGAGCGGGGTGCGTAGCGCCGCGCTCAGGCGCGGGTACAGCTCTCGCACCGAGGGGTGGGTGCGCCAGCGGGCGAGGGTGTGGGTCAGGCGCCGCAGGTCGTGCCGGACCGTCGCCGAGTCGACCAGGGTGAACGAGTCGAGAACCTGGCCGCTGAGGATGCTGGCGTGCTCGACGTCGCCCGCGGCGACGTAGGCCAGCGCCCGCCGCGCACCGAACCGGGCGTAGGCGCGGCGGGCGGTCTCGGGCAGGGCCGGGAGCTCCCGGTCGAGGATGTCCGCCGCCTCCCGGGGACGGCCGAGGTCGTGCAGGCACCAACCCCACACCAGGGAGGTCAGGTCGGCGCTGGCGACCGACGCCGAGCCGATCACCGGGCCGCCTGGAACGGTGCCGTCGGTGTCGTTCAGCAGCTCCGCCGCTCGGTCGATCATGCGCTGGCACTGGTCGTAGTCGCAGGCCAGCGCGTGTCCCTGGGCTTCGCGAAGCGCGGCGAGGCCGCGAACCCGACGTGAGGTCCGAGGCTCGGCCTGCGCGCGCCGGGCGAGGTCGATGGTTCCGGCCGCGTCGTCGCGGTACAGGGTGATCAGTGCCTGGCGAACCAGCGCGTAGGTGGCCAGCTCGGTGTCGCCGGCGGCGTTGCCCATGGTCACCGCGGTGCGGGTCCACCACATCGCGCCCCGGTCGTCGCCGGCCTCCTGGGTCATCCAGCCCGCGTACTCCGCGTAGCGCGCGGCCAGCCGCAACAGGTCCTCGCGCAGCGGGGAGGCCGCGGTGCTCGCCATTCCGCGCAGGGTGTGCGCCTGGGCGATCACGGTGGGCAGCACCACGCTGGGGCTCGCGGTTCGCCCCAGGTGTCGGACCTGCTCGAACAACGAGCGAAACGCCGCGATCGTGGCGTCGTGCCCGACCACGTCCACGGACACCTGCGCGCCGACGTTCAGCCCGAGCAGAGCGGGGGCGCCGGCCGCGAGCGCCTCACGGCGAGGCATGGGCACCATGGAGCTCGTCCCGTCCGGCGCCATGCTCATCACCCACACCTCGCCGCCGTCTTCGGCGTCGACGTCGGTCGACGAGCGGGTCGACGGCGTCTGGCAGGTCGCGGCCAGGGCGGCCAGCTGCCCGTCGGCGCCGAGAACCGCGTCGCAGCGCCGGGCCAGGTCGGTGCCGGGCAGCTTGGTCCCGGTCTCGATCTTGCCGAGGTGCCCCTTGCTGTAGTGCACCTGCTTGGCCAGCATCGCCAGGGACAGGCCCGCAGCCGTTCGACGGCGCCGCAGCTCCGCGCCGAAGGTGCCCGGTTGTTCGCTCATGTGTGCTTCCCTGTGCCCCCTCCAGCGGCGCGGCGGCCCACCAGTCCCGGTCGACTGGCCGCACAAGCGCACGCGCCGATGCAACACCACCAGGCTAGCGACTCCGCGCCGTCGCCCGTTGCCCGTTGCCGAGACGACGGTCGCCCCCTGGTTCGCCCGCCGGACAGGCACCAGGGTGAGACACGCGAGCCGCCGACCGACTTTCCGCCGACCAGGATCGAGAGGAGGCGCTGCCGTGCCGACGACAAGTCCGGTGAACGTCAGGAACCCGGCCACCGTACGGGGAGGGGCACGCCTTCCGAGGCATTCCGTGCTGCGAATCCACTTCACCCCGGCGGACCTGACCCGGGTCAGCGTCGCGCCGCACGCCGATCCGTTGTGGGAGATCGTGTTCAGTGGCTTCCGGCTGCGGGAACGGCGTTGCTCGGTGACCTACCGGCCATGGCTCTCCGCGCTCGGGACGACGCCCGGCTCCCGCATCGCCCCGGTTCGGGCGGGTTTCGCGGTGCTCAACGTGCTCGCTCCCACCGGCCCGTACTTCCCGGACTTCCTGACCCCGCCGGCGGGTCGGCTCGGTCTGGAGCCCGGGCTGGACGCCCTGGCCCGCACCCCGCGCCGCGAGCTGCGCGGCCAGCTGGAGCGACTCGCGTCGTACGCCACGCTGCCGTCCTGGGCGAGGCCGCTCGCCGACGCCGACGCCGGCGCGCTGACCTGGTTCACCGACACACTGCGCGCCTACCACCGCGCGGCCATCGCGCCGTTCGCCCAGCTCGCGGAGCAGAGCGTGGCCGCCGACCGCTCGTACCGGTTGCACAAGCTCGCGACCGAGGGCGTCGAGGGGCTGTGGGCGAGCATGCGACCGATGATGCGGTGGAGCCCGCCGGTCCTCGAGGTCGACTACTCCGTCGACCGGGACGTCTACCTGAACGGGCGGGGGCTGCGCCTCGTGCCGTCGTACTTCTGCCAGCACGTCCCGGTGGGGCTCGCCGATCCGGACCTGCCGCCGGTACTCGTCTACCCGATCGCCCAGCAGTTCGCCTGGGACCGGGTGAAACCGGCGCGCGGGTCGCTGGACAAGCTCGTCGGCACCACCCGCGGCGCGGTCCTCCGGGCGATGGGGCTCGGGGTGACCGCCGGTGAGCTCGCCCGCAGGACCAACACCTCAGCCGCGTCGATCAGCCGCCACACCAGCGTGCTGAGGAACGCCGGCCTGGCCCGCTGCGACCGGGAGGGAGCGGCGGTGCTGCACTCGCTGACCGACCTGGGCCGAGCCCTGGTCGAGGCGGACCAGGGCTGACCGCCTCCGTCATCGGTTGGCGAGGCCGTGCAGGAAGGTGCGCACCGCCAGGTCGGCGGCGCGATGGCGAGGAAGTGTGCCGGCGCTGATCGACGAGGCGGCGGCGAAGACCAGCGAGTAGAAACAGCCGACCGCCCAGTCCGGGGCGACGTCGTCGGCGAGTGCGCCCTCCTGCTGGGCGCGGGTGATGAGGGTCGCGAGCTCCTGCTCGTCCTCGTCGTCGCTGTCCCAGTGGGGGTTGCCGGTGAACCGGTCGGTGTCGCTGAACAGGAAGAGGATCAGGTCGCCGACGTCGACCATGGCTCGCATCAGGGCGTCGAGCTCCTCGGCGGCGGTGGCGCAGTTGGCCGTCGCCTTCTCCGACACCCGCTCGATCGTCTCGATGGCGTCGACGAGCGCCGCGTCGACCAGGGCCTGACGGTCGGGAAAGTACCGGTGCAGGGTGCTCCGGCTGACCTGCGCACGGTCGGCGATGTCGCCCAGCGGCGCCGAGAAGTCGCGTGACCACAGCGACAGTGCCGCGTCGAGGACCGCGCGGCGCGTGCGCTGCCGCACTCCCGTGGCGGGCTCGTCACCGCGGTTCCTCGCTGTCGGCACGTCCTTACAGTACTCAGCTGCCACTTCCTGACTCACTGCCGTGACAAAATGGGACAGTGGTGTGTCATTATCGGGCTATGGCGACTCCTGACCTGCCGATGCGCGGCAAGCTGGCGCTGTTGTGGTCCTACGCCAAACCACACCGGGCGATGCTGTCGCTGGGCGTCGTCCTGGGCCTGCTCGGCACCGCGGCCGAGCTGGTCACCCCGCTGGTCACCAAGGCGGTCCTCGACGGGCTGGCCGTGGACGCCGCACTGCGGGGGCCGGTCACGGTGCTGGCGGTGCTGCTGGTCGCGGGCACCGTGATCGGGCTGGTCCAGGCGATCATGCTGGGCACGCTGGCCGAACGGATCATCCTGGCCACCCGGACCGGCATGATCCGTCACCTGCTGAGCGCGCGTGTCCCCGAGTTGTCACGGCGGTCGAGCGGTGAGCTGGTCGCCCGGGTCACCTCGGACACGCTGCTGATCCGCGAGGCGACCACGTCGAGCGTCGTCAACGGCACCAACGGGTTCGTCGGGCTGGTCGGCGCACTGGTCCTGATGGGCGTGCTCGACCTTCCGCTGCTGATGACGATGATCGTGGTGATCGTCCTCGTGGGTGTCGCGGCGGTGCTGCTCATGCCCGGGCTGGCCAGAGCCCAGCAGGACGCCCAGGCCGAGGTCGGGTCGATGGGCGGCCGCCTCGAGGGTGTGCTGCGCGCGCTGCGCACGGTCAAGGCCAGTCGTGCCGAAGCCCGCGAGGTCCGTCGGATCGGCGACTTCGCCCGCCGGTCCACCGAGAAGGGCGTCCGCGCGGTGCGGATCGAGGCCGTCGCCTGGACCGTCACCGGCGGCGGCGTCAACCTCGCGGTCATGCTGGTACTCGGGTTCGGCGCGTGGCGGGTCTCCACCGGTGCGCTCGAGGTGACCGCCCTGATCGCGTTCCTGCTGTACGCGTTCCAGCTCGTCATGCCGGTGACGCTGCTGACGATGAGCATGACGGCGATCCAGTCCGGACTCGCCGCGGCGGTCCGGATCGCCGAGGTCCACGCCATCCCGCTGGAGGCCGACGACGTCGCATCCGGTCCGGGCGCGCCGCGTGCCACCGACGCCGACGCCCTTGTCCTCGACGACGTCCGGTTCCGCTACGCCTCGGACGCGCCGCCGGTACTGGACGGCGTGTCGATCACGATCCCCCGGCGCGGGCACACCGCGCTCGTCGGTCCCTCCGGTGCCGGGAAGACCACCGTCCTGTCGTTGCTGCTGAAGTTCCTGCGACCAGAACACGGGGAGATCCGGCTGGACGGACGGCCGTTGGGCCAGTGGACGCTCGAGGACCTGCGCGGCCGTATCGCCTACGTCGAACAGGACACCCCGCTGGTGCCCGGCACCCTGTACGAGAACCTCACCTACGCGGCGCCCGACGCCGGCGACGCCGCCATCTGGCGCGCACTCGAGGCCGTGCGCATGGACGAGCGCGCCCGGGCTCTGCCGGAGGGGCTGCACACCGACGTCACCGCGTCGACGCTGTCGGGCGGGGAGCGCCAACGCGTCGCGCTCGCCCGGGCGCTGGTGGCCGACCCCGAGATCCTCCTTCTCGACGAGGTCACCGCCCAGCTGGACGGGCTCACCGAAGCCGCCGTGGCGCAGGGCATCCGGCGCCAGGCGGCGCGGGGCGCGGTCGTCACCGTCGCCCACCGGCTTTCCACCGTGATGGACGCCGACCAGATCGTCGTTCTCGAAGCCGGTCGCGTCCGCGCCACCGGCACCCACGAGGCCTTGCTCGACACCGACGAGCTCTACCGCGAGCTCGTCGCCGCGCTGCGGATCGCGACCGGGCTCCGGGTCAGCCCAGCGGGGTGATGACCTCGGCCACCTCCTCGGGCATGGAGAGGAACGGTGAGTGGGAGGCGTCGAGTGTGACGACGGAGGTCGGGTTGTGCGGGAAGGCCGCGTCGGCCTCGGCGACGAGCTTGGCCTGGAGCGCCGGCCTGACCGCCAGGTCCTTGGCGCAGACGACGTAGGTGCGCCGCGTCGATCCCCAGCCCGCGTCGGTCAGGGTGGTGGTGCCGAGCATGATGCCGAGCGGGCCGTCGGGGGTGAGGAGGCCGGTGGCGGCGTCGGCGAGGACCGGGTCCACGTCGCCGTAGAACGCCTCGTACAGCCGGTGCCGGTAGCCCGGGTCGTCCGTGGCGAGGTCCAGCCGGAGCGCGCCGGTGCGTGCCGGGTCGTCTCGCAGCAGCGGCGCGACCCGGCCGTCCGCGGACTCCGGCATCCGCGTGTACGCCACGGCCGGCACCCCAGAGGCCGGCATGTACGCCGAGAGGTACACCGCGTGGGCGACCAGCTCGGGCGTCCGCTGGGCCACCCTCGTCAGGACCGGACCGGCCGCGCTGTGGGCGACGACGGTGACCGGACCACCGCCGCCCACCCGCTCGACCTGCGAGGTCAACAACTCGGCGGCGTCGTCGAGCGTCACCTCCGCCACGGGCGAGACGTCGGTGCTGACCGCCTCGGGGCTGGCGGACCGCCCGACGAACCACCCAGGACGGCGGGCGTGGAGCCCGTGACCCGCCAGGTCCACCGCGACGGCCCGCCGACCGGCGGCCACCACGTGGGGGAGGACCTCGCTCCAGCACCACGAGCCGTGCCAGAAACCGTGCACCAACACCAGCGGGGCGGTCACAGCAGCCTGTCCTGGGTGAACGGGACGTCGCGGAGGCGGCGGCCGGTGGCGTGGAAGATCGCGTTGCCGATCGCGGCCGGCACCCCGGTTCCCGGGGTCTCGCCGAACCCGCGCGCGTCGAGCGCGTTGCTGGACGGGTCCGGGCGGTCCACGAAGATCGCCTCCACCGGGGGGACGTCGGCGCAGACCGGCACCAGGTAGGTGGAGAGGTTCGGGTTGACCACCCGCGCGGTGTTCGGGTCCACCACCGTGTGCTCCATCAGCGCGAAGCCGATGCCCCAGGCCACGCCGCCGATCACCTGGCCGCGTGCGGTCCGGTGGTTGAGCACCCGGCCCGGGTCGTACGCGGCCACCACGCGGCTCACCCGCACCGAGCCGAGCCTGCGCCGGACCCGGACCTCGACGAACACCGCGCCGAACGTGTGCCCTGGCGTGTTCCTCGTGCTCCCGGTCAGCTCGACGGGTCGGCCGTGGCGCGACAGCACCGCGCGGTAGGTGTCCCTGCGGTCGCGGTCGCCCCGGGCGAACAGGTACCCGTGCTCGGTGACGACGTCACCGGCGGGCACGCCGTGCAGCGGCGAACGCGGGTCGGCGACGGCGATCGCGACCACGGCGTCGCGTGCGCCCCGTGCCGCCTGGGACACCGGGCCGATCACGCTGGGAATCGTGGACGAGCCGGCCGAGATGGACGCGGCGGGGAACGCCGTGTCGCCGAGCAGCGTCGTCACGTGGTCCAGCGGCAGGCCCAGCCCGTCGGCGACGACCTGGGTGACCACCGTGTACGTGCCGGTGCCGATGTCCTGGCTGGCGGTGCGCAGCGTCGCCCGGCCGTCCATGCCGACGACCAGCTCGGCGGTGGAGGCGTTCGCGTTGTAGGTGTGCAGCTCGGTGGCCATGCCCCAGCCGACGTGCTCCTCACCCTCGCACATGGACCCCGGCCGGGGGTCACGGCGCGCCCAGCCGAACGCCCTGCCGGCGAGCCGGTAGCACTCCAGCAGGTGCTTGCCGCGGTAGGGGAGGCGAGGGTTGAGGTTGCGTACCCGCAGCTCCACCGGGTCGATGCCGACCTCGTAGCTCAGCTCGTCCATCGCGGTCTCGAGGCCGAAGTGGGCGGTGGTCTCCGGCGAGCGCATGTAGCTCGACGTCGGCAGGTCCAACCGAACGCCCAGTTGTCGCACGTGGACGTTCGGGCAGGCGTAGAGGTGGAGCGTGGAGTCGCTGGAGTTGAAGATGCTGTGCTCGGTTCGGCTCAGCTGCGCGGTACTGGTGTCGACGACGGCGGTCAGCCTGCCCGTCCGCGTCGCGCCCAGCCGCAGGCTCCGGCGGTACTCGGCGCGGTGACCGGTCATGGTGAACATCTGCGCGCGGGTCAGCACGAGCCTCACCGGCCGGCGGGCCTGCCGGGCCACCGCCGCGGTGAGCAGCGTGTGGGGCCAGGTGGGGCCCTTGGCGCCGAAGCCACCGCCGAGGTACCGGGAGACCACCCGGACGTCGGGCCGCGGGTCGAACGCCGCGAACGCATCGGCCACGATCTTCCTGGCGAGGACGACGCCCTGCGCGCTCTCGTGCAGCACCAGGGAGTTGCCGTTCCAGACGGCAGTGGTGGTGTGCGGTTCGATCGGGTTGTGGTGCTGCGTCGGGCTGGTGTACTCGCGCTCGATCCGCACCTCGGCCTGGTCGAGCGTCGCGGCCGCGTCACCGCGGACGTGCTCGTTGGGGCGGCCGCGGAACTCGTCGGGCAGGAACGCCTCGTCGAGCGCGTCGACGAGGTGCGCGGTGGGCCGCTCGGCGCGGTAGCGCACCCGCACCAGGGTCGCCGCCTCCTGCGCCTGCTCCAGGGTCTCGGCCACGACGTAGGCGACGGGCTGGCCGTTGTGGTGTATCCGCGCGTCCTGCAGCGGAACGAAACTCTTGGGGTAGGGGAAGTCCGGCGGCACCGTCAGGCGCGGCAGGTTCTGGTGGGTGTAGACCGCCACGACGCCGGGGGAGGCCAGCGCCGCGCTCGGGTCCAGCTCGGTGATCTCCCCGCGCGCGACCGTGCTGGACACCAGGGCGCCGTGCAGCACCCCGGAAACCTCGTTGTCCGCCGCGTAGCGCGCCGCGCCGGTGACCTTCGCCCGACCGTCCACCCGCTCCACGCCCCGACCGACCAGCCCGGTCATCGAAGGCCTCCCAGCTCGGCGAGGACGCTCGCCAGCGCACGCTGGACGAGCTCCACCTTGAACACGTTGCCCTCGCGCGGTTCGGCGTCCCGCACCAGTACCCGGCCGGCGGCCTCGATCGCCGGGTGGGTCAGCGACCGGCCGCGGAGCGCGGCCTCGACCCGGCTGTCCCGCCAGGGGCGGGTGCCGACGCCGCCGAACGCCAGCCGCACGTCCCGCACGGTGCGGCCGTCCAGCCGCAGCGCGGCCGCCACCGACACGACCGCGAACTCGAACGTGGCCCGGTCACGCAGCTTCAGGTACCGCGAGCGCGCGGCGGCACCCGTGCGTGGCACGTCCACGCGGGTGATGAGCTCTCCCCGGCGCCGCGCGGTCTCCCGGTGCGGGGTGGCTCCGGGGAGAAGGTGGAGCTCGGTGATCGGGATGGCACGGGTGCCGTCCGGGCCGAGCAGGTGCACCGTCGCGTCCAGCGCGGTGAGCGCGACCGCCAGGTCCGAGGGGTGGGTCGCGATGCAGTGGTCGCTGCCGCCCAGGATGGCGTGTCCCCGGTTGTACCCGTCGATCGCCGGGCACCCGCTGCCGGGAACCCGCTTGTTGCACGGCGACCCCGGGTCCCGGAAGTACCCGCACCTGGTGCGCTGCAGCAGGTTCCCACCGATCGCGGCCATGTTTCGCACCTGGGGGGACGCCGAGGCGAGCAGTGCCTGCGACAGCACCGGGAACTCCCGCCGCACCTCGCGGTGCTCGGCGACCTGGCGCATCCTGGCCAGCGCGCCGATCCGCAGCGCGGCACCGTCGAGAGCGATCCCGTCGAGGCCGAGGCGGTTGACGTCGACGAGGTGGTCGTGGGCCTCCGCGCCGTCCCGCATCAGGTTCAGCAGGTCGGTGCCGCCCGCGACGAACGTCGAGTTCGGCGTCCCCGCGGCGAACCGCACGGCGTCGGCGGGATTCCTCGCGACCGTGTAGCCGAAGTTCCTCATCGGAGCTCCTTCGCGGCGTCGGCGACCGCGGCGACGATGTTCTGGTACGCCGCGCAGCGGCACAGGTTTCCGCTCATCCACTCGCGGATCTCCGTCTCGGAACCCGTGTGGCCCTCGTCGATGCAGGCGACGGCGGACATGATCTGGCCGGGGGTGCACCCGCCGCACTGGAACGCGTCGTGCCGGACGAACGCCTCCTGCACCGGGTGCAGCTCCTCGCCCCGCGCCAGCCCTTCCACCGTGGTGATCTCGGCGTCCTGCCGCATCACGGCCAGGGTCAGACAGGAGGTGATCCGGTCGCCGTCGGCCAGCACGGTGCACGCCCCGCACTCGCCTCGGTCGCAGCCCTTCTTGGTGCCGGTCAGCCCGAGCCGTTCGCGCAGCGCGTCGAGCAGGGTCACCCTCGGCTCCACGACGAGGCGGTGCCGCCGCCCGTTGACCGACAGGCCGATCTCCACCGGCTCGCCCGCGGCGACCGGGTTCGTCGGCGTGGCCGTTGCCGTGGCGACGGAGGCGAGATGGGCGACCGCGGCGGCCCCCGCCGCGGTGGACTTCAGGACGGCACGGCGCGGGTGGGTGGACCTCTCGGGTACGCGGTCGGCGGTCACGGGTTTCTCCGTCCGACCGAACCGCCGAGATTCTGGCGTGGATCGCCGTACGCGCGCGTCGTCAGGTCCTCCCACGCCGCCCACTCGGTCAGGCGCCGGTCGTAGGCCCCGCGCACGATCTCGGGGGTGGGCATGCCGAACAGCGCGCCGAACAGCACCCGCAGCGGCGGCCGCTCGGCGTCGACGATGTCGAGCAGCGCCCGCGCGGCGGCCCGCGGGTCCCCGGGGACGCTGGTGCCGCGGCGAGCGGCCATCTCCTCGCGCATCGTGTCGTAGGCCGAGAGCGGGCCGCTGTGCCGCGAGGACCATCCGGCCCAGTCGGTGTCGTACCCGCCCGGCTCCACGAGCGTGACGTGCACGCCGAACCGGGCGACCTCCGCGGCGAGGGACTCGCTGAGCGCCTCAAGTGCCCACTTCGAGGCGTGGTACGCGCCCAGGTTCGGCACCGCCACCACGCCGCCGACCGAGGAGACCTGGACGATGTGGCCGCCGCCGCGCTCGCGCATCCCCGGGAGGGCGGCGCGGACGACCCGATGGGCGCCGAACAGGTTGGTCTCCAGTTGGGCGCGCAACTCGGCGTCGGTCAGCTCCTCGACCGCGCCGAAGTGCCCGTAGCCGGCATTGTTGACCACCACGTCGAGCCGGCCGAAGTGGTCCTCCGCGTCCGCGACCCGGGCGCGGACCGCGTCGGCGTCGGTGACGTCGAGTGGGAGCACGAGCAGCCGCGGGTGCTCGTCACGGAGCTCCCGCAGGGACGAGACGTCGCGTGCGGTCGCGGCGACGTCGTCGCCCCGAGCCAGCGCGGCCCTGGTGAACTCCCGGCCGAAGCCGCGCGACGCTCCGGTGATCAGCCAGGTTCTCGGCGTCCTGGCGCGATCTATGCTGCTGTCGTTCATGACCGTTCCTCCCCAGGATATGAACAAGTCGTTCACATATGGACGGTACGCTCAAAATGAACAACCTGTCTATATATGCGAGGGGAAATGTCCGAGAACGTTCCCGGCCGCCCTGGCCGAGGTCGGCGGCCCGCCGCCGAGGTGCGCGCCGCCGTGCTCGCGGCGGCAGGGCGCATCCTGTTGCGAGACGGCATGCGCGCGGTCACGTTCGACCGGGTGGCGACGGAGGCGGGAGCGAGCAAGACCACGCTGTACAAGTGGTGGCCGTCCCCGGGCGCGCTCGCGGCCGAGGCGTACTTCGTGCGGAGCCGTCGGGTGCTGGAGTTGCCCGACACCGGCGACGTGCGCGCCGATCTGATCACCCAGCTCAGCGCGTTCGTCCGGTGGCTGAAGGACGAAGGCGCCGAGCGGCCCATGTCCGAGCTCGTCGGCGCGGCCCAGCTGGACCCCGATCTGGCCCGAGCCTGGTCGACGACCTACGCGCAGCCGCGCCGCGAGCTCGCCCGGGAACGGCTGCGGATCGCCCAGCGGCAGGGTCAGCTGCGCGAGGACGCCGACCTCGACATCATCGTCGACCAGCTGTGGGGAGCCTGCTACCACCGACTGCTCGTCCTGAAGGTGCCCTTCGACGAGTCGATCGTCGCGCGCCTGGTCGACCACGCGCTCTACGGGGCGGCACCCCCCCGCGGCGGGTACCGGTGAGCGGCGAGCCGCACGGGCTCGCCGCGGTCGCACCGAAGTTACGTCATGAGGCCTGGCCGGTAAGGCCGAAGAACGCGACGGCCTGTGCGGCCATCCCGCTGGACGGGAGGCTGTGCCCGGCGCCCTGGATGCTGTATGCCTCGACCTGGACGGTGCCGGAGGCGTCGGCGTAGCGACGGCGGTTCCAGTTGGGCTGCGGGGTGTCGGTGGCGGTGGGTGTCTGGCTCAGGCCGAACACGTTGGTCCACTGCTCGATCTCCTCCTGCAGCAGCGAGTACGGCACGAGGGTGTCGGCGGTGCCGTGCCAGAGCTGTACGCGACTGCGGGGGCCGGTGTAACCGGGGTAGGCCTGCCGGACAGCGTCGCCCCACTGCTGCGGGGTGCGGTTCATCGTGCCGTTGGTGCACCTGCTGGCGCCCGGCGGGTAGTCGGCTGCGTTGGCGAAGCAGTTGAAGGGCACGCCCATGAACGCCGCGCCGGCTCGGAACACGTCCGGGTAGAGGGCGAGCATGTGGTTGGTCATCATGCCGCCCGAGGAGGAGCCGGTGGCGAAGACCCGGTTCGGGTCGGCACCGTAGCTTTGCTGGGTGTAGGTCACCATCGAGGCGATGGAGACCGGGTCACTGCCGCCGCCGCGCCGCTTGGAGGCGTCGGACCAGGTGTCGAAGCACTTGCCGAACCCGGCCTGCTGCTGCGCGCTGGGGTAGATGACGATGAATCCGTGCCGGTCGGCGAGCGAGGCGAACTCGCTACCGGAGTAGAAACCTGGGCCGGAGCCGCCGCAGCCGTGCATGGCGACCACCACCGCGGGGCTGGCCGGGCGGGAGTCGGGCACGTAGACGTGCATGCGCATCCCGCCGGGGTTGGTGCCGAAGTTGGTCACCTCCACCAGCGTCGCCGCGGACGCCGGCGGCGCGAACACGACTCCGGCGAGGGTGATCGACAGGGTACTGACAAGCGTCACGAGCGCCGTTCTGATCATCATTGACCTCCGGTCGGCGACCCCCCTCATTTTCGACGATAGGTATCTGAACAACGGCCGTCAACAATATGCCGAATATCAACACCGGCCCGTCAGAAGCGGCGTTGTCGGAGCCGAAAATTCCGTAAGGAAGCTGTGCAGATTTGTGACGATCTTCGGCGGACGGACTAAGGTGCAAACGTCGGCCGGAAAGGTGGTGGCAGGTGCGCGATGTCGGTGACCCCACCGAGGGGTACGGTGGGTTGGCCGTGCGTCCGGAGACGCTGCTGCTCACCCTGTTCGGCGACCACGTCCTGGACCGGGGGATAGCCGTGTCGACCGGCGGCGTCCTCGCCGTCCTCGAGGATCTCGGCGTCGGCCAGCACGCGGCGCGGGCGACGCTCGACCGCATGAGTCGGCGCAACCTCCTCCGCAAGGTTCGCCGAGGCCGTCAGGCGTTTCTCGCGCTGACCGAGCACGGCGCCGCGGTGCTTCGGGACGGGCAACGCAAGCTCGACGGCGACGTCGTCGAGCGGCACTGGGACGGCCGGTGGACGCTGCTGACGTTCTCGGTGCCGGAGACCCGGCGCGCGGACCGCCACGCCCTGCGGACCCGCCTGGGCTGGTTCGGGTTCGGCCCGCTGCGCAGCGGGCTGTGGGTCTCGACCTCGACCGAGGACATCTCGGCGGCGCTGGCCGAGCTCGACCTCCTCGAACACGCCGACGTGTTCCGCGCCGAGGCTTTCATGTGGACCGATCCCAGCCGAATAGCCCGGGAGGCCTGGAACCTACCCGAGATCGCCGCGGGATACGCGCGGTTCCTCGAGCGGTGGACCGCCGAGGCGTCAGACGACCTGGACGAGCTGTCCCGACGTGTCCAGCTGGGCGCCGAGTGGTTGCTGCTCATCCGCCACGACCCGGTACTGCCGGTGGCGCTGCTTCCGGCGCACTGGCCGGGTGTACACGCGGCGGCGCTGTTCCACAACCTGCGTCGCCAGTGGACCCGCCCGGCCGCCGAGCGGGCGGCGGAGGTACTCGAGTCCATCGTGGACGACAGGTGAAGCCCTGGTGGCGGACGAGCCAGCCACCAGGGCACCGTTTCTAGCGACCAGCCTTGGCATACCGGCCGTTGGCCGGCACCCAGGTCGCCACGATGGCGACGAGGCCGACAGCGAGGCCGGCCCAGCCGAGCATGACCATCAGGTTCGTCCCGTCCTCCGGGATGGTCGCGATCAGCAGCGAGAACCCGGCGGTCGCCAGCGCGGCGACGGTCACCATGACCCTGGCCCAGGTGGCGGCCTTCCGCATCAGCAGACCGAAGACCAGCAGCAGCACGCCGGAGATCAGCACCGCGTACGCCCGGGTGAACAGGGGGTCGAACTCGTCGCTCTCCGCGATCGCCGTCTTGATCGCCTCGATCCCCCCAGTCCGGGACTCGACCTCCTCGGCGGTCAGTCCGGTCTCCTCGGAGATGGCCGTCACCACGACGCCGCTGGCGTTGAGGACGACCAACGCGCCGTTGACGATCGCGGCGAGTGCCGCCACGACCGCGGCTCCGATCGCCACGAGCAGGGTGGCAGGGCGAGCGACGTCGGCCGGTGCCGGTCGCGAAGTAGCCTGTGGATAAGAGGACACGTGCGTTTTTCTCCCTATGGTGTCAATAATTGGGCAACGAGGACGATCGGACGGCGACACCCCTCAGGTCGCCCTGACGATCACTCGTGGCGGCGCAGGTTAGCGGAACCCACCACACGGAACGCACACAGAACGCACACGGAAAGCAGGGGACCGCTTCCCTGACCGGCCGCGAGCAGGTCAGTCGAGGATGCGTACCAACTCGACGCGGGAGCGCACGCCCAGGCGGGTGAAGATGTTGCGCAGGTGGTGTTCCACGGTGCGCTGGCTCAGAAACAGACGGGCGGCGACCTCGCGGTTGGTGGCTCCCTCCGCGACGAGCCGAGCGATCTTGTCCTGCTGCGGGGTCAGCACGGGCACCGCGTGACCGGCTTTCGGCGGTTCGCCCACCGCGTGCAGTTCGGCGCGGGCGCGGTTGGCCCAGTAGTCGGCCTCGTGGCGTTCGAAGTGGTCGATCGAGTCGCGGAGCAGCTCGCGCGCCAGCCTGGGCTTCCGGTTGCGACGCAGCCGGCTGGCGTAGAACAGCTCGGTCTTCGCCAGTTCCATCGACGTGCCGCTGATGCGGTGCAGGCGAATCGCCTCGTTGAAGTGACCCTCGGCGTCCGTACCGTCGGTCACCATGGCCTGGCAGCGGTGGGACACCGCGAGCCGCGACGACGGGCCGGTACTGCGCACCCAGCGGGTGTAGCTGCGCAGCGCGGCGTCGGCGGTGGAGGGCTCACCGCAGCGGACCGCGGCCTCCACGATGTCCGGCGCCGCCAGGACCCACACACCCGCGTGTGTCCGGCCCGCACCGACGTGCCCGAGGTGACGCAGGGCGTCGGCGGGCCGGTCGCGGACGAGGTCCACACAGGTCAGGGCCCAGGCGCCGAGGGTGTCGGACCGGCCGAGGCCGCGGTCGCGCACTCCCTCCCCGGCCGCGTCGATCCGGTGCAGCGCGGTCTCGGTGTCGCCGAGCAGTGCCGCGAGCAGGGCCAGGAACATCAGGTGGTCGGTCATCGCGTTGGGCTGCCCCGCCGCGATCGCCGCGTGCGCGCCCTCGAACGCGCACTCGCGGGCGAGGTCGTGCTGGTCGGCGTGGAACGCGGTCATCGCTCGGTAGGTCAGCGCCCACGGCACGAGCGTGGTCAGGCCGTGCTCCCGCGCCGCGGCGACACCCCGTTCGGTCAGCCGCAGCGCCGTCGCCAGGTCGCCGAGCACGAACGCCGCGTGGCCGCCCCAGATCGCGGACGTCGCGTCCGGCAGCCGGCCCGCGAGCTCGACCGCCGAGCGCAACGCGGGCAGCGCCGCCTCGTGCCGCCCGGCGAAGCTCGCGGCGGTGCCGACCAGGTGGTCCAGCACGAGCCTGGACCCCGGTGCCTCCTCGGCGGTGCGCCACTCGGCGGCGGTGGCGGCGATCTCGCCGTGCAGCGCGTGGTCGCCCGCGACGGCGGCGGCCTCGCCGGCGAACCCCAGCGCCGTCACGGCCAGTACGCGGTCGCGGGGGAGGAGCCGCTCGGCGGCGCGGACCAGCCTGCGGGCGGCGACGACGGGCTGGCCCGCGCCGACCTCGATGCCGCCTTCCACGAGCTCGGCCAGCACCCGCACCTCCGCCCGCGCGGACAGCGGCACCACGGCGCGCAGGGTCGCCCGCGCCCGGTATGGCTGGCCGTGCCGCCAGTGGTCGGCGGCGGCGGACACCAGGCGGCGCGCCCGCAGGTCGGGGGCGGTGGTCAGCGCGGCGG
>NZ_MSIE01000075.1 GCF_001921205.1 Actinophytocola xanthii | reverse complement strand
CGGCGGGGTCGGTGAGGGGGTGGAGCCGACCGAACCAGGCGAGGGTCGCGGTGGCGACGAGCCCGCCGACAAGCAGCCGATAGGCGGCGACGGGGATGGGGGCGAGGCCGCCGTGGGACTGGAGGAGGGCGCCGGTCAGGCCGCCGGTGCCCCAGAGGAGGCCGGCACAGGCCAGGAGGAAGGTGGACGTGCGCGTGGACATGGAGAGCGCTCCCGGAGTCGAAGAGTGGTGATGTCCTCGTTCGCGGGGTGCTCGCGTGGTCCCGTGGTCCGTTGATCGGCCGCGCCGGACCGTCCTCAGCGACGCCGATGCTCAGCCACGCCGTCCGTGCCGTTGCTCAGCCACGCCGTCCGTGTTGAGCCATAGCGGACGGCGGCCGTCCAAGCGGTCGGCCCACGTCCACGCTGCCCAGCCGGTCGTCAACTGCTCGATCACGGTCAGCTTCGGCGGCGTCAGCGCGGTCGGAGTCGGCCGTGTCCGTCGCTGGATCACCCCGCTCAGGCGCGGGGCGGCGGGGTGATCGGAAACATGCGGTGCATGCGGGCACGATAGGAGGCGGAGCCCGGCGGAGCGAGCGAATTCACGGTGTGAGCACGTCCCGGCCGAGGAACGGGCGCAGCGCCTCCGGCACCCGAACCGAGCCGTCGGGCTGCTGGTGGTTCTCGAGCAGTGCCACCAGCCAGCGCGTGGTGGCCAGCGTGCCGTTGAGGGTGGCCGCGACCTGCGGTCGGTTGTTCTCGTCCCGGTAGCGCGCGGACAGGCGGCGGGCCTGGAACGTGGTGCAGTTCGAGGTCGAGGTGAGCTCGAGGTATCGCTGCTGGCTGGGCAGCCAGGCCTCGCAGTCGAACTTGCGGGCCGCGCTGCTGCCGAGGTCTCCCGTGGCCACGTCAATCACCCGATAGGGGACCTCGATGGTCGCGAGCATCTGCTCCTCCCAGGCCAGCAGCCGGGCGTGCTCGGCCTCGGCGTCCTCCGGGCGGCAGTAGACGAACATCTCGACCTTGTCGAACTGGTGCACCCGGATGATCCCCCGGGTGTCCTTGCCATAGGAGCCGGCCTCGCGGCGGAAGCAGGAGGACCAGCCGGCGTAGCGGCGCGGGCCTGCGGAGAGGTCGAGGATCTCGTCCGCGTGGTAGCCGGCCAGCGCGACCTCCGACGTGCCGACCAGGTAGAGGTCGTCCTCGGCGAGCCGGTAGACCTCCGCAGCGTGGGCGCCGAGGAAGCCGGTGCCCGCCATGATGTCCGGCCGGACCAGCACCGGCGGGATCATCAGCGTGAAGCCGTTCGCGGTTGCCTGCGCCGCGGCGAGGTTGAGCAGGGCGAGCTGCAGCTGGGCGCCGACCCCGGTGAGGAAGTAGAAGCGCGCGCCGGACACCTTCGCACCACGCTCGGTGTCCAGTGCGCCGAGACGCACGCCGAGGTCGAGGTGGTCGGCAGGCTCGAAGTCGAAGGTCGGTGGGGTGCCGACCTCCTTGACCACCACGTAGTCCTCCTCGCCGCCGGCGGGAGCCTCCGGGTGGACGACGTTGGACACGGCAAGGTGCCGCTCGGCCAGGTCGGCGTCGGCCTCCGACTGCTCCGCCTCCGCGGCGCGGACGTCGGCGGCCAGCTCCTTGCCGCGGGCGAGCAGCCGGTCACGCTCCTCGCCGCGGGCCCGGCCGACCTGCTTGCCGAGCTGCTTCTGCTCGGCGCGGAGCGCGTCGGCCCTCGCGACGACCGCCCGGCGGCGGTCGTCGGCTGCCAGCAGGGCATCGACCAGGCCTTCGTCCTCGCCGCGGGCGCGCTGGGAAGCACGTACTGCCGCCGGGTTCTCCCGCAATGTCCTCAGGTCGATCACCGCCGGAGCGTATCGGCCGACGCGGATCGAGGGCCACAATGCGGTTCGCCCCGACGCCTGGAGTGGTCGCTGGCATGATGGACGCCGTCATGGGCAGTAGGAGTGAACGAGGCAGACCAATGGGCTCTCGGGGAAGCACTGTGCGTACCCGCTTGGTCATGGCCGGTGCGTTCATCGGTGCGCTGGCCGTGCTGAGTGGCAGCATGCTGTTCTCCTGGCCGGTGTCGGTGAAGGAGGGCACGGCGGACACCGCGGTCGAGGAAGCGGCCGAGGCATTCGACTCACCTCCGGGCACGTGCCTTGACTGGCCGCACGACAAGCCGCAGAACATGCGCCGAGTCCCTTGCGACAAGCCGCACACGTTCGAGGTCACGAGCAACGTCGAGATCAAGGGCGAGTACGGCCCCAATTCGCCGCCGCCGGCCACGCAGGAGTGGCAGCAGATCGTCACCGACAAGTGCACCGCGGAGGCCGCGAAGTACCTCGGCGGGGCGCTGGACCCGTTCGGCAAGTACACGCCCGGTGCGTTGAAGCCGAGTGCCGAACAGTGGCGTGAGGGGGACCGCCAACTGCGGTGCGGGCTCCAGCGGGTGACGCCGTCGGCCGACCGGCTGATGCAGACCAAGGGGGCGGCGGCCGAGCAGGACCAGTCGAACGTGTACGAGCCGGGAACGTGCTTCGCGCTGGTCGAAGGCGAGGTCGGGGATCCGGTCGACTGCGACCGGGCGCACGCCTACGAGGTGGTCGGGGTGGTCGACCTGAGCAAGACATTCGACCCGAAGACGTACCCGGCGGAGGCGGACCAGCGCGAGAAGCTGGTCGACCTGTGCCCACCGGTGGCGAACAAGTACACGGGGAACGCGAACCTGGCGGCGACGCAGCTCTCGCTGTACTCCGACACATTGAAGAAGGAGAGCTGGGACGCGGGGTCCCACCTGGTGAACTGCAAGGTCGGAGCACGCCAGCCGGACGGAGCCCTGCGCCCGGTCCGCGGCAGCGTCGCGGCGGAGAAGGCTCCCTCGTCGACGCCGTCCACGCCGTCCACCGCGCCCTCCAGCACCGGCCGGTGACCCGTTGTCGGTGGAGATGTCCCGCCAACGCTTCGAGGAGCTCGTCGGCGACGCCCTGGACCTGATCCCCGACGAGTTCGCGGCGGCGATGGACAACGTCGTCATCCTGGTGGAGGACCGGGACCCCGAGCAGCCGACCCTGTTGGGCCTCTACCACGGCGTGGCGCTCACCGAGCGTACGTCGACCTACGGCGGCGTCCTTCCGGACCGGATCACGATCTACCGCGAGGCGATCCTGGACATCTGCCAGACCGAGGAGGACGTGGTGGAGGAGGTCGCGATCACCGTCGTACACGAGATCGCCCACCACTTCGGCATCGACGACGCCAGGCTGCACGAGCTGGGCTGGGGCTGAGCCCTGCGAGTCCGGAGTCACGAGAGCCGCCCGGCCTGAAAGAGATGGTCGAAGATCGCCTGGTCGACCGGGGACACGCGGGGCCGGTCGGCATAGGTGAGCCAGACGAGCTCGGCGATCTCGCTACTGGGCGCGAGTGTGCCGCGGTAGTCGGCCGTGTAGCAGGTCATGCGCACAGTGGTGCCCGCCGCATGACCGTGAGCCTGCGCCTCGAACGTGCCCGCGTGAGCCGCGCTGTCCGGGATGATGGCGACCGAGAGCTCCTCGTCGATCTCCCGGGCGAGGGTCTGGAGATCGGTCTCCCCCGGCTCGCGCTTACCTCCGGGCAGGTAGAAGACGTCCTTGCCGCGGGAGCGGGTACTGAGAACCCTGCCGTTCACCAGGTGGATCCAGGCGATCTTGTCGATGGGAGCCATACTGCAACCTTGACACTGTCATCGTTAACTGTCAAGATTGCAGTATGACCGAGGAGTTGTGGACCATCGAACAGCTCCCGGACCAAGTGGCCGAACTGCTGTCGGGCAACTACGACGGGCAGTCGAACGGCCGGGTTCGGGAGCTGCCGAACCGTCGCACCATCCGGTGGTACACGACGATCGGCCTGGTCGACCGGCCCGTCGCAGCGCGAGGTCGCACTGCACTGTACGGCCCCCGCCACCTGCTCCAACTCGCCGCCGTGAAACGCCTTCAGGCCGCCGGACGCACCCTCGCCGAGATCCAGGAAGAACTCGTGGGCGCGAGCAACCGACAGCTCGCCGAGATCGCCCAGGTCTCCCCGATCGACGTGTCCTGGACGCGTGAACCGGTCCGCGTCGGGGCGTTCTGGCGGACGGCGACCCATACCCCCACCTCCGACGCCAACAGTGTCGTCGCCGACGATGACACTGTCACTGTCAGCGGGCCAGCGCGCTCTCACGAACCAGTGCCAGCGGCCTCGACCGCTTACGGGATTCGTCTCGGCGATGGAGTCACGGTCGTGCTCGACACCGCCGCCCGCCCACTCGAGCCCGACGAACTGGCCGCCGTGGCGGCGGCCGCCGCCCCGTTGCTTGACCTGCTGGACCGACTCGGTCTGGCGTCCTCCGCAGGAAAGGAACGCCGATGAACATGCGCGTCGACCTCATGGACCTGACCGAGGCGCCGACCAGCCCCAGCGACGACGACGGGCTCGGGTGCCTGCGGACCGAGCGGGGCAACCTTCCGCTGGACACGATCGACATTCGGGCCGCACTCACCGGGTTGGCCTCGGCCATCGAGCTGACGCAGGGCTTTCGCAACCCCCACAGCGAGCCGCTGGAGGCCACCTTCATCTTCCCGCTGCCGCCCCGGGCCGCGGTTACAGCCCTGCGGATGGAGGCCGACGGGCGCATCGTCCAAGGCGTGCTCAAGGAGCGAGAAGCAGCCCGAGCCGACTACGACCAGGCCGTCGCGGAGGGCAAGCGTGCCTCGATCGCCGAGGAGGAACGGCCCGGCGTGTTCACGATGCGGGTCGGCAACATCATGCCCGGAGAGCGGGTCAGCGTGCACGTGACGCTGGCCGGCGCCCTCGCCTACGAGGACGGGTCCGCGACGTTCCGGTTCCCGTTGGTGGTCGCTCCTCGCTTCATCCCTGGTGAGCCGCTCCCCGACGGGCAGGTCGGTGACGGCGTCGCGCAGGACACGGACGCCGTCCCGGACGCCTCGAGGATCAGTCCGCCCGTGTTACTGCCCGGTTTTCCGAATCCGGTGAACCTTTCCGTAGCGGTCGACATCGACCCGGCCGGCCTTCCACTCGCCGGTGTCTCGACAAGCCTCCACTCGACCGCCACCACCGCGGACGACAGCGGCGGCCTGCGGGTCCGCCTCGAGCCGGGGGAACGTGCCGACCGTGACTTCCTGCTGCGCCTGACCTTCACCGACGACACGGCGATCCGCTCGTCGCTGGCCGTGCGTCCCGACTCGTCTGATTCGGGCACCGGGGGCACGTTCGCACTGACGGTCCTGCCACCCACGGCGTCGGCGAAGGCGACCCCCCGAGACGTGGTGCTCGTGCTCGACCGTTCGGGCTCGATGAAGGGCTGGAAGATGGTGGCCGCCCGGCGTGCGGCCGCCCGCATCATCGACACGCTGAACACAGCGGACCGGTTCGCGGTGCTCGCGTTCGACAACGTCGTCGTCACGCCGCCGTCGCTGGGCGAGGGCCTGGTGGAGGCCAGCGATCGCAACCGTTTCCGCGCCGTCGAGTTCCTGGGCACGGTGGACGCCTACGGCGGAACGCAGATGCTGGAGCCGCTGACCAGAGCCGCGGCTCTGCTCGGGGCCGACAGCACCCAGGACAGGGTGCTCGTCCTCGTCACCGATGGGCAGGTCGGCAACGAGGACCAGGTGTTGCAACGGTTGTCACCGGAGCTCCAGGGCGTCCGGGTGCACACGGTCGGTGTCGACCGGGCAGTGAACGAGGCGTTCCTGCAGCGCCTGGCGGGTGCCCACGGGCGCTGCGAGCTGGTCGAGTCCGAGGACCGCCTGGACGAGGTCATGCAGCACATCCATCGCCGCATCGCGGCCCCCGTCGTCACTGGGCTGCGGCTCACCTCGTCCGGCCTCGCGGTGGACGCCGACTCGTTCGCTCCGTTCCCGGTGCCCGACCTGTTCGAAGGCGTGCCTCTGGTGTTGACGGGCCGGTACACCGGGGAACCCAGCGGAACGGTCACGGTCACCAACGATCAGGGCTGGGAGGTCTCGGTCGAAGCCAGCCGCAGCGACAACCAGGCGTTGAGCGCGCTGTGGGCCAGGTCGAGGATCCGGGACCTGGAGGATCGCTACGTATCCGGCACCGGCGACCAGTCCCACCTGGAGAAGCGGATCGTCGAGACCTCGCTCGGGTTCGGCGTGCTGTGCCGTTTCACCGCCTTCGTGGCGGTCGACGAGCGCGTGGTCAACGAATCCGGCCAGGTGCACCGGGTGACGCAGCCCGTCGACCTACCAAGCGGGTGGGAGCCTCAGGCCCTCTTCGGCTCCAACTTCAGTGCCAGTGCCAGTGCCCCCATGGGCCGGGGCGTCCCCCTGGCGTTCGCACCGTCCCCCGCCGCTCCGGCGGCGACCACCTACGTCGCCGAGAGCGCGCATCCTCGCCCCACCGTCGGCCGTCGGCTCCCACCCCGTCCCACCGCCGCGGACCTCGCCCCGGATCCGCTGAAAGGAAAGGCCCGCGGCCGCAAACCGCAGCAACCCGACGTGCACCCACCCCAGGCACAACCAACTCCTCCGGCAATGCCCACTTCCCCGCCCACGCTGATCGACTTCGCGATCAACGAACGGCGCGCACTGCTCGCCGACGACAAAAAGGATGTCTGGGCACGCGCGGCCCTGCTCGCCGCCCTCGCCGAGCGCATCTTCGCCCTCCTCGACCACTGGAAGCAGACCGGCGAGGACGAGCTGGCCCGCACCTCCCTGGCCGCCCTGGCCAAGGACCTCGCCAAGCCAACCGACAACCCGAACATGGCCGATTCCCTCTGGTTCATGGCCATAGCGACGCTCAACACCTTCAGCAAGCCCAGGCCCAACCCCCGAAAGAACTTCTGGAAACGCTGAACAGACGCCCACAACGACCACGCCCAGACAGCGTTGTGGCCGGTGAGAGCGACCGGCTGACGGTCTCCGGCGAGGGCCTGCGCTACCTCGCCGGTCCGAGCGGGAAGGTCCAGGCCAGGTGTGGCCCTGCAGATTCGCGCTCGACCGCAGGGCCACTCTGGCCACTCCGACAGGTCCTGCTCACCGACTGGTGCCGGCAGTACCCCAGCCACTCCCTCGGCACTCCGTCCGGGACCTGGGGAGTGGTTGTGGTCGGGGGGCGAGGGTCCGGCCACCGCTCGGCACTCCGTCCTTCGATCTCGCCAACGAGTGAATGCAGCGAGTGCTGGGCTGCGTTGTGGCGAGATGGGAAGGGACCGGGCGGCCTATGTCTGCCTGGTCCAGCTTGGGGACGGCGGGCGGGCTCGGCCGGATGCGGGCCTGGGTCTGAGCAGCGCGGCGTGCGCCCTCTGAACACAGTGTTCTGAAAAGGCCTTGGTCCGGCGCGAACGGAAGATCCATTCGCACCGGACCGGAGGGCTGGGGGTGGGGCGAACGGCGGCGCCTGGTGGGCTCCGTCAACCCTTGACGCAGACGACCTGCTTCAGCTTCGCCACTACCTCTACCAGGTCGCGCTGGTTGTCGATGACCTCGTCGATGTCCTTGTAGGCGCCGGGGATCTCGTCGACCACCCCCGAGTCCTTTCGGCACTCCACGCCCGCCGTCTGGGCGGCCAGGTCCGCTTCGGTGAACTTCTTGCGTGCCTGGGTTCTCGACATCCGGCGGCCGGCGCCGTGGGAGGCCGACTCGAACGAGTCCGGGTTTCCGAGGCCGCGCACGATGTAGGAGCCCGTGCCCATGGAACCGGGGATGATTCCGAGGTCTCCCCGACCCGCTCGGATCGCGCCCTTGCGGGTCACGAGCACCTCCTCCCCGAAATGGGTCTCCTCCGCCACATAGTTGTGGTGCGCCGAAATCGGCTCGTCGAACTTCACCGTCGGGAACTGTCGCCGCAGTACGTCGCACACCAACCGCAGCATCACCGTGCGGTTGCGGCGGGCGTAGTCCTGAGCCCAGTACAGGTCGTGCCGGTATGCGGCCATCTGGGGAGTGTTCGCCAAGAACACCGCCAGATCCGGGTCCGGCAACGACTGGTTGTGCGCCAGCCGCTGGGCCACCTCGATGTGGTGCTGGGCGAGAAGGTTCCCGATCCCCCGGGAACCCGAGTGCAGCATCACCCACACCTGCTTGTCCGTGTCCAGGCAGATCTCAATGAAATGGTTCCCGCCGCCGAGGGTGCCCATCTGGTGTAGGGCCCGGCCCACGTTCGACCGCACCACCGGCGTCAGCTCGTCGAACCGGCGCCAGAACGCGTCCCAGTCCGCCGCGTCCCGCTCGCCGAACGCGGTCGCGCGGTGCTGGTCGCGGCCGACCGGGACCGCGCGTTCGACGCCCGACCGGAGGCGGCTCAGGTCGTCCGGCAGGTCCTCCGCGCGCAGCGACGTGCGCACCGCGGTCATTCCGCACCCGATGTCCACGCCGACCGCCGCCGGCGACACCGCGTCGCGCATCGCGATCACCGAGCCGACCGTCGCGCCCTTGCCAAAGTGCACGTCGGGCATCACCGCGACGTGCTTGAAGGCCCAGGGCAGCGCGGAGATGTTCTGCAGTTGGCGCATGGCCTGGTCCTCGACCGTCTCCGGTCGAGTCCACAGGCGAATGTCAACGTGCCGTCCCGGGATCGTCGTCGGTGCCATGTCTCCACGCTAAACACCTGGTCGAACGGTTTCCGATCAGACGAGGTAGCCGCGCTTCCAGAGCCACCTGCTGGACCCACCGATCAACCCCACCTCGGTGAGGAACTCGACGACCTTCTCCGACATCCACCGGCGATGCTGCTGGTGGTGGGGGTTGGCGAGCGCGGCCTTCCGTCCCTCGCGCGGATCGATGCCGACAGCGGCGTACACCTTCGGGTGAATCATGCAGTCCACCACGGCCCGGGCGGTCAGGGCCGTCACAAGCCGGTAGAACTCGAGCCGGAGCCGGCCCACGCCCTTCAGCCCGCGCACCACCTCCTCGCGCGCAAAGCGGACGTGCCTGGCCTCCTCGATCACATGGATCCGGTTGACCATCCTGATCATCGGCTGGATGTCCGGGTCGTCCATCATCGACCGCTGCACGCGGTCCGTGGTCTCCTCGGCCACCAGCACCGAGGCGAACATCGGCGGTCCGCTCGCGACACCCCCGAACACCCGGCCGAGAGCCTTCACCACCCGATTCGGGCCGTAGGGCGGCGCCCCCGTCTTGCTCACGGCCTTCGCGAACATGATCGAGTGCCGGGTCTCGTCACCCAGCTCCGTGAGCGCGTACTGGGCATGCGCCGTGGTCGGGTCGAGGTCGTACACGTAGCGCGCCAGGAGCTGCATCAACACGATCTCGAACCAGAGCCCCACGCTGGCCATACTCGCGATCTCGTGCCGGGACAGCTCCACTCGCTGCTCGTGGGTGAGCCCCTCCCACAGGTCAGTTCCGTAGAGCGACACCCGCTCGAACGGCATGAACGCCTTACCGTCCTGCAGCGGCGCCGCCCAGTCGATGTCCAACTCCGGCGAGTAGGAGTTGCGGGCGGACGAGTCGAGCAGTCGCTCGGCGGTGACTTCACGGTCCTTCGGTTGCAGCGTGCGCGCCATGCTGGACCACCGTCCCCGATAGTGTTACCTGCCGTAACAGTTACCGTTGGTAGATTGACGGCTAGGCCCTCACCTGTCAAGCGTCGGGGCGGGACAGCTCACCGACCAGCTGAACGATCTCCCTGGTCACCGGGCGCAGCAGGCGGAGCCGGGACAGGCCGACAACCCGGTTGATCAGCGGAACGGTCCGGTCCACCAGGAGCCGGGTCTTCCGGCACTGCGGCGACCGGTCGTGCACCCAGAAGAGGACCACGCCCATCTCGTAAAGCCAGAGCAGCTCCGGCAGCTCAGGGCGCAGCTCGGTGTCGACCTTGACCGTGGAACCGTCGAGCACCCGCCGGTGCAGGGCGATCTGGGACTCTCGGGCGGGGCTCGACTCGGCGGAGAACGGGCTCAGCGGGCTCTCCGGGTCGACGGCGTTGACGAAGAACTGCTTGCCGAACTCGTGATAGGGCGCGGCCACGTCGATCCACCCGTGCATCACCGCCCGCAGCCGGGTCGCGAACTCCCGCTCGGTGCGCAGGACCTCCGCGCAGGCCTGCTCGTGCAGCTCGGTTATCCGGTCGTAGAACCCCTGGACGAGCTGCTCCTTCGAGCTGAAGTAGTAGTAGGCGTTACCCACGGAGACACCCGCCTCCCTGGCGATGGCCCGCATCGTGGTCTTCGCGTACCCGTGCTCCTGGAACAGGCGCAACGCGGTCTCGACAATCAGAGTCCGCGTCGCCTCGCTCTTGACCGTCCTGCCACCGGCCTCCCGCGACTCGACCACGTCGCTCACGGTATCGCCCCACGATCCACGGCAAGGGCGGTTCGGCAGGCGCGATCGCGGGCCCGAGCCGTACGGTGTTCACTCGGAGATCACCCGTTCGTGGCCACGGCATGTCAGGGTGGCGCGCGACCCCGGAGGTGGACGAATGAACCGTGGCCGACTGCTGTTGCTCCCCGCCCTGGCTCTCGCCGCCGGGGTCCTGGCGGCTCCCGCTGCGCAGGCCGACCGTGAGCACCAACCCGCGGTCCGGTTCGCCACCTTCAACGCCTCGCTCAACCGCGGCGCCGCCGGGCAGCTCGTGACCGACCTGTCCACCCCGGACAACGCGCAGGCCCGCGAGGTCGCCGAGGTGATCCAGCGCAACCGGCCCGACGTCCTGCTGATCAACGAGTTCGACTACGTCCCGAACAACCGGGCCGCCGACCTCTTCCGGGACAACTACCTCGAACGCGGGCAGAACGGCGCCCGGCCGATCGACTACCCGTACGCCTTCGTCGCGCCGTCCAACACCGGCGTGCCGACCGGCTTCGACCTGAACCGGGACGGCCGGGTCGGCACCGGGGACGACGCGCACGGATTCGGCCTGTTCGAGGGGCAGTACGGGATGCTCGTCCTCTCCAAGTACCCCATCGCACGCAACGACGTGCGGACCTTCCAGACCTTCCGGTGGGCCGACATGCCGGGCGCGATGCTGCCCGACGACCCCGCCACCCCCGCCGCCCGCGACTGGTACTCGCCGGAGATCCTCCAGGTGCTGCGACTGTCCTCGAAGTCGCACTGGGACGTGCCCGTCCGCGTCGGCCGCTCGGTCGTGCACTTCCTCGTTTCGCACCCGACGCCGCCCACCTTCGACGGCCCCGAGGACCGCAACGGCACCCGCAACCACGACGAGATCCGGTTCTGGGCCGACTACGTCACGCCGGGCAAGGGGCGCTACATCTACGACGACAACGGGCGCCGCGGCGGGCTGGCCGCCGGCGAGCGGTTCGTCGTCGCGGGTGACAACAACTCCGACCCCCGCGACGGGGACAGCGTGCCGGGCGCCATCCAGCAGCTGCTGCACGCGCCGCGGGTCATCGACACCTGGCCGGGCAGCCGAGGCGGCTATCTCGCGGCCCGGGAGCAGGGCGGCGCCAACGCCGGCCACCGGACCAACCCGTACTTCGACACGGCCGACTTCAACGACCAGGCGCCGGGCAACCTGCGGGTCGACTACGTACTCCCGTCGCGAGGGCTCGCCCCGGTCGGCGGAGAGGTGTTCTGGCCCACCTCCGACTCCCCCCTCGCCCGGCTCAACGACGCCTCCGACCACCACCTGGTGCGCGTCGACGTGCTCGTCACCCGGCGCTGACGGTAACCGGCCGGACACCCCGCGTCCTGCGCGTTTGCCCGAAAGGGCGACAGTTTGGGCCAGCGGGGAGTGAAGTTGGCAACAGACGTATTTGTGCCGGCCGTGCGTGCTCTCTTGGTGTGACCCACAACCCCCGGGGCACCCCTTGGAGGCACCGAATGTTGTGCACTGTCGAGCCCGACGAGGCCCTGGCCGATCTCGAGGCGGAACTCAGCGCTCTGCCCACCGTGTCCACGGCATGGACGCGCCCGGTCACCCGGGGGAACATCGACGCGGTTGCCGCGGCCGCCTCCGCCGGCGACGCCGCGGCAACCGACGAGCTGCTCGCCTTCCTGCGTCCGATCATGGTCCGGTACTGCCGGGGCAAGCTCGGCCGGATGCGTCCGGTCAACTCCCCCGACGACGTCGCCCAGGAGGTGTGCCTGGCCGTGTTCCGCGCCCTGCCCACCTACCGCCACCTCGGTCGGCCGTTCCTGTCGTTCGTGTTCGGCGTCGCCGCGCACAAGGTCGCCGACGTCCACCGGGCGGCGGCCAGGGACCGCTCCCTCCCCACCGCCGAGACCCCCGACCTACCCGACGTGGAGGAGAGCCCCGAGCAGATCGCGCTCCGGCGGGAGCTCGTGGAGCAGACCGGCGGCCTGCTCCGCACGCTCCTCCCCCGGCAGCGAGAAATCCTGATCATGCGCGTCGTCCTGGGCATGACCGCCCAGGAGACCGCCGACGCCGTCGGCACGACTCCCGACGCCGTCCGGGTGGCCCAGCACCGGGCGCTGACCCGCCTTCGCCGCACCGTCGCCCGCTGAGCTCCGGCGGCTGTCGCCAGGGCAGCCGCCGGCCACCACGTTGCCCGGCATGAGCCGAACGGGTCCTCCTGCTACGCCGAGTGGAGTCTGTCCACCCGAAAGTGGCATAGGCGCCGTTTCCCGGGGTTACTCCCTTTTCGGTCCCCGTAGGAACACCGGCCACGTCAGGAGCGAGACATGCCGTGGGTCAGAAGTCACCGCCGTCGGACTGGGCTTTTCGGTAGTACTCGGGTTCGCAGTCACTACCGCCGGTCGCCCGGTCTGCCCATTGTGCCGATCGTGATCGCCGTGATCGTCATTCTCGTCCTGATCGCGCTGTTCTAGGGCTTTGGCCGGTGGCGCGGCCAGGTGGGGTCCGTGCCACCGGCGATCTGGACGGAAACACGCCGAGCGAGGAGTAGGGTTTTCGGTAGCTCCAGAAACTCGCAAGGAGGACCACCGGTGCCACTCGGCCGGTGGGCGTCGGTCGCCCACCCGGAGATCGACGCCGTCGAGCTCGACGACGTCCTACACGCGCTCGCCGACCCCACGCGGCGCACGATCGTGCGCATGCTGCTCGCGGAGGGTGACCGCGCCTGCGGCACGTTCGGGCTCCCGGTCGCGGCCTCCACGCTCAGCCATCACTTCCGTGCCCTGCGCAAGGCCGGCATCCTGCGCCAGTACGACGAGGGCCGGCAGCGCATGAACACGCTGCGTCTCGACGAGCTGGACGCGCGGTTCCCGGGTCTGGTCTCCACGGTGCTCGACGCCGCCAAGTAGGCCGCGCCTCACACCGTCGCGGGCTTGGCCGCCACGGGCTCCGGTGCCGACAGGGCCGCGCGGGCGGCACGACGAGCCGCTCGACGAGCCGCCCGACGCTGCCGCCGGCGACTGTGCCGGCGCTCGAACAACCACGCGTCGGCCTCCACGATGACCGGCCCCAGGGCCATGATCAGCAGCACCCCCAGGGCCACCGCCGCACCGGCCCACACCGCAATCGCTTGCAACATCTTCCACCTCCGCTAAACGTCCTGCTCACAGCTTCGCTCCGGAGGGGTGGGTGGCGGATCGGTCGAAGGGACGGCGCGCGCCGGTCGACTGGTCGGCGCGCCGGCCTCGATACCTGGCCGATCGGCCGACCTCCGGGCGCCGGTTGGCCGAGGCGACCGGACGCGTCCTGCAATACCTTCCCGGTCATGACACCGATACCGGTGCCGCACCGCTGGCTGGCGGCGATCCTGGGCGTCGTCTTCCTGTTCGACCTGCTGATCGCGGGAGCGTCCAGCGACTCCCTGCGCTCCGGGGACGGCGTGCTGGCGCTGCCCGGCGCGGCGGCCATGGCACTGTGCGCGTACCTCGGCATTCGACACGCGGCACTGGGCGCGGCCCTCGGCGCGGCAGTCATGGTCCTGTCCTCGGCGATCCTCTGGGTGGTCGGGGCGTCGGTCCACTCGATCGGGCTGGACCACGTCACGCTCACCGAACTGGTGTCCGGCACCGCGCTGACGGTCCTCGTGGTCTGGCGTGCCAGGCCGGCCGGCGCGATCTGGGGCACGCTCGCGCTGGTCGGCGCCTGTTGGTGCGCGATCCTCGCTCGAGGCGTGAGCGAGTGCGGCCTGCTCGCCTGCACTCCGTCCGGGGGCGAGTTCTCCAACATGCTCGAGACCCGCGCGATGCTGACGACCGGCGTCTTCGGGCTCGTGTTGCTCGCCGCGAGCGTGGGCGCCGGTCTCTTCCTGCGGCGAACCCGCGAGCAGCGGGTCGAGACCGAGATGATCGCGTTGGTCCGCAAGCAGTGGCCGCTCGGAGCGGCGCTGGCGGTCATCGGACTGCTGGAGATCAACCAGGCCGACCGCACCGGCGTTGTCTACCTCTTCAGCGGCGCCGTCGCCGGTGTCTGCGCCTTCTTCGCACCCAGGTACCCCCTGCGCAACGCGCTCGTCGCGGCTGCGGCCATCGTCCTGCTTCCCGCGCTCGGCGCCATCCAGTCCAACGGCGCCTGGCTGGTGCCGTTCTCGAACCTGGCCGCCTCGATGGCGCTGATCGCCTATGCGGTCCGCTACCTGCCCCGCCGCAACGCCGCCTGGGCCACGGCCGCCCTGGCGGTGGCGAACGCCTTCAGCATCGGCACGCGCTCGATGGACTTCATCGGCGACGCGGAGACCGGGCTGGTGCTGCTGTTCCTGCTCGGCGTGGCCGTCGTGACCGGCTGGTACTTCCGGGCCCGGGACCGGGAGCGAAACCAGACCGTGCGTGCCGCGGTCAACTCCGCCCAACAAAGTGAGCGGATGGCCCTGGCCCGAGAGCTGCACGACGTGGTGGCCCACCACGTCACCGGCATCGTGGTGCAGGCTCAGGCCGCACTGCTGGTCGCCGAGAAGAACCCGGACGTCGCCGTCACGGCCCTCGAGAAGATCGAGCGAAGCGGCACCGAGGCGCTCACCGCGATGCGCACCCTGGTCGGCAGCCTCCGCGACGGAACAGCCGCGGACGGGGTGGCCGGCCAGGCGACGACCGACCTCAACGCGGACCTCCACGCGGTGGTGGAGCACTTCGTCGGCCCCCCGGTCGACCTCGACCTGCACCTGGTCGCGCCGCTGCCGCACGAGGTAGGCCGGTCGGTCCTGCGACTGGTGCAGGAGTCGCTGACCAACGTCGGCAAGCACGCGCCGGACGCCACCGAGGTGCGGGTCCGGGTGGCCCAGCTCGACGACCAGCTGCACATCCGGGTCGTCGATGACGGAGCCACACGACCGGTCAACCCCGTCGGCGGCTCCGGCGGCTACGGTCTGGTCGGCATGCGGGAACGGGTGGAGCTGCTCGGCGGCCGGTTCGAGGCCGGGCCGAGCGGTTACGTCGGATGGTCGGTCGAGGCATGGCTGCCCCTGCGGAAAGAGGGCTGATGATCAGGGTGTTGATCGCGGATGACCAGGAGATGGTGCGAGCCGGCTTCCGCATGATCCTCGAGACCCAGGAGGACATCGAGGTGGTGGCCGACGTCCCGGACGGGGTGTCCGCGGTCACCAAGGCCAGGGAGCTGCGACCGGACGTGTGCCTGCTGGACATCCGCATGCCCGGCATGGACGGCCTCGAGGTCACCAGGGCCCTCGCCGGCCCGGGCGTGGCCGACCCGCTGAAGGTCGTCGTTGTCACGACGTTCGACCTCGACGAGTACGTCAACGCGGCGCTGTCCAACGGCGCGAACGGCTTCCTGCTCAAGGACGCCGGGCCGGCGCTGCTGTTGGAGGCCGTCCGCGCGGCGGTTCGCGGCGACGCGCTGGTGTCCCCGCAGATCACCGTCCGGCTGCTCCGGCACTTCGCCAGCGCCGCCCCCACCCCCACAGCCGTCGAGCAACCGGCCGAGCCACTGACCGAACGAGAGCTGGACGTGGTGCGTGCGGCGGCCCGAGGGCTGACCAACACCGAGATCGGAACCGAGCTCTACCTGTCGCTGTCGACGGTCAAGACGCACCTCGCCGCGGTGCAGGCCAAGATCGGTGCCCGCAACCGCGTCGAGGTCGCCGCATGGGCCTGGCGAACAGGCCTGATGACTACTGAATCGTCCTGACCACGAGCTGGTGGCCCGGGGGGTTGCCGGCACAGCCGGTACCGGGCGCCGGCACGAACATCGAGTCGTACTCGTGGGGCGGGTACACCCGCAGGCCGCGGACCGGGGTCGGCTTGCAGACCGCCGGGTCGAAGTTGCGCACCTGGACGAAGCCGAGCGGCGCGAACACCGTCCGACCGGGCTTCAGCGAGATCGCCTGCCCCTTGGCGCCCTCGCGGAACGCGGGCTGGCCGACCTGTTGCCCGTCCTCGCCGGTCACGTAGGACACACCCGGGAAACCCTGGATGGTGCACGTTCGCCCACCGACGTTGGTGAACCGCAGCTGGCGGTACACCCTCCCGGCAGTGCCCTCGCCGTCGGCCAGGCTCAGCTCGAGGTCGGCGACCTTGCACTCCGCGGGATTGCTCGCCGGCTTGGGCGTGCTGTTGCTCGCGGGCGGCGGAGCCGCCTCCGAGGAGGCCGGCACTCCCGAGGATGCCGGTCCGCTGGGTGGAGCGACCGAGGACGGCGTTGCCGCCCCACTCACCGATGGCACTTCCGGCGTTTCCGCGCCGGTGTTCTGGCCGTCGCACCCTGCCAGCAGCACCACCAGCGCGATACCACCCGCGACCACGAACGTGTTCCGTCGCATTCGTCCTTGCCTCCAGACCTGGCCCCGACTCCACTGGATGCTTCTGTAGATAAGGACGGCTGACCCCCGGCGGGGTTGCTTCCGCACACCTACTACCCGCGTTTGGGTAACAACAAACGGTTACCCGATCGGAGCCGCGCGCCCGGCCACGGCGGCGTGGGCGGACAGTTGTCGCAGGACCCGGTCCCGCTTGCGACGCGTGTCGAGCACCGACTTCGCCCGGAGAAAGAACACCCCGTCGTCGGCCAGGCGACACCTCGTCCATATCTTCGCCGCGCAGCGGCCGGGCCGGTCGGGATGGTCGGACAGCGCGACGTGAACGACGTTGCCGGCGACGATGTGCCGCGTGTACAGGCCGTTGGCGGTGAACTCGACCTGCCACATGATGCCGCGAGCGGCGGCCGCGGCAACCTCCAGCGCGCGGACGCGGGTGCACACCAACTCCAGGGAGAAATCCCGGTCGAGTTCGCGAACGCGCCTCCGGACGACCAGCAAACGGATGACGAAAGAAAGTGAGACCAAACAACCGGACACAAGGAGAAACACGTCCACGGTGCACACACCTCCTGCCGAGATCGCCTCTGACGAGCGAGGACAGCACGAAGTGCAACGGGTCGTCAGGTCATTCCCAACACATCGAACCGTTTCCTCGATCGTGACGAAAGCGCGTATTCATGGGAACACTCATTAGCGGCGGAGCAACGGCCGGCGTCAACACTTCCGACGTCACCGTCCCACCGGCGGAAACACCACGTGCCGGTGCTTGACCTCCACCCCGGTCGAGCATGCAACGTGGAGGCATGGACGAGCGGACAGTGCGGCGGTACCTGGACCGGATCGGCGTGCGCCGGCCCGGCGCACCGACCGCGGACCTCCTGGTGGAGCTGCAGGCGAGGCACCTGGAAACGGTGCCGTTCGAGAACCTCTCGATCCACCTGGGCGAACCTGTCGTGCTGACCGAGGACGCGCTGGTGGACAAGATCGTCGACCGGCGACGGGGCGGGTTCTGCTACGAGCTCAACGGGCTGTTCGCCGCGCTGCTGCGCGCCCTCGGGTTCGAGGTGACGCTGCTGTCCGCGCTGGTGCACACGCCGAACGGGCTCACCCACCCGTTCGACCACCTTGCGCTGCGGGTGGACCTCGAGCAGCGGTACCTGGTCGACGTGGGCTTCGGCGCGCACGCCCGCCGTCCGCTCCGGCTGGACTGGCCGGACCCGCAGCTGGACCCCGAAGGCGAGTTCCTGGTCGTGGACGCGGGCGAGGGGGAGGTCGACGTGCTGCAGGACGGCACACCGCGCTACCGGGTGGAGCCACGGGCGCGGCGGCTCGCCGACTTCGGTCCGACCTGCTGGTGGCAGCAGACCTCGCCGGACTCGCACTTCACCCACGGCCCGACGTGTTCGCTGCCCACGGCGAACGGTCGGATCACGCTGGCCGGTACGCGCCTGATCCGCACGGTCGGCGGAACCCGCACCGAGACCCGGCTCACCGACGAGGACCAGGTGCTCGCCGCCTACCGCGAGCACTTCGGGATCGTGCTCGACCGAACTCCCGACTACTTGCTCGCCACCCGGCGGTACTTCGCCACCGACAACGGCACGAACACCGCCAGGATCAGCACCGAGGACAGCACCGCGTAGAGCAGGGCGTTGTCCGCCGGCCAGCCCGCCGGCGGGGCCATGCCGGGCGGGGCCTCGTTGCCGAAGAGATCGCGGACCGACTGAATGACCGCGGTGAAGGGGTTCCACTCGGCAATGGCTGCCAGAGGGCCTGGCATCGTGCCGGCGCCGACGAATGCGGAGGAGATGAACGAGACCGGGAAGAGCCACATCAGGCCGGCGCTCTGGGCCACCTCGACGCTCGGTGCGGACAGGCCGATCAGCGCGCCGATCCAGGACATGGCGAACCCGAACAGCAACAGCACCAGGTAGGCCACCACCGCGTCGAGCACGCTGCCGCGGATGCGCCAGCCCACGAGCAGGCCGCACAGGGACATGATCAGCAGGGCCATCGAGCTGACCACCATGTCCGAGGTGGTCCGACCGAGCAACACCGCGAGGCGCGACATGGGAAGCGACCGGAAGCGGTCGATGATGCCCTTCTGCAGGTCGTTGCAGAGGCCGATCACCGTGAAAGCGGAGTTGAACGCGGTCGTCTGCACGAAGATCCCGGCGATGAGGAACTCGCGGTACTGCCCCCCGCCGAGCGCGCCACCGAAGACGTAGGCGAACAGCAGCACGAACATGATCGGCTGGATGACGGCGGCGAACAACCAGTCCACGTTGCGCCGCACGTTGAGCAGGTTGCGCCAGGCGATGATCCCGCCGTCGCGGATGCCCTGGGACAGGACCGTCACTTCGCCTCCTCCTTGGAGCTGCCGGCGACAGCCGGCTCCTCGACCGCGTGGCCGGTCAGCGACAGGAACACGTCGTCGAGCGTCGGACGGTGCAGGCTCACGTCGAGCACCACGACGCCGTCCGCGTCGAGCCGACGCAAGGCCTCGATCAGCGACTTCGTCCCCGCGTCGACCAGCACCTGGGCGCGCCGGTTGTGCTGCTCGACCAGCGGCTCGCCGGCGCCGATCTCGGTCAGGACCCGGCTGACCGTGCCCAGCTCGGACTCCTCGGCGACGACGATCTCCAGCCGCTCGCCGCCGATCTCGGCCTTGAGCTGGTCCGCCGTGCCGCTGGCGATCACCCGCCCCCGGTCGATCACCAGGATCGTGTCGGCCAGCTGGTCGGCCTCCTCGAGGTACTGGGTGGTCAGCAGCACGGTGGCGCCCTCGGCGACCAGCTCGCCGATCACCTCCCAGGTGTCCAGCCGGCCGCGCGGGTCGAGCCCGGTCGTCGGCTCGTCGAGCAGAACCACGAGCGGCTCGGCCACCAGGGCACCGGCCAGGTCGAGCCGGCGCCGCATGCCGCCGGAGTAGGTCTTGGCCGGGCGGTCGGCGGCGTCGTCGAGGCGGAACCGGCCGATCAGCTCCCTGGCCCGCGCCCGGGCGTCGGGTTTGTTCTTGCCGTACAGGCGGCCCACCAGATACAGGTTCTCGAAGCCGGTGAGGTTCTCGTCCACCGCCGCGTACTGGCCGGACAGGCCGATCGCCCGGCGGACCGCGTCCGGCTCGGCGAGCACGTCGTGCCCGGCCACCCACGCCCGGCCGGAGTCGGGACGCAGCAGCGTGGTCAGGATGCGCACGGCCGTCGTCTTCCCGGCGCCGTTGGGACCAAGCAGGCCGAGCACCGTCCCGGTCGGGATCTCCAGGTCGATGCCGTCCAGTGCCCGGGTCGACCCGAAGGTCTTGACCAGGGCCTCCGCGCGTACCGCGACGTCGGACGCGGTCGATGGCATGTGATCCCCCCAGGAGGCCGTTTCGATGGTGGCAGGAGCCTAGACCCAAGGACGGACAAATCCGTGCGATTTACTCCCGCCGCCACCCGATCTGGGCCAGGATTCCCGGCACCCCAGTCGTTTTCGCCCTAGGAGAACGCTCCATGACCGACCTGCCACCACCCCAGCCGGCGCTCCCGGAACCAGGCGGCCCCGGACGCGCGCAGCTGATGCTCTTCGGGCTGCTCGCCGGGGTGGTGCTCGGCGCCGGCAGCCTGGGGCTCGCCTGGGCAGTGGCCGCCGACGAAGGCACGGACGCCGACGCGGAGGCCGTCTGCGGGATCATCGAACGCACCGAGATCCCCGGCGAGGACACCCCGGTGGAGGAGCTGCGGCGGTGGGGCGTCACCGAGGTAGCACCGTCGCTGGCCGCGCGGGAACCCGAGTACCGCGAGCTGGCAGACGCGTTGGAGCAGGCCGCCCGAGCCGTGCGGAACTTCGACCGGGACGAGATAGAGCGGGCGGCGACACGTGTCAAGGAGCTCTGCGCGGACCTCTAGCCTAGGGCGTGCTGCCGCCGCGCACGGCGGCGAGCCACTCCCCCGCCGCCGCGTAGTCGTGGTCGGTGTTGCCGGTCAGGACGGCCGCGCCGGCGAGGGAAGGTTCGGCCTTCGGGTAGGAGCCGAGGAAGCGCAGCTCCTGACAACGCCGGTGTAGCGCGGCGAGCGCGTCCCCGACCCGCTGCTCGACGACGTGGCCGTCGAGGTCGAGGTAGAAGCGGTACCGGCCGAGCTGGCCCTGGTGCGGACGGGACTCGATGCGGGTGAGGTTGATGCCGCGCAGGGCGAGCTCGGTGAGCATCTCGGCGAGCACGCCCGTGCGTTCCGCGGCCGCGACCACGACGATCGAGGTCCGGTCCGACCCGGTCGGCGCGGGCAGCTCGCCCGGGCGGCGCAGCAACAGGAAGCGCGTCATCGCGCCGTCCACATCGGCCACATCCGTGGCGAGCACGGACAGGGCGTAGTGCGACGCGGCGACCGGCGCGGTGACGGCGGCGTCCCACTCCCCCTCGAGCACGCCGACCGCCGCGGCGGCGGTCGAGGTGGCGGCGGTGGGCGACGCGGCCGGCAGGTGCTCGCCGAGCCAGCCCTGCACCTGCGCCAGGGCGTGCGGGTGGCTGGCCACCGTGCGCACCTCCTCGGCCGCCAGGCCCGGGCGCACCAACACCGAGAACCGCACCGGCAGCACCACCTCGGCGACGGCGACCAGCGGCTCGTCGACGGCCAGTGCGTCCATGGTCGCCGAGACCGCTCCCTCGACGGAGTTCTCCACCGGTACGCAGGCGATGTCGGCCTCGCCCGCCCGGACGGCCGCGAGCGCGAGCGGAACCGTCCGCATCGGCACCAGCGCGTCCTCATCCCCGGCATGGGCCCGCGCGGCCTGCTCGGAGAACGTCCCCTGCGGTCCGAAGTAGGCAATGCTCGGCACGGGGAGAGCGTACGCAGAGGGCCGGCCGATCGGGTCAAGGGCACCTGCCGTTCGGCACACCCGGGGTGGTCGCGCTGGGTGAACAGCCGGGGAACAACAGGATGCCCCGAACGGGTGCCCGCTGAGGGCGGGGCCACCGCCGGTCCTGCGGTGGAACCGTTGATGCACAGGAGATCCACCGGATGTGGGAGCGGCCCGCGCGACGGACGCGCCCGACCCCGACCGACACCCAGCACACCGGCCTCGGGATCAGTTGAGGTCCCATGGTTACGCGCGGTGTGGTCGAGGTGCCATGCTGGAACCGTGACCGCCGACTCGGGAGCTGACACCGCGGGCATCACGACCGGAGGGCAGGGAGCTTCGCGAACACCGCGCCTCGTGCTGTGCGCCGTGGAGGAGCCGCTCGCCGCCGCCTGGGCCGAGGCCGTTGCCGAGCGCCGGGACGTCGAGGTGCACCGGGGCTCGGTGCTGGAGGTCGGGGCGCAGGCGGTGGTCAGCCCGGCGAACTCGTTCGGGCTCATGCGCGGCGGCATCGACGCCGTGTACGCCAGGACCTTCCCCGCCATCGAGCAGCAGGTCCGCAGCGCGGTGCTCGCCTACCACGGCGGTGAGCTGCCGGTCGGGCAGGCACTGATCGTGCCGACCGGTGTGGCGGCGCCGGCGTGGCTGATCAGCGCACCGACCATGCGCGAGCCCGGCGAGCGGCTGCCGCCGGACACCGTGCACCCCTACCTGGCGGCGCGGGCGGTGTTCCACCTGTGGCGTGCCGGCCGGCTGGAGGACGAGCGTCCGGTGCGCCAGGTCGTGCACACGATCGCGCTGCCCGGTCTCGGCACCGGCGTTGGCGGCGTCCCGCCGCAGAACTGCGCGCGGCAGGTGATGGCCGCCTGGGACGAGGTGTTCGACCCGCGCGGGCTGAGGTGAACGCGGGCTGAGGTGAACCGGGGGCGGGGCCGAAGAAGCCCGCCGGCCAACTGGAGGTGTACGGCGTCACAGTGCCCGATCGTGGCCGGACGCCCTACGTTTGGGAGGTGCGGGCGACACCTCAGCGGCTGGTGCGGGCCGGTCGTGACCTGAGCCCCTACGTCGAGCTGCGCCGCGAGCAGTGGCGCGAGCTCCGTCGGGCGACACCGCTCCCGCTGACCCTGGACGAGCTGGTCGCGCTGCGTGGGCTGGGCGACCCGGTGGACCTCGACGAGGTCGTCGACGTCTACCTCCCGCTGTCCCGCCTGATCAGCCTGCAGGTCGCGGCGCGCCAGCAGCTCTACGAAGCGACGACGTCCTTCCTCGGCGAGGACGGCGACAACACGACCAAGGTGCCGTTCGTGATCGGCATCGCGGGCAGTGTCGCGGTCGGCAAGTCGACGACCGCCCGCCTGCTGCGGACCCTGCTCGCCCGCTGGCCCGACCACCCGCACGTGGACCTGGTCACCACGGACGGCTTCCTGCTGACCAAGGCCGAGCTGACCCGGCGCGGGATCATGCACCGGAAGGGCTTCCCGGAGAGCTACGACCGGCGCGGCCTGCTCCGGTTCGTCTCCGACGTGAAGTCCGGCGCCAGCGAGGTACGCGCCCCCGTCTACTCGCACCTGGCCTACGACATCGTGCCGGGTGAGGTGCAGGTCGTGCGGAAGCCGGACATCCTGATCGTCGAGGGGCTCAACGTGCTGCTGCCCGGCCAGCGCCTCTCGGTGGCGGACCTGTTCGACTTCTCGATCTACGTCGACGCGCACACCGACGACATCGCCCGCTGGTACGTCGAGCGCTTCCGCACCCTGCGCGACACCGCCTTCACCGACCCGGGCTCGCACTTCCACCACTACGCGACGCTCTCGGACGCGGAGGCCGACGCGGAGGCGAAGCGCCTGTGGGAGGAGATCAACCAGCCGAACCTCGAGCACAACATCCTGCCGACCCGGCCGCGGGCGACGCTCGTGCTGCGCAAGGACGCCGACCACCGAATCAGCCGGGTGCGACTGCGCAAGCTGTGAGACCGTCGGGGCCGCACGGTTGGCTGGCGCGGTGGACGAGTCGACCTACCTCGGGTACCTGAGCGCCGACTACCGACGCCTGCGTGCCGTCGCCGCGCAGGCGCTGGACCACCCCGTACCGAGCTGTCCCGGATGGACCGCTGCCGACCTGGCCCACCACGTCGCCCTGGTCTACGTGAACAAGACCGAGCACATGCGGCGCGGCGAGCTGCCCGAGCCGTGGCCGCCCGACCTCGGCGAGGACCCGCTCGCCGCGCTCACCGCCGCCTACCGGGAGATCACCGAGGAGTTCGCCGAACGATCACCCGGCGAGCCGGCCGTGGAGCGCGTCGCGGCCGAGGCCGTGGTACCGGCCGAAGCCGTGGTGGGGGGCACGGCCGACGCGGTGCTGCGCTGGCTGTGGCGCAGAGCGGAGGGCGACGTGGTCGAGCTGGACAAGAACCGAAAGGTGATCGACAAGCTGCGGCAGCTCCTCGGCGACACGACGCGGTAGCGCGGCCGCCAATAGGCTGGAGCCATGACGGTCCGGGTGGCGCTCGTCGACGACCACGAGGTGGTGCGGCGGGGTCTGCGGGACCTGCTGGACGGCGAGCCGGGGATCGAGGTCGTCGCCGAGGCGGGGGGCGTGGCCGAGGCGCTGGTCCGGGTGGGCGCGACGAACCCGGATGTGGTGGTTGTCGACGTACGGCTCCCCGACGGCGACGGGATCTCGCTGTGCCGTTCGCTGCGCGAGACCGAGCCGTCGCCGCGCTGTCTCGTGCTCACCGCGTTCGACGACGAGCGGGCCCTGATGGAGGCGATCCTGGCCGGCGCGTCGGGCTACCTGCTCAAGCAGGTCCGCGGCCAGGACCTGGTGGATGCCGTCCGCGAGGTGGCGGCGGGCCGGTCGCTGCTCGACCCGGTCACCACGGCCCGGGTGCTCGAGCGGGTCCGGCGGGACGCGGCGGCCGACGAGCTGTCCGCGCTGACCGAGCGGGAACGGGCGGTGCTGGAGCTGGTGGGTGAGGGCCTGACCAACCGCCAGATCGCCGAACGCCTGTTCCTGGCGGAGAAGACCGTGAAGAACCACGTGACCTCGGTCCTCGCCAAGCTCGGCATGGAGCGCCGCACGCAGGCCGTGGCCTGGATTGCCCGCCGGACGCCGCGCTCGGGACGGTGAGCGGGGCGCCGCACCAGGTGGTGCGACGCCCCGCTCCGACCCGGCTCACGCTGGTGCGACGGTCGCCTCCGCGGGGCGGGGGCGCAGCGCGAGCCAGGTGGTCACCAGGGTGGCCCCCAGGGCGAGGACCGTTGCGGAGCCGGCCACCGCCAGGTAGATCCAGACCGGCCCGGACGGCAGCACCGAGCCGTCGGTGACCAGCGTGAACGGCAGCAGCGTCGCGGCCGTCACCAGTGTGCCGAGCACGATGCCGATGGCCACGGTCAGCAGCGCCTCGACCGTCATCATGCCCATCACCTGGGCGCGGGTGGCCCCGCTCAGCCGGTGCAGCCCGAACTCACGGCGGCGGGCCGCTGTCGCCATGACCAGACTGTTCACCACGGAGATCGCGGTGTAGGCGACGAACATGCCGGCCATCAGGTAGTTGATCCAGGCGCCGATCTCCTGCTGCTCGGCGTAGCCGGCCGTCACCGCCTCCCGGTCGGCCACCGCGACACCGGGGGCGAGGCCGCCCAGCTCCTCGGCCAGCACGGCGGGCGAGAGACCCGGCTCGGCCCGCACGAGGATCTGGGTGGGCAGGCCCAGCGTGGTGTGCTCGGCGACCAGGCCGGCCGGCATGAGCAGCGTCTCGAAGCCCTCCCGGGCCGGGTAGAGGCCCACGATCCGGACGTCGACCTCCGCGCCGTCCCCCATCCGCATCGTGATGCCGTCGCCGACCCCGCGACCCAGCGTCGCGGCCTGCTCGACGGGCAGCACGACCGTGTCGCCACGCAGGTCCTCCAGCGACCCCTCGCTCAGCCGCACCGCACTCGTCAGCGCGGCGCCCTCGGCGCTGATCCCCTGGACCGGCCAGCCGTCCTCGGTCTGCGAGTCGTCGTAGGGCGCGCCGACGAAGACCGTCGAGCCGGCGAACTCCGACGCCGCGGCCACACCGGGCACCCGGCGCACCTCGTCCACCAGGTCGGGGTCGAGCCCGCCGGTCGAGGAGGTGAGCACGAGGTCGGCCCGCAGGCTCTCGGCGAAGGCCTCGTTGGCCACCGCGACCATCGTCGTCTGCAGGTAGATGTTCGCGGTGGCGGTGCCGGTGGCGAGCATGACCGGGACGACGACGGCTGCCATCCGCACGGTCCTCGTGCGTGTGTTGAGCGCGGCGAGGTAGCCGGGGACGCCGGCGACCAGCCGGACCGGGCCCCGGAACACCGCCAGCAGGACGCGGGTGACACCCGGCCCGACCAGCGCCAGGCCGACCGCCCAGAGCAGCACCGAGGGACCGGCGGTACTGGCCGCGATCGGGCCGGTCATCACCGCGATCGTCACGATGAACAGGGCGATCCCGCCGCCGAAACAGAGCACGGCGAGGATCAGCCGGACCGGCGAGAGCCAGCGCCGCTGCAGGGCGGCGTCGGCCAGCGCCTCGGTCGGCCGCGACCGGGCGGCCCGGTGGCCAGCGACGAGCCCGGCGACCAGGGTGATCAGCAACGCCGAGCCCACCGCGACGACCATCGGGATCCACCCGCTGGAGAACACCATCGCCTCGGGCACCACCCCGCGACCGGCGAGCCGGTCGAACAGCCACTGTCCGAACGGGACGCCGAGGAACGACCCGAGGGTGGTGGCGAACAGCGAGGTGACCAGTGCCTCGCCGAGCACCATCCGGCGCAGCTGCCGAGGCGTGGTGCCGATGGCCCGCAGCAGGGCCAGCTCCCGCTGCCGCTGCTGGATCGACAGCCCAAGCGTCGTGGCCACGACGAACAGGGCGATGCTGATGGCCATGCCGCCGAACACGCCGGCCAGCACGATCAGGTCCTCACTCGCCCTGGCGGCCCCGGCGAACTCGGCCAGACCGCGGTCGTCGCCGGTCAGCACGACGGCGCCGGTGCCGCGCAGCGCCTCGCCGACCTCGTGCCGCACCTGCCCGAGGTCCGCGCCCGGCTCGGTCCGCAGGCCGATCGCGTCGACCTTCCCGGGGTGGGCGGAGATGCGTTCGAGGTCGGTGTCGGCGAGGAAGAGCAGCGGCTCCGGCGAGTCGACCAGACCGGAGACGGTGAAGGTGAGGGCGCGGCCGGCGACGACGACCTCGACCCGATCGCCGACCCGGTGGCCGTCGGACAGCACGACCTCGCCGCGACCGGGGGCGGCACCGGCGGTGGTGGCGTACGGCCTCAGCGCGGCCGAGGCCCAGCCGTGTGCCTCGACCGGACCTGCACCGGCGAGCAGGACGGGAACCGCGACGTCGGGCACCGCGGACTCGACACCGGGGACGTCGGCCAGTGTGGACACCAGGCCGGCGTCCAGCCGGACTCGCTCGACGAGCGTGCTCGACTCGACGTCCTCCTCGGGGTCGTCCGGGTTCTGCCTTGGCAGCTCGTGGGACTGGTCGCCGGCGACGACGAGGGGCGCACCCGCCAGGCGGTGCGGCGGTACGTCGGAGCGGATCCCGGTCTCCATGAGACCGCCACAGGCCATCACGATCACCGCGCCGAACGTCATCGCGACGAAGGTCGCCACGAAGGACCCCTTGCGGCGGCGCAGGGTGCGCAGCGCGAGCCGGATCATCGCCGCGCTCCGGTCGGGACGCGGTCGGCCCATGCGCCGAGGTGGGTCATCCGCTCGGCGACGACCTCGGCGGTGGGGTCGAGCAACTCGCCGACCAGCCGGCCGTCGGCGAGGAAGACGACGCGGTCGGCGTAGGCGGCGGCGACGGGGTCGTGGGTGACCATGACGACGGTCTGACCGGCCCCGTCCACCGAGGCGCGCAGCAGGCCGAGGACCTCGGCCGCGGTGCGGGTGTCCAGCGCGCCGGTCGGCTCGTCGGCGAACAGCACGGCCGGCCGGGTGACCAGCGCCCGGGCGATCGCCACCCGCTGCTGTTGGCCGCCGGAGAGCTCGGCCGGCAGGTTGCGGCGCCGCTCGGCGAGGCCGACCTGCTCGAGGACCTGTCGCACGAGCGCCGGCTTGGGGCGGCGCCCGGCCAGCCGCAGCGGCAGCGTGACGTTGTCCTGGACGGTCAGCGCGGGCAGCAGGTTGAACGCCTGGAAGACGAACCCGATCCGGTCCCGGCGCAGCCGGGTCAGCTCGGTCTCCGAGAGCTCGGCGAGGTCCTGGTCCTCCAGCAGCACGGTCCCCGACGTCGGCCGGTCCAGGCCGGCCGCGCAGTGCAGGAAGGTGCTCTTGCCCGAGCCGGAGGGGCCCATCACGGCGGTGAAGCTCGCTCTGGCGAAGGCCGTGGTGACACCGTCCAATGCGGTCACCCCGGTATCCCTGCCACCGTAGGTCCTGCGTAGGTCCACCACGCGGACCACCGCGTTCATCTGGTTCTCATCGTCGCGTCGCACGGTCCAAGCCTGGCCGCGGGACGTCGCGGAAACACTGGTGCAGACCAGGAGGTTCGGGGTGGGGCCAGCCCTACCCCAGCGGAGCCGCCCAGGTCACGGCGGTTCCCCGACGCGGCGAGGAGGCGATCTCGCAGTGCCCGCCGGCCTGCGTAGCGCGCTCCTCGAGGTGTTTGAGGCCGCGGTGGCTCACCCCCTCGGGGATGCCGCAGCCGTCGTCGCGGACGGTAAGGGTCAGCTCGGCGTCCTGTCTGATGTGGACGGAGACGTGGCCGGCTCCGGAATGTCTAACCACATTGGACAGCGTTTCGCGCAGGGCGGCCCGGACGTGGTCGGCGAGGGCGGGCGGAACCTGGCCCAGATCCCCGTCGATCTCCAGCTCCGGGGCGAACCCGAGCAGCTCGCCGGCGATCGCCACCTCGCCGCGCACGGACTCGGCGAGATCGGTCCCGGTGTCCTCCGGCTCCGGGTTGCGCAGAGCGCGGACCACGGCACGCACGTCGGCTATCGAGGCGTCGAGCTGGTCGACGGCGTCGGCGAGGCGGGCGGCGTCGGCGCGGGCGAGCCGGCGTGCCGGCCGGCGAGCGAGCAGGTCGAGCTGCATACCCGCGGCGTAGAGGCGCTGGACGATCACGTCGTGCAGGTCGCGGGCGATGCGCTCGCGCTCCTGGTAGAGCCCGAGCCGGGCACGCGCCGTCGCCCCCTCGGCGAGCAGCAGCACCAGGCCGGCCTGTGCTGCGAACGCGGTGAGCAGGGCGACAGCGGTCGGGTCGAACGGCTGCCCGCCGCGGTGCCGGTAGACGGTCAGCGCGCCCAGGCGCCGCTGGTCGGTGCCGAACGGGGCGGCGGCGAACGGCCCGTAACCGCGCAGCTCGCGCGGGACGAACGGCGCGGTGCGCGGGTCGGCGGCGACGTCGTCGACGACCACGGCGACCCCGGCTCGGGCCACCCGGGCCGCGGTGGACCGGTCGGAGAGCACGAGCCCGACCGGGTCGGTGGTGCCGGGGCGGACGACGCCGTGGGCTGCCTCGACCGTCAGCGACCCGTCCTGGCCGCGAGCCATCACCAGCCCGAGGTCGGCGCCGACGAGCTCCGCCGCCCGGCGGACGACCAGCCGCAGCACGGCCTCGGGATCGTCGCCGGACAACGCGGCCGTGGCGATCTCGGTCGCCGCGTCGAGCGCGCGCACCGCCACCTCGGGTGCCATCTCCACAGCCACCCAGTGTGCCCCTTCCGCGATCAGGCCAGGGCGGGGGTGAGCACGCGGCCCGCCGGGTCCAGCCGGAGGACCAGGTCGGCCAGCGCGGCCTCGTCAGGGCGGTGGGTGACGTGGACGACGGTGCGGTCGGCGAGCGCGGTGCGCACGGTGTGCAGCACGGCAGCGGCCGTCGCGTCGTCCAGGTGCGCCGTCGGTTCGTCGAGCAGGACGACGTCGGCGTCGGCGAGCAGCGCCCTCGCCAGGGCCAGGCGCTGGGCCTCGCCGCCGGAGGCGGAGGCCGCTCCTCCGTCCAGGCGGGTGTCGAGCCGGTCGACCCAGCCGGGGAGGCCGGCCCGCAGCAGGGCGGCACGCAGGCGGTCGTCGCTCGCGGTGGGGTCGGCCATGCGCAGGTTCTCCCGGACCGTCGTGGAGACCAGCATCGGGTCCTGCGGGCACCAGGCGACCCGGTTCGGCAGCACGGCAGTGCCGCCCTCGGCCGGCAGGAAGCCCAACAGCAGGGCCAGCAGGCTCGACTTGCCGACCCCGGAGGGGCCCACGACGGCGACGTGCGTGCCGTGCGGGATGTCCAGGGTGAGGTCGCACAGGACCGGCTCGGCCGCGCCCGGCCAGCGGGCGTCGACCGCGCGCAGCCGGATGTCGGCTGTCTCCACCGGTGGCGGAACCGGGGCGGTCTCGGCCCGCGGGAGGAGACGGGACAGGGCCGCGCGCAGCGCGTCGCGGTGCTGGGCGGCCGGGGGGAGCAGCGCCAGCACCTCCGCCAGGGCCAGCGGCAGCAGTGCCGGGATCGGGGCCAGCAGGGGGTCCAGGGTGCCGCCTGCCACGGCGTCGGCGGCGAGCCAGGTGCCGGCGACCGTGGCCGCACCGGTGGCCAGCGTGATCAGCAGGGTCGCCGCACCCGCGCCGAACGCCTCGCGGCGTGCGGTCCGGGCCAGGTCGGCGTCGACCCGGCCCAGCTTGGCACGGTGGCGGCGGTGAGCGCCGACCGCGACCAGGTCGGCCGCCGCGGTCAGCAGCGTGAGCATCCCGGTCGCCAGGCGCCGCCGGCCGGCAGCCTGCGCGCTGCCGGCGTGCCGGTCGAGCGCGGTCGCGGCGGCCGGTGCACCCAGTCCGGCCGCCACGACCGCGATGGCGAGCGTGAGCGCCGCGGCCGGCAGGATCACCAGCTGGACGAGCACGCTCGCGGCCACCACCAGTCCGGCGACCAGCGGTGGGGTCAACACGCGCGGCGTCAGGTCGCGCACGGTGTCGATGTCGTGGGCCAGGCCGTCGGCCCGGTCGGCGTGGGCGGGGGTGAGCGAGCGCCAGAGCCGGACCCGGTGCTCGCCGGCGGCGCGGAACGCGGCGTCGTGGGTGACCAGGCGTTCGGCGTAGCGCAGCCCGGCGCGGGCGAGACCGAACGCGCGGACCCCGACGACGGCGACCGAGAGCATGAGGATCGGCGGCTGCTGGGAGGCCTTGGCGACGAGCCAGGCCGAGGTCGCCGTGAGCGCGATCCCGGCGGTCAGTGCCGCGGCACCGAGAAGGGCGCCGTAGAGCAGCCGGCGGGTGAGCAGGGGACGCAGGCGGGCCGGGCGCGGGGTCACCGCGCCGGCGAGGCGTTCCCGACGGCGCGCGGGTACCGAATCCACATTGGACTCCGCGATGCGGTGGCTGGCGAGGACGACCGTCGCGCCGGCGGCCGCTGCCCCGTCGATCGCGGCCATCACCCGGCCGGCGGTGGCGCCGTCGAGGTGGGCGGTCGGCTCGTCGAGCAGGAGCAGGGTGGCGCCGTGGCGCAACCGAAGCAGGGCCCTGGCCACGGCCACCCGCTGCCGCTCGCCCACCGAGAGCTCGGCGGTGGGCCGGTCCAGAAGGTGCTCCGCGGCCACCTCGGTGGCCACCTCGGTGGCCGCGGCGGACAGCTCGGCCCGCGCAGGCGGCTCGGGAACCAGGTCGGCGACCGACTCGACGAGCTCGGCGAGGACGGTTGGAGCGGTGAGCACGGGGTGCTGGGGAACCCAGGCCACCGTCCGGCGCCACCGCTCGGGGTCCACCGTGGACAGATCGACGCCGCCGACCCGGGTGGTGCCGGCGGTCGGTCTGGTGAAGCCCAGCAGGACAGAGAAGACCGTCGACTTGCCCGTGCCGCTCGGTGAGCTCAGGTGCGTGATCTCGCCGGGGCGGGCGGTGAACGAGAGCCCGTCGGGAGCGAAGGCGTCGCGGCGGAGGACGCGCAGGTCGCGGACCTCGAGGACGCCGGAGGGGGCCGGCCCGGTCGGGACCTCGGGCGCGACCGGGAGCTCGGCGATCCGGCGGGCCGCCTCCATGCCGTCCTCGCTCGCGTGGTGGGCAGCCCCCGCGGCCCGCAGCGGGAGATAGCACTCCGGCGCCAGCAGCAGGACGAACAGGCCGATCGAGAGCGCGAGGTCGCCCGAGACCAGCCGGACGCCGATCACCACCGCGATCAGCGCGACCGACAGGGTGGCCACGAGCTCGAGGACCAACGCCGAGGCGAACGCCAGCCGCAGGGTGTCCATCGTGGCGCGGCGGTGGGCGTCGGAGACCCGGCGCACCACGTCCGCCTGGGCGGAGGCCCGGCGGAACGAGGCGAGCACCGGCAGCGCGCGCACGAGCTCGAGGAAGTGGCCGGACAGCCGCGCCGTGCTGTCCGCGGCGGCCGCTACCCGGTCCCTGGTGCGCAGGCCGACCAGCGCGGCGAACAGCGGCACCAGCGGCAGGGTCAGCGCGATCACCACGGCCGATGGCCAGTCGGTGAGCAGGAGCACGCCGGCCACCCCCAGCGGCAGCACCGCCGAGTTCACCAGTGCCGGCAGGTAGACGGTGAAGTACGCGTCGAGCGCGTCCAGCCCGCGGGTGGCGAGCGCGGTCAACTCGGCGGGCCCCTGGTGGACTATCCACTCCGGCCCGGCCGCGAGCGCGCGGTCCAGGACGACCGCCCGCAGCTCCGCCTTGGTGTCGGCGGCGGCGCGGGCGGCGACGACCTGGGTGACCCAGCCGAGCAGGGCGCGGGCGAGCACCGCGCCAGTGAGCAGGGCGAGCCGGCCGTGGATCGGCGCGGTGGATCCGCCGACGAGGTCGGCCAGAACCGACGCCAGCGCCCACGCCTGCACGACCAGGGCGATCCCCTGCACCACGGCGAGCGCGGCGCAGCCGACAAGCGCGCGGCGGGCGGTCCTGGACAGGCTCAGTGCACCCAGCGGGCCGGAGCGGCTCACGGGACGTGCACCTCTGGCATGTGCCGGGTGCCGATCCGGCGGCGGAACACCCAGTAGGTCCAGCCCTGGTAGACCAGGACGGCCGGGGTGCCGAACACCGCGACCCAGGTCATCACGGTCAGCGTGTACGGGCTGGACGCGGTCTCGGCGATCGTCAGCGAGAACGAATCGTCCAGAGTAGACGGAAGGACGTTCGGGTACAGCGCGCCGAACAGAGCGGTCACCGACGCGGCCACGGCCACGCCGAGCAACGCGAACGCCTGCCCCTCCCGCCCGACGGCCAGCCGCAGCAGCGCGGCACCGGCCGCGACGAGCACGGCCGTCACCGCGATCCAGGTCCAGTCCGAGCCCTCGCGCAGCTGGACCACCACCAGCAGCAGTGCGAGCGGCGCCAGCGCGAACGGCGCGATGCGCAGGGCCAGCCGCCGCGCCCGGTCGCGGATCTCGCCCTCGGTCTTGAGCGCGATGAACACCGCGCCGTGCACCAGTGCGAACCCGGCCACGCCGAGCGCGCCGAGCAGCGTGTCCCAGCGGATGGCGGCGAAGGGCGACCCCACCCGGTTGCCGCTCGCGTCGATCGGCAGACCCAGCACGTTCCAGGTGAGCACCAGGCCGACCCCGAGCGCGGCGACCGCCGAGCCAACCGAGATCACCGTGTCCCAGCCGGACCGCCAGCGGACCGAGTCGACCTTGCCGCGGTACTCGAAGGCGACGCCGCGCCCGATCAGGGCGAGCAGGAACAGCAGCAGCGGCAGGTAGGCGGCGCTGAACAGGCCCGCGTACCACCCGGGGAACGCGGCGAACGTGGCACCGCCGGCGACGATCAACCAGACCTCGTTGCCGTCCCAGACCGGGCCGATCGTGTTGATCAGGACTCGCCGCTCGAGCTCGTCGCGACCGAGCACCCGCAGCAGCATGCCGACGCCGAAGTCGAAGCCTTCGAGGAACAGGTACCCCAGCCACAGCAGGGCGATGAGGAGGAACCAGACTGTCGCGAGATCCACAGCTCTCTCCCGTGGTCAGTAGGCGAAGGACAGGACGTCGGACCTGCCGCCGTCGGGTCTGTCCGCGTCGTCGTCGGTGGACCCGTCGGTGGACCCGTCGGCGGGCTCGTCG
>NZ_MSIE01000074.1 GCF_001921205.1 Actinophytocola xanthii | reverse complement strand
CCCCCCCCCCCCCCCCCCCCCCCCCCCCCCCGCACGCACGTACCGGCGGATCAACACGACCTCCACCACCGCGAGCACGCCGTAGACCAGCGTCAGGGCGATCAACGAGGTCAGCACCTCGCCCACGGTCAGCCCGGAGACCGCCTGCGCGGTGAACATCCACACACCGTCCACACCGGACGGATTGGGGGCGACGACGAACGGCTGCCGCCCCATCTCGGTGAAGATCCAGCCGAAACTGTTGCCCAGGAACGGTGTCGCGATGGCGAGCAGCGCGATCCGGGGGAACCACGGGGACCGGGGGACGCGTCCCCGGCGGGTCAGCCACCACACCAGGACGCCGACCCCGGCACCGACCGCGCCGAAACCGATCATCAACCGGAATCCCCAGTAGGTGACCGGCAGGTTCGGCACGTAGTCGATCGGCTGACCGGACAGCTCGCCGAGCCGCTCGTCGACCGGGTAGAACTCGCCGTACTCCGCCCGGTACTGCTCGACGAGGTCGTTGACGCCGCGGACCTCGGTATCGACGTCCCCGTTGGCCAGGAACGACAGCAGCGCCGGCACGGTGATCGACTTGACGCTCTCGCAGTCCGGGCTGGACACGTCGCCGATGGCGAAGACGGAGAAGCCGGCCGGGTGCTCGGTCTCGCACAGCGCCTCCGCGGAGGCCATCTTCATCGGCTGCTGGGAGAACATCAGCTTGGACTGGAGGTCGCCGCTGACCACGAGCGCGCCGAAGGCCACCACCCCGACAGCGGTGCCAAGGCGCAGCGAGGAGCGCCAGACGTCGGAGTCCTTCGTGGACCGCCAGAGGTGCCAGGCGGCGATGCCGACCAGGAACGCGCCGGCCACCGCGAAGGCGCCGGCGACCGTGTGCGGGAAGGCCGCGAGCACGGTGGAGTTGGTGAGGACGTCGCCGATCGAGTTGAGCCGTGGCCGGCCGTCGACCAGCTCCACGCCGACCGGGTGCTGCATCCAGGAGTTCGCGGCCAGGATGAAGTAGGCCGACACCATCGACGCCAGCGAGAAGGCCCAGACGCAGGCGAGGTGGACGCGCTTGGACAACCGGTCCCAGCCGAAGATCCACAGGCCCAGGAAGGTGGACTCGACGAAGAAGGCGATCAGGCCCTCCATCGCGAGCGGCGCACCGAACACGTCGCCGACGAAGCGGGAGTACTCGCTCCAGGCCATGCCGAACTGGAACTCCTGGACGATGCCGGTGACCACGCCCATGGCGAAGTTGATCAGCAGCAGCTTGCCCCAGAACTTGGTCATGGCGAGGTAGCGCCGGTTGCCCGTGCGCACCCAGGCCGTCTGCATTCCCGCCACCAGCAGCGCGAGGCCGATGGTCAACGGGACCATGAGGAAGTGGTAGACGGTGGTGATGCCGAACTGCCACCGGGCGAGGTCAAGGACGTCCACGGGAGACAGCGTGCATCCCGACACGGGCTCCCCGTCAGGTCCTCGGGTCCTGGCCGGACGGGACCTTGGTCCCGGCTTGGCCCCCCGGGTGCGGCCCTGTGACCAGCGATACTCCCGTCGTCGTGGTGTGTCGAGCTAGAATTGAGGCGCCAGAGGGGAGTAGTTCCCGCGGTGGCCTCGGCCACCCGGCGAGAGCATCGACATACTGACTCGCTCGCGAGTCCGGTGCCTCACCCGCATCCCAGCGGGCGAACGAGACCTCCGGCCAGGTTGTTGACACGCCTGGTCGGAGTCGTGCTGCCTCCGTCCGGGCTGGACGGAGAGGACCCCGTGGACCCCTCACTGCTCGCCCTGCTCACCGCGTTCGGCCTGGTCTTCGTTGTCGAACTGCCCGACAAGACCATGATCGCGACGCTCATCCTCACCACCCGCTACCGCGGGCTGCCGGTGTTCGCCGGCGTGAGCGCCGCGTTCGCCGTCCAGTGCGTGATCGCGGCGTCGTTCGGCGGCGTGCTCACCCTGCTCCCGGAGCGGCTGGTGGCGGGTGTGGTCGCCGTCCTGTTCGGGCTCGGCGCGGTGCTCCTGCTGCGGGAGGGGTTTGCCAGGGACCACCAGGACGAGTCGGACGCGGCGGCCAGTGCGGTCGGTCCGGTCACGTTCCTGCGGGCGGCGATCACCTCGTTCGGCGTGCTGTTCGCCGCCGAGTGGGGCGATGCGTCCCAGTTCGCCACGGCGGCGCTCTCCGCGCGGTTCGCCGACCCGGTGTGGGTCGGGCTCGGCGCGTGGCTCGCGCTGGCCGCGGTCGCCGGGATCGCCGTGCTGCTCGGTACGAAGATCCGCCACCGGCTGCGGCCCCACCTCGTGCAGCGGGTCGCCGGGTTCGTGTTCGCCGGGTTCGCCGTGTTCGCCCTGGGACAGGTCCTGTTCTAGTTCCGACCGGGCGGTGGACACTCCTGTCGTGACAGCTCTCACCAGAACCGAGCGTCGGCCGATCGAACCGGGCACCCGGCTGTGGGAGGAGACCGGGCTCGTCACCTTCTCGCTGACCACCGGGTCGGCGTTCGCACTGCAGGTGATGCATCCCGCCGTCGGCGCGGTTGTCGGGGAGCACTCGGTGTTCCGGACCGACGCGATCGGCCGGGCCAGGCGCAGCGTCGCCTCGGTGATGACCTGGATCTACGGCGGCGAGGCAGCCCTCGAGGAGGCCGACCGGCTGCGTGCCCTGCACGTGCCGCTGCGCAGTACCGATGCCGAGGGGGTGACCCACACCGCGCTCGCGTCCGGCCCCTGGGCGTGGATCCTGCTCACCGCTCCCTACGCCTACCTGACCGCCGCCCGGTACTTCTCCCGCCGCCCGATGGAGCACGACGAGGCGGCGGCCTTCTACGGCGAGGTCCAGCAGCTGATGCTCAACCTGCACGTGGCGCCGAAGGAGATCCCGCCCAGCTACGAGGACTACCTGGCGCTGTTCGACGACGTGATCGAGCACACGCTGGTCGCCCACCCCACCGCCTACGAGTTCCTCGAGGCCAGCCGCCGGGTACCGCCGCCACCCGCGCTGCCGGCGGCGCTGCGTCCGCTGTGGCGGGTGCTCGCCGACGTCCCGGGCCGGCTGCAGTACTTCGTCACGGTCGGCACGTTGCCACCGCGGGCGCGGGAGATCCTCGGCCTGCCCTGGTCCGACCGGGACGAGCGGCGGCTGCGGCTGTTCGGGCGGCTGGTCGCCTGGCTGGTGCCGTTGCTGCCCGAGCGCCTGCGGTACCTGCCCATCGCCTACGAGGCGCGCCGGGTGGAACGGGCCAAGGCCGCGTTGGCCCGTGCGCTGGCGCGCCGGCCCACCTGACCGCTCAACCCTCGCGTCGGTACTGCCCGGGGGCCACCCCGAACTCTCGCTTGAACGCCTTGGCGAAGGCGAACTCCGAGCCGTACCCGCACCGGGCGGCGACCGTGCGCAGGGGCGCGTCGGACTCGCGCAGCAGCCGCGCCGCGGTGGTCAGCCGCCACCAGGTGAGGTAGGCCAGCGGCGGCTGGCGCACCGTCGCGGTGAAGCGACGGGCGAAGGCCGCACGCGAGAGCCCGGCGCGGTCGGCCAGGGACTCGACGGTCCACGGCCGCTCGGGGTGGCGGTGCATCGCGCGCAGCGCGACGCTGACCGCCGGGTCGTTGAGCGCGCCCACCCAGCCGGCGGCCGGAGCCTGCTCCTCGAACCAGGCACGCAGGACGTAGAGCAGCAGCATGTCGATCAGCGCGGGCAGGGCAGCGGCGGTGCCGGCGCGGGGCTCGTCCAGCTCCGCGCCCAGAAGCTCCACCGCGCCGCGCAGGGAGGCGTGCCGGCCGAGCCGGGCGGGGAGGTGGATCACCGGCGGCAGGTCGGCGAGCAGCGGGTGCGGCCTGGCCCGGTCGAAGGTGTACATGGCGCAGAGCAGTTCGGTGACCACGCCGGAGCCGTCGATGCGCATCTCCTCGACCGGTGACTCCTCGTTCGGCTCCGGGCAGTAGTCCACGAGGGTGCGACCGGGCCGGTCGGCGAGGGCGTGCGCGTTGCCGTGCGGGGTGAAGACCACGTCGCCCACGCCGAGCGGCACGGGATCGCCTCCCGCGGGCAGAAACCAGCAGCCGCCGCGGAGGACGACGTGCGCCCCGGCCGACTCGGCCGGCGGGAAGCGGACGCCCCAGGGCGCACCGGTGCTGCTGCGCGTCGCCTCCGGCCGACCGGTGCGCATGACCGCGAGCACATCGCTGAGGACGTCCACGAGGTAGACGATAGGACATGTGAGCGCGCTTTCCAGCTATTCATCGTCTCGGCTCCCGCTCGTAGCTTTGCGTCCATGACATTCCACGTTGTTGTCGGCGCCGGACCGACCGGCCGCGCCACGGCCCTCGAACTCGCCGAGACCGGGGACGAGGTGCTCCTGGTCAGCCGGCGCGGCACCGGACCGACCCACGCACGCGTCAGGCCGGTGGCCGCGGACGCCACCGACGCGGGCCTGCTCACCTCGCTCGCCGAGGGGGCGGCAAGCCTGGTGAACTGCGCCGCACCCGCCTACGACCGACTGCCGCAGGACACGCCCCCGCTCGCGGCGGCGCTGCTCACCGCCGCCACCAGGACCGGCGCGGGCTATGTGAACCTGAGCAACTGCTACGGCCTCGGGCCGGTCGAGGGCCCGATGACCGAGGACCTCCCGCTGCGTCCGACCACCATCAAGGGCCAGGTACGGGCCGACATGTTCACCGAGGCCATGGCCGCGCACGAAGCGGGCCGGTTGCGGTTCACCGAGGTCCGCCCCGGCGACTTCCTCGGCCCCGACGCGGTGTCGATGTTCAACCTGATGGTCACGCCGTTCGTGCTCGCCGAACAGGAGGTGGTGTTCCCCGGCGACCTGGACGCCCCGCACAGCTGGACCCAACCGCGGGACGTGGGCCGCGCCCTCGCGACGATCGCCCGCGACGAGCGCTCCTGGGGGCGGGCCTGGCATCCGCCGACCTGCGCCGACGTGTCGTTGCGGGAGGTGGCGAACCGGCTCGCGGAGCTGGCCGGGCGAGCCCGGCCGAGGCTGCGACGGATGACCGCCCTGGAGCTGCATGAGGCGGCGCGGGCGGACTCGATCATGGCCGAGCTGCCGGAGATGCAGTACCTGTACGAGCGGCCCGCGGTGATGGGTACCGAGCTGACCCGGCGGACCTTCGGGCTGGAGCCGACCCCGCTGGACGAGGTGCTCCGGGAGACCGCCGCGGCCATGGCCACCCCGGCGGCCTGAGGCCTAGCCCGGACGGCGGATCTCAGCGGAGGGCCTCGGCCACCGCCACGGCGGCCGCGCGGACCTGGGGTCCGATCACCTCGCCGTCCAGCTCGTGGAAGCTGACGACGCCCACACTGGCCCGCAGGCCGGGCACGCCGCGGACCGGCGCGGCGATCCCGGAGGCCCCCTGCTGGAGCTCGCCGGTGGTGGCGATCCAGCCGGGGTCCTCGTCGCGCAGCCCGATGGCCTTGCCGGCCGCGCCGCGGCGCAGGGAGTGGCGGGTGCCGACCCGGTAGGCGACGTGATAGGTCGTCCAGGACGGCTCGATCACGGCGATCGCCTGGGCCTCGTCGCCGTCGGCGACGGTCAGGTGGGCCGTCGCGCCCGACGCCTCGGCCAGCTCACGCAGCGCCGGCAGGGCGGCCAGGCGCAGCTGCGGGGTCACCTTGGCGGCCAGGCGGAGCAGGCCGAGCCCGAGGCGCACCTTGGAACCGTCCCGGCGGACCAGACCGCGCTCGGCCAGGGGCACCAGCAGCCGGTAGACGGCGGCCCGGCTGGCGCCGATCGAGGTGGCCAGCTCGCTGATCGTGGGTGCCTCCGACTCGGCGTCGGCCACCGCCTGGAGCAGGGCCAGGCCCCGGTCCAGCGTCAGGGAGCTCTCCCGGCCGGCCGGTGCCGGTGGGCGCGTGGGCGTGACAGGAAGGGGTCGCGTCGGTCTGGACACGTCAGTCCCAAGGTGTCGGCGGGGCGGGCAGGACGGTGCCGGCGACCTCCGCTATGCCCACCACCGAGCCGTCCTCACCCGGCGCGGTGGCGGTGACGACGACCGAGTCGCCGTCCTCGAGGAAGGTCCGGGTGGAGCCGTCGGCGAGGGTGATCTCGTCCCGGCCACCCCAGGACAGCTCGAGGAAGCAGCCGCGCTGTTCGGGCAGCGGTCCGGACACCGTGCCCGAGGCGAACAGGTCGCCGGGACGCACCACGGCGCCGTTCACCGTCATGTGGGCCAGCTGTTGGGCGAACGAGTAGGACATGTCGGCGAACTGCGGGTTGGAGACCACGCTGCCGTTCCACTCCACGCGCAGCCGCAGGTCCAGACCCCAGGGCGAGTCCTCGACCAGGTAGGGCAGGCGCGGGTGGCCGATGTCGGGGACCGGCACCCTGGCCACGGCGAGGGCGTCCAGCGGGGTCACCCAGGCCGAGACCGAGGTGGCGAAGGACTTGCCGAGGAACGGGCCGAGCGGCTGGTACTCCCAGCCCTGGATGTCCCGGGCGGACCAGTCGTTGACCAGCACGACGCCGAAGACGTGCTCGGCCGCGGCCGAGGTCGGCACCCGGCGGGCGAGCGGCCCGCCGCAGACGAACCCGACCTCCGCCTCGATGTCCAGGCGACCGCTCGGGCCGAACTTCGGCATCGGCGTGCCACGGCGCTGACCGTGCGGGCGGACCACCTCGGTGCCGGAGACGACGACCGTGCTCGAGCGGCCGTGGTAGCCGATCGGCAGGTGGGTCCAGTTCGGCAGCAGCGGCTCGCTGTCCGGCCGCATGATCCGGCCGACGTTCTCGGCGTGGTAGCGCGAGGAGTAGAAGTCCACGTAGTCGCCGACGGTGAACGGGAGCAGCGCACGCACGTCGGCCAGCGGCAGGAGCTCGGCACCGGGCGGCCGGCTCGCGCCGGTCACCAGCTCGGTCAGGCGGGCGCGCAACGCGCTCCACTCGGCCCGGGTGGCGGCCAGCAGCGGGTCCAGCGAGGTGCCGGAGACCAGGTCGGCGAGGGGACCTAGCTCGCCGGCGAGCGAGCGCAGGGACAGGGCGTGGTCACCGAGCCGGACCGCCACGCGCGGGCCGTCACCGGGATCGACCACGCCGTAGGGCAGGGTCTGGGGACCGAAGGGCTGATCCCGGGCGAACGCCTCGTCGCGAACCCACCGGGCCGCCTCCCCGGAATCAACCCTGTTGGTCACCATGGGCAGCGACCGCTCGGCCTGAGCACGTACTTGTGGCTGGGTCGCGTCACGTTCCCCTGAGGTGACGTTGCGGAGGTGGACAGGAGATCTCTCACTGGCCTGCCTCCCCGAGGCGCGGTGGCTCGCTCACAGGAGGCCCAGCTCTTCGAGGTCGGTGACGGGGTCGGTGAGCGAGCAGGAGCCGTAGGAGGCGAACACCCCGCGCACGGCGAGCTGCTCGTTCTCGGTCAGTGCCTGGGCCTCCGCGGCCAGTGCCTTGCCGTCGGTGCTCTCCAGCGCCTCGATGACCTCCTCACCCACCCCGCCGCCGGCGATCAGCCGGGCGGTGGCCATCAGCAGGTTGAGGAAGCCGTGGTGGGTGAAGCCGGTCTGCTCGTCGGTGTGGCGGACCGCGTTGTGCAGGCCCGCGGTGGCCTTGAACGAGGCGTTGCCCTGGTTGATCACCGCGAGGAACTCGGCGACCTCTCCGACGCTCGGGAAGTTCTGCTGGGACAGGCCCCCGCAGCGGATCTTGGGCCAGCTCCCGTGCTCGATCACCCGCTGGATGCCGTCGAGCCAGCCGGCGCCCCCGCGCCGCGGCTCGATCACCCGGATCACGTCCTCCGGCACGAACTCCGACACCCGCTCCAGCCACACCTCGTCCACGTCCGAGGGCGCTGGCATCTCCACCATGCGCAACGCGAGGAGCTCAGCCCTGGACTCGACGATGGACAACGCCTTGGGCACCCCGCCCAGGCCGGTGTCGATGACCAGGGAGAGCTCCACCGGTCTCGGTGGCTTCGCCCTGATCAGGTCGGTGATCAGTTCGGGGAGCCGGGAGGCTGGGCAGAGGAACAGGCCGATCAGATCCGACCGCTCCCCCGTTCTGCCCTCGAGGTGCAGACGCACGGCGTCCGGCATGGCGGCGTTGCCCGGTGGGAACAGGGCGGCGTCGTCAACGAGCCGGGCGAGCAGCGGTGGGACATCGCGTTGACCTTGCGGAGGCACGGGTGCGGCGCTTGACACGGCTGACACGCTAGTAGCGTACCGGCAACTGAACAAAGACGTTCGACATGCGGACACTCTGGAGAGGTCGATGCCGTACTACCGCAGCGTCGGGGAGATCCCCCGGAAACGGCACACCCAGTTCCGTTCCCCGGAGGGTGGCCTGTACGCCGAGGAGCTCATGGGCGTGGAGGGTTTCTCCTCCGACTCGGCCCTGCTCTACCACCGGCACCTGCCCACGGCGATCGTCAACGCCGAGGTCGTGCCGGACCACCGAGGCACCCTCACACCCAACCACCCGCTCAAACCGCGCCACTTCCGGACCCAGGACCTCAAGCCGGACGGCCAGCCCGCCGGCGACGCGGTGACCGGGCGGCGCACCCTGTTCGGCAACAACGACGTGACGATCTGCTTCGCGATCGCCACCGAGCCCAGCCCGCTGTACCGCAACGCGGCCGGCGACGAGTTGATCTACGTGCAGACCGGGTCGGCGACCGTGGACACCATCTACGGTGCCCTGGACATCGCGGACGGCGACTACCTGGTGGTCCCCACCTCGACGACCTACCGGGTGCGGCCGCACGGCGAGGCGAGGCTGTTCGTACTGGAGGCCGGCGGCCACATCGGACCGCCCAGGCGCTACCTCTCGACCAGGGGCCAGTTCCTGGAGCACTCCCCGTACTGCGAACGGGACCTGCGCGGACCGGTCGAGCCGATGGTCCCGGCGGCCGACGAGCCGACGAGCGACGTCCCGGTCCTCGTGCGCCACCGCGCCGGGCTGACCAGGATGACCTACGCCGACCACCCGTTCGACGTGGTCGGTTGGGACGGTTGCCTCTACCCATGGGTGTTCAACATCCGTGACTTCGAGCCGATCACCGGCCGGGTGCACCAGCCGCCGCCGGTGCATCAGACGTTCGAGGGACCGAACTTCGTCGTCTGCTCGTTCTGTCCGCGCAAGGTCGACTACCACCCGCTCGCCGTGCCGGTCCCCTACAACCACGCCAACGTCGACTCCGACGAGCTGATGTTCTACGTGGGCGGCGACTACGAGGCACGCAAGGGTTCGGGAATCGGGCTCGGCTCGCTGTCGCTGCACCCCTCCGGCTTCACCCACGGCCCCCAGCCCGGGGCGGCCGAGGCCTCACTCGGAGCCGAGCGTTTCGATGAGACAGCAGTGATGGTGGACACCTTCCGCCCGCTCGAAATGGGAGAAGCAGCTACGTCCTGTGAGGACTCCTCCTACGCTTGGTCATGGTCTGGGCGTCCCCCAAAGGAGTGAAGGCAACGCGTTTGTCATAACCGAGAGAATTTCGTTAACGGGCCCCAACCCTGGGTCGATGGTTCGGACAAGCCACCCGATCGTGTAAAAGCGCACAGTCAGTAGTCGGGTGCAGTTCAGGATTGGGGTCGTCCGTTGCGTTTGCATCGTAGTTCCGCGCGTCCACGAAGAGCGCGGCTGTCCGGCCTGCTCGCCGTGTGCCTGACCGCTGGCTTCGTCACCACCGCCACCGTCTCCACTACCACCGCCTCCGCCGCCGTCCCGACCGGCTTCACCGACACCGTCGCGATCGGGGGCCTGACGAACCCGATCGCCGCGGCGTTCGCACCCGACGGCCGGGTGTTCGTCGGGGAGAAGAGCGGCATCGTCAAGACGTTCGACTCGATCGCGGACACCACCGCGACGACCACTGTCGACCTCCGAACCCAGGTGCAGGACTTCTGGGACCGCGGTCTGCTCGGCATGACCGTCGACCCGGCCTTCCCCACCCGGCCCTACCTGTACGTGCTCTACACCTACGACGCCGTGCCGGGCGGGACCGCACCGCGCTGGGGTGACGCCTGCCCAACCCCGCCCGGGGCGACCGAGGAGGGCTGTGTCGTGACCGGCCGGCTGTCCCGGCTGACCATCGGCGCGGGCGGCGTGGCGACGGGCGCCGAGCAGGTCCTGCTCACCGACTGGTGCCAGCAGTACCCCAGCCACTCCATCGGCACCGTGACCTTCGGGCCGGACGGCGCGCTGTACGTCGGCGGCGGCGACGGCGCGAGCTTCAACTTCGCCGACTGGGGGCAGCGGGGCAACCCCTGTGCCGACCCGCCGAGCCCGGCCGGGACCAACCTGGCACCGCCGGACGCCCGCGGCGGCGCGCTGCGCTCGCAGTCCCCGCGCCGCCCGGCCGGTGAGCCGGTCACGCTGGACGGCACGATCATCCGCGTCAACCCGGACACCGGCGCCGGCGTGGCTGGCAACCCGTTCGCCTCGAGCACCAACGCCAACGCGCGCCGGGTGATCGCCTACGGCATGCGCAACCAGTTCCGGTTCGGCTTCCGCCCCGGCACCAACGAGCTCTGGTCGGGCGACGTGGGCTGGAACACGTGGGAGGAGATCAACCGGATCCCGAACGCGACGGACGCCGTCGCGGAGAACTTCGGCTGGCCCTGCTACGAGGGCGGCGCCCGACAGTCCGGCTACGACGGTGCGAACCTGACCGTCTGCGAGTCGCTCTACTCCGGAGCGGGCCAGAACGCGCCGTACCACGCCTACAACCACAGCGCGAACGTCGCACCGGGCGACGGCTGCCCGACCGGTGGCTCGTCGATCAGCGGCATCGCGTTCGAGTCGACCAGCAACTACCCGGCGGCCTACAACAACGCGCTGTTCTTCGCCGACAGCTCACGGGGCTGCATCTGGGCCATGCGGGCCGGCACCAACGGCCTGCCGGACCCGACGCAGATCGTGCCGTTCGTGACCGGTGTGAACATCCCCGTCCAGGTGCTGACCGGGCCCGGCGGCGACCTGTTCTACATCGCGCTCGGCGCCGGCCAGCTGCGCCGGGTCAGCTACCCGTCCGGACCGAACACCGCGCCGACCGCGGTCGCGACCGCCAACCCCACCTCGGGCGCGGCGCCGCTGGCCGTGCAGTTCAGCGGAACCGGCTCCTCGGACCCCAACCCGGGCGACACGCTCAGCTACGCCTGGGACCTGGACGGCGACGGCCAGTACGACGACTCCACCTCGGCCACACCGCAGCGGACCTACACCACCCAGCAGGTGGTCACCGTCGGCCTGCGGGTGACCGACTCCGGGGGGCTCTCGGACACCGACAGCGTGCAGGTCACCGTCGGCACCCCGCCGAGCGAGGACCCGGTGGTCACGATCGACAACCCGACCGCGGCCGTGCAGTGGGCAGTGGGCCAGAACGTTCCGTTCGCCGGCCGCGCGACCGACGCCCAGGACGGCGCCCTGCCGGCGTCCGCCCTGGACTGGGTGCTCACCCTGCAGCACTGCACGTCCTCGACCAGCTGCCACGCGCACAACGTGCAGTCCTTCGACGGGGTGGCCTCGGGCAGCTTCATCGCCCCGGACCACGAGTACCCCTCGTTCCTGGACCTGACGCTGACCGCGACCGACTCCGACGGGAACACCAGCTCGACGACCGTGCGGCTCAACCCGCGCACGGTGAACCTGACGTTCACGTCGAACCCGAGCGGGGCGCAGCTCACGGTGGGCACGGTGACCCAGACGGCGCCGTTCACCCGCACCGTGATCGTGGGGTCGAACAACTCGATCAGCGCGCCGAGCCCGCAGACCCTGAGCCTCGGCCTGCGGTTCCGGTTCACCAGTTGGTCAGACGGCGGCGCGCAGAGCCACAACATCGTGGCCCCCGCGACGGCGACGACCTACCGGGCGAACTACCAGGTCTGCCTGTTCACCTGCTGACGCGCCACGGCGCTGACCGATGAGGCGAGGGCCCGGCCGCCAGCCGGGCCCTCGTCGTCTCCGCTACCCGACGAGGGACACCGCGGCCAGGAACAGCACGAGACCCATGAGCGCGACCGGCAGCAGGAACAGCAGCACGACGTTCGCGTTCACCGGCGAGCCGTCCGGGTAGGCGACGTTCGCCCAGCCCATGATCGCCGCGGCCGGCCCGCCGAGGATGAACGTCGTCACCCGGGTGCGGACCGAGGCGGGCAGGCCCTCCACCCGCTTGATCGTCGACACCAGGTCGGCGCCGACCAGCCACCCGACCAGCACCCCGGTGCCGACGGAGAGCGGGACGCCGTACTCCCGGGCCGGCTCGACCGTGAGGAACAGGACCAGGGCGCCGAAGTACAGGATGAGGAACAGCCAGGTGGAGAAGACGACCGCGCCCCGCCAGCTCCGGATCGTGAAGAACAGCACCGCTACTGGGTGACCGCGATCCGGATGCCCAGGCCGACGAGCAGGGTGCCCATGACCGCGTCCACGATGCGGCGCACGCGCACCGCGGTGAGGATGCGGCGCAGGGCGGAGACGAGGTTCACCAGCACGATGAACCAGACCAGGCTCACCGTCGCGGCGACCGCGGCCAGCAGGACGTGGTCGAGCACCGAGGCGTTCGCCGGCACGAACTGGGGCAGCAACGCGATGAAGAACACCGCGACCTTGGGGTTGAGCAGGTTGGTCAGCAGGCCCTGGCGGAACGCCGCGTCGGCCGTGCGGGCGCCGGCGCCCGAGGTGTCCGGCGGCTCGTAGCCCTCGCCCCGCCGCGCGGCGAGGAGCGCGCGGACGCCGAGCAGCACCAGGTAGGCCGCACCGACCAGCTTCACCACGGTGAAGGCCACGGCGGACGCGGCGAGCAGGCCCGCGATCCCCAGCGCGGTGACCACCGCCCAGGCGAACACGCCGCTCGCGATGCCGGCGGCGCAGGCCATGCCGGCGCGGCGGCCGGACACGACGGCACTGCGGAGCACTATCACGAAGTCCGGTCCGGGCGACATCGCGGCGACGAGGATGATCCCGCCGAGGGTGAGCAGCTGCGTCAGGTTCACGCGGTCAGGCTACCGACGCCGACTACCACAAATCCAAGCACTTAGGTTAGCCTTACCAGCGTGACCGACCGACCGCCGATCCCGGGACCGGCCGAACGCGCGAGGACCATCGCCGCGCGCGGCCCGGCGTCGCTGCTGCCGCCGCTGCCCGGACTGCCGCCGGTCGCCACCGATCCACGGCCCGACCGGGTGGCCCCGCTGCTGCACTACGTCCACCAGGACGCCTCGGTGTCCGTCCTGCTTCCCGACGACCACCCGCTGGCGACCGGCGCGCCGGTCATCACGATGGTCGAGATGGTGGACATGGCGCCGGTGCCGCTGCGCGAGCCGGTGCGCGGGCTGCTCTGGATCACCGGACGCATCCGGGCCCTGCCGGAGGCCACCGCCCGGGCGCTCGCCGTCGACCTCGCCGCGCTGCGTCCCGACCCCCGGCTGCTCGATCTCGGCCACGGGGCCACGCTCTGCTGCCTCGAACCGCTCTCGCTGGTGGTCGCCGACGCGGACGGGACCCACCCGCTCACTCCGGACGAGTTCGCCGCCGCGGAGGCGGACCCGTTCTGCGACCAGGAGGCCGGCTGGCTGCGCCACCTGGAGGTCTCGCACACCGACGTCCTGCACACGCTGCGCCGCCACCTGCCGGACCACCTGCGCGGCGGCCACCTGCGCCCGCTCGGGCTCGACCGCTACGGCCTGCGGCTGCGGGTGGAGGCCATCGAGGGCGACCACGACGTCCGGCTCGCCTTCGAGCGGCCGATCGCCACCCTCGAGGAGCTCTCCGCAGAGCTGCGGCGGATGGTCGGCTGCCCGTTCCTCGCGATGCGGTCGGCCGGATAGCGGTACCGGCGCGCCTCAGGCCAGCTCGGGTGGGAAACCGCCGGTCGCGATCGGTCCCCACCGGGTGATCGTGACCCGGATCAGGGACTTGCCCTGCCGACGGATGGCCTCGCGGTACTCGTCCCAGTCCGGGTGCTCGCCGGAGATCACCCGGAAGTACTCGACCAGGGGTTCGAGGGCCTCCGGGAGGTCGAGGACCTCGGCGGTGCCGTCCACCTGGACCCACGCCCCGTCCCAGTCGTCGCTCAGCACGCAGGCCGAGACCTCCGGGTCGCGGCGGGCGTTCACGGCCTTGGCCCGGCTCGGGTAGGTGGAGATCACCAGTCGGCCGGAGGTGTCCAGCCCGCAGGTCACCGGTGAGAGCTGGGGGCTGCCGTCGGACCGCCTGGTGGTCAGGATCGCGTGGTGGCGGGGCCGGACGAAGTCCTCGAGGGCGGCGCGGTCGACGCGCTCGGAAGTGGCGATTCTCGGCACCCGGCCACTGTACGTCGGCGGGTAGCGTGCGGGCGTGATCTCGTTGCGCACCTGGTTGGCGCCGCCGCGCCGGGGCGATCGGCTGACCGACCCCACCGAGCGGCGGGCGATCGTCGTCGAGCTGGTCGTCGTCCTCGCCGTGACGCTGGGCATGTCGGCGCTGCGCAGCCTGCTGTCCCTGCTCGACGCGCTCCTAGCGCCGGAACCGCTGGCCGAGCAACAGGTCGCGATCAACGTCCGCCAGGCGGACCTGGACCTCATCGACCTGCTCCGCCAACTGCTCAGTGCCACCCAGCTGTTCGCCTGGGGCGCACTCGGGCTCTACCTGCTCTGGCGGGCCGGGATCCGGTTCGCCGAGATCGGGCTGGACCGGCGGCGGCCCGGCCGGGACGCGCTCACCGGGGCCGGGCTCGCCGCGCTGATCGGCATCCCCGGGCTCGGGCTCTACTTCCTGGCCCGCGCGGTCGGGGCCAACCTGACCGTGCTGCCGTCCACGCTGGACGACACCTGGTGGCGGCCGATCGTGCTGACGATCGCGGCGGCGGCCAACGCCTGGGCGGAGGAGGTGCTGGTCGTCGCGTACGTGCTCACCAGGCTGCGCCAGCTCGGCCTGGGCGAGAACGCCTCGTTGGCGGTCTCCGCCGTGCTGCGCGGGTCCTACCATCTCTACCAGGGCTTCGGCGGGTTCCTCGGCAACGTCGTGATGGGCCTGGTGTTCGGCCGGTTCTGGCAGCGCACCAACCGGCTCTGGCCGCTCGTCGTCGCGCACACGCTGCTCGACGTCGTCGCGTTCGTCGGCTACGCCCTGCTGCGCGGACGCGTCTCCTGGCTGCCCTGAGGGAGGATGGAACGCGATGGGCGACCTCGAGGAGTACCGCAGGAAGCGCGACCCGGACCGCACCCCGGAGCCGGTGCCCGCCGACGACGCGCTCCCGCGGGGCAACAACGACACGTTCGTCATCCAGGAGCACCACGCCACCCGGCTGCACTGGGACGTCCGGCTCGAACGGGACGGCGTGCTCGTGTCCTGGGCGGTGCCCAAGGGGTTGCCGGACGTGCCGGGCGACATCCGGCTGGCCGTGCACACCGAGGACCACCCGATGGAGTACGCGACGTTCTCCGGGGAGATCCCCAAGGGCGAGTACGGCGGCGGCCGGATGTTCATCTGGGACCGCGGCCGCTACGAGACCGTGAAGTGGTCCGACCGCGAGGTCGCGGTGATCTTCGACGGGGAGCGCGCCAGGGGCAAGTACACGTTCTTCCACAGCGGCGGGGACACCAGGGACTGGATGGTCCGCCGTTCCGAGCCGCCGCTGGACCCCGGGTTCGTGCGGCTGCCCGAGCTGGTCGAACCAATGCTCGCCTCGCCGGGCACCCTGCCCGGGGACGACGACGGGCAGGAGTGGGCCTACGAGTTCAAGTGGGACGGTGTACGGGCGTTGGCGCGCGTCGAGGGCGGCCGGCTGTCGCTGTACTCCCGCAAGGGCAACGACGTCACCGTCAGCTACCCCGAGCTGCGGTTGCTCGGCGAGGAGCTGGGGTCGACCCAGGTGTGGCTGGACGGGGAGATCGTCGCTCTGGTGAACGGGCGGCCGAGCTTTCCCGCGCTCCAGCAACGCATGCACGTCCACAACGAGCGCCAGGCGCGCGGCCTGGCGAACTCGGTACCGGTGACCTACCTGGTCTTCGACGTGCTCTACCTGGACGGGCGGTCCTGCCTCGAGCTGCCCTACCGCGAACGGCGGGAGCTGCTCGAGTCGCTCGGCCTGCGCGGTCCGAACTGGAACACCTCGCCCAGCTTCGTCGGGGACGGGCCGGCGGTGGTGGAGACAGCACGCGAACAGGAGCTCGAGGGCGTGATCGCCAAGCGCAGGTCCTCGCGCTACTACCCCGGTCGCCGCTCGGCCGACTGGTTGAAGATCACCGAGGTGCTCACGCTCGAGGTGGTCCTCGGCGGCTGGCGACCGGGCGAGGGCCGACGCGCCGGCTCGATCGGCTCGCTGATGCTCGGGGTGCCCACCGACGCGGGGCTGCGCTATGTGGGCCAGGTCGGCACCGGCTTCACCGACGAGGCGCTGGCCGCGCTCGGTGAACGACTGAAACCGTTGGTGCGCAAGACCTCCCCGTTCGCCGACGAGGTCCCGCGGGACCGGGCGAAGGGGGCGACGTGGGTGTCGCCGGAGCTGGTCGGGGAGGTGGTGTTCCGCAACTGGACGCCGGACGGGCGGCTGCGTGCGCCGTCGTGGCGCGGGCTGCGCTCGGACAAGGACCCGGCCGACCTCGAGCCGGAGGCGCTGCCCGGCTCGGAGCCGGAGGACCCGGCGACCCCGGTTGCCGTCCCCGAGCCGGACGAGCCGGACGAGCCGCGACCGCAGAACGTGTTGGTGGAGGTGGGTGGGCACCGCCTTCGGCTGTCCAACTTGGACAAGGTGATGTACCCGGAGGCAGGGTTCACCAAGGCACAGGTGATCGACTACTACAGCCGGGTGGCACCGGCACTGCTGCCCCACCTGGCCGACCGACCGGTGACGGTGCGCCGGTGGCCGGACGGCGTCGGTGGGCAGCCGTTCTACGAGAAGAACGCGGCCCGGCACGCGCCGGCCTGGATCCGCACGGTGCGAATCGAGACCCCCGGCAGCACGCGCGGCAACGAGACGCTCGACTTCGTGCTGATCAACGACCTGCCGACGCTGGTGTGGGCCGCCAACAACGCCGCACTCGAGCTGCACATTCCTCAGTGGACGGTCGATGAGGACGGTCAGCGGCGCACGCCGGACCTGCTGGTCTTCGACCTAGACCCGGGACCGCCGGCTACGATCGTGGAGTGCTGCAGGGTGGCGGTTCGGCTGCGTGAGGTGCTGGCCGGGCACGGCCTGCAGGCAGTGGCGAAGACCAGCGGCTCCAAGGGGATGCAGCTCTACGCCCCGATCACGACCTCCGCGGTGGAGCGCACGTCGGAGTACGCGAAGGCGGTGGCCGAGCACCTCGCTGCGGAGGACCCGGGGCTGGTCGTGGCCAGGATGGCCAAGGACCTCCGCCCGCGGAAGGTGTTCATCGACTGGAGCCAGAACAACCAGTACAAGACGACGGTCGCCCCGTACTCGCTGCGCGGAAGGTCGTCGCCGACCGCCTCGACCCCGATCACGTGGGCGGAGGTGGAGCGCTGCCGCCATCCCAACGACCTCGTCTTCACGTCGGGCCAGGTGCTGGACCGGGTCGCTGAGCACGGCGACCTGCTGGCCCCCCTGCTCAGCGACGACCGGCCCGCGCTGCCCGAGCTCTGAACGGCGGGTCCGCGTCGTTCCTAGAGGGTCAGCGCGGCGGAGCCGAACGCCACGTTGAAGCGGTCGCACCAGATGACCGCGCTGCGCAGGCCGGCGAGGTCGGCGTCGGCGGGGATCGCGTAGTTGTGGTTGCCCTCGGTCGCCTTGATCTCGCCGAGCGCCACGTACCGTCCGTCGTCGTAGGAGTCCCAGGCGCCGCCGGCGGCGGCCGTCGAGAGCCAGACGTGGACGTCCGGGCCGTCGGAGGTGGTGAAGCCCTCCAGCCGCAGCACCCGCGCTCCGTCCGGCAGTTGGAGAACCCGTGCCGTGCCGGCGGTCTCGTGCTCCTGGCTGACGAACCTCCCCTCGGCCAACACCTCCGGTGCCGCCGGGGTGGACGGGGACGGGGACGGGGACGGGGACGGGGCCGAGGCCGAGGACGGGGACGGGGGAACGCTCGTGGGTGCCGGCTCGGCGTCGCGGGCCGCCACCGGCACCGGCTCGTCGAGGTGGCTACTGGTGAACGCCCGCCAGGGCTCGAACAGGGCGAGGCCGACCGCGGCCCCGGCGACCGCGAGGACGAGGAGGACCCAGGTGATCGGCTTGCGCAGCAAACGTCGCATGGACACATCGTGGCCGGACTTGACGCGACAACCTACTTACCGAGTTATTACGCTCGTTGGGTGACCGCTCAACCAGCATCTGGCCTTGCCGCGCACGACCTGCCGGCCCCGAAGGTGGACAGCGAGGTCGGACCGCTGCGTGCGGTCCTGCTACACCGGCCCGGCGCCGAGCTCAAACGCCTCACGCCGCGCAACAACGACCAACTGCTGTTCGACAGCATCCCGTGGGTGGACCGCGCCCAGGAGGAGCACGACGCGTTCGCCCAGGCGCTCGTCGGCCGGGGCGTCGAGGTGATGCTGCTGGCCGACGCGCTGGTGACCGCGCTGACCGACGAGCGCGCCCACGCCGCGGCGGCCGACACCGCCGTCGACCGCAGGCGCGTCGGCCACGAGCTGGCCGACGCGCTCGGCTCGCACCTGTCGTCGCTTCCCAGCGCCGCGCTCGCGGACGTGCTGACCGCCGGGATGACGTTCGAGGAGCTGCCCGACGCGGAGGGCGCGTCGCTGGTCCGCCGGATGCACCATCCGCACGACTTCGTCGTCGACCCGCTGCCGAACCTGCTGTTCACCCGGGACTCCTCGGTGTGGATCGGTGACCGGGTGGCCATCGCGTCGCTGGCCCTGCCGGCCCGCAACCGGGAGACCGCGCTGCTGGACCTGATCTACGCCTACCACCCGCGGTTCCGGGCGGCGGGTCGGGCCTACGGCGCGCACTCGGCACCGGTGGAGGGGGGCGACGTGCTGCTGCTCGCCCCCGGCGTCCTCGCGATCGGCGTCGGGGAGCGGACCACGCCGGCGGGTGCGGAGTCGCTCGCCAGGTCGGTCTTCGCCGACGGGCTCGCCCACACGGTGCTCGCCGTCCCCATCGCGCAGGACCGGGCGACGATGCACCTGGACACCGTGTGCACGATGGTCGACCGCGACGCCGTGGTGATGTATCCCGCGGTCCGCGACACGCTGCTCGCGTACCCGCTGCAACCGGACGACGCCAAGGGCGTCCTGGTGTCCGGTCCGGTCCCGTTCCTCGACGCGGCCGCCGAGGCGATGGGCATCGAGCGCCTGCGGGTGATCGACACTGGACTGGATCCGGTCACCGCCGAGCGCGAGCAGTGGGACGACGGGAACAACACGCTCGCCGTGGCGCCGGGGGTGGTGGTGGCCTACGAGCGGAACGTGGAGACCAACGCCCGGCTGGAGGACGCCGGGATCGAGGTCCTGCGGATCAGCGGGTCCGAGCTGGGCAGCGGCCGGGGCGGGCCGCGGTGCATGTCCTGCCCGATCAGCCGGGACCCGGTGTGACATGCGGACCGTACTGCTCATCGCGGGTGGCCTCTGGAACGGCGTCGACGCCGAGCACTACTGGCACCGGCCGGGCGTGAGCCACGGCCTGCGGCGGCGCGGGTTCGACGTGCTGGCGCCGGAACGGGTGACCCACCCCGCCGACTGGCAGGCGGAGGCGGACTGGCTCGCGGAGCGCCTGACCGCCGAGCCGGTCGTCGTGGTGGCCGGCTCCGAGGGCTGCTCCGCCGCGACCCGACTGGCCCTCGCCCGGCCGGACGTGGTGGTCGGGCTGGTGCTGGCCTGGCCGGCAACCCCGGTGGACGACGAACCCACCCGCCGACTGCTCGCCGGCCGCGGCGCGCCGGCCGAGACGGTGGACGCCCTGCTCAGCGGCGAGACGCTGCGCGGGGTCAGCGACGAGGAGCTCCGCGGCCTTGAGGTCCCCGTTGGCGTGGTGCCGGCCGAGCCACCCGACGCGGCACACCGGCGGGCAACCGTCGACGCGCTGCTGGAGCGGCTGCCCAACGCGGTGGAGCTGCCCGGGTGCCCGCAGGCACCCGGCGGCGAGTTCGGCATCCAGCTCGAGACGTTCCTCGACGCAGTGGCCGGGTTCGCCGAGCGCCGCCTCTAGACGAGTAAGTCCTAACTGATTCAGTGGTCGTAGGCGGTCAG
>NZ_MSIE01000073.1 GCF_001921205.1 Actinophytocola xanthii | reverse complement strand
ATCATGCACCATCACTCAGAAGAGCCATACGAGACACTGTCTAAGTGGGAAAACGTTATGTGGTTTGGGCCGTTTGCTGCGCAACGCTGCTCCGGGTGGACGGTGCGTTCTGGGTGACCAGCCAGTAGCGTCTTGCGCTGTCAGTGGCTAACCAACTCACGTTCGTCCGTGCGAAAGTCCCACCCCCTGCCATCGTCATGGGACCCAGCTCGGAGAGGGCCGAACGAGGGTTCTGGGTGGGCCCGTTGCGTTGGCGCGCGCGGGCCCCCCTACTCGTCATGCCTTTTTCCGTGTGGTGGCGGCGATGCCGGGGCTTTCCGAAGGGAATGACCCATGGCACAAACAGATCCCAGGGCGCCAACGACCGCCGAGACGTCGTGGTTCTGCTGTGGGGCCGCCTGGGGGCCCTGTGGTTCGGCCGGAGGCGGGGCCTGTGGCAACTGCCGGTCCGGCAGTCGGCACTGCGCCTGGCCCAACACCTCCGACAACTGCTTCGCGATCACCCGTCCGGACACCTGCGGCAACACGCTGCTGCGTCGCACCTGCGGGCACACCTTCTACGTCCAGCATCTGTGCGGCTCCACCGAGATCGCGGTGGCCATCGCCGACTGCGGGCCGCAGACCGACCTCTGGTGCGGCGAGCAGTCCTGCTGCTCCGGCAGCTGCGGCGAGGACCGGCTGCTCGACCTGACCCCGGCCGCGTACAGCGCGATCGGCAACCTGTCCAGCGGCATCATGCCCGTCACGATTCGGAGCTGACCAATGGATCCGTTGGGGCGTAGGCGTTTTCTCACCAGCGCGGTGCTGGGTACGACGGCGGCCGGTGTGGTCGGGGCGAGTGCGCTCGGCTCGTTCGCGCCGGAGGCGGCGGCGAGTCCCCGGCCGGCGCTCGACGTGGGGGCCGGCGAGCTGGACCCGAACTTCGTAGAGGGGCGGATCATCGGCATCACCAAGGGCCTGCTGCTCGTCACCAGCTCCGACCGGAGCATGCACCGGATCCACCTCACCGGGGCGACCAGCGTGTGGAAGCTGCGACCGACAACCTCGGACGCGGCGACGGTCGGCGACGGCCTCTACGCGCGCGGGGTGCGCATGCCCGACGGGACCCTGGCCGCCGACGCCGTCTGGCTGAACATCGTCAACCTCCAGGTGCACATCACCTCGATCGGCCGCTCGGTGCTGCACCTGGACCACCGCGGCGACCGGATCGTCGGCCACGTCGTCGCGGGCACCACGGCGGCCGTCTACAACAGCACGCCCGCGGTCAGCGACCTCTCGCTGCTGCAGGTGGGCAAGCACGCCCAGGTGGTCGGCGCGTGGCGCCCGGACACCAACGAGGTCGACCTGGCCACCGTGTACGCGGCGGCGTGATTCCACGCCCCGGGCCGCCGTGCCGGGCGGCCCGGGGCTCCCTCGTTCCCGGCTGGAGGACGTCGTGCTCGACTGGCTTGCGGGTGTGCAGCAGTTCCTGGTGGGTGGCGTGCTGGTCTGGGCCAGCACGGTGAAGCTCGGCACCGGCGCTCCGGCGGCCGCGCGCCGCTCGGCGTTGCGGCGGCTCGTCGGTGAGCGGTTCGCGGTGGTGGCGTACCGCGCGGTGGGGGTCGTCGAGCTGCTGCTGGGTGCTCTGCTGGTGCTCCCGCCCGCGGTCGTGGTCGAGGCGTACCTCGCGACGGCGCTCCTGGCCGGGATGCTCGGCTACCTCGCCTACGCCAGGCTGCGGGCTCCCGAATCGGGCTGCGGGTGCCTCGGCGACACGCAGGTCCCGGTTCGGGGCCGCGCCTTCGGCCGGGTCGGGTTCCTGCTCGTCGCCGCCGGCCTGGCCGGCTGGAGCACCGGCTGGTGGCCGCAACGGCCGCTCGCCGCGGTAGCGCTGCTCGTGCTGGAGGTGGCGGTCGTCGTCGCGCTGTCGCCCGAGCTGGACCGCCGCTGGCTCCTCCCGCTGCGCCGCTGGCGGGTGCGGATGAGCCACCCGCTCGGCTCGGTGCCGGCGATGGTGCCCCTAGAGTCCAGCGTCCAGCAGCTGGAGCGCAGCGACGCCTACCGCGCGGCGGTGAACCACCTGCGCTCGGACCTGCTGGACTCCTGGGAGGAGGGTGACTGGCGGCTGCTCACCTACGCCGCGGCCACCGCGGAGGGCCCGGCGACCGCGGTGTTCGCCGTGCCGCTGCGGGACTACCGCCCCGAGGAGATCCGGGTGGCCCTGGTGCCCGAACCGGAGCCGAGCCCGGTGTGAGCGGTCAGAGGAGCCAGCTCGCGAACAACGCCGGCGAGGCGGCGATCGCGCTGAACCGGACGAACCGTCCGAGCAGACCGGCCGACAGGAACGCCGACAGGCTCATCCTGGCCATCCCGGCCAGGACGGCGGTGGCCATGTACGGCGGCAGCCCGAGCAGCGAGCTCACCCCGTAGGTGCCGACCATCCACTTCGGGTGGCGGTGGCACTTCTCCCGCACGACCTCGAGCCAGCCGCGGATCCGCTTGGTCCGCAGCTGCCAGCGCACCCGGCGAGCGGTCACCGGCTTCGACCTGCGGTGCCGGCGGTGCATCCAGTGCGGCAGGTGCAGGTCGCCGCGGGCGGCGTAGTAGTACACGAGCTTCCCGCCCACCTGCCCGACCGCCACCACGGCCCCCAGCGCCAGCCACGGGATGTGCGGCTCCTGCATGACGAGCCCGACGAGGAAGATCTCGATGCTGATCAGGGGAATGAGCGCGGAGCCGAATGCGACACCCATGGTGAGGCACAGCCACGCAAGCACCAGTCCTACCCCTTGCACATCGACAACCCGATCGGCCGAACGGCCACCAGAGTATCTACTACTTGTACGTGTCGTCGGTCAGATCAGTTCGATACTGAGTGTTCCGGTCATCCTGACCTCCCTCAGCGGGCGGCCGCCGGCGTCCAACGTCCGCACCGTCCCGTCCCGCACCCACCTCGCCCGCTCGAAGAACCCGAGCGTCGCCTTGTCCGCCTCGGGGACCCAGGTGATGCCCCGGGTGGAGCCCGCGTCGCGCATGGCGCGGCCGGCCTCCGCCAGCAGCCGCCCGCCGTGGCCCCGGCGCCCCCAGCGGGGCTCCACGAGCAGCGTGCTGACCAGCGCGACCGTCTCCACGTCCTTGGCGGGGGAGCCCGCCGCGTCCGCCGTCTCGTCCTGCGGTGCGGGGCCGGCCGCGCAGAAGCCGACCAGGTACGGGCCCTCGACCGCGACGAACACCAGGGCGGGGCCCTGCTCGATGGTCTGTCGCCAGGTCAGCGCGGCCTGCTCGGCGTCGAGGCCCTCGAGCACGGCCTCGGGCAGCAGGTCGGCATAGGCGGTGCGCCAGGTGTCGAGCTGGATCCGCGCGATCTCCCCCGCGTCGGCGGGAACGGCGGGGCGCACGGTGGCTTCGGCCATGACCGCAACCTATACGCTTGGCGCTCGTGTCGAGCCTCGCCATCCCCGGCTACGAGATCATGGGCGTGCTCGGCAGGGGCGGGTTCGGCGTGGTCTACCGCGCACGCCACATCACGATCGACCGCGAGGTCGCGGTCAAGGTCGACACCCGGATCATCCTCGACGACCGGGACCAACGCCGGTTCCTGCGCGAGGTGCGGGCCGCCGGCCGGCTCTCCGGGCACCCGCACGTGGTCGAGATCCACGACGCCGGCGTGCTCCCCGACGCCCGTCCCTACCTGGTGATGGAGCTCTGCCCGGGCGGATCGCTCGCCGACCGCGTCCCGATGCCGCCGGGCGAGGTGGCCGAGATCGGCCAGCGGATCGCCGACGCCCTGGCCGCCGCGCACGACCTCGGCGTGCTGCACCGCGACATCAAGCCCGGCAACATCCTCGTCAAGCGGTACGGCACCGTGGGGCTGGCCGACTTCGGGCTGGCCGCCCTGGTCGAGGCCGGCCGGGACTCCTCGGTCACGCTCGCCGCGCTCACCCCCGCCTACGCCGCGCCCGAGGCGTTCCACCTGCATCCCCCGACGCCGCAGTCCGACGTCTACGCCCTGACCGCGACGCTCTACACGCTCATCGCCGGCTTCCCGCCACGGTTCCCGCGCGAGGGCGAGCTGAGCGTGCCCGAGATCGTGCGGCGCCACGACACGCCGGTGCTGGACCTGCCGGGTGTCTCGCCGGAGTTCATGGCGATCCTGCGCCGGGGCCTCGCCAAGGACCCCGCCCACCGCTACCCGGAGGCCGCGGCGCTACGCGCGGACCTGAGCCAGCTCACGGTCGGCGGCCTGGCCGGCCCACGCCACGCGGTCACCTCGGCGGTGACCACCGTCGCCATCCCGTCCACGCCCGCCCCGTCCACGCCCACGCCGCCTCCGCCCAGCGCCCTGTCCGCGCCGCCGTCCTCCGGGTCGTCACCACCTCCGCGCAAGCCCTCTTGGCGCCGCCGTCCGGCGCTGCTCGCCGCCGCCGCGCTCGCCACGGTCCTCGTGCTGCTCGCCGTCGGGTGGTTCGTACTCGACGGCCTGCAGCCGGACCAGCGCGCCGCCGACCGGTCGACCAGCCCGACCTCCGCCCCCACGTCCAGCCCACCCAACGCCGACGTCTTCGGCGTGCGCACCACGAGCGAGGGCTGCCCCGCGGCGCGGGTGAAGGGTGGCGAGGCGGCCTGCACCCGGCGGGCCGAGTGCTGGAGCGGCATGTTCGTCGTGCAGGGGGAGGTGCAGAACATCCGCACCCTGCCCTGCGAGCAGGGGCACCCCTTCGAGACGTTCGCGATCGCCGTCGTGCCCGGTGACGTGGCCGACCCCTACCAGGACGTGCTGGAGGCGCACCCGGTGGTGAAGAAGGTGTGCGCCAAGGAGGTCCTGGTGGCCTCCCGCTTCGGCGACGCGCTGGAGATCGCGCCCGAGCGCTGGGAGGTGTCGGTGCTGCCCCCGACCCCCGGCGACCGCGAGCAGGGCCGCGACAACGTCTACCGGTGCCTCGGCTCGATCACCGACGTCAACAGCGTCGCCGGCTCGGCCTTCCGCCCCCGGAACTAACCGCCGATCAGTTTTCGTCGGTGCCATGTGGGACGGTGACCCCATGACCGACACCAGGACCCACCCGCCGTGGTTGGCGTGGGCCGCGCTCGGGGTCGTCTACGTGGTGTGGGGGTCGACGTACCTGGCCATCCGCTTCAGCGTGGAGACGATGCCGGCGCTGCTGTCGGCCGGCTTCCGGTTCCTGGTGTCCGGCGCGCTGCTCTGCCTCGGGGTCCTGCTGTTCGCCGGCCCGCGTGCGTTCCGGATGACAAGGCCGCAGTTCGGCACCGCCGCGCTGGTCGGGTTCCTGCTCCCGGCCTGGGGCAACGGCCTGGTCGTCGTCGCCGAGCGCGACGTCGCCTCGGGCCTGGCCGCGCTGCTCGTGGCGAGCATCCCGCTCTACGTCGTCGTGCTGCGCCGGATCATCGGCCAGCGCCCCCCGCCGGTGACCCTGCTCGGGGTGGCGGTGGGCTTCGCCGGCCTGGTCGTCCTGCTGCTCGGCGGCCCCGTGGCCGGCGCGCACGGCTCGGCCTGGTTCGGCCCCTGGCTCGTGCTGCTGGCCGCGCTCGGCTGGGCCTGCGGCACGGTCGCCGGCTCCCGCCTACCGGTGCCCCCGAACCCGGTGACGTTCTCCGCCGTGGGCATGCTGATCGGCGGCGCGGTGCTGAGCGCCGGCGGCTGGGCGTCGGGGGAGTCGCTGAACCTGGCCGCCGTGAGCACCGAGTCCTGGCTCGGCTGGGCCTACTGCGTCGTGTTCGGCTCGATCGCGTTCAGCGCCTACGTCTACGCCCTTGGCCGCCTCCCGGTCTCGACCGTGGCCACCTACGCCTACGTGAACCCCGTGATCGCCGTCCTACTGGGAGTGTGGCTCGCCGGAGAGCGCTTCGGCCCAGCACAGCTGGCCGGGGGACTGATCGTGCTCGCCGCCGTGGTACTGGTGATCAGAGCCGAGGCCCGCGCAAGCACAGCAGCCACCTCCCCAGACCAGGCAACCGCTGCGCCAGCCATGCAAAAGCCGGGACGCACAGGAGCTAACTCCTTCGGGCGAGGTGAGGCCCGCGGCTGCGTGAGCGAGAGCGAAGGAGCGTCCACCGTCTGGACCGACGCAGCGCCCGCAGGCGCCCCAGGCGCCGAGGACGCGAAGGAAGGAAGACGGTGGTTAAGCGACTGAGCGAAGCGAACAATTTCACCGCCCGGCGGATCGCCTTAGCTGCGCAGGGTTTCGCGGATGCGCGGCCGGGGGGCGAGGTCACCCGGCGGCATCTGAGGCGGGTGCTGGACCGCGTGCGGCTGATCCAGCTGGACTCGGTGAACGTGGCGGTGCGCGCGCACTACATGCCGCTGTTCAGCCGGGTCGGGCCCTACCCGGCGGCGCTGGTCGACGACGCCGCCTGGGTGCACTCGGGCAGGCGGCCTCGGCTGCTCGTGGAGTACTGGGCGCACGAGGCGAGCCTGCTGCCCGTCGCGGACTGGCCGCTGTTCCGCTGGCGCATGCGGGACTACGAGGAGCGACTGGGCGTCCGCTACCGCTCCCTGCTGAAGGGCTCGCCGGGCCTGCTCGACGACGTGCTGGCCGCGGTCAAGGACCTCGGTCCGGTGGGCGCCGGCACGTTGGAGCAGGAGCTGGGCGTCGAGGGTGCCCGGGCCCGCGGCGGCTGGTGGAACCGCTCCTCGGTCAAGCACGCGTGCGAGTACCTGTTCGCGGTCGGGGAGCTGACCACGGGGACCCGCCGGGGCTTCCAGCGGCTCTACGACCTGCCGGAGCGGGTGCTGCCGCCGGAGGTGTACGCCACGCACGTCGCCGACGAGGACGCGATCCGGGAGCTGACCCGCCGGGCGGCCACCGCGCACGGCATCGCGACCGAGGCCGACCTGCGGGACTACTACCGGATCAGGCCGCCGGAGCGCAGCCGGCGGGCGGTGGCCGAGCTGGTCGAGGCGGGGGAGCTGGAGCCGGTCAGGGTCGAGGGCTGGGCGCAGCCGGCCTACCGGCACGTGGGGGCGCGTGCACCGCGGCGGGTGGCGGGGCGGGCTCTGCTGTCTCCGTTCGACCCGCTGATCTGGGAGCGGGCCCGGACCGAGCGGATCTTCGGCTTCCACTACCGGATCGAGATCTACGTTCCCGAGCCCAAGCGGGTCTTCGGCTACTACGTCTTCCCGTTCCTGCTCGACGGCGAGCTCGTGGGCCGGGTCGACCTCAAGGCCGACCGGGCCGCCGGCCTGCTGCGGGTGCGCGGTGCCTTCGCCGAGCCGGGCGTCCACACCCCGCGGGTGGCCGCGGAGCTGGCGGCGGAGCTCCAGGTGATGGCCGAGTGGCTCGAGCTGGACGCGGTGGTGGCCGAGGAGCGGGGGTCGCTCGCTCCCGCCCTGCGGGCTGTGCTGGCGTGAGCAGCCGGCCCGGGCGGCGCGTCCCACGCGCCGCCCGGGCCCGAACCCCCTCGGTCCGCCTTGGCTCAGTCGAGCGCGGTGGTCACCAGCGCCGAGCCCGAGCCGGTGCGGCCGCGGATGCGCAGCGGTGGCGCGGTCTCGGGTGGGGTGGTGGACAGGTCGAGGTCGCTGCGGGCCTCGCCGGAGCCGGAGGACAGGTCGATCTCGGCGCGGTTGCCCGGCCGGATCCCGATCCGGATCGCGCCCGAGCCGCTGTGCAGCTCGAGCTGGCCGGCGAGCGCGTTGGCGATGGTGAGGTTGCCGCTGCCGGTGCGGACCAGCACGTCACCGTCGACGGTGCCGAGCCAGACGTCGCCGCCGCCGGTCACCACGGTGCCGGCGCCGCCGACGGCGGCGATCTCGACGTCACCGCCGCCGGTTTTGACCCGAACGCCTTCGGTCATCGCGCCGAGGCGCACCACGCCGGAGCCGGAGTCGACCTTCGCGGTCCCGGTGGCCTGGTCGGTCTCGACCCGGCCGGTGCCGGTGCCCAGCTGTAGCCGCCCGGCGGACCCGGAGACGCGCAGGGCCCCGGAGCTGGACCTGGCCGAGACGTGGCTCCCGACCGGTGCCCGGACCGAGACCGCGACGCCGATGTTGCGCAGGTGCATGTCCTTGGGCGCACGCACGACGAGCCGGCCCGGTGTGTAGTCGATCCTGGTCTGGCGGACGGCCTCGGCGGTGAGGCTGCCCTCGGTGGGCTCGAGGTTGCCGAACTGGGTGCCGATCCAGCTCATCAGGCTGGACACCCCTTCGGCGAACGGGTGGGCCTCCCGGGAGTCGTGGCGCACCTCGACATGCACCCCCGGCTCCTCGACCAGCCGCACCTCGATGCGGCCGGCGCCGATGCCCAGGTCGAGCTCGACGGGCCCCTCGACCTCGAAGCTCTGCCGGCGGACCAGGTCCTCGGCCTCCACGCCGCCGAAGGCGTTTCCCTCGCTCATCGGCCTCACCCCTCGTACCAGCCGTGGACGCGGGAGGACGAGTCGCCACGGGGGCCCCTGCCCGCGTCGGGCCACTCGCCCCAGCCGCCCCACTCTCGGCCCCGGCCGCGGCCCTTGCCGTGCAGCGCGCCCTGGACGGCCTGCTGGACGAACGTGTTCAGCGAGACCCCCTGTGCGGCGGCCGCCTGCTCGGCCTTGCTCTTGAGCTGCTCGAACAGCCGCAGGGTCATCCGGCTCATGTCACCGCCCTCGTCCGGCGGGGGCAGCGGCGGCTCCTGCCGTGCCTCCTCGCGGGGCGCCCGGGTCGGAGTGACCACGACCTGCACGTCCCGGCCGTCGAGCCGAACCTCGACGACGTGGTCGTCCAGCGAGGCGGTCACCTCGGCGGCCAGGTCGGACAGCGCGTTCATCAGCGCCAGGCGGGCGGCGGGCTCCAGCGCGGCGGCCAGGACGGCGGCGGAGCGACGGGTGTTCTCGTCGCCGGCGGACGCGGCCGTGGTGAGGTCCTCCCGCAGCGAGGTGACGTACGGTGTGAGATCCATGATGTCACTATGACGTCATAAGTGACATCAGTCAAGCGACGGAGACGTCATCAGACACCAGCAATCAGACACCAGCAATGATGTCACGGGATGCGGTTTAGGCTGCGTGCCATGACCGAGACCGTCTCGCCCAAGGTGCAGCTCATCGCGAAGACCGAGTTCTTCCCGCCGGCCGACGTGCCGTGGTCCACCGACGCCGAGGGCGGCGAGGCGCTCGCCGAGTTCGCCGGCCGGGCCTGCTACCAGTCGTGGAAGAAGCCGAACCCGGCCACGGCGACCAACGCCGGGTACCTGCGGCACATCCTCGAGGTGGGGCACCTGTCGGTGCTCGAGCACGGCTCGGTCAGCTTCTACGTCTCCGGGATCTCCCGCTCGCTGACCCACGAGCTGATCCGCCACCGGCACTTCTCCTACTCGCAGCTCTCCCAGCGCTACGTCCCCGAGCGCGACGCGGCGATGGTCGAGCCGGAGGTGATCGCGGCCGACCCGGAGCTGCACGCGAAGTTCCTGGCGGCGACCGAGGCCAGCGTCGCCGCCTACACCGAGCTGCTCGCGGGGCTGGAGAAGCGGTTCGCCGACGTGCCGAACGCGACGCTGCGCCGCAAGCAGGCGCGCCAGGCCGCCCGTGCCGTGCTGCCCAACGCGACCGAGACCCGGATCGTGGTCACCGGCAACTACCGCGCCTGGCGCCACTTCGTGGCCATGCGCGCGAGCGAGCACGCGGACGTGGAGATCCGGGAGCTGGCCGTGGAGTGCCTGCGCCAGCTGCAGAAGGCGGCGCCGAACGTGTTCGACGACTTCGTCATCGGCACGCTGGCCGACGGCACCGAGGTCGCGTCCAGCCCGTTCGTGACCGAGGGCTGAGCCGGTGCGTCGCCTGGTGATCGAGGTCGCCCCGGCCGAGCACACCGTTCTCCGGCTGGCCGAGGGACAGCCGCCGCCGCCCGAGCTGTTCGGCCTCGGCGCGGGCGCGCTGGTGTCGGTGGTGAGCGCGGCGGACGGGGTGACCGTGGTCTGCCCGACCAGGAACGCGCCAGCCGCCGAGACCCGGGAGGACGGCTGGCGCGTGCTGTCGGTGCGCGGCCCGTTGGACTTCACGCTGACCGGCATCATGGCCGCCCTCGCCGGCGAGCTGGCGGCGGCGGGGGTGAGCCTGTTCGCCGTGTCCACCTACGACACCGACCACGTCCTGGTGAAGGCGACCGACCTGGAACGCGCGGTCAAGGCACTGCGTGAGGCCGGCCACGAGGTCGCCCCTCTGTAGGCGCCCCATTCGCGGCCCGCCGGTCTGGCGGGGCCCGGTCGCCGTCCCGCCCGAACTACGACTCCGCCGCGGTCACCGCGTCCGCGTCCGGTGCGAACTCCGCACGCACGCCGAGCAGGCGGACCGCGCGGTCGGCTCCGGTGCCCTCGCCGAACCAGGCCAGCACCTCCAGCGCGGCCCGCTCCAGCTCGTCGGCGTCGCTGGTCGGGCTGGGCAGCGTGGCGCTGCGGGTGTGGGTGAAGAACGGGGCGAACCGGACCTTCACCGCCACCCGCGCGGCCGGCCGGCCCTCCGCGACCACGTCCTCGGCGACCCGCCTGGCGAGGCCGGCGACCGCGGCGCGGATCTCCGCCGGTGAGGTCAGATCCTCCTGGAAGGTGGTCTCCCGACTGCGTGAGCGTGCCCGGTGCGGGGTCGGGCTGAGCTCGGTACCACCGGCGCCCAGCGCCAGGGTCCGATACCAGGGGCCCATCCTCGGGCCGAGCCGGTCGGCGAGGACCGCCGGGTCGGCCCCGGCCAGCTCGCGCACGGTCGTGAACCCCAGCTCGGTGAGCTTGGCCGCGGTCCTGCGACCGATGCCCCACAGCGCCCCGGTCGGCAGCTCACCCATCACCTCGAACCAGTTGTCCCTGGTCAGCCTGAAGATCCCGGCCGGCTTGGCGAAGCCGGTGGCGAGCTTGGCGCGCAGCGTGTTGTCCCCGATGCCGACCGAGCAGGACAGCCGGGTGCGCTCGAGCACGGTCCGCCGGACGTCCTCGGCCGTGCCCTCCGGGTCCTCGGTGGTGAGACCGAGGAAGGCCTCGTCCCAGCCCAGCACCTCCACCACGGCGTCGAACGTGCGCAGGGCCGCCATCACCTCGGCCGACGCCGCCTCGTAGGCGGGCGGGTCGTGCGGCAGGAACACCGCCTCCGGGCACCGGCGCGCCGCCACCCGCAGCGGCATGCCCGAGCCCACCCCGAACGCCCGGGCCTCGTAGGAGGCGGTGGCCACCACCCCGCGCCGGGTGGGGTCACCGGTGCCGCCGACCACGACCGGCAGCCCCCGCAGCTCCGGCCGGCGCAGCACCTCGACCGCGGCGATGAACTGGTCGAGATCGACGTGGAGGATCCAGGTCGGCATGACGCCAGTGTGGCGCGCAGTAGCATCCTGCGGGTGACCCACCAGCCAGAACAGACGGTGCGGCGCTCGCCGGAGCAGCAGCGCGTGATCGCCGGGCGCTACCTCGTCCTGCAGGAGATCGGTCGCGGCGGGATGGGCGTGGTGTGGCTCGCCGAGGACCGCACGATCGGGCGGCGGGTGGCGATCAAGGAGCTGCACCTACCCGACGGGGTGTCCGCCGAGGAGCGGCGGGTGCTCGAGGAGCGCGTGCTGCGGGAGGCGCGGGCGGCCGGGCGGCTGAACGACCCGGCGGTGGTGACGGTGTACGACGTCGTCCAGGAGGGCGGCACCACGTTCATCGTCATGGAGCTGATCTCGGCTCCGAACCTCGCCGACGTGGTGGCCCGACAGGGCCCGCTGCCCCAGGACGCCGTGGTCCGGCTGGCCGAGCAGCTGCTCTCGGCGCTGGAGAGCGCCCACGCCGCGGGGATCGTCCACCGGGACGTGAAGCCGAGCAACATCATGGCGTTGCCGAACGGTCGGGTGAAGCTCGCCGACTTCGGCATCGCGCAGGCCGCGGACGACCCCCGGCTGACCACCAGCGGTGTGCTGGTCGGCTCGCCGACCTACATCGCCCCGGAGCGGATCCGCGGGGCCGAGGCCGACGCCGGGTCGGACCTGTGGGCTCTGGCGGCCGTGCTGTTCTTCGCCGTGGAGGGGCGGTCGCCGTTCGAGCGCGCGTCCACCGCGGCGACCATGCACGCCATCCTCAACGAGGTGCCGTACCTGACCCGCTGCCAGGGGCCGCTCGCCTCGGCGATCATGGGGCTGCTCAACCCCGTCCCCGCCGCACGGCCGACCGCCGCCCAGGTCCGGGCGCTGCTCGCCCAGACCACCGCCACCCCGCCCGGCGGCACGCCCGGGGCCGGCCCGGCGACGATGGCCTACGCCGGGCCCGGGGCCACCCGGTTCACGACCGTCCCGAGCCCTCCGGCGCCGAACCGTCGCCGCTGGCTGGCCGCGGCCTTCGTGGCAGTGCTCGTCGCCGGGCTGGCCGGCGGCTGGTTCGGCGGCCGGGCGGTGCTGGCCGACGAGGAGCCCGCCGATCCGGCCAAGGGGGCGACGATGACCTACGGGCGCGAGGGCGAGGTCGAGGAGTTCGCGATCGGTGACTACGGGTGCTCGGCGGCTCCGCTGCGGGCCGGGAGCCGCTACCCGTCGAGCGCGTCCACCGACTGCGCCGGGCCGCACGAGTTCGAGGCCGTGGAGCTCGACCCGTTCGCCAACCTCGAGCTCGAGTACCCCAGCGGGGAGCTGCTGCGGCGCTTCGCCGAGGCGACCTGCGCGATGCTGTTCGCCAGTGAGGTCACCGCCTCGGACAAGGAGCGGACGCTGACCTACGTCACGCTCGTGCCCACGAAGGGCTCCTGGGACGACCAGGTCGACGACGACAGCGAGAACGGCGGGGACCGCGCCATCTGGTGCGTGGTCAACAGCCGCGACGGGAGCCAGCTGGACGAACCGCAGCTGGGCCAGGAGTGATCGACTCGCGGGTAGGCTTTCCCGCATGACCGTTTCCGCCGACGAGCGCGCGGCGCTGGCCGAGCTGTTCACCGAGGTGGGGCCGGACGCGCCGACCCTGTGCACCGGGTGGCAGACCCGCGACCTCGCCGCACACCTCGTGCTCCGCGAGCGCCGCCCGGACGCGGCGCCGGGGATCGTGGTCCCCGCGCTCGCCGGGTACACCAAGCGCGTCCAGGACGACTTTGCCCGCCGTCCCTGGGCAGAGCTGGTCGAGCTGGTCCGCACCGGGCCGCCCGCGCTGTCGCCGACCCGGATCCCGGCGGTGGACCGGCTGGTCAACTCGGTGGAGCTGTTCGTCCACCACGAGGACGTGCGCCGGGCCCAGCCTGGCTGGGAGCCGCGTCCGCCCGACCCCGGCAGGGACGCCGCGGCCTGGGCCGGGGTCACCCGTGCCGGCCGCCTGACCCTGCGCCGCAGTACGGTCGGCATCGTGCTGCGCCGCCCGGACGGCACCGAGGCCGTCGTGCGCCGCGGCCCGAACACCGTCCTGGTCACCGGCGAGCCCGGTGAGCTGCTGCTCTGGGCGTTCGGCCGCGAGCAGGTCCGGCTCGACTTCGAGGGCGAGCAGGCCGCGCTGGGCGTGGTCAAGGGACTGCGCCGGAGCCTGTGAGGCGCGGGGTAGCGTCTTGGTCATGAACACGTGTCCGACCGCCAGACCGGGGCGGCCGTTCGGCCAGGTGCTGACCGCGATGGTGAGCCCCTTCGACGCGAGTGGGAAGGTCGACCTGGACGCCGCGCAGCGCCTCGCGGCCCACCTGGTCGACCTGGGCAACGACGGCCTCGTGGTCAACGGCACCACCGGCGAGTCGCCGACCACCAGCGACGCGGAGAAGGCCGAGCTGGTGCGGGCGGTCGTGGACGCCGTGGGGGAGCGGGCGACGGTCGTCGCCTCGGTCGGCACCTACGACACCACGCACTCGGTGCACCTGGCCCGGGAGGCCGAGCAGGCGGGGGCGCACGGGCTGCTCGTGGTCACGCCGTACTACTCGCGCCCGCCCCAGGCCGGGCTGCTCGCCCACTTCACCGCGGTCGCCGACGCCACCGCGCTACCCAACATGCTCTACGACATCCCGCCCCGCTCGGTGGTGCCGATCGAGGTCGACACGCTGCGGCGGCTCGCCGAGCACCCGCGGATCCAGGCGGTCAAGGACGCCAAGGGCGACCTGTTCGCCGGCAGCGAGGTCATCTCCAGTACCGACCTCGCCTACTACTCCGGCGACGACGCGCTCAACCTGCCGTGGCTCTCGGTCGGCGCCGTCGGCTTCGTCAGCGTGATCGGGCACGTGGTCGCCGGACGGCTGCGGCGCCTGCTCGGGACCTACGAGAGCGGCGATGTCAGCACGGCCCGTACCGTGCACCGCGGCCTGCTCCCGGTGTGCCGGGCCCAGGGCCGGGTCGGTGGCGTGATCTTCGTCAAGGCCGCGCTCCGCCTGCGCGGGTATGACGCCGGCGAGCCCCGGCTGCCGCTGCCGCCAGCCACCGAGCAGCAGGTCGCGCTGATCGCCAGCGATCTGGCCGACGCCGGGGTGCCGCTGACCGACGCCCCGCCCTCGAGCGTGGCCGCCGCCCGGGTGGCCCACGCCGACGCCGCGGCGGCCTACGTCGCGACCACCACCCACACCAGCGCCGGGCAGGTCCACCAGTGACCTACGGGCAGTTGGCGCCCCCGGGCGCGTTGGCCGACGGCGGCCTCCGGATCGTCGCACTGGGCGGGATCGGCGAGATCGGCCGCAACATGACGGTGTTCGAGTACGGCGGGCGGCTGCTCGTCGTGGACTGCGGCGTGCTGTTTCCCGAGGACCAGCAGCCCGGAGTGGACCTGATCCTCCCCGACTTCCGGGCGATCGAGCCGCGGCTGGACGACATCGACGCGATCGTGCTGACCCACGGGCACGAGGACCACATCGGCGCGGTGCCGTTCCTGCTGCGCCACCGCCCCGACCTGCCGGTCGTCGGCTCCCGGTTCACCCTCGCGCTGGTCGCGGCCAAATGCCGGGAGCACCGGCTGACCCCGCGCCTGGTCGAGGTGGCCGAGGGCGGTCGGGTCGGGTTCGGCGAGTTCGACTGCGAGTTCTTCGCGGTCAACCACTCGATTCCGGACGCGCTGGCCGTGGCCATCCGCACCCCGGCCGGGCTCGTGCTGCACACCGGCGACATCAAGCTGGACCAGCTGCCGCTGGACGGCCGGCTCACCGACCTCGCCGGGTTCTCCCGGCTGGGCGACGAGGGCGTCGACCTGTTCCTGGTCGACTCCACCAACGCCGAGGTACCGGGCTTCGTCATGGCGGAGCGGGAGATCGGCCCGGTGCTGGACAACGTGATCAGCCGGGCCGGGCAGCGGGTGATCGTGGCCTGCTTCGCCAGCCACGTGCACCGCGTCCAGCAGGTGCTGGACGTGGCGATCGCGCACGACCGGCGGGTCGCGCTGGTCGGCCGGTCGATGGTGCGCAACATGGGCATCGCCGCCGAGCTGGGCCTGCTGCGGGTGCCGGACGGCCTGCTGGTGGACCTCGCCGAGGCGATGGAGCTGCCGGAGCACCAGGTCCTGTTCGTCTCCACCGGCTCCCAGGGTGAGCCGCTCTCGGCGCTGTCCCGGATGGCCCGCGGCGAGCACCGGCAGATCCGCATCCGCCCCGGTGACACGGTCGTTCTGGCCAGCTCGATGATCCCGGGCAACGAGACCGCGGTGTTCGGCGTCGTGAACGGGCTCGCCCGGCTCGGCGCCTCGGTCGTGCACCAGGGCAACGCCAAGGTGCACGTGTCCGGGCACGCCTCGGCCGGCGAGCTGCTGTTCCTCTACAACGCGGTCCGGCCGTCGAACGTGATGCCGGTGCACGGGGAGTGGCGGCACCTGCGGGCGAACGCGGCGCTCGCCGTGGCGACCGGGGTGCCCGCGGAGAACGTGGTGCTGGCCGAGGACGGGGTCGTCGTGGACCTGGTCGACGGCCGCGCGAGCATCGTCGGCCGGGTCGAGGTGGGGCACGTCTACGTCGACGGCCTCTCGGTCGGCGACGTGGGCGAGTCGACCCTGTCCGACCGGTTGATCCTGGGCGAGGGCGGCTTCATCGCGATCACGGTGGCCGTCGACTCGACGACCGGCCGCCCGCTGGGGCCGCCGACGATCTCCGGTCGCGGTTTCTCCGACGATCCCAAGGCGCTCGACGAGGTCATGTCGCTGGTGGAGATGGAGCTCTCGCACACCGAGAGCGAGGGCATCACCGACACGCACCGGATCGCCCAGTCGGTTCGGCGGGTGGTCGGCCGGTGGGTGGCCGACACCTACCGCCGCCGCCCGATGATCGTGCCGACGGTCATCCCGGTCTGACCGCCGGCTGACCGACCGCCTCAGTCGCCCGGGTGCTCCCCGGTCTCGAGCCGGGTCTCGGCCGGGGGCACCCGGGCGGAGGCGAGCTGGACGATCGTCGCGCCGCCGAGCAGGACGACGGCGCCCGCCACCTGGACGAGGGTGAGCTTCTGGTCCAGCAGCAGCCACGCCAGCGAGGTCGCGACGACCGGCTCGACCAGGGCGAGCACGCTGGCCACGTTCGCCGGCAGGTGCGCCAGCGAGCTGATCGAGAACAGGTAGGCCAGTGCCGTGCTGACGACGGCGCAGGCCACCAGCAGCACCCACGCCGGCAACCGCCAGCCGCCGAGCCCCACCTCCGCGGCCAGCCGGTCACCCGGCAGTGCCCACGGCGGGGCGATGACCGCCATCGCCACCGCGCCGACGACCATGCCCCAGGTGACCATGCCGAGCGGGTTCAGCGTGGTCATCCCGTGCTCGCCGAGCAGGAAGTACGCGGCGGCGCAGAGGGCGGCACCCACCCCGGCGAGCAGGCCGAGGGTGTCCAGCCGCAGTCCCTGCCAGACCTGCGCGACCATCGCGAGCCCGGTCAGCGCGAGCACCGTGCCGATCCACATCCGGGCCGGCAGGACCGTACGGCGGACGAACCGCACCCACAGCGCCACCAGGATCGGCGAGGTGAACTCCAGCAGCATCGCGATGCCGATCGGGATCCGCGACACCGCCGCGAAGTAGAGCAGCTGCACGGCGGCCACCCCGACCAGCCCGTAGCCGGCCAGCAGCCGCAGGTCGGTCCGGCGTACCCGCAACAGCGACGGCCGCGTGAGCCCGACGACGACGAGCAGCACGAGCGCGGCCAGACCGATGCGGACGCCGGCCACCTGTTGGGGGCTCAGGCCGGCGTCCATCACCGGCTTGGCGAGCACGCCCGAGGTGCCGAAGCAGCACGAGGCCAGCACGATGAGAACGGTCCCCCTGCGCCTAACCAGCGTTTGAGAGTCGGTAGTAACGTGCAGGTCCGGTTCGGCTGCTCCAGTCGCGGTCATGTGGGCGGATACCCCTCTCTTCCAGTAACTACTCCAGCGGAAGGCTATGTCAGGGGCCGCAGGCCGCGCTTGAAATCTTTCCCAGATTGGCGCAATATTTTTGCGTGCCGAAGAAGACCGAGCTGGTTCTCGATGACACCGACCACCGCCTGCTCGACGAGCTGCAGGACGACGCCGGGCGCACCCTGCGTGAGCTCGGCGAGATCGTCGGCCTGTCCCCGAGCGCGGTCCAGCGGCGGGTCGAGCGCTACCGGAGCTCGGGTCTGCTGGCCAGGACCGCCGCCGTACTGGACCCGACGTTCAGCCCCGACCTCGTGCTCGCCGTCTGCCTGGTCTCGGTCGAGCGCGAGTCCCGCCGGCTGCACGAGGCGTTCCACCGCCGGCTGCTGGCCGCACCCGAGGTGCAGCAGGTGTACGCGGTCTACGGCGAGTGGGACTACGTCGTCGTGCTCGCCGCCTCGGGCATGGCCCACCACGGCGAGATCTCCACGCGCCTGCTGATGGACGCGCCGAACGTGCGCAAGTACACGACGCTGTTCGTGCTCGACCCCATCCGCATCGGCTCGACGATCCCGACCGGGGCGCTCAGGACGTGACCGGCGGCGGGTCGGCAGGCCCGGTGCGCGGCCGCCACGGGCTGGTGCTGTCGGTCGGGCGGGTGGGGTCGTGGAAGCGGGGGGTGTCGGGCTCGTCGGGGCGCAGCGGCACCAGGTCGGCGGTGATGGCCTCCATGATCCGGCGGTGCGCGCGCACCGCGTCGCCCGGCCGCCTCGCGGACAGGTCCGACAGGTCCACCACCCGGCCGAAGTGGACGCGGAACACCGGCCTGGCCCGGAGCGCGCGCAGCCCCGAGGTCACCACCGGCACGAGGTCGCGCCACCCCTCGACCCGCTCGGTACCCCAGTACACGGCCTCGTGCGCACCCCACTGGCTGATCGTCATCACCGGTACGTTCGCGGCCAGCGCGATCCGGGCCACCCCGGTCTTGCCGCGCTCGGGCCACAGCCCGGGCTCCCGGCTGATCCGCCCCTCGGGGTAGACGAGCACGGGTCCGGACGCCGATCGCAGCGCCTCGATCGTCCGGGCGACCGCCTCCACGACGGTGCTCCTGCCCCGGTCCACCCGGACCGGCCCGCCCTGGCGCAGGATCCAGCCGACCACCGGCGCGTCGAGCAGCCCGCCGGCCAGCAGGAACCGCGGGTCCACCCCCGCCTTGCGCAATGCCGCGGTCAGCACGAACGCGTCGAACACGCCGATGTGGTTGGCCGCGATCAGCCCGGGGCGGCCGCGCAGTTCCTCGGGGATCGTCCCGGTGATCTCCAGGCGGCCCACCAGGCGGACCAGGCCGCGGTCGAACTGGGTCAGGGCCCGCCACAGCGGTGAGACCTGCGGCCTCTCGTCGCTACGGCGTGTCGGCTCGGCTGGGCGGCGGAACAGGGCGACCATGGGCGGAGCATCGCACGGGCCGGTCCGCCGCCGGCGCGGTGGTCCGGCGAGCCGGATCTCCTGCTCGAAGATGCCCGTGTGGCAGAAGTGACTCCTGTGGTGCAAGCCGACTACCGTGGGGACCATGGCGAACCGGACAGCAGCCTCGAGGTCCTCCAAGGGCGCCGGTGGCGGTGGCCGCGGAGGTGGCGGCCGCACCCGGTCCTCCTCGAGCCGCTCGTCCACCCGCACCAACACGCGCTCCTCGAGCGGTGGCTCCGGCCGGGGTTCGACCCGGGGTTCGACCCGCTCGTCGTCGGGCAGGTCCCGGACCTCGACCAGCCGCCGGCCCCCGGCCCGACGCAAAGGCGGGGTCGGCCGTACCGCGGTCCGCGGCCTGCGGGGCAGCTGGAGCCTCCTCGCGAAGGGCGCCGGGGGACTGGCCCGCACCGTCGGCCGCACCAAGGAGCTTGACCCGGCCCACCGGCGGGACGGTCTGGCGTTCGCGCTGGTCGCGGTCGGCGTGATCGCCGGTGCCGGCATCTGGTGGAAGGCGGGCGGCCCGGTGGGACGCTGGCTGGAGATCGGCGTGCGGTCCTCGATCGGCGCCGCGGCGATGGCCCTGCCGATGGTGCTGCTGGTGATCGGTGTCGCGCTGATGCGCTCGGACCCGCAGCCGGAGAAGCGGCCGCGGCTGGTGGTCGGCACGCTGCTGTTCTCGCTGGCGTTCCTGGGCATCCTGCACCTGTTCAGCGACACCCCCGACGACAACGAGGGCCGGATGTTCGCCGGCGGCGCGGTCGGCTACCTGTCCGGCGGGATGCTCGCCAAGGGGGTCACGGCCTGGGTCGCGATCCCGCTGCTGGTGCTCGTGCTCGGCTTCGGGGTGCTGGTGTTCACCGGCACCCGCTTCCGCGACATCCCGACCCGCCTGCGCGAGCTGGGCATGGACCCGGAGGACTACCCGGACGACTACGCCGACGGCTACGAGGACGAGCTCGAGCTGCCCGGCGAGGAGGAGGTCCCGCCGGCCGAGACGAAGCTGCGCCGCCCGTCCCGCCGCCGGCAGGCCGCGATGGCCGAGGAGCCACCGCCGGCGGAGCCGGAGCCGCCGGTCGAGGCGCCGCCGCCCCCGCCGCCCCCGCGCAAGCGGCCGCCCGTGCGGGCCGAGCAGGTCAAGGAGAACCCGCCGGCCAAGGAGTCGACCCAGCTCACGCTCACCCGGGTCGTCGACGGCGACTACCGGCTGCCCGACCCCGGCCTGCTGGCCGGCGGCGACCCGCCCAAGGCCCGCAGCCGCGCCAACGACGCGATGATCGAGGCGATCACCGGCGTGCTCGACCAGTTCTCGGTCGACGCCCAGGTCACCGGGTTCACCCGCGGCCCGACGGTGACCCGCTACGAGGTCGAGCTCGGCCCGGGCGTCAAGGTCGAGAAAATCACCGCGCTGACCAAGAACATCGCCTACGCGGTCGCCACCGACAACGTCCGGCTGCTCGCCCCGATCCCCGGCAAGTCCGCGGTCGGCATCGAGGTTCCGAACTCCGACCGCGAGATGGTGCGCCTCGGCGACGTGCTGCGCTCGGGAACGGCGGTCAACGACCACCACCCGATGGTGATCGGCCTCGGCAAGGACATCGAGGGCCACATGGTCACCGCGAACCTGGCGAAGATGCCGCACCTGCTGTGCGCCGGCTCGACCGGCTCCGGCAAGTCGAGCTTCGTCAACTCGATGCTGGTGTCGCTGCTCGCCCGCGCGACCCCGGACGAGGTCCGGATGGTGCTCATCGACCCCAAGATGGTCGAGCTGACCCCCTACGAGGGGATCCCGCACCTGATCACCCCGATCATCACGCAGCCGAAGAAGGCCGCCGCCGCGCTGACGTGGCTGGTCGAGGAGATGGAACAGCGCTACCAGGACATGCAGGCCAACCGGGTGCGCCACATCGACGACTTCAACAAGAAGGTGCGCTCGGGCGAGATCACCGCGCCGCCCGGCTCCGAGCGGGAGTACCGGCCCTACCCGTACATCCTCGCGATCGTCGACGAGCTGGCCGACCTGATGATGACCGCGCCCCGCGACGTCGAGGACGCGATCGTCCGGATCACCCAGAAGGCCCGCGCCGCCGGCATCCACCTGGTCCTCGCCACCCAGCGCCCGTCGGTGGACGTGGTGACCGGCCTGATCAAGACGAACGTGCCGTCCCGCCTCGCGTTCGCGACCTCGTCGCTGACCGACTCGCGGGTGATCCTGGACCAGCCCGGCGCCGAGAAGCTGATCGGCATGGGCGACGGCCTGTACCTGCCGATGGGCGCGTCCAAGCCGGTCCGGATCCAGGGCGCGTACATCACCGACGAGGAGATCAACGCGATCGTCTCGTTCGTCAAGGAGCAGGCACAGCCCGAGTACACCGAGGGGGTGACCGCGGCCAAGGCCGGCGAGAAGCGCGAGATCGACGAGGACATCGGCGACGACCTCGAGCTGCTGCTGCAGGCGGCGGAGCTCATCGTCACCTCCCAGTTCGGCTCGACCTCGATGCTGCAGCGCAAGCTGCGCGTGGGCTTCGCCAAGGCGGGCCGGCTGATGGACCTGCTGGAGAGCCGGGGCGTGGTCGGCCCGTCCGAGGGCTCCAAGGCCCGCGACGTGCTGATCAAACCCGAGGAGCTGGACAGCGTCCTGTACGTCATCCGCGGTGGCGGCACCGCCGGCGGGGGAGAGCCCGCCGAGGAGTGACCTTTACCGGCTGTGACCACGACGTTACGGTTGGGTGTTCTGAACTCACTCGACCGTGTGCCAAAGGGGGCACCACTATGCGTCGTGTACTCGTCGGGGTCCTGGTCACCACCGCCACGGTCGCGCTGACCGTCGCCGCACCGGCGGCCGCCGCCGAACCGTCGGTCGAGCCGGCGGCGGCCCCTGGTGACGTCGTCACCGCCAGGCAGATCAGCGCGCCGGGCTTCGTCTACGCCCGCACCTGGGTGATCACCTACAGCTCGACCTCCGCCACCGGAGCGCCGATCACGGTCAGCGGGACCGTGGTGGTGCCGCTGGGCGCGAACGCGAACACCCCGGTCGTGGGCTTCGCGCCGGGGACCCACGGCCTCGGCGACCAGTGCGCGCCCTCCCGCCACCTCGAGGCGGGCGACGAGACCGAGGGCCTGCTGATCCACCAGTACGCCACCCGCGGGTTCGCCGTCGCGATCACCGACTACGAGGGCCTGGGTACACCGGGCGAGCACACCTACATCGCCGGGCGGGCCGAGGGCAACGCCACCCTCGACGTGGTGCGTGCCGCGCTGCGCCTGCCGGGGACCGGGCTCTCACCGACCACCGAGGTCGCCGTCGTCGGCTACTCGCAGGGCGGCCACGCCGCCGGCTGGGCCGCCCAGCTCGCGCCGAGCTACGCGCCGGAGCTGAACATCGTCGGCTACGCGGTCGGTGCCCCGCCGGCACACCTGCGCACGGTCGCCGAGCACAACGACGGCGGCGAGAACGTCGGCCTGGTCATGGCGGCGGGCTTCGGCATGGACGTCACCTATCCGGAGCTCGAGCTCGCCCCGTACCTCAACGACGCCGGACGGGTGGCGTTCGCCGACATCCGCGACGACTGCACCAGCGACCTGTCGAAGTACGCCGGGCACTCGATGTCCGACTTCACCACCGAGGACGTGCTCGCCCGGCCGGAGTGGGTGGCCCGGGTGGACGAGCAGAACCTCGGCGGGAGCACGCCCCGTTCGCCGGTGCTGCTCTACCACTCCAACGGCGACGAGATCCTTCCCGTGTCGGTCAGCGTCGGCCTCCGGGAGGCCTGGTGTGACGGTGGCGGCAACGTGACGTTCCGGCGCACGAACACCGGGCCGCACGCGGTCACGGCCGCCCTGATGAGCCCGTCGGTGACGGCCTGGGTCGCCGACCGCCTGGCCGGCCGGGCGACCGCCGGCGACTGCTGAGACGCGCGACGGGGGCACGCCGCCGGCGTGCCCCCGCCGCGTCGGCCTTAGGGCACGTCCGCACAGCCCTCGATCGCGGTCTTCGCGCCCAGCTCGCCGCTGGCGGTGTTGTCGGACAGGCCGAGTACGACCCGGTACGAGGCCTGCCCTCCGCCTTGCCAGCGACGACCTGGATCACGAAGCCCATCGACCAGGACTGTGCGGACGCGCCCTAGCGGCTGGCGGCCAGCGCCGCCGCCGTGCGCACCGATGCCCGGTCGAGGATGTCCGCCGTGCTCAGCGCGCTGTTGCCGAACTGGCGGACGGCCGCGTAGTAGACGTCGGCGAACCGGTTGCAGGCCCAGTTGCCGTCGCAGATCGAGTACATGTCCGACTTGAACCGGTTGTCGATCGTGAGCCGGTTGGCCTCGGTGAACCGACCCTGCTGCCGGTAGTTGCGGTAGCCGAAGTCGTGCCGGTGGCACGCCCGGACGAAGTCGAAGCCGAACGGGTTGTCCGGCGCGCTCGTGCAGCCGTCCGAGGACCAGTTGAGCTGGTCGGCGTGCGGCTGCTGGGCGCGCAGGGTCTGGAAGCCGCTCAGCGAGGTGCTGAACAGGTACTTGTCGGTCTCGGCCCGCAGCTGGGCTGGGTCCAGGGCGGCCTGGGCGGTCGCGGCCCCGGCGAACATGGTGCCGGCGAGCACTGTGCCGGCGAGCGCGATGGCGGTGACCAGTGCCTGGGCGGCACGACGCAGGGTTGACGCGGCCACGCTTGTCTCCCTCATGAGGAACTCCGGGTCCACCGGTCGTGGACCCAGAACAATTAGGCCGCCACGACGACGAACGCGGTACCCGCCAACCGGCTAACAACAGGTGTCGGGAAGAAGTCACAGCTCCAACAGCATGCGGGCGTTGCCGAGGGTGTTGGGCTTGGCGTAGGGCAGGTCGAGGAACTCCGCGACGCCCTCGTCGGGCGAGCGGCGCATCTCCTCGTAGACCTCCGGGCTCACCGGCGTGCCGTCGATCTCCACGAAGCCGTGCCCGGCGAAGAACTCGGTCTCGAAGGTCAGCACGAACACCCGGGACAGCCCCAGCTCCCGCGCCACCGAGATCAGCCGCTCGACCAGCATCCGGCCGGCGCCGAGGCCGAGCGCGTGCGGCAGCACGGCGACCGAACGGATCTCGGCGAGGTCCTCCCACAGCACGTGCAGGGCACCGCAGCCGACCAGATCCTCGCCCCGCTGCGCCACCCAGAACTCCTGCACGTCCTCGTAGAGCGTGACGAGCTCCTTGGCGAGCAACACCTTGCCGACGTACGTGTCGATGATCGACTTGATGCCCCGCACGTCACCGGTCCGCGCCCGGCGGACCACTACTTGGCTCACGGAAGCCAACCTAGCCGCCGCCGGCGGTTACCCTGAGAGCCGTGTCCACACCATCACCCTCCCGTCGTGCCGCCCTGCTCACCCTCGGGTGTGCCCGCAACGAGGTCGACTCGGAGGAGCTGGCCGGTCGCCTCGCCGCCGACGGGTGGGAGCTCACGCAGGACGCCGGGGGTGCCGACGTCATCGTCGTGAACACCTGCGGCTTCGTGGAGTCGGCCAAGAAGGACTCGGTGGACACCCTGCTGGAGGCGGCCGAGGTGGGCGAGACGACGGGCGCGAAGGTCGTCGCCGTCGGCTGCATGGCACAGCGCTACGGCGCCGAGCTGGCCGAGAGCCTGCCCGAGGCGGCCGCCGTGCTGGGCTTCGACCATTACCCCAACCTCGGCGAGCGGCTCGACGAGGTGGTGGCGGGGCGCGCGGTCCCCTCCCACCAGCCGACCGACCGCCGCCGGCTGCTGCCGATCAGCCCGGTCACCCGCTCGGCGGCCGAGGTCGCCGTGCCCGGGCACGGCTGGGGGCCGCGGGTGCTCCGGCGACGGCTGGACGACGCCCCGGTGGCCGCGCTCAAGATCGCCTCCGGATGCGACCGGCGGTGCTCGTTCTGCGCGATCCCGTCCTTCCGCGGCGCCTTCGTCTCCCGCCCGCCGGGGGAGGTCCTCGCCGAGGGCGTGTGGCTCGCCGGACAGGGCGTGCGCGAGCTGTTCCTGGTCAGCGAGAACTCCACCTCCTACGGCAAGGATCTCGGCCGCGAGCACGGCGGCCAGCAGGCCCTCGAGCGCCTGCTGCCCGAGCTCGCCGCGATCGACGGCGTGGCCCGCGTGCGGGTGTCCTACCTCCAGCCCGCCGAGACCCGTCCCGGGCTGCTGCGCGCGATCGCCGACACCCCCGGCGTCGCCAACTACTTCGACATGTCCTTTCAACACGCCAGCCCGACCGTGCTGCGCCGGATGCGCCGCTTCGGCGGCACCGACTCGTTCCTCGCGCTGGTCGAGCAGATCCGCGAGCTCGCGCCGGACGCCGGCATCCGCAGCAACGTGATCGTCGGCTTCCCCGGCGAGACCGAGGAGGAGCTCGCCGAGCTCGAGCACTTCCTCACCGAGGCGCGGCTGGACGTCGTCGGCGTGTTCGGCTACTCCGACGAGGACGGCACCGAGGCCGAGCGGCTCGGCGGCAAACTCGACCCCGCGGTGGTCGACGAGCGGGTGGCGCGGGTGTCGGGCCTGGTCGAGCAGCTCACCGCGCAGCGCGCGGAGGACCGGGTCGGCGAGGAGGTGCTCGTGCTCGTCGAGCGGGTGGACGAGGAGGGGTGTGCGGGACGCGCCGCGCACCAGGGACCCGAGGTGGACGGCGAATGCCTGCTCACCGGTGAGGTGGCGGAGCTGGTGGTGGGCGACCTGGTGCGGGGCAAGGTGGTTGGTTCCGAGGGCGTCGACCTGGTCGTCGCGCCGGCCGAGGTCGTCGGGGCCCGGCCATGAGTGCGGCGCCGGCCGGCGGTGGGCCGCCGGAGCCCGTCGTCGCCGTGCCGGCCGTGCCGGTGCCGCTGTTCAACGTAGCCAACGTGCTGACCGTGCTCCGGCTCGCGCTGGTGCCGGTCTTCCTGCTCACCCTGTTCGCCGCTCCGGGCTCGACCGGGTGGCGGCTCGCCGCCGCGGTCGTGTTCGCGGTCGCCTCGGTCACCGACCACATCGACGGGACGCTCGCCCGGCGGCTCGGCCTGGTCACCGACTTCGGCAAGGTCATCGACCCGATCGCGGACAAGGCGCTGACCGGCTCCGCGCTGGTCGGCCTGAGCATCCTCGGCGAGCTGCCGTGGTGGGTCACGCTCACCATCGCCGGCCGCGAGGTCGCGATCACCGTGCTGCGGTTCTGGGTGATCCGCTACGGCGTGATCGCCGCCAGCTACGGCGGCAAGCTCAAGACGATCGCGCAGATCTTCGCGATCGGGCTGTTCCTGCTGCCGCTGCCGGCCGGGTTCGGCCCGGTGAACTGGTTCGCCATGGGCGTCGCGCTGGTCCTCACCGTCGGCACGGGGATCGACTACGTCCTCCGGGCCGTGCGCCTGCGTGCCTCCTCGCGCACCCGTGGCTAGGAACCCGCTCGCCGACGCGCTCGGCCTCCTCGCGGCGGACCTGACCGCGCTGGTCGAGGCCCTGCGCGAGCGCGGGGAGACCGTGGCGACCGCGGAGTCGCTCACCGGCGGGTTGGTCGCGGCGGTGCTGACCAGCGTGCCCGGCTCCAGCGCCGTGGTGCGCGGCGGCCTGGTCGTCTACGCCACCCCGCTCAAGACCGACCTGGCCGGCGTGTCGGCCGCCGACCTCGCCGACCACGGCCCGGTCCACCCGGTGGTCGCCGAGCAGTTGGCCGAGGGGGCGCGGCGCACCTGCGGGGCGAGCTGGGGCCTCGGGCTCACCGGCGTGGCCGGACCGGACCCCCAGGACGGCGTGGAGCCGGGGGTGGTGCATCTGGGCGTGTCGGGTCCCGACGGGACGACCGTGCGCACGATCGGCGTCGACGGCAACCGCCACCAGGTCCGCTCGGCCGCTGTCGGTGCGGTGTTGGGCCTGCTCAGAGCGTGTCTGGACGAGCCACCGACGGCTCGAGGCGAGGCGGTCGTCAGCTCGGCGCAGTAGGGTCGCGGGAACACCGGGACCGGTTCACTCGTTCGCTTGTGGCGGACGACTCGCGATGTTGCTGCCGATGATCGAGCGGTCTCGGTAACGTTGTCACCGTGCTCGACCGCCACTGGCCGGGTAGAGCGATCTTTGGAGGGAGGCGCGCGCGATGACCGTGCTCTTGCGCGAGGCGATCGGTGATCGGCTCCGGCATGCCCGCACCAACCAGCGCCGCACGCTGCGCGAGGTCTCCCGGGCCGCGCGGGTGAGCCTGGGCTACCTCTCCGAGGTCGAACGCGGCCGCAAGGAGGCGTCGAGCGAGCTGCTGGCGGCAATCTGCGACGCCCTGGAGCTGCCGTTGTCCCAGCTGCTGCACCACGTCGCCAGCGACATGGGTGCCGTGGACTCGATGGCCGAGGCCGTGCCGAAGCCCTCGGACACGTCCGAGCGTGGCGAGGCCCTGGACCGCGACCCGGCTTCCCGTGCCTCGGTCGAGGGTGTCGAGGGTGGTCGGCTGGTGCCCGCCGTGGTCGGCGAGAACCTGGCCGACCTGCGGATCCAGCCCGTGCTCAGCCACCGCATGGAGGGCTCCCTCGGCGGCCGGGTGGGCGCCGTCTTCGCTGCCTGACGGATACTCTGCGGTGTGCTCACCGCCCTGGTCGTCCTGCTCGTCGTGATCGGCGTGCTGGCCCTGGCGAGCGTGCCCCTGATGATCAGGAGCACTCGGCGGCAGCTCGTGGCCGACGTGCCGCCCGGGGCCCGGCATCCGGCCGTCGGCAGCCCGGCCCAGGTGTGGACCGAACGCGGCGAGCGGGTCCTGCGCGAGCTGGCTGCGCTGCTCGCCGACCACGCCGACCCCGACGGCGCCGTGGTCGGGATCTCCGAGGACGCCGCGCGGGTCGTCGCCGAGCTGCGGATCACCGCGAGCCGGGTGGCCGAGCTGGACCACGCCCTCGCCGCGATCCCCGTACCGGCACTCGAGCGGCGGCTGCCTGAGCTCGGGGCCGATGCCCCGTCCGGGACCCGGGACGCGGTCGCGGCACGGCTGGAGGTCGCGCGCCGGCACCGTGCGGCGCGGGAGGCGCTGCTCGCGACGATGCGGGACACGGTGGGCGAGCTCGAACGCGCCCGCGACGAGCTCGCCGAGGTGGTCGGGGAGCTCGCGCACCCCGTCGCCGCCGGTGGCGAGCCCGGCGACAACGCCACGGCCCGGCTCACCGGTAGGCTCGATGCCCTCAGAGAGGGGCTGGTCGAGGTGCGTGACGTGGCCCACCCTGAGGTGGGTCCGGGCACTCAGGGCTATCCCTGATGAGTTCCTGATTTGTGCCGGGTTCAGTGGTGAGGACCGCGTTCCACCTGACACGATGGAACCCGTAAGCGACCAGCACGGAGAAGGCAGGCGGAGGAGATGGCCAACCCGTTCGTGAAGGCTTGGAAGTACCTGATGGCGGCCTTCTCGTCGAAGATCGACGAGCACGCCGACCCCAAGGTGCAGATCCAGCAGGCCATCGAGGAGGCCCAGCGGCAGCACCAGGCGCTCTCGCAGCAGGCGGCCGCCGTGATCGGCAACCAGCGCCAGCTGGAGATGAAGCTCAACCGTCAGCTCGGCAACGTCGAGAAGCTGCAGGCGTCCGCGCGCCAGGCGCTCGTGCTGGCCGACGAGGCCCGGTCCAAGGGCGATGAGGCCAAGGCCACCCAGTTCGAGAACGCCGCGCAGTCGTTCGCGACGCAGCTGGTCACGGCCGAGCAGGACATCGAGGACCTGAAGACCCTGCACGACCAGGCGCTGCAGGCCGCGACGCAGGCCAAGACCGCGGTCGAGCGCAACGCGATGATGCTGCAGAACAAGCTGGCCGAGCGCACGAAGCTGCTCAGCCAGCTCGAGCAGGCGAAGATGCAGGAGCAGGTGTCCAAGTCGCTCAACCAGATGAGCGAGCTGGCCGCGCCCGGCAACACGCCGTCGCTCGAGGAGGTCCGCGACAAGATCGAGAAGCGGTACACCACCGCCCTCGGGTCCGCCGAGCTCGCCTCGAACTCGGTGCAGGGCCGCATGATGGAGGTCCAGGCGTCCACCACCGAGATGGCCGGCCAGTCGCGCCTGGAGCAGATCCGCGCGTCGATGTCCGGTGGCTCGGTCACCCCCCAGGTGACCAGCGGCACCGGCGCCTCGGCCTCGACGAGCGCGGCGACGCAGAACATCCAGGCGGAGATCGCGCAGCGGGTCGCGCAGGAGCAGAAGGCGAACCCGCAGAGCTCCTGACCCCAGCTACCCCGGGGAGGTACCGGCACCATGGCACTAAGCGGTCGGGACATCAACCAGCTGACCCGGCTGGCCAGCCGGTACGTCAACGGGCAGGTCGTCCAGCAGGTGCAGGACGCGCTCGCCCGCCGAGGCGACGAGGCGGTGCGGATCGAGCGCCAGCGCCGCAAGCTCGAACGGCGCCGGATGTGGGCGTCGCGCTGGGCGACGGCCTGGGCGCTGATCACGGCGATCTGCATGGTGTTCGTCGTCGGGGCGCTCACCGGCGCGATCGGTACCGACGACGATCCGCTGACCGCGGCGGGTGGTATCGCCGTCAGCCTGGTGACCGGCACGCTCGCCATCCGCGCTGCGCGGAAGATGACGCTGCTCAAGCGGGCGCAGCGGGAGTTCGACGAGCAACACGCTCCGGCCGCGGTCCGGCCCGCGCCCACCGCGCTGCCCCCCAAGGGCTCGGCGGCCCGCGAGCCCATGCAGCGCCTGGCCGAGGCGGAGACGGCGCTGGCCCAGGTCCTCGCCCAGCTGACCGGCGCCAACGCCGCGGTGCCCGCCGAGTCGGTGGCACAGGCCAGGGCCACGGGCACGGAGGCGGCCAACGCCCTGCGGGCGGTGGCCGCCCAGCTGGCCGCGGTGGAGGTGGCCAGGGACCACGCCCCGCCCCTGGAGCGCGGCCCCCTGGTCGAGGGCGTCACGCGGCTGCGCGAACAGCTGGACGAGGGCCTGGACGGCTACCGCAGCCTGGTGGCCGCTGCCGGCCGCGTTGTCGCCGCCACCTCGGCGCCCGGCCCCAAACAGGAGCTCACCGAGGCGACCGACCACCTGGCCGGTCTGGCCGCCGCCCTCCGCGAGCTGTCCGAGTCGGCTTCCTAGGGAGCGTCCTCACAGCCCTCGGTCGCGGTCTTCGCGCCCAGCCCGCCGCTGGCGGCGTTGTCGGACAGGCCGAGTACGACCCGGTACGAGGCCTGCCCTCCGCCTTGCCAGCGACGACCTGGATCACGAAGCCCATCGACCGGGACTTTGAGGACGCGCCCTAGGGCGCGTCCAGCACGTCCAGCACGGGCCGCGCGGCTGCTCCGCCTACTTCAGGGTGGCGAGCTGGATCAGGTTGCCGCAGGTGTCGTCGAGGACGGCGGTGACCACGGGCCCGAGGTCGGTGGCCTCCTGGGTGAACTCGACGCCCAGGCCCTTGAGCCGCCCGACCTCGGCGTAGACGTCGTCGACGGCGAACTGGGTGAACGGGATGCCGTCGGCGACCAGGGCCTTCTTGAACGGACCCGCCGCGGGGTGGCCGTCGGGCTCCAGCAGCAGCTCGACGCCGTCCGGCTCGGCGGGGGAGACCACCGTGAGCCAGCGGGCGCCGCCGGCGGGGACGTCGGTCTTCTTGGTGAACCCCAGCTTCTCGGTGTAGAAGGCCAGCGCCTTGGCCTGGTCGTCGACGAACACGCTGGTGACGTTGATGCGGATCACGGGTTCGGTGCCTCTCGGTCGATGGGCCACCGCTCGACGATCGAGCGCAGCGGGCTCGGGTCGAGGTGGTGGAACTTGTACCGGCCCTGGCGCCGGGTACGCACCAGGCCGGCTTCTTCGAGCACCGCGAGGTGCTGTGAGATGGCCTGGCGTGAGGACGCCAGGCCGTGCTTCATGGTCAGCCGACCGCAGATCTCGAACAGCGTCTGACCGTCCCGGTCGGTCAGCTCGTCGAGGATGAGCCGTCGCGTCGCGTCGCCGAGTGCCTTGAACAGTTCGGGGTTCGCGTCCACGCGCCAGTTATATGCAAGTCGTCACTTGCCTGTCAAGCCGGTTGATCCGGCGGACGAGGGCAGGTCCCCGGTAGATGAACCCGGTGTACAGCTGGACCAGGGCCGCACCGGCGTCGAACATCCGCATCGCGTCCTCCGGTGTCAGGATCCCGCCGACGCCGATCACCGGGAGCCGGCCCTCGGTCCGCTTCACCACATGGCCCACCACCTCCAGGGCCCGCTCGCGCAGCGGCCTGCCCGACAGCCCGCCGGGCTGCTCGGCGAGGTGCGCCTCGTCGGCCTCCACCCCCGGCCGGGAGAGGGTGGTGTTGGTCGCGACCAGACCCGCGACACCATGCTCCGCGCAGACCTCGAGCACGTCGTCGACCGCCTCCAGGGTCAGGTCGGGGGCGATCTTCACCAGCAGCGGCGGGTTGCGCTCGGCACTCGCCAGCGAGTCCGACTCCCGGCGGAGCTCCGCCAGCAGCTCCCCCAGCGCCGAGCGGTCCTGCAGGCCCCGCAGACCGGGGGTGTTCGGCGAGCTGACGTTGATCGCGAAGTAGTCGGCGAAGGGGTGCAGCTCCCGCAGCGACGCCGAGTAGTCCGCTACCGCCTCCTCCACCGGGGTGGCCTTGGACTTCCCGATGCTCACCCCGATCGGCACGCGCGAGGTGCCCAGCGCGCTCAGCCGCCGGGCCAGCGTGCTGGCGCCCTCGTTGTTGAAGCCCATCCGGTTGATCAGGGCCTCGCTGCGCGGCAGGCGGTACAGCCGGGGCCGCGGGTTCCCGGGCTGGGCGTGCCAGGTGACGGTGCCGACCTCGACGAACCCGAAGCCCAGACCGGGCCAGGCCCGCAGCGCGACGCCGTTCTTGTCGACCCCCGCCGCCAACCCCACCGGGCCCGGGAAGCGGACGCCGAAGACGGTGCGCGGCGTTGGCCTCCCGGCGAGCCGGCGGAGCCCGCCCATCGCGGGGCCAAGGCGTGCCAGGGCCGCGAGCGTGCGCTCGTGGGCGATCTCGGGGTCGCCACCACCGAGGCGGAACAGCGCCCGGCGCACCACATGCTGGTAGACCACCCGATCATCGTCGCACCGGCGGCGGCAGGAGAAGATGGTGGTGTGCCAGACACCGTCGACCTGGACTCGGCCGCCGAGCAGCTCTACGCCGGCACCCGCGAGGAGTTCACCGCCCGGCGCAAGGAGCTGGCCAAGGCGGCCAGGGCCCAGGGCGACCAGAAGACGGCCGCCGCGATCGACAAGCTCGCCAAGCCCACCACCTCGGCCTGGCTCGCCAACCAGCTGGCCCGCGACCCCGACGCCGACCTCGGCCAGGTCGCCGAGCTCGGCGACGCCCTGCGCGAGGCCCACGCCGCCCTCGCCGGCGCCGAGCTCAGGACGTTGTCGCAGAAGCGCACCGCGCTGGTCGCGACCCTGGTCAAGCAGGCCGGCCGATTCCAGGACGCCCCGCTGACCGAGGCGATCGTCCGGGAGCTCGAGGAGATCTTCACGACGGCGGTCGCTGACCCCGAGGTGGCCAGGGTGCTGCTCGCCGGCCGGCTGACCTCGGCCAAGGAGCTCGCCGCCGTGGCCGCCTGGCCCGACATCACCGCGAGCAGCTCGGGCGCGGCTACCGCGCCGGTGAGCCGTCCCCGTCCCGCCAAGCCGAAGAAGGAGCGGTCCGCGCGGGAGGAGGCCGAACACGCGGCGAAGGTCGAGGCGGCCAGGGAGGAGCTCGAGCGGGCGCGCGGGGCGGTCAAGGAGGCCGAGGCCGACCGGGCCGAGGAGGAACGCATCCTGGCCGAGGCCCAGCGGCTCGCCGACGAGGCGACCGACGCGGTCCGGCGGGTCTACGAGGAGCTCGACGCGGCGGAGGCCCACGAGAAGGAGGCACGCCGTCGGGTCGGCTCCGCGAGCCGGTCGGTGAAGGACGCCGAGCGCCGGGCCAGCCAGGCGTGGCGCTCGGTGCAGCAGGCCGAGCGGGCGCTCGACGAGCTGGGCGGAAAACAGAACGGGAAATAGGACGACCCCCGGGCGGCTCCTGCGTTCGCCGAGCGAGCACAGGCTCAGGATCGGACGAGGTCCTGAGAGCTCCGGGGGCCGGGTGACTGCCTGGTATTCGCCGACCACACCGCGCGTCTACGGCACCGGCAGAGCCGATGTCAGCCGTGTTGCGCAGCCGGCCAAACCATGTCCGGTTGGGTGGTCCTTAGCGGACAGCCACCTCACGAGTCCTATAGCAATTCACCGTTGGACCACCTCCTCTCTCGTGTACCACCGAGCCTACGTGTGCCGCGTCGCGGACGCACAGAGATTTTTCTCGCCGGCCGCGGCTTCACACGATCGGGCGGATTCCGCTCAGGTCTCGACGACGACCTTGCCGTCGTTGTCGCCGTCGTTCTCGTCCTGGTGGGTGTCCGCATCGGACTCCTCGGGCCAGTTCCTGGTCCGGTGCCGGCCCCGCCCGCTGGTCCGCAACACGCGCGCCAGCAGCAGGTTCAGTGCCAACGCGACCTCTCGCGCGCCGGGCGTGCCCCAGTGGTGGATCGGCATGCACGCGCCCTGTGCCTGCTGCACGGCGAGCCGGTCGGGCAGCGCGACCGGCATCACCAGCCGACCGAAGTGCTCCCGCAGCTCGGCGATCCGGTACTGGTGCTCGTAGGACTGCGGCCGCACCCGGTTGACCACCACGCCCAGCGGCGAGAGGACCGGGTTGTGCTCCTCGCGAGCCTGCTCGACCGCCTCGAACGCCCGCTGCGCGCCGGACACGGCGAACAGCGTCGGCTCGGTGACCAGCAGGGCCCCGTGTGCGGCCATCAGCGCGGAGCGGGTCAACCTGCCCAGCGAGGGCGGGCAGTCCAGCAGCACCAGCTGGTAGGGGAGCTGGCCGTCCTCGAGCATCGGGCCGAGCTCGGTCAGCGCCCTGGCCAGCTTCTCCAGCCGCCTGGGGTCCGGGTCCTGGTCGTTGAGCAGCTCGAGGTTCTCCGAGCCGACCAGCACGTCGACCTCCTCGCCCCACCCGCTGCGCGCGATCGCGTCGCGCAGCACCGCCGGGCGTGGCGTCTCGAGCACGTCGGCCAGCGTCGCGTCGGTCTCCTCCGGGTCGAGCGTGGCCGTCGCGTTGCACTGCGGGTCCAGGTCGACCACCAGCGTCCGCGCACCGCGGCGCAGCGCGGCCGAGGCAAGGCCGAGCGCGATGGTGGTCTTGCCGACACCACCCTTGAGGCTGAGCACCGCCACCGTTTGCACGGCGACAACCCTACGGGGCATACCCTGTGCGTCCATGCGTCCGGATGCAGTTCGTCACTCGCTCGATGTCGAGCTGGCCGCCGCACGCCGGCGGCGCGGTGGCGACGACCCGCGGGTGCTGGACGTCGGCGGCGGCAGCGGGGTTCTCGCCGTGCCGCTGGCCGCCGCCGGGTGCGTGGTGACCGTCGTCGAGCCGAACCCCAACGCGCTGGCGACGCTCTCCCGGCGGGCCGAGGACGCCGCGGTCGCCGCGCGGATCACCGCGGTCGCCGCCGACAGCGACGCGCTCGGACAGGTGGTGGCCGCCGCGGGCTTCGACCTCGTGCTCGCGCACGGCCTGCTCGAGGTGGTCGACGAACCGAAGAACACCGTCGCCGCGATGGCCGAGGCGGTGGCTCCCGGAGGCACGGTCTCGGTCCTGGTGGCCAACCGCACCGCGGCGTTGCTGCACCACGCGATCGCCGGCCGGTTGGCCGAGGCCGGCCGGCTCGCCGACGACCCCGAGGGGCGCCTGCCCACCGAGCAGCTGCTGCGCCGGTTCGACACCGCGGGCCTGACCGCGCTCCTCACCGACGCCGGCCTGGTCGTCGAGCTCGTGCAGGGCCAAGGGGTGCTGACCGACCTGGTGCCGGGCTCGGCGCTGGGACAGGACCCCGGCGCCGCGGAGACGCTGGCCGAGCTGGAGCGGCGGCTGGCGGCCACCGCGCCGCTGCGTGACATCGCCACCCGCCTGCACGCCGTGGCGCGTCGCGGGGGGACTGTCGGTCCCGTCTGAGAGCCTGGCGGCATGGGGCGCAGTGGAGACCTGCCGCGCGGTCTCGTCGACCGGTTCAAGGCACGCGACGGCAGCTGGCCGGACGACACCGGCTGCACGGTGCTGCACGTCGACATGGACGCCTTCTACGCCTCGGTGGAGATCCGCGAGCGCCCCGAGCTGGCCGACCGCCCGGTGGTGGTCGGCGGCACCGGCGGCCGGGGCGTGGTGAGCTCGGCCAACTACCTGGCCCGCACGTTCGGCGTCCGCTCGGCCATGCCCACCGCCCATGCCCGCCGCCTCTGCCCGAAGGCGGTGTTCCTGCCGCCGACCTTCGCGCTGTACCAGGAGGTGTCCGCGGGCGTGATGGCGATCTTCCGGGACGTCACGCCGCTGGTCGAGCCGCTGAGCCTGGACGAGGCGTTCCTGGACGTCGCCGGCGCGCTGCGGCGGCTGGGCATGACGCCGGGAGCGGTCGCCGAGCAGATCCGCGCCCGCGTCGTCGCCGAGCACGGAATCACCTGTTCGGTGGGTGTCGCGCCGACGAAGTTCGTCGCCAAGCTCGCCTCGGGGTTGTGCAAGCCGGACGGCATGCTGGTCGTGCCGCGCGAGGAGGTGCTCGCGTTCCTGCACCCGCTGCCGGTCTCGGCGCTGTGGGGGGTGGGCAAGCGCACCGCGGAGCGGATGGCGGCGGTCGGCCTGCACCGGGTCTCCGACGTGGCCGCGACGCCGCTCGCCCGCCTGCGCCGCACGCTGGGCAACGCCGCCGCGGAGCACCTGCACGCCCTGGCAAACGGGCACGACAACCGCACGGTCGAGCCGGAGTCGGTGGACAAGTCGGTCGGTGCGGAGGAGACGTTCGAGGTCGACCGCACCGACCGGGCCTCGCTCCGGCAGGAGCTGCTGCACCTGTCCGAGCGCACCGCGACCACCCTGAGGCGCCGCGGGTTGCGCGGTCGCACCGTGTCGATCAAGGTCCGCTTCGCCGACTTCACCACGATCACCCGCTCCCGCACCCTGTCCGTCGCCACCGACGTGACCCAGGAGATCTACCGCACGGCCTGCCGGCTCCTCGACGAGCAGACCCCGCCCGGTGCGGTCCGGCTGATCGGCGTCCGCGTGGAGCAGCTGGGCGAGGAGTCCGCCCAACAGCTGTTCCTCGACGCCCCCGAACGGGGCTGGCGGGACGCCGACCAGGCCGCCGACCAGGCCCGGGCCCGCTTCGGGCTGGCCGCTGTGCGCCCCGCTACGCTGTTGCCGCGTAACCCGGAAGAGCGAACTCACTACCGTCAGTGATCACGCATGTGCGGCGATCAGGAGCGGTCGAGCAGCGGTTGGGGATCGTCAGCGGATGTCGTGGATCATCGCAGGAGCGGGTGTCCTGGTCGTGCTCGTCGGCGTCTACCTCGCCCAACGGCGGCGCAGGCGACCGCGGACCCTCGTCGGGCGCTGGGCCGCCGACAACGGCTTCGTCAACCGCACGGACAGCCGGGTTCACCTGTTCGTGCAGGGCCCGCCGTTCGACCGCGGGGACGGGGTCGTCGAGCGGGCGCTGCTGGTCGGGCAGTGCGCGAGGCGGCCCGCGCTGATCGCCTACTTCGGCTGGTACCGGGGCGACCCGAGCCGGGTCGACGGAGCCTGCCTGGCGCTGGTGCTGGAGCTGCCGGCCGAGGTGGCGCCCCTGCAGCTCGAGGCGAGGGAGGAAGCCGAGGGGGAGCGGTTCGAGCAGCTCTATCGGATCACCTGCGGCGGCCCGGAGCTCGTCGCCGGCGTGGTGACCCCCGCGTTCATGCGTGTCCTGGTCGCCGGGACCGCCCTCGAGCGGGTGAACCTGCGCCTGGACGGGACGGCGATGATCGTCTGGCGGGACGGCGAGCTGGTCGGCGGGCGTCAGCTCACGGCCCTGCACGACCTCGCCGCCGAGCTCTACCGGCAGATCCCCGAGTCGGTCCTGCGGGGCGAGCAGGCTCCGGTCGCCACCCCGGCCACCGCTCCGGTGTCGGCGCCGCCCGGGGCGTCGGCGATCGACATCCACGGCCGTGCGGGCGCGGCCTGGCAGGTGGGTGGCTCGCGCGAGGAGGTGTGGGTCGCCCTCCCGGTCGAGGCGGCCTGGCCCCGGCTGGACATCGTGGCCTACGAGCTGCTGACCGACCAGTACCACGCCACCCGGTTCGACCGGCCGGCCCCGAGCGCCCACCCCCTGGTCGACGTCATGTTCGCCGTCCGTTCGGGGGACGAGAACTTCCGCCGCGACGTGCTGGCCGACCTCGCCGACTGGCTGCCGATCGACGATCGGACCCGCCGGTGTGGCCTGGTGCTCGAGCGTGACCCGCAGCGGAGTGCTGCCACCGCGGACCGCTCGATGAGCCGGATCAGTGCCTACGCCCCGGGCCGGCTCGCCGACACCGCACTCGTCGAGCTGCTGGCCGACGTCGTGCACGAGGTCAGCCAGCGGCTCTCCGAGCGGACCTACGGGTACCGGGTGTCCGGGCGGCGTGAGCGCTCGCCTCAGCAGGTGTAGAGGCTGTTCGGGTGGACGCGTTCGCAGTAGCGGACGTGCAGGTGGTTGTCGTGGTTCGGGTACTCCGTGGTCAGGCCCTCCTGGACGAGCACCGGGTCGTTGAAGAAGATCAGCCGCACGTGGCCGGGTGCGGTGTTGCGGATCGCCTGGACGAGGGTGCGGGTCGCCGCCCGGTCGTAGGTCGAGGACTGCCAGGTGATGCGCCCCGCCGAGCACTGGGCGCTGTCGGTGCGGATCGGCCACAGGTCGACGTCCAGCCCCACTTCGTGGCTGGAGTGGCCGGGGATGTCGCCGCCGTGCTCGAAGCCGGCGTCGCCGAGGGGCACCTGCCCGTTGCCGGTGCCGGCGAAGTTCCGCACCGCCTGCTCGAGTTGGCCGACCGCGGCCGCCGTCGCCCAGTTCGCCGTGCCGTTGCCGTCCGGGTCCTTGTCGCAGATGCCGGTCGCGAGGTCGGGGTAGCCGTAGTGCCAGAGCAGGTTGCGCCAGGTCGTCGGCCCGACGATGCCGTCGACGCCGATGCCCGCGTGCTCCTGGAAGGACCGGACGGCCGTGGCCGTCGCCGCGTCGAACGTCCCGTTGACCGGGAGCGCGAGGCGGCGTTTCTCGTTGAGCTGGACCTGGAGGGCACGCACGGCTGGACCGGTCGCGCCCTGGCTGATCTGCGGTACCAGCGCGGTCCAGGTCGCCGGGCCGACGATGCCGTCCACGCCGAGGCCCTTGCTGGACTGGAAGGCGCGCACGGCCGTGGCGGTGGCGTTGCCGAAGATGCCGTCGGCCGTGGTGGCGTGGCCGTGGTGGGTCAGCAGGTGCTGGAGCGCCACCACGTCGGCTCCGCGGGTGCCGGTGCTCTGGGTGGGGAAGAAGGCGTTGGGGAAGGCGTTCGCCGGCGTGCTCACCAGGAGCGTGCCGGCCAGGGCGAGCACGGTGGCGAGTGCGACCACCATGCGACGGGGAGTAGCCATGGGGCCACATTATGGTGATTACCTGTCGGAAAATAAATGGGGATCGTTAGATTTTCACCGGGCTCCCGGTCGACGCCCGGGTCCTAGAATCTCGGCATGGGCGACGTGGCGGTGACCAACGTGGTGCTGCTGGTCGTCGCGGTGCTCGCCCCGACCGTGCTGTTCTGGCTGCTGCTGCGGCTGCCTCGGGTCGTCGACGGGCTCGGGGCGGCGGTGCGGCGGCGACGGGGGCCGAGTCCGACGGGCCCGCCCATCGAGCGGCTGGCCGCCGACCTGGAGCGGGTACGTCGCACGCTCGCCGAGTTCCCTCCGGGAACGCCCCAGGTGCGCCGGCGCGCCGCCGGCGAGGCCTACGACGCGCTCCTGGCGCAGGCCTGCCGCGCCGTCGACGTGCCGCACACCCTCGACCAGCTGCCGCAGGGAATGGCCCGCGAGGTGGAACGGCTGCGGGTCGAGGAGGCTCTGCGCCGGGCCGGTATCAGCTGAACCTCAGGGGTTGGTCAGCGCCGGGAGGAGCTCGGCGAGCGGGTCGCGGAGGATGACGGCGGCCAGGTGGTCGTAGGGGGTGGGGGAGGCGTTGCAGATCATCACCGTGGCGCCGGCGCGGGCGGCGAGGCCGACCAGCCCGGCGGCCGGTTGGACGGCCAGCGAGCTGCCGGTGACCAGCATCAGGTCGCAGGTCTGGACGGCTTCCTTCGCGCGCAGCAGCACCTCCCGGTCCAGCGACTGACCGAACGAGATCGTCGCCGACTTGAGGATGCCGCCGCAGACCAGGCAGGGCGGGTCCGGCTCGCCCGCCCGCACCCGGTCCAGCGCCTCGGACATCGGCCGGCGGTCACCGCAGGACAGGCACACGGTGTCGAAGATCGAACCGTGCAGCTCGATCACGCGCTCCGGGTCCGAGCCTGCCTTCTGGTGCAGCCGGTCGATGTTCTGGGTCACGATCGCCGCAAGGCGGCCGGTGTGCTCGAGCGTGACCAGCGCGCGGTGGGCCGGGTTGGGCTCGGCCGACCAGACCGGGTGGGACAGACGGGCCTGCCAGGACCGGCGGCGGACCTCCGGGTCCTCGGTGTAGGCCCGCAGCGAGGACAGGCGCTGGCTGCCGGGCTCGCGGGTCCACAGGCCGTTCGGGCCGCGAAAGTCCGGAATGCCCGACTCGGTGGAGATCCCCGCTCCGGACAGCACGACGATCCGGGACGCGGCGGCGAGCGTGGTGTTCACGAGCGCCAGGCCAGCAGGTCGTCCAGGGGCTTTGTGTTGATCACTCGCTCGGGTGGGACCTCGCACTCCTCGGCGCGTTCGCAGCCGTAGGGGAGCCAGTCGAGTTGGCCTGGGGCGTGGGCGTCGCTGTCGATGGCGAACACGCAGCCGGTCTCCAGGGCGAGCGAGAGCAGCCGGCGGGGCGGGTCGAGGCGGTCCGGGCGGGAGTTGATCTCCACGGCCACGTTGTTGTCCCGGCAGGCGGCGAACACCTCGGCCGCGTCGAACTCCGACTCGGGCCGTGGGCGGCCGCGCACCCGGCGCCCGGTGCAGTGGCCCAGGATGTCGACGTTCGGGTTGCTGGCCGCCGCCACCATCCGCCGGGTCATCTCGGCGGCCGGCATCCGCAGCTTGGAGTGGACGCTGGCCACCACGACGTCCAGGCGGGCGAGCAGCTCCGGTGTCTGGTCCAGCGAACCGTCGTCGAGGATGTCGACCTCGATCCCGGTCAGCACGCGGAACGGCGCCAGCTCCCGGTTGAGCTCGGCCACCACGTCCAGCTGGCGCTCCAGCCGCTCCGCGGACAGCCCGTTGGCGACGGTGAGCCGGGGGGAGTGGTCGGTGAGCACCACCCAGTCGTGGCCGAGCAGCCGGGCGGTCTCCGCCATCTCCCGGATCGGGCTGCCGCCGTCGGACCAGTCCGAGTGAGTGTGGCAATCGCCACGTAGCTGGGTGCGCATCGCCTCGCCGTCGGCGACGGGGGTGACACCGCGCTCGAGGAGGTTCACCAGGTAGGCCGGCTGCTCGCCGCGGGCTGCCGAGGTGATCACGGCGGCCGTGCTGCGGCCGATACCCGGCAGCTCGACCAGCGTCCCGGCCCGCAGCCGAGCGTCCAACTCGCCCTCGACCAGGCCGTCCACGACGCCCGCGGCCCGGCGGAACGCCTGCACCTTGTGGGTGGGCTCACCCGCCCGCTCCAGCAGGAACGCGATCTGCCGCAGGGCTCGAGACGGATCCATCTACCCCGTCCAGCGGGGCTCGAGGCGGATCGCGACACGCTCGTGACGCGCCTGGTTTTGCTGATGCATACGACCATGATTCCGGATCGGGTAGTCGCGGAGGCTCGGGGCTCGTATCCTGGGGGGTGACGCCCCCGGGGTGGGGCGCCCGCCGGGTCCGGCGGCCAAGAACCGTGATCGCCCGGCGCTCGCGACCGCTGTGCCGGAGGAGGAACGAATGCCACTCTCCGAGCACGAGCAGCGACTGCTCGACCAGATTGAGCGTGCGCTTTACGCCGAGGATCCCAAGTTCGCATCCACGGTCCGCGGCGCGCGCCTGCGCCGCCCGTCGCGGCGACGACGCCTACAGGGCATCGCGCTGTTCGTACTGGGTGTCGCGCTTCTGGTGCTGGGTGTGATCCTGCCGCTGAAGCCAGGCGGTGTCCCAGTAGTCAGCTTGCTCGGGTTCCTGGTGATGTTCTTCGGTGCGTTGCTCACGCTCTCCGCCATCCGCCACGGCGGCGGCGAGGGTGAGGAAAGTGCCGAGGCACCCGCGAGCGGCGGAGGAGCGCAGAAGGCGCGCCGCAGCTCGTTCTCTCAGCGAATGGAGGACCGCTTCCGCAAGCGGTTCGACGAGGAGCCGTAGAGAGTCTCGTTCGTCTGGATCGCCGGGCGCCGCACGTCGGCACCCGGCGATTCTTCGTGCGTGAGGTCGACCGCATGACGAGGGGAATGTCAGCGGTCATCCGGCAGCATTGACCTGGCACCCGTCCGCCACGATGGAGGTTTGCCGTGGGCCTGCGGATTCCGGAGAACGCACAGTGGACACGACTGGCCGAGCGAGTTGCGGGGGTAGCCCCGTCGGGGTTCGCCGGCGACCGGCTGCGCAACCTGTACGAGGGGCGCTGGCAGGACGGCGGGGAGCGCTCCGCCATGGTCTCGCCGGTGGACCAGACGACGATCGGTCAGCTCTCCAAGGTGGATGAGCCGACCGCGCTCAAGGCGGTGTCGGCCGCCCACCAGCAGCACCGGGAGTGGGCCGACGTCCCGCTCGCCGACCGCAAGGCGCGGGTCCACGCCGCCGTCGACGCCATGAGCGACGTCCGCGACGACCTGGCCCTGCTCCTGGCCTGGGAGATCGGCAAGCCCTGGAAGCTCGCCTGCGCCGACGTCGACCGCGCCCTGGACGGCGTCCGCTGGTACCTCGACAACATCGACGAGATGCTCGCCACCGACGCCCACGGCCGCCCGTTCGACCGCACCCCGCTACCGGGCCCGGTGAGCAACATCGCCAGCTGGAACTACCCGATGTCGGTGCTCGTGCACGCCGAGCTGGTCCAGCTGCTGGCCGGCAACGCGGTCGTCGCCAAGACCCCCACCCAGGGCGGCGCGGTGTGCCTGACGGTCGCGCACGCGCTGATGAACGACGCCGGCCTGCCGGTCACGCTGCTCTCCGGGGACGGCTCGAAGCTCTCCGGCGCGCTCGTCCGCTCGATGGAGATCGGCGCGCTGGCGTTCGTCGGCGGGCGGGACAACGGGGGCAAGGTCGCCACCCAGCTCGTCGACACCGGCAAGCGGCACATGCTCGAGCAGGAAGGCCTCAACTGCTGGGGCATCTGGGAGTTCTCCGACTGGACGAGCCTGGGTGCCCACCTGCGCAAGGGGTTCGAGTACGCCAAGCAGCGCTGCACCGCCTACCCCAGGTTCGTCGTCCAGCGCGACCTCGTCGACGCGTTCCTGGCGACCTACCTGCCGGTGGTCTCCTCCGTCCGGTTCGGCCACCCGCTCGCGGTCGACGACGCGGCCGGCGCCGAGCTGCCGCAGCTCGACTTCGGCCCGATGATCTCCGCGGCCAAGGCCGCCGACCTGCGCAGGCGGGTGGACGAGGCGCTGCACCACGGCGCTGTTCCGCTCTACCGGGGATCGCTGGACGAGGGCCGGTTCCTGCCCGGCCAGGACACCTCGGCCTACGTCGCGCCGACCACCCTGCTCGCCCCGCCCGGGGCGTCGCGGCTCATGCACGAGGAGCCGTTCGGCCCGGTCGACACGATCGTCGTCGTCGACACCAAGGCCGAGCTGCTCGCCCAGATGAACGCGTCCAACGGTGCCCTGGTCGCCAGCATCGCCTGCGACGACGAGGAGCTGGCAACCGAGCTCGCCGAGCACGTGCAGGCGTTCAAGGTGGGCGTGAACAAGCCACGCTCCCGTGGCGACCGCGAGGAGCCCTTCGGCGGTCGCGGCGGCTCGTGGAAGGGCGCCTTCGTCGGCGGCGTACACCTGGTGCACGCGGTCACGCAGGGGCCCGCCGACGAGCTTCTGTACGGCAACTTCCCCGACTACAACCGCTACCCGGTCTGATGGTCGCTCCCGCTCCTGGGGGCGTGGTCCCTGGTGACCGCTACCCGGGGGCGTAGTTTCTGGCATTCGGCCTCGGGCGCTGCGCTAAGTGCCCGAGGCCGTGGCTTTTGCCTGTCTTGACCTCACTTTCGTTGCTACGTTGCGAAAGTCGGTGGGTCGAGCCGAGGGCGGGTGCACATGGCGAGCGAGCACGGGCAACATCTCCCCCGGCGGGCGGTGCTCGGCGGTGCCGGCGCCGCGGCGGCCTGGCTCGCCGTGGGCGGGTCCCGCGTGGCCGGTGCCAGCGGGAGCGCGGCGGCCGCGCCCGGGCTGCACTACTGGTATCCCGTTCCGGCCGCGCCCGGGCAGGTCACCGCCGACGTGTGCGTCTACGGCGGGACCTCTGCCGGCGTCGCCGCCGCGGTGCGGGTCGCGCGGGCGGGGCGGTCGGTGGTGCTCGTCGTGTTCGGGCGGCACCTGGGCGGGTTGGCCTCCTCCGGGCTCGGGGCCACCGACTCCGGGCGGATCGAGGCCATCGGCGGGCTCTCCCGGGAGTTCTACCGGCGGGTCGGTGCGCACTACGGCCGGCCCGAGTCGTTCGCGTTCGAGCCGCACGTCGCCGAGCGGGTGTTCGACGAGTGGGTCGCCGAGGCCGGCGTGCCCGTGTACCGGGAGCACCGGCTGGCCGGGGTGGACACCGCGGCCGGCCGGATCACCGCGCTGCGCACCGAGAACGGGAAGGTGTTCCGCGCCCGCGTCTTCGTCGACGCCTCCTACGAGGGCGATCTCATGGCCGCCGCCGGCGTCACGCATACCGTGGGCCGGGAGTCCAACGCGACCTACGGGGAGACGCTCAACGGCGTGCAGTTCCGCTCCGGCCACCAGTTCCAGGGCACGGTCGACCCGTACGTCGTGCCGGGCGACCCGGTCAGCGGGCTGCTCCCCGGCGTGCAGCCCGACGTGCCCGGCCCCACCGGCTCGGGCGACCACCGGATCCAGGCGTTCAACTTCCGGCTCTGCCTGACCAGGGCGGCCGACCGGCTGCCGTTCCCGCGCCCCGCCGGCTACGACCCGGCGCGCTACGAGCTGCTGCGCCGCTACCTCGCGGCCGGCGTCTGGGACGCGATGCGGCTCAACACGCCGATGCCGAACGGCAAGACCGACATGAACAACAACGGCGCGGTCAGCACCGACAACATCGGGCGCAACTACGGCTGGCCAGCCGGCGACTACGCCACCCGCGAGGCCATCTTCCAGGACCACGTGCGCTACCAGCAGGGCCTGCTCCACTACCTCGCCAACGACCCGGGGGTGCCGGCCGCGGTCCGCGCCGAGGTCAACACCTGGGGCCTGCCGGCGGACGAGTTCCCGGAGACCGGCGGCTGGCCGCACGAGCTGTACGTGCGCGAGGCCCGCCGGATGGTGTCCGACTACGTGATCACCGAGCACGACTGCCGGTGGGCCAGGGTCGCCCCGGATCCGGTCGGCCTGGCCTCCTACACCATGGACTCGCACAACTGCACCCGCGTCGTGGTCGGCGGTGCGGCGCGCAACGAGGGTGACGTGCAGGTCGCCCCCGCCGGACCGTACGGGATCTCCTACCGCGCGATCGTCCCCCGCCGCGGCGAGTGCGCCAACCTGCTCGTCCCGGTGGCGCTGTCCGCCTCGCACATCGCGTTCGGCTCGGCCCGGATGGAGCCGGTGTTCATGCTCCTCGGGCACGCCGCCGCGGCGGCGGCCTGCCTCGCCGTCGAGCACGACGCCGCCGTGCAGGACGTCGACTACGCCACGCTGCGGCGCGGGCTGCTCGCCGACGGGATGGTGCTCACCTGGCCACCCGGCCGCGGCCCGCTCGCACTCGAGGGCGCCTCCACGCTCCCCGCCGGGCAGCCCTCACCGGTGTCGGCGACGCTGCGCAACGAGGAGGGCGTCCAGGTCACCGGCGTGTCCGTGGCGCTGTCCGCGCCGAGCGGCTGGAGCCTCACGCCGGCCGGGCCGCAGACCCGGCCCGCGCTGGCCGCGGGGGAGTCGTTCACCGCGACCTGGACGGTCACCGCCGCCGCCCCGCCGGTGCTGCTCGACCCCGCGACCCTGTCGGCCAGGGCCGCGTACTCGGCGGGCGGGCCGGTGTCCGTCGACGCCTCCACCACGGTGACCGTCGCCGAGCCGGTCGCCGCGCCGCTGGTGACCGCGTCCTCGACCACCGCCGTGTTCGGCCAGCGGGGGACCGAGCTCGCCGTCCGGGCCACCGGACGCGACCTCTGGACCGGCGTCGACGAGTACGGCGCGATCCTGCGTCCCGACGCGGCCGGCACGGCGACCGTCGCCGAGGTGACGCTGCTGTCCCAGGACGCGACCGACCCGAACGCCCGCGCCGGCCTGGTGATGCGGGACGACCTGCGCGCCCCCGGCCGGTCGGCCGGCTACGTCGCGCTCGTCGCCAAGCCCGCCAACGGGTTCCTGCTGCTCTGGGACGCCGACGGGGACGGCACGCTCGACTCGGTGTCCCGGCTGGAGCTCACGCCGACCCCGTTCCCCACCCGGTTGCGCCTGGCACGCTCCGGCACCCGCTTCACCGGCTCGGTGCTCCTCGACGGCACCTGGCGCCAGGTCGGCACCGCCACCCTCGGCTCGGCGGCGCCCACCCAGGACGTCGGCGTGCTCTGCTGCGCGCACAGCACCACTCCCGGCCGCGCCCGCTTCCGCGACCTGACCCTCACCTGACCCGGCGCCGCCAGATCGAACGGGGGAGCAGCCGGGCTCGCCAGCCGATCGGGTTGGAGCGCCGCAGCCCGGCGATCACCTGGTCGAACGCCGCCCCGAGCGCGGGATCCGGCGCGGTCTGGCCGCCGTACCAGGACCGCTCGACCTCGGTGACCACGGTCCGCAGCGCCCGACGTCCGTCCTGGTCGAGCTCGTGCTGGGTGGCCAGGCGGCGGGCGGCGGTCCGCACCGTCTCGGTCTCCGCGACCTCGATGCCGCGGTCGGTCGACTCCGCCAGCAGCTCCGCCCACGCCGAGGAGGCCGCGGTCGGACCGCTGGTGTGGGCCTCGTGGCGCCGACGCAGCCGGACGCGCTCCCGCACGACCCCGGGTGCTGCCGCGAGCAGCAGGACCACCACGAGCGCCGCCAACCACCAGGACACGAACCCGGCCGCGAACACCGCGCTGAGCACCCAGCCCACCGCGGCCAGCGCGACCAGCACCTCGGCGCGCCGCCGCGACGGCGGGGGTGCGGCCTCCGCGCCGACCGCGGGCTGGGCGTCGCCCGCCCGCCGCCGGGCGGCCATGGCCGCCGCGCTCGCCAGCAACGACAGCGCGACCAGCGCGCCGATCGTCCACCACATCCAGCCAGGTGAGCTGGTCTGGTCGGCGTCGCCACCGGCGGCGCCGCCCTCGTCCTCGAGCTGCTCCGCCTGGTTGGTGGCGGGACCGCTCGGCGCGGTCGGCGGCGCCGACGTCTCCGCCGAGTTGGTGGGGTCGTCCTCCGGCGTCGGCGCCCCGCTCTCGGTCGCGTAGGGCGGGTCGTAGGTCGTGCCGTCGGCCAGCGGCGTCGGGTCGAACTGCACCCAGCCCGAGCCCGGGAAGTACACCTCGACCCAGGCATGCGCGTTCTGCGTGGTGATCGTCCGGTAGTCGCCGGAGACGAAGCCCGCGGTGTAGCCCATCGCCACCCGCGAGGGGATGTTCGCCGCGCGCAGCAGGATCGCCATCGCCGAGGCGTACTGCTCGCAGAACCCGGCCTTGCTGTCGAACAGGAAGTCGACCAGCGCGTCCTCGTCGGTCACGCTCTCGGTCTCGGTCTCGTAGGTGAACCCGTTCTCCACGTCGAAGTACGACTTGATCGACTGCACATGGTCGAACGTGGTGCCGGGGCCCGAGGTCAGCCGCCTGGCCAGGTCCACGACCCGCTCGTCGATCCCCTCGTTGCGCGTGTAGACCTCGTCGATCTCACCTGCGGCGACCGGCGGCGCGGCGCGCAGCGTCTCGGCGGAGGGCAGGGTGAGGTCCGCCTCCTCGACGTAGGTGGGCAGCCGCTGCTCGTTCTGGCTGTAGACCGTGCCGCTCGCCGGGTCGTAGCGCATGCCCTCCGGGAGGTTGTGCAGGCGGCGGGGCGTGCCGACGACCGGTGCCCAGTGGTCCTTGGAGTTGATCGGCTCGATCTGCACCTCGACCGGTTCGCCCGGCGCGAAGCCCGGTGAGCCGGGCGGGGCCGGCAGCTCGCGGGCCTCGGCCGGCACCCCGCGCGGCATCTGCTCACGCCCGCGCCAGCCGCCGTTGGCGTCGTACTCGGCGAGGGTCAGGGCGCGCAGGTACCGCGGGTCCTCGAGGCCGCGGATGCGGAACAGCTCCGCGTTGCCGTCCCGGTTGAGCATGCCGCGCAGCGAGGTGAACGGGTTGAGGCCCAGACCGCCGGAGCCGCTGCCGCCCGAGCCCCCGGGGAGCTGGCCGACCGTGCCGATCCCGGTCACGGTCGCCCCGGCGAACAGCGCGACGACAACCGCCGCGGACACCAGCGCGGCGGGCGAGCCGAAGCCGCCGCCGGTGCCCTGGACCGTCGGCCGGTTGCGCCACTGCTGGTGGCGGTGGGCGCCGTCGACGGCGAGCAGCGCGGCGAAGGAGACCGCTCCCAGCACGAACGCCCACCAGGGCAGCATCTCGTCGGCGAGCGAGGCGGGGACCGCGTAGACGCAGAGCAGCACCAGTCCGCAGGCGGCCGGTGTCCCGGCCGACACCGCGAGCGTGTCCACGAGCACGGCGACCATGCCGATCGCGATGACCACCAGGCACAGGACGGCTGTGGTGGCGCTGACCGGGGGTACGCCTGTACGGACGACCTCCACCGAGTTCCGCAGCACCTCGCCCAGGTCGGCCAACGCCTCGGGCCCGGGGAAGATGCCGAGCACGCCGCTGTCGGTGAACAGGACCACGAGCAGGCACAGCAGCGCGAACATCTGCAGCAGGCCGACGAGCAGGACCGGCGTGCGCACCGCGCGCAACCCCAGCCCGACCGCCGTCACCACGGTCACCGCGACACCGCCGTACCCCCACCACCGCAGCCCCTCGATGACCCCGGCCAACGCGAGCGAGGCGCAGAGCGTGGTGACCGCCGCGACCACCGGGGTCACGGTCATCGACCACTGCGCCGAGGTCAGCTCGGCGGGCCCGGCCGGCGGGGGAGCGGACGGGCGGGGCCGACGCGGCGGGTGCGGCGACGCGGGCGGTGGCGGCGCGGGTGGCGGGGGCGCCGTGGGCGATGCGGTCACTGGCCGACTCCGGTCCGGGTGGCGGTGCGGGTGGCGGTGCG
>NZ_MSIE01000072.1 GCF_001921205.1 Actinophytocola xanthii | reverse complement strand
TCACTGGCCGACTCCGGTCCGGGTGGCGGTGCGGGTGGCGGTGCGGGTGGCGGTGGGCTCGGTGGCGGTGGGCTCGGTGGCGGTGGGCTCGGTGGCGGTGGGCTCGGTGGCGGTGGGCTCGGTGGCGGTGCGGCCGGCAAGGCGATCCGCCGTGGGGCCGGCGGTGCGCCTGGCGGTGTGGTGGGTGGGTCCGGTCACAGCCCCGCCCCGCTGGTCATGGCGTCGCTGCGGCTGCCGTTCGCGCGGCAGAGCGTTGCCCAGGTCTCGGTCATCGGGGTGTGCGGGCGGGCGATCGTCACGCCCCAGCCCGTGCCACGCAGCAGGGTTGCCGCGCCCTCGAGGTCGGTCTGGGCGCCGCTCTCGCCGGGGGCGCCCCAGGCCGCCGTGTCGATCAGCACGGCCAGGCTGCGGGTGCCACGACCGCGTTGGGTGATCAGCTGGCCGAGGGCCTCGGTGCTGATGGCGCCGAGGATGGCGATCAGCTCCTGCCCGTGGCCGGGGTCGGTCCGGCAGTCGAGCTCGGCCTGCGGGGCGGGCTGCAGGGCGGCGAGTGCGTCGAGGACGGCGTGGTCGCTGTGGCTGCCGTCGCCGGAGTCGCTGATGACCAGCCGTCCGGTCTCGGTGACCAGCCGGATCCGCTGGCCGTAGCGGTGCAGGTGCAGGCAGATGCTGGCGGCGAAGGAGATCGCCCACTCGAGCGAGGACGTGGCGCCGGTGCCGCTGTGTGCCGGCGCGCGGTGGTCGAGCAGCACCGTGGTGCCGCCCCGCCACGGGCGCTCCTCGACCCGCACCATCATCTCGTCCCGCTTGGCCGTCGAGCGCCAGTGCACCTTGCGCAGGTCGTCGCCCTGGCGGTAGGGCCGGACGATCACATCGTCCTCGCCCTGGCCGGCGGCCAGGCGGACCGAGCCGTCGTCCCCGGAGCCCAGCCCCGAGCCGCCGGGCACCCCGAGCAGCGAGACGACCCTCGGCACGACCACCAGGCGCGAGGTACCGGCGAGGTCGCGCTCGAACTCGGCAAGCCCGAAGGGGTCGGTCACCGTCGCCTTGAGCGGTCCGAGCTGCTGGACCCCGCGCAGCATCGGCTGCACCGCGTACCGCAACCGGGTGCCGGTGTGCCGGGGCAGGTGCTCGATGACGAACCGGGGCTTGCCGCCCAGGGAGTACGGGACGCCGTCGGACACGAGCAGCCCGCCGGTGGGCAGCCGCCCGGTGCTGTGCACGTGCACCGTGACCTCGGCCCGCGCGCCGACCGGTACCCGGGGCGGCGCGAGGCTGCGCTGGGCGTGCAACCCGACGCGGGCCACCGCCGTGAGAAAACACACGAGGAGGGGGAGCGCGACGACGAAGACCGAGACCCGCAGCAGGTCGCGCTCGTTGAGGATGAACGAGCACAGCGCGGCGGCCAGCCCCGCGGCCAGCAGGCAGCGGCCCCGCGTGGTCAGCCCGGCCAGGGCACCCCGAATCGGTCGCGCCATCGAGTTACCTGTTCCGCGCCCAGTGCGCGTTCGGGTCGGCGACGGCCTGGGGCACCGGGACCCGTTGCAGGAGCCCGCGGATCAGGTCCGCGGTGGCCCGGCGGCCGGCCTGCGCCTCGGGGGTGAGCACCAGCCGGTGCGCGAGGACCGGCACGGCGACCGCGTGCACGTCGTCGGGCACCACGAAGTCGCGGCCGGACAGCGCGGCCTGTGCCCTGGCCGCCCGGACGAGGTGCAGCGTCGAGCGGGGCGAGGCGCCGAGCCGCAGCTCGGGCAGCCGCCGGGTGGCCGACACCAGCTCGACGCAGTAGCGGCGGATCTCGGGGGAGAGCTTGATCGCGCGCACGATCTGGATCAGGCCGCGGACCTGGTCGGCGTGCGAGACCGGCGTCAGGTCGGCGAGCGGGTTGTGCCCCGCGTGCTCGTCCACCATGGCGAGCTCGGCCTGCGGGTCGGGGTAGCCGATCGACACGCGCGCGGTGAACCGGTCGCGCTGCGCCTCGGGCAGCGCGTAGGTGCCTTCCATCTCGATCGGGTTCTGGGTCGCGATGACCATGAACGGCGAGTCGAGCGGGTAGGTGTTGGTGTCGACGGTGACCTGCTCCTCCTCCATGCACTCGAGCAGTGCCGACTGGGTCTTGGGGGAGGCGCGGTTGATCTCGTCGCCGACCACGATGTTCGCGAAGACCGGGCCCGGCCGGAACTCGAACTCGTTCGTCTGCCGGTTGAAGATCGACACCCCGGTCACGTCGCTGGGCAGCAGGTCCGGGGTGAACTGGATCCGGCTCACCGTGCAGTCGATCGACCGGGCCAGCGCCTTGGCCAGCGAGGTCTTGCCGACGCCCGGGACGTCCTCGACCAGCAGGTGCCCCTCGGCGAGCAGGGTCACCAGCGCGATCCGGACCACCTCGGGTTTGCCCACCAGCACCCGCTCCACGTTGGCGGCGATGCGCTGGGCGGCGGCGTTCAGCTCGTCGAGGTGACTGGCCGGGCGGAAGTGGTTGGTCTCCACCTGCGGGTGGGAGTTGGCACCGGCCGCGTGGTGCGCGTAGGGATCGCCGTTGGCCGTTGCGTAGGCATGGTTACCAGGCAGCGCCGATGGCGGAGTGCTGGACGTCACGCGACCTCCTGTGGTCTTTCGTCGGCGCAGAGCCTGCTCTGAAGTGTGTCAAACGGGCGATAAGTAACCCCGCCCCTGCCGATGACGCCTGGCGGGGACGCAGGTTCCCCCCAATTCTCCACGTCCGCGGGACTGCCGTGGGCTTGTCGGGGTCCTCCGCTGCCGAAATCCCCACAACGCCCCACAACTGACTGCCCGCGTGTGTTCCAGATCACCCGCCTTCGGCTGTCCGGAGCACCTCCTCGCGGCCCGGTCCGCCCGGGTAGTGCTCCCGCCGGTGCCCGGACGGGGGAGGTACACCACTCTCCCCCACGTTCCCCCCACCGCTCTCACCTGCGGAAACATCGCTGGGTCGATCCCGGTGCCGCGGTTTTCGACGTTGACTGTGGAGAAAAGTGGGGTACGGTGGCGGCAAGTGGGGCGGAAGGGGGCCTCATGACTGGCCCACCAGGGCCAGTGGGGAGGTGGGTGCCCGGTGTTTCTCGGCACGCACACCCCGAAGTTGGACGACAAGGGGCGGCTCACGCTGCCTGCCAAGTTCCGAGACGCGCTCGCGGGCGGGTTGATGGTCACCAAGGGCCAGGACCACTGCCTGTACGTCTTCCCGCGAGCGGAGTTCGAGGAGATGGCACGCAAGGTCGCCGCGGCGCCCCTGACGAACGAGGCGGTTCGCGCCTACCAGCGGTACCTGTTCGCCGGAACCGACGAGCAGCGTCCCGACGGGCAGGGGCGGATCGCGATCGCACCGGAGCTCCGGCGGTATGCCGGGCTCACCAAGGAGTGCGTGGTCATCGGTGCGATCACCCGGCTGGAGATCTGGGACGCGCAAGCGTGGCAGACCTACCTGGACGAGCACGAGGACAGCTACTCCCAGGCCGCTGAGGAGGTCCTCCCCGGGGTGTTCTGACCACCGGGCTCGTCCGAGTTTCTCCATGAGGGACGCGGGTGCCGTGAGGCCTCGGTCCGCTCGCTTTCGGCCCTGGCGCACCTTCCCCGGCGCCAGGTTCGACGAGCGGGCGGGGACCTGGCGGCACCCACGTTCGTTTCTGGCGGGCGTCCGGAGGGAGCGGGAAGGGGGTGACGATGACCCAGCACGTCCCCGTGCTGTTGGCACGGGTGTTGGAGCTGCTCGAGCCGGCCGTGGCACGGCCGGCCGCGGTGCTGGTCGACGCGACGGTCGGACTCGGCGGGCACGCCGACGCGCTGCTGTCCGCGCACCCCGGGCTGACCCTGATCGGCCTCGACCGCGACCCGGAGGCGCTCGCGAGGTCTGGTGAGCGGCTGGCCAGGCACGGCGACCGGGTGCACCTCGTGCACGCGGTGTACGACGAGCTGGCCGACGTCCTCACGCGGCTCGGTCTTTCCGGCACCAACTCCGTCGACGGCGTCCTGATGGACCTCGGGGTCTCCTCGATGCAGCTCGACCTGACCGAGCGTGGGTTCGCCTACGCCCAGGACGCGCCGCTGGACATGCGCATGGACCCCACCGCCGAACTCACCGCGGCCGAGGTGCTCAACACGTACTCGGCCGCCGACCTGGCCCGCGTGCTGCGTGACTACGGCGAGGAGCGGTTCGCCCGCCGCATCGCCGACGCGGTCGTCGCGGCCAGGGCCCAGGAGCCCTTCGCCTACAGCGGCCGGTTGGTCCGCCTGCTGTACGACGCCGTGCCGGCGGCCAGCCGGCGGACCGGAGGACATCCGGCGAAGCGGACGTTCCAGGCACTGCGCATCGAGGTGAACGGCGAGCTCGAGGCGCTGCGCCGGGCGTTGCCGGCGGCGCTCGCCGCGCTGCGGGTCGGCGGCCGGATCGTCGTCGAGTCCTACCAGTCGCTGGAGGACCGGCTGGTGAAACGGGCGTTCGCCGAGCTGGCGAAGTCGCGGACGCCCCCGGGGCTGCCGGTGGAGCTGCCGGGCCACGGCCCGCAGCTGCGCCTGCTGACCCGGGGCGCGGAGCAGGCGGACGAGCAGGAGACGGAGCACAACCCGAGGGCGGCGTCGGTCCGGCTGCGGGCGGCGGAGCGGATTCTGGAGGCGGCGTGAGCACGAGTGCTGAGCTCGCCGACGCGGCGCGGCGCCGACAGGCCGACGCAGAGGAGCCGAGGAGTTCCCGGAGACAGCCCGACGACCCGCCCACCACCGGACGGCGCCGGGCCGAGCGGGAGGCCGTCGCGGCCAGGATCGCCGAGCGCGAGGCGGGCCGCGGTTCGCGCGCTGACCGCCAGGTGCCGGCCGCACGCCGCCGCTCGGGCAGGGACGACGGCCGTGCCACGGCCGAGAGCGCCGGCCGGAACCGCTCGGCGTTAGCCGGTGGAGCGGGTCGAACCGCCGAGCCGGCCACCGGCCGCCGCGGCTCCCGCGGCGAGCGGGGCACGGGGTCCTCGGCGACCACGGGCCAGACCTCCCGCGCCGACGCTCCCGACCGCGCACGCGACTCGACCGCGACCACCGGGCGGGGCACCTCCCGCACCGGGACGAGCTCCGGGCGTGGCACCTCTCGTGGCGACGCCGACCGTGGGCGTTCCTCGAGTGCGGGGCGTGCCGCGTCCCGTGCCGATGCCGTGGACCGTGGGCGTTCCTCGACCCCGGGCCGCGCCGCGTCCCGTACCGACGCTGTGGACCGCGGGCGTTCCTCGAGTGCGGGCCGCGCCGCGTCCCGTACCGACGCCGGCGACCGTGGGCGTTCCTCGAGTGCGGCCACTGGGCGGGCCGCCGCCCGCACCGGTACCGGTGACCGCACGCGTTCCTCCACCGCGGGCACGGGGCGGGGCGGGGCGTCCGCGGAGCGTGCGCGCTCCTCGACCGCGAGCGCCGGCCGCACCGGCGCGACCGACCGCGCCCGTTCCTCGGCCGCGACGCGTGGTGGCACCGCCGAGCGCGCGGGATCTCCCGCCGGCGCCGGGCGGAGGTCGGCGAACGTCCCGGCGCGGCTGCGCGAGACCTCCGCCGACCCGCGTCGTCGGAGCGGGGCGTACGCCAGGAGCAAGGGCTCGGTCCTCGACCGAGCGAGGGCCGCGGCCAGGACCGCGTCGGCCAGGGTTGTGGCCGCTCCGGCCGAGTCACCCGCGCCGGCGGGGCCCGAGCGCGTCGTCGCGCGGCCGGCCCAGCGTCCGAGCACCACCGCCGCACAGCGAGCCCTGGCCCGTCGGGCGCACCGGTCGGGGTACCGGCCCGAGTCGCTCGACGGCGACCGGGCCGCGGGCCGCGCCTCGTTCGTCGTCCTGATCATCGCGTTGCTGACCGTGGGGGTCGCGACCACGCTCTGGCTCTCGACCCAGGCCGTCGCCGACTCCTACCGGCTCGACGAGGCCAAGCGGACGGCCGGCGAGCTCGCCGAGCAGGCCGCCGAGCTCCAGCGCGAGGTGACCAGGGCGGAGTCCGCCTCGGTCCTCGCCGAGCGGGCCAAGGAGATGGGCATGGTGCCCGCCGGCGACCCGGCCCGGCTCGTCGTCCGACCCGACGGCCGCGTCGTCGTCGTGGGTGAGCCGACGCCCGCCGCGAAGCCGTCGACCTCCGCGGAGAACCCACCGGAGCGGGCCGGGACGACGCCGGGAGCGGGCTGATGCCGTCTCCCGGTCAGCCGGAGGGCCCGCGCCGCGAGCGCGGGTGGCCCTCGGTTCCCGGCCGTCGCGCACCCCGCCCCCGCCCGGGAGCGGGGCTGCCGCCGCTGCACCCGAACCGTGCCGAGGACGTCCCGCGTTCCCCGCAGCCACCGCCTCGCCGCGGGGGGTCGGCCAGGGACGAGCTCCCGCCGTGGCGGGAGGCGTTGCGCCGCAAGGCCCGTGCCGAGGCCGCGGACCCCGCGTACCGCCCGCGCGACCCGCGCGACCCGCGCGACCCGCGCGACCAGCATGACCAGCACCGCCGGCAGGACCAGCGTCGCGAGCCGACGGGTGGCCGGGCCGGCACCGGCCGCGGCACGCC
>NZ_MSIE01000071.1 GCF_001921205.1 Actinophytocola xanthii | reverse complement strand
GGTGGCGTTGCCGCCGTTGCCGGTGTTCCCGCCGTTGCCGGCGGTCGCCCCGGAGGCGGTGTCACCCGTGCCGAGCAGGTCCGAGGTGACCGAGCTGACGACTCCGGTCAGGCCGGACGAGGTGTCCGAGCCGGTGTCGGCACTCGCCGTCGCGTGACCCAGCAGGACGAACCCGCCGGCCATCGCGGCGGTGACGAGCACCCGCTTGACTGCCTTGTGCATGCCTTCAGTCCTTTCCACGGTTCCATTCGTGTCGCATGGGGTCGGGAAAGGTCGTCAGCTGGGATGGTCCCGGTCGTCGTAGGCCAGCCAGGACAGTGCGGCGTCGCCGAGCGGTGGTGCCCGGTCACCCGGACCCCGAACACCGTCCGACGAGCCGGATGCCGTCGCGGCGCCGTCGGCACCGTGGTGGCCACCGGGGCCACCGGCGGCGCTACCACCCGTCACCGCGTTCGAGCCGAGCGGAGCGCCCGGACGTTCACCCGGGCCACCGGGCACCGCGGGCGCGGCGGAGGTCTCGGCCGAGGTCCCGGCCGAGGTCGTCGCCGACCAGCTCTCCACCACCGGTACCCGGTTCTCGGCCGCCCAGTCGTCCACCGGTTCCCCGGTGACGGCCGTGCGGCTGGGCACCGGCGCTGTCGGCTCCACCGTCGGAACCACTGGCGTGACTGGCTCCACCATCGGAACGACCGGCGCAACCGGCTCCACTACCGGAACCGCCACCTCCGATGACGGAGTGACAGCCTCCTCCACCGGCGCCACCGCGGGAGCGATGGCATTGGTGAGCGGTGCGACGGTGTTGACCACTGGCGCCACCGCCGGGGCGATGGCGTTGGTGAGTGGCGCGACGGTGTTGACTACCGGCTCGACCAGCCGGTCGACGACCGGCGTGACCGTCTCGGCCAGCGAACGTGCCACTGGCTCCGCGGCTCCGGTGACCTTCTCGACCACCGGCTCCGCCTGGGCCACGGCACCGCGCACCGGCGACAGCAGACCTGTCACCAGGCCGTCGTCCCCGTCCGTTGTGCCCTCGTCCGCGCTCGCCTGTCCTGCTGAGATCAGTGCCAGCAATCCGAGTCCGAACAGGAACCCGACGACCGTGAGCACCTGACGAACGCTCACGACCGGTACGGCCGGCACCACTGTGTGATCCCTCATCCCATCACCTCCCCTCGATCGGGGGTCATCACATCGGGGGATTCGCGCCTGGAGACGGCGATGGCTTGGTACACGATGAGTATTTCTTTTCGTGCTGCCCGGGGTTTGACCAACCCGATAAGGGGAACGCGCGAGAAAACTCACTCAGTGTGGTGATCCCGCAGCCCGCGCAGCTGCTCCCGCCGGTCCTGCTCGACACCGGTCGCTGGTTCACGTACTCGGTACCGCAGAAGGTCCACATCGGAGTCACGGCGGGCGCCAGCAGCTGGGCGAGCACCCACATCCGCGCGGTGACCACAGGCGGCCTGAAGATCGAACACCGCTGACGCCGGGCCGGTATCCCTTAGCCTGCGGGCAGCTCGACCTCCACGCGGAGCCCGCCGCCGGCTTGTGGCCGGGCGTCCAGGCGCCCGCCGTGGGCGGTGACGACGGCCGCGACGATCGGCAGTCCGAGGCCGAGGCCCTCACCGGTGCGCTCACCGGCGAGCCGGGTGAAGGGGTGGAACAGCTGGTCCAGCTGCTCCGGCGGGACCACCGGGCCGGTGTTGGCGACGGCCAGCACGGCGGCGCCCGCCCGGGCACCGGTGGTCACCTCGACCGTGCCGCCGTCCACGTTGTGCAGCAGCGCGTTGTCCACGAGGTTCACCACCATCCGCTCGATGAGGCGGGTGTCGCCGAGTGCGGTGGCGGCGTCGAGCCGGACGAGCACCCGGCGGCCGGGCACCTGGCGTGCCCGGACCGCGCCCGCCGCGATCGCCGGGAGGTCGACGGGCTCGCGCCGGTCCAGGCCGCGTTCGCTGCGGGCGAGGGTGAGCAGGGCCTCGATCAGCCGCTCCTGCTGCTCCCCGGCCGCGAGCACCCGCCGGCAGACCGCCTGGAGCGCCGCCACGCTCGGGGTCGGGTCGGCCAGTGCCACCTCGAGGACGGTCCGCTGCCGGGCGAGCGGGGTGCGCAGCTCGTGCGAGGCGTTCGCGACGAACTGGCGCTGCGCGGTGAACGCGCTCTCCAACCGGGCGAGCAGCCCGTCCACGGTGTCGCCCAGCTCGGTCAGCTCGTCCCGCCTGCCGGTCATCGCGAGCCGTTGGTGCAGGTCGTTCGCCGAGATGCGGCGGGTCGTCGCGGTGATCGTCCGCAGCGGCCGCAGGACGCGTCCGGCCACGAGCCAGCCCAACCCGACCGACCCGACGGTCATGATCGCGAGCGCGATGCCGCCCTGCAGGAGGAACCGGCGCATGGTCTCGGCGCGTTGGGCGTCCAGGAGGGCCCTCGCGTCCGCGGCGCATGCGGCGAACTCGCCACCCAGCGCGACGGTGCCGTCCTGCCGAGCGCAGATCCGGCTGACGCCGTCGACGTCGGTGCGGAGCTGGACCACGGGGAACCCGCTCGCCAGCAGCAGGTAGGTGACGAGCAGCAGGCCCACCCCGGACACCAGGAACAGTCCGCTGTAGAGCAGAGCCAGTCGCAGGCGGACGGTGCGGCGAGGGGCGCTCACGGGCCGATCCGGTAGCCGGCCTGTGGAACCGTCTCGATCAGCCGCGGTTCACCGAGCTTGCGGCGCAGCCTGCTGACGGTCACCTTCACCGCCGTGGTGAACGGGTCGGTCATCTCGTCCCACACCCGCTCCAGCAGCTCCTCGGCCGGAACGACCCGTCCCCGCGCGGCGAGCAGCAGCTCGAGTACGCCGAACTCCTTGGGGCCGAGGTCGAGCGGCCGCCCGTCGCGGGTCGCGGTCCCGCTGGCGGGGTCGAGCACCAGTCCGGCGAGTGCCAGCACGGGAGGCACGGCGGGCTGAGCCCGCCGGAACAGCGCGCGGAGCCGGGCGACCAGCTCGGCGAACGCGAACGGCTTCGGCAGGTAGTCGTCAGCGCCGAGCCCCAGGCCGTCGACCCGGTCCTCGATGGTGGCCGCGGCGGTCAGCATGAGCACCCGGCCGCGTCGCTGGTCGGCGGCCAGCCGTGCGCACACCTCGTCGCCGTGCCGCCCGGGCAGGTCCCGGTCGAGCACGATCACGTCGTAGTCGTGCACCTGGGCGTGCGCCAATCCGCTGACGCCGTCGAACACGACGTCCACGGCCATCCGCTCACGGCGCAGCCCGACCGCGATGGCCTCGGCCAGCTCGACGTCGTCCTCGACCACCAACACCCGCACCCCCGCGAGTGTGCCCCGCCGGCGGTTGCGTCGCGGTTACGTCGGTGGCTGGCGCCGCTGTCACCACGCCGCAACCGGACGGTCGGTACTCCTGATGGCCATGACACGCCACTCACGCAGAACCGTGCTCGGCCTCATCGGCGCCGCTCCGGCCGTCGCGGCAGGCCTGCTGCCGGCCGGCGCGACCGCGCGGGCGTCCACCCGTGACGACGTCCTCGCGGCCAGGATCGCCGAGATCACCACTCGACCGGAGTTCGCCGAGTCCTCCTGGGGCATGCGGTTCCAGGTGCTCGGCGGCGCCGAGCCGGTCCATGCGGTCAACCCGGAGCAGCGGTTCGTCGCCGCCTCGACGGTGAAGGTGTTCATCGGCGGCTCGGCCTTCGCCGCGCTGGGCGCCGGGCACCGCTTCCGCACGACGGTCCACCGCACGGGCCCGGTCATCCGCGGTGTCCTGCGCGGACACCTTGTCCTGGTGGCCGGCGGTGACCTGCTGCTGGGACCGCGCACCAGGCCGGACGGCTCGCTCGCACTGCCGTACCCGGACCACTCCTACGGCAACGCGACCGAACCGGTGCCCGGAGACCCGCTGCGGCAGCTCCGGCACCTGGCCCGGCAGACCGCCCGCCGCGGGATCCGGCGGGTCGAGGGCAGGGTGGTCGTCGACGCCTCCCTGTTCCGCCAGGGCACCGAGGAGATCGCGAACGGGTTCACCCCGATCCCGGTGTCCCCGATCATGCTCAACGACAACATCGTCGACGTGGTCGTGACACCGGGAGCCCGCCCCGGCGACCCCGCGGTCTCGCGGGTGTCGCCGGAGACGGCCTACGTGCGCGTCGTCAACGAGGTCGTGACGGTCACGACGCCCACCCGGTCTCCGGCGTTCGGCCCGCCGACACCCGGCCCGGACGGCACGCACACGGTGCGGCTCAGCGGTGAGGTGGCGGTCGGCGCCACCCCGGTCCTCCTTCCGTACTACGTCCCGGACCCGGTCCGCTTCGCCGAGGTCGCCTTCGCCAAGACCCTGCACGAGGAGGGGATCGAGGTCGCCAACAGATCGTCCACATCGGACGTCGCGCATCGGGTTCGCGTCGCCGAGCACGTCTCGCCGCCGCTCGCCGACCAGGTGAAGGTGATGCTCAAGCTCAGCTCGAACGTGCACACGGTCTACTTCCCCTACCTGGTCGGGGCGATCGCCGGCGCGGACCCGGTCACCGCCGAGGCGACGGGGGAGCGGTACCAGCGTGCGTTGATCGAGCAAGCCGGCCTCGACCCGGACGATCCGGCCAACGGCGGGCACACGCCGGACTTCTTCGTCGGCTTCCTGAGCCACCTGGCACGGCAGCCGTACTTTACCGCCTACCGGGAGGCGCTGCCGATCCTGGGCCGGGACGGGACGCTGGCCGACGTCGTGCCCGACTCACCCGCGGCCGGCCGGGTGTTCGCCAAGACCGGTACAGGCGTCTCGCGGACGCGTGTGCACAAGGCCATGACCGGTTACCTCGTGCTGCCGGACGGGACCCTGGTCGTCTTCGCCGAGTTCATGAACCAGCCAGTGACCTCGCACACCGAGGCCATGCTGGTACAGCAACGCGCCGGCACCGCTCAGGGCGAGATCGTCACCGCCGTCTACGAGACCCTGGCCGGCTGAGGAGAGACCCGTGCAGACAGTCCACAGAAGACGATCGATACTGGCTCTCCTGGGTGCGACCGGGCTGGCGACGACGACCGGCGGCATCGCCCGCGCCGGGGGACGCGACCGCCTCCCGCGGGACCTCCTGCCCGGCGGCCGCCTCGACCTCTTCGTCGCCGAACGCGCGGCGGCCGACCAGTTCTCCGGCACCGTCCTGGTCGCCCATCGCGGCCGCCCCGTGCTCACCCGGTCCCACGGCCTGGCCGACAAGGCCGCCGGCATCCCCAACACGGCGGACACCGGCGTCGACCTCGCGTCGATGACGAAGTCGTTCACCGGCGTGGCGCTCACCCACCTCGCCGAGCAGGGCGCGTTGGCGTTCCACGAGCCGCTGGGCGCCTTCCTCGACGGTTTCCCGAGTGACGTCGCGGCGGTCACGCTGCACCAGCTGGCGACCCACACCGCCGGAGCGGGACGGTCCGCCCTCACCACCCAGCGTCCTCCCGGCGAGGCGGAGTGGGGAAGCGAGGAGGAGGTGTGGCAGGGGATGCTGGCGTACCTGCGCACGCTCCCCCTGCGGTTCACCCCCGGCACCGCGTTCGGCTACGGCAACGACGGCTACTTCCTCCTGGGCGCGGTCGTCGCCGCGGTGTCCGGTCTGTCCTACTACGACTACGTGCGGCAGCACGTGTTCGCCCCCGCCGGCCTCACCCACACCGAGTTCCACACCCGTCCGCAGGTCCTCGCCGCCACCGGTGTGGCCCATCCCTACGCGACCCAGCCGAACGGCGAGCGGGTCGACATGGCCCCGTCGCTGCCCTACATCGGGGCCCCGTCCCACGGCGCGTTCTGCTCGGCCCGGGACCTGCTTCGCTTCGCGCACGCGCTGCACACCAACGGTTTGCTCGGCCCCGCGTACACCCGGGTCGTCACCGGCGGGAAGCACGCCCTGAGCCCGGCCGACCGACCCGCTCCGGCGGGGCAGCGCGAGTTCTACGGGTACGGCCACGTCGAGACGGTGGCCGGGGAGCACCGCATCGTCGGTCACTCCGGCGGCGGTCCCGGCCGGGCGACCAACCTGGACGTGTTCCCCGAGACCGGGTGGACGGTGGTCGTCCTCAGCAACTACGACACCACGATCCGGCCCATCGTCGATCTGGCCCGACAGCTGGTGATGTCGGCAGCGGGACGTTCCGCCACCCTGCCGGTTGGCGGTTGACCGCGGTGACCGGGCTGCCACGACGAAGCGTCGACGAGACGACCACTGGGCAGGAACACCTGGGATTCGCCCGGCGCGGGATCCGAGTCGTCAGCTCGCCACGGTGCCCGTCGCGGTCCGGCGGCCGTGGAGGTCCCGGACGGCGGTGGTCGTCGTCTCCGGGCCGGGGTCGGCCCGGGCGACCAGACCCTGGTGGTCGAACAGCGGCGCGACGAGCCGGTACTCGAAGGCCAGGTTCCCGGTGAGGCCGCGAGCACGGGCGGCCTCGGCCATCGCGAGGGCCTGCAACGGACCGTGGGTGAGCAGCCCCGGGTAGCCCTCGACGTCCCGGGCGTAGTCGCGGTCGTAGTGGATGCGGTGCCCGTTGTAGGTCAGCGCCGAGAACCGGAACAGCAGCGTCGGCGACACGTCGATCGACCACTCGTCCTCGGTCGGCGGCACCGGCTCCCCGCCGTCCGGCGCGACCGGTGCGGGGCTCGCGGCATCCCGGTAGACGATGTCCTGTTCCTCGTCGACCACGACCCGGCCCGACTGCTCGAGCTGGTGCCCGACCACGAGGAAGGTCAACGGCCCCGAACGCCCCTCGGTGTCGCGCACGGACCGGACGGTCGAGCGCCGGGTCGCCGGCTCCCCACACCGCAGCGGCCCCAGCGTGCGGACCCGGCCCCCGGCCCACATCCGCCGCCGACCCGGACCCGGCGGGGCGGCGACCGTGTTGCGGACGGGATGGCCGTCCGGTCCCAGGTCGGCCTGGGCCGGACGGTCGAGCAGGTAGAGCCAGTGCCACAGCAGCGGCAGCCCCTCACCGCGCTCGAGGTCCGGGACCGGGACATCCAGGAGCGCGCCAAGCGCGTGGGCGGGCTCGGGCAGCAGCAGCTCGGTGCGCTCGCTGACGTCGGTCACGTGTGGACATTCTTCCGGAGCGGACCTCAGGACGGGAGGCGATACCGCTTCACCAGCTGGCGGGCGATGACCGTGCGCTGGATCTCGTTGGTGCCCTCGCCCACGATCATCAGCGGTGCGTCCCGGAAGTACCGCTCCACGTCGAACTCGGTGGAGTAGCCGTACCCGCCGTGGATGCGCATCGCGTTCAGCGCGATCTGCATCGCCGTCTCCGAGGCGAACAGCTTGGCCATGCCCGCCTCCAGGTCGGCGCGGTCCCCCGAGTCGTAGCGGCGAGCGGCGTGGTGCACCAGCTGGCGGGCGGCCTCGAGCGAGGTGGCCATGTCGGCGAGGTAGTTGCCGACCGACTGGTGCTGCCAGATCGGCTTGCCGAAGCTCTCCCGTTCCTGCGCGTAGCGGAGCGCGTCCTCCAGCGCCGCGCGGCCGACGCCGAGTGCCCGGCTGGCCACCTGGATGCGGCCGATCTCCAGTCCGCGCATCATCTGCGCGAACCCCTGTCCCTCCTCTCCGCCCAGCAGCGCGGTGACCGGTACGCGCACGTCGTCGAAGGTCAGCTCGCAGCTCTCGACGCCCTTGTAGCCCAGCTTCGGCAGATCGCGCGAGACGTGGAAGCCGGGGCCCTTCTCCACCAGCAGGATGCTGATGCCCCGGTGCGCCGGCGTCGCGGCAGGGTCGGTCTTGCACAGCAGCGCGACCAGCTGCGACCGGCGGGCGTTGGTGATCCACGTCTTGGACCCGTCCACGACGTACTCGTCGCCCTCCCGGCGGGCCGTGGTGCGCAGGGCCTGCAGGTCCGACCCGCCGCTCGGCTCGGTCAACGCCATCGTCGCCCGGACCTCGCCGGTGGCCATCCGGGGGAGGTAGGTGTCCCGCTGTTCCGGCGTGCCGTAGTCCACCAGGAGCTTGGCGACAACGGTGTGCCCACCCATCGCCCCGGCGAGGCTCATCCAGCCGCGGGCCAGCTCCTCGGTCACCGCGGCGTAGCACTGCGCGGACACCCGGTTCTCGCCCCACGGCTCGGGGATCGCCAGCCCGAAGACGCCCATGCCCATCATCTGCTCGACGAGCCGCTCGGGGTAGGTGTCGGCGTGCTCCAGCTCCCGCACCACCGGCCGCACCTCGCGGTCCACGAACTCCCGCACCACGGCCACGATCGCGCCCTCGTCGTCGCTGAGCCCGTCCATCGCGACATGATACGAACAGCGGTGTCCCGATGGAGGCCGTCGACCTGGTCGTCGCCGGTCAACGCTCGCGGGTGAGGCGGGAGCGGGCCAGGCCGATCCCGCCGAGGACCAGTCCGACGAGCCCCAGCACCACGGCCATGACGGCGCCGGCCAGGCCGTTGCCGGTACCGAGGCCTCCGGCCGCGTTGACCCCGTGCAGCCCGCCGACGACCACGCCGACCAGCCCCGCGACCAGCGCGCCGACGGCGCCGTCGCGGCGGGCGGAGCGAACCGCGAGCACCCCGAGGACCACGCCGGCCAGCCCGACCACGAGGGCCACCGTGGGCACGAGCCGCCCGTGGCCGAGCTCGTAGCCGGCGGCGACGGTGATGGAGACAGGTGCGGAGAGCAGGTGCGGGAGGGACATCGTGACTCCTTCGACGGGTGACAGGTACCGGAAACCTAGGCACCGGCGCGGTCGCCCGTCCTCGCCCGACGAGCGGGACCGGATACGCGTCTCGACGTAGCCGGCCCGCCGCGGACCGCGCTCCTCGACGTAGGCGTCCGGGCGGGCGGGAACCCTATGATCGCGCCATGCAGGACCGCCTGACGGTGTTCTACCTGCCCGCACGGGCGCAGGACGTGCTGCTTGCGCTGTTCGTCACGGTGATGCAGGTCCAGGGCACCGTCGTGCGCAACGCGGGGGCGCCGGAACCGGCGGCGCGCCACCTGTCCGACCTCGGGCAGCTGGGCTATGCCCTGCTGGTCCTCAGCGGACTGGCCCTGGTCGTGCGGCGCCGCCGGCCGGTGGCGGTGTTCGCCGTGACCGCGCTCGCGAGCCTGGCCTACTACCTGCTCGGCTTTCCGGACGGACCCGGCTGGCTCGGGCTGTTCGTGGCGACCTACACGCTCACCGCCCTCGGCGACGGACGCCGTTCGCTGGTGACGGCCGGTGCCGGGATCGCGGTCCTGGCGGCGTGCTGGCTGGTCGCCGCCGCCGACGTCGAGCCGCCGGCGGCGATCGGCTGGGTGTTCTTCCGGATCGGTGCCTCCGTCATGAGCGCCGCCCTCGGCGAGAGCGTGCGGTCGAGGAGGGTCGTGGCCGCGGAGGCTCTGGCCCGGGCGGAGCTGGCGGAGCGGAGCCGCGAGGAGGAGGCCCGGGCGCGGGTCGACGAGGAACGGCTGCGGATCGCGCGCGAGGTCCACGACACCGTCGCGCACGCCATCGCGATCATCAATGTCCAGTCCGGCGTCACCGCGCACGTGCTCGACAAGCGACCCGACCGGGCGCGCGAGACCCTCGAGGCCATCGAGCGGACCAGCTCCCACGCGCTGCGGGAGATGCGGGCCATCCTCGGTGTTCTCCGCGAGGACGGCGACGACGGCGACCAGACCGCCCCGTACCCCGGCCTCGGGCAGCTCGACGAGCTCACCGCCCAGGCCCGAGAGGCCGGGCTCGAGGTCGACCTCGTGACCACCAGCCCACCGCACCCGGTTCCCGGCGCGGTGGGCAGCGCCGTGTACCGGATCCTGCAGGAATCGATCACCAACGTGATCCGCCACGTCGGACCGACCCGCGTGCGCGTCGAGCTGGACTTCGGGGCGGACACCGCGGAGGTCCGGGTCCGGGACGAGGGCCGGCGATCGGGCACCCGCGTGGAGACCGGGCCCGCTGGCCGGGGCATCCTCGGAATGCGTGAACGGTGCCAGCTCCTGGGTGGCGAGCTCGACGCCGGGCCGCTTCCGGACGGCGGCTTCGCCGTCACCGCACGGCTGCCGTTGGCTCCGATCGGGACGGTGAGCGGATGATCCGGGTGCTGCTCGCCGACGACGAACAGCTGGTGCGGTCGGGTTTCCGGCTGCTGCTCGACACCGAGGACGACCTCGTCGTGGTGGGGGAGGCGACCACCGGCGCCGAGGCCGTGGAGCTGGCCCGCACGACCCGCCCGGACGTCGTGCTGATGGACATCCGCATGCCGAGGCTGGACGGCATCGAGGCCACCAGGCGGATCGCCGCGACCAACGGGCTCGACCAGGTCCGCGTCCTCATCCTCACCACCTACGACACCGACGCCTACGTCTTCGAGGCGCTGGCGGCTGGCGCGAGCGGCTTCCTGCTCAAGGACGCCGGCCCGGCCGAGCTCCTGCACGCCATCCGCGTCGTCGCGGCCGGCGAGGCCCTGCTCGCCCCGCGCGTCACCCGCCGGCTCATCGGCCAGTTCACCGCGCGACGGGCGGCCGACAAGGCCGCCGAGCAGCGCCTCGCGGTCCTCACCCAGCGGGAGCGCGAGGTGCTGGCCCTGGTGGGGAAGGGCATGAGCAACGCCGAGATCGGCGCGGAGCTGTTCCTCAGCCCGGCCACCGCCCGCACCCATGTCAGCCGTGCCATGGTGAAGCTCGGCGCCCGCGACCGCGCACAGTTGGTCGTGATCGCTTTCCGGACCGGGCTCGTCACTCCCTAGGCCGTTCCCGCCTCCCGGCTCGCCGGGCAACGTCCGCGGCCCGAGTGACGTTCGTCGCATGTGGTCAGGCGCGTCGGTGCGGTGCCGACCGGTTTGCCATGCCACGTCGCCTCGTTGTGTCCCTGCTCTGCTTGGCCGCCCTCATCGCGGTCTCCCCGGTGGCCCAGGCCAGCACCGCGACCACCGCCCCCGGCTGCGGGCGGACGGTCACTCCGGGAAGCACGACCCAGACGATCGCGGTGGGCGCCGCCAGCCGCAGCTACCTGCTCGTGGTGCCGACCGGTGTCGTCGCCGGTACGCCGACGCCGGTGATCATGGCCCTGCACGGCGGCAGCGACACCGCGCAGAACGCCCAGCGGTACATGGGGCTGGGCGGCCAGCGCCCGGCGATCTACGTCTACGCGCAGGCGCCGTACTGGCCGGAGGCCGGCGGCGTCGGGTGGAACGTCGACCCCGCCGGCGTCGACCTGCCCTACTTCGACGCCCTCCTGGCCGATCTCCGCAACAAGCACTGTGTCGACAGCACCCGGGTGTTCGCGACCGGCAAGAGCAACGGGGCCTTCATGGTCAACGCCCTGGCCTGCCTGCGTCCGGGCATGCTGCGCGCCATCGCGCCGGTCGCCGGCGGCGGCCCCCAGGGCTCCCGCTGCACCGGGACGACGACCCGGGGCCCGGCGGCCATGATCGTGCACGGCGCCGCCGACACCGTCGTGCCGCTGCGCTCCGGCCAGTTCACCCGGGACTACTGGCTCGCCCGCAACGGCAACACGGGAGCGGCGCCGACGCCCACCGCTCCCGCACCGTGTGTCCGCTACCCGGGTGCCGTCGTGCCGGTGCTCTGGTGCCAGCACACCGGCGGGCACACCTGGCCCAGCTGGACCGGCCCCGGGGTCACCAACTTCTTCCTCAGCTTCTGAGACCGATCCGGCTCAGGCGGCGGTGCTCGAGGACCACAGCCACCGCGTAGCCGCCCCCGCCCGCGGCGGTCAACAGCCAGAACAGGCCGGGGGTGCCGAGCGACAGCGCGGCCGCGGAGACCAGGGCGAGCCACGTGCCGAGGCCGTAGTGCAGCAGGTTGCGCCGCACGGTGCCCTCGGCGAGGTAGAGCAGGCCGACGACGAGGCCGGAACCGGCCGGCCAGAGCACGGTCGACAGCTCCGGGTTGTCCATTGTGGAGCTGAGTCCGGTGATCGCGAGGAACAGCGCGGCGAACGCGCTGACCCAGGCCAGGCCGAGTAGGTTGGCGGAGAGCCGGCCCGCCTTGTCGGCACCGCGTTGGGCGCGGGCGGCTGCGAGGGTCGCGAAGACGGTGCCGGCGGCCAGACCGGCGACGAGCAGCGTCGGCGGCAGCCAGCCGGGCAGTGCGAGCAGCGAACTCTGGGACAGGGCTGTCGAGCCGTGCCCGAGCACGTAGGCGGACCCGAAGCCGAGATAGGCGGCGCGGTTGTCGACCTCACCGGCGCGGGCGGGCGAGCTGGTTGCGGGGAGCGCGATCGTGGTCATGGTGGTGTCTCCGGCGTTTGTTGCAAGTGGACTACGGAACGATGACGACCTTGCCCGCGACGGTGCGGGACTCGGCCAGTGCCAACGCCTTCGCGGCGTCGGCGAGGGGGAGCTCGGCTGCGATCTGCGGGGTGAGCACACCCTCGGACAGGAGTCGCAGCACGGTCGTGAGGTCCTCCCGCAGGCGATGCTGGAAGGCGTCCAGGCGGCGCCTGCCCGCCCAGAAGTTGTAGAAGTGCGCGCGCTTCCCGTTCGGCAGGTAGTTCCACAACGCCAGGAGGGCGAACGACCTCAGCACCGGCAGCCGCGAGTTCCCGTCCTCGTCCTTGGTCGCGGCGGTTCCGTAGGACACCAACACCCCACCCCGGTGCAGCAGGCGCCACGACTCGGCGAGCCCCGCCCCGCCGACGTGGTCGAACACCGCGTACACCCCGTCCGGCGCCAGTTCGCGGATCCGTTGGTACATGCCAGGGTCGCGGTAGTCGACGGGGACGGCACCCAGCTCCCGCACGGCGTCGTGGTGGCGCGGTGACGCCGTGCCGATGACGGTGATGCCGGCGTGCCGGGCGAGTTGGACGAGCGTGGAGCCGACTCCGCCGTTGGCGCCGAGCACGACGATCGTCGCGCCGGCGGGTACCCGGGCGGTGCGGTGCAGCATCTGCCAGGCCGTGATCCCGTTGACCCCGATGGTCTCGGCCGCGGCCGCCGACACGCCTTCCGGAACTGCCACCAGGTCCGCGGCGTCGAGCAGCAGGTGGCTGGCCCAGCCGCCGATCTTGGTGACCGCGGCGAACCGGCGCCCGACCATCGCGGTGTCCACGCCCGGGCCGACCGCCGTCACCGTGCCGACCACGTCGTAGCCGGGCACGAAGGGGAACGTCGGCTGGTCGTAGTACTTGCCGCGGCGCATCTGCTGCTCGGCGAACGACACCCCGGTGGCGTCCATCCGCAGCGTCACCTGACCGGTGGCGGGGGCCGGGAGGTCGCGCTCACGGATCTGCAGCCCGCTCGGCTCGACGATGCCCGGCAGCACGACCTCCGTCGTGCGGGTGCCAACAGTGCTGTTCATGGCCTACTCCGTGTTTCGATCGCTTCTGGCTTACAGAAGTAAACTTACGACCGTTAGCATAAGGAGCGCAAGAGCTAACGCAGATAAGTTTTCGCATGTAAGCTCACGGCATGGTGAACGAGCCCGCCGCGCCGCCCGCACGCCCCCGCAACCGCCGGGGGGAGGGCGGCAGGCTGCGTGAGGAGATCGTGGCCGCGGCCGTGGAGCTGCTCGACGAGAACGGGGACGAAGGCGCGATCACCCTGCGCTCGGTCGCCCGCCGGGTCGGCATCGCCGCCCCCTCGATCTACCGGCACTTCCCGGACCAGCCCGCCATCATGCTGGCCGTCGTCCAGCAGGCCTTCGCTCAGCTGGAGGCACAGCTACGGACGGCCCTGGACGCCGCTGACGACGACCCGCGCCGGCGGCTGTTCGCCGTCTGCCACGCCTACCTGCGGTTCGCCCAGGACCACCCGCAGCGGTATCGGACCATGTTCGGCGGCGTCTGGATGCCCGCCCTGCAGGGCACCTCGGTGACCAGGAGCGACGTGGCGAGCCTCGGCGACACCTGCATCCGGCTGCTCACCGACGCGCTGGGCGAGTGCGTCACCGCCGGGCACGCCGGCGGCACCGACCCGCACGCGGACGCCGTCGCGCTCTGGCTGGGTCTGCACGGCCTGGCCCACCAGCGAGCGGTGACCGTGGCCTACCCGTGGCCGCCGGACATCGCCGACCGCATGATCACCACCCTGGCCCACCTCCGGGACACCTGAGCCGGCCGCGGACGCCCTACCAGGGCTGCCGCACCACGGAGGTGTCGAGGAGGCGCTCAGCGACCGTCAGGTCGTGCGGATAGGTGATCTTGAAGTTGTGCTCGTCGCCGCGCACCCAGCGGACCGGCAGCGAGGAGTACCGCTCCATGCACGAGGCCGTGTCGGTGCCGAGGAACCCCTCGCGGGCGGCCTGCTCGTACGCGTCGACCAACGCGGCGGCGCGAAAGCCCTGTGGGGTCTGGGCCCGCACGGCGCCCTCCAGCGGCGCGCCGCTGACCGTCGTGCCCGCGCCCGTGACGAGGTCCTCGGCCGGGAGACCGGGGACGGCTCCGCCGTGCTCGCGGGCCGCCTCGACCACCTCCGTGACCAGAGCAGGCCTGACCAGCGGGCGGGCTGCGTCGTGCAGGAGGATCACGTCGATCGTGCCGTCGTCGACCCGGTCGGAAAGGTGGCGCAGCGCCGCCAGCTCGGAGTCCTGCCGGGTGTCGCCGCCGTGGACGAGCTCGACCTGTGTGCCGGGCAGGTCGCTGGAGAGCACCAGGTCGAGGTGCTCGGCGTCCTCGGGCCGCGCGACCAGCACCAGCACCCCGACCTCCGGCACCTGGCCGAACGTCAGCAGCGACCACGACGCCAGCCGCCGGCCGGCCAGCGGCAGGTACGCCTTGTTCATCCCGGCGCCCATCCTGGTCCCCGACCCGCCGGCGAGCACGACCCCGGCCGCGTAGGGCACATCGGGCGTTCGTCTGCGCACCCGCCGATCATAGGAGCCGCCCGGTCGCCGGTCCCGGGTCCGTCAGAGGTGCCGGTGCAGGAAGTCCGCCGTCGCGTCGACCGCCTCGCCGACGTACGGCTCGGCGTCGTAGAGGTCGATGTGGACCTTCGTGTCCAGCCAGCGGATCTCCTTCATGCCGGGAGTCCGCTCGTACAGCTCGCGAGCGAGGTTCGGCGCGCAGTAGGCGTCCTCGACCCCGTGGACGACCAGTAGCGGTGTCGCGGCGAGCAGCTCGGCCGCGCCGAGGGCGTCGAAGGTCATCAACGCGTGCAGCGAGCCGCGGGTCACCTCGTTGCGCCAGTGCGGGGAGGCCGAGCGGTCCGTGCCGTAGTAGGCGTAGGGCTCCTCGCCCGGCATCGCCGCCTCGCCGTCGGCCGACACCGCCGGCAGCAGCTCGTCGTAGCGGTCGAGCATGCCGCCGAGGGCGGCCCGGTAGCTGTCGATCCCCATCCCCTCGGCGAATTGCACCGGGCTGTTGTAGGCACCGGCGATCCCGGCGACCGCGCGCACCCGGGCGTCGGTCGCGGCGGCACGCATCGCGTAGCCGCCGCCGAGGCAGACCCCGACCAGGCCCAGCCGCGCCGGGTCGACCTCCGGGCGGCCGGCCAGCAGACCGATCGCGGCCCGCAGGTCGGCGAGTTTGCCCTGGCTGTCCTCGTGCTGGCGGCGGCCTCCGCTCTCCCCGAAGCCGCGGTGGTCGAACGCGAGCGTGACCAACCCGGCGGCGGTCAGCCGTTCGGCGTACCCGCCGACGACCTGCTCCTTGACGCCGGTGAACGGGCCGGTCAGCGCGACCGCGGGAGAGCGCTGCCCGCCTGCCGGCACTCGCAGCTCCCCGACCAGCTCGACGCCGTCGCTGTCGAAGGTGACCCTCATGCGGCCCGCTCCTCGGCGGCGAGCCGGGCGAGTGGGGTGTCGGGCATCGGCATGGTCATGATCGCGGTCAGCTCCCGCTTCCGTGCGTAGGGCGGCCGTTCGGCGCCGGCGGCGAGCCTACGCCCAGACCGCGGCACCATGATCTCCTCCGCCTCAGCGTGCCTTCGGGTCGGAGCCGGCCTGCCGCCAGCGGGCGGGGCTCATGCCGTGTGTCCTGCCGAACGCGCGGGCGAAGTAGCCGGGGTCCGGGAAGCCCACCCGCCGGCCGACTTCGCCGATGGGCAGGTCGGTCGCGGCGAGCAGCCGTCTGGCCTGGACCATCCGGCGCTCCGTGATCCACTGCTGGACCGTGCGCCCGGTCTGCCGGCGCACGGTCGAGGTCAGGTGGCCGGGTGAGATGTTGACCGCGGCGGCGACGTCGCGCAGCGACAGTGGTCGCGCGTAGCGCCGCTCGATCACCTCGAACACCTCGGCGAGCAGCGGTTCCCGGTTCTCGCGCAGGTCGTCCACCACGTCGGCGGCCAGCCGGGACACCCCGACCAGCAACAGCACGAGGTGGGCGAGCGCGGCCTCCCGGTAGCCGTCCCTGCGTTCGGTCAGCTCCTCGCGCAGGGTCTGGATCCGGGTGGCCCATCCGGCCCGGTCCGGCTCGGGCACGCGCAGCCGCAGCGCCCCGATCGCGCCGCCGCGGACGAACGGGAACAGCAGCGGGTGGGTGCGCCAGGCCAGGTGGGCCCCGGGGACGTCCGGGCCGAGCGCGTCGGCGGTGAAGAACACGCCCCAGCCCTGGTTGTCGGCCAGGTCCGAGGCCTGGAAGCGGCCCACGACGTCGCCAGGAGCGATCACGAACAGGTCGCCGGCCTCGATCGGGAACGTGCGCCGCCCGGTGTGCAGCTGCCCGCCGGAGGTCTGGAAGTACGCCAGGCCGGGGAAGTCGTGGGTGTGCTCCTCGAACGAGGCCGTCCAGCCGTGCTCCAGCCGCCAGGTCCCCACCGGCAGCTCGCCGGGCGAGGGCAGCATCGAGTAGGTGGCCGGTCGGTCCCGACCAGGCGCCGTTCGAACGGTCCGCACCGTCAGATCGTCCCATGAAACCCGACAATCGGTATGGCTCCGCCGCTCCACGCGTCGACAGGATGTCCGTATGACCGAAAGAACGTCTCAGCCGAACACCGAGCGGGAGTACATCCCCGGCCTGGGCAAGCACTTCCTGCTTCCGCTCTACGACGTCGTGCACCACGTGTTCGGGCTCGGCCCGATCCACCAGCAGATGATCACGCTGGCCGGACCGCGGGAGGGGCAGCGGGTGCTGGACGTCGGCTGCGGCACGGGGAACCTGCTGCGGGCGACCGGCAGGCGGTACCCGAACGTGGACCTCGTCGGGCTGGACCCGGACCCGAAGGCGCTGGCGCGCGCCGCTCGCAAGGCGCGGCGGGCCGGTCTGCGGGTCCGGTTCGACCGCGGGTTCGCCCAGGAGCTGCCCTACCCGGACGGCTCGTTCGACCGGGTCCTCTCCAGCCTGATGCTGCACCACCTGGACGGCCCGGCCAAGGACTCGCTGCTCGCCGAGGTTCGCCGGGTGCTGCGAGCGGACGGGATGCTGGTTCTCGCCGACGCGGTGGTCGAGGAGCACTCCCGGGGACACGGCCACGGGATGCGCGGTCGGATGCGTGAACAGCTGCGCGACAACGTGGGTGACGCGGTGGCGGAGCGCATTGTCGCCGCTGGCTTCACCGTGGAACCCACCCGGACACTGGCCCTGCGCGTGGGCGGGAACGTCGGCATCGTCCTCGCCCGGCCACAACCGGAGAACCTCGGCGGTGGGCCAGGGCCCAGCCGCGTCACCCCGTAGAGGTGCGCCTACCCGCAGCCGCCGGAGTCGCCGAAGGTGCTGCAGGTGTCCTGGTTGTACGGTGCCGCCTGCCATGCCTCGGGGGACAGTCCGCGCCCGGCGTTGTGGGCGACGAACGTCCACGGGCCGTAGTACAGGTTGTCGTACCACCGGTTGTCCTGCTGGAAGGTGATCGCGTCGGAGACCGTCCAGGCCTTGTACGGGGACCAGTCGGGGAAGGTGCCGTAGTTCGACAGCACGGCCATCCGCCCGCACAGCGACAGGCACCCCGGCGTCTGCGAGTCGAACTCGAAGGTGTTCCCGTGTACGTGCACCCGCTGGGTCTTCCACCGGCAGTCGCCCAGCAGCGGCGGCGAGGCGATTCCGGGCTGGGCGCAGGACGAGACCTGCGGCACCATGGGCGTGCAGGACAGCCCCGAGGTGTTGGCCGGGCTGTTGCAGAACCGGTCCGCGTTCTCCCACAGCGTGATGGCCGACCAGTTGTCGGAGAACATGTTGCCGCTGATGTCGATCAGGTTGGTCCGCGCGGGAATTCGCGGCTCGCCGCCGGACTCGCTGATGTAGACGGCGGCGACCGGGAAGTTGTCGCCCAGCTCGGCTCGGCGCCGGCCCTGCGGCAACATGTTGCGGCGGAAGGTGTTCCCGCTCAGGACGAGGTTGTAGGAGAGCTCGTAGAACAGGCCCTCGGCGTCGTTGTCCTCGATCAGGTTGCCCTCGATGACGAAGTCGTTGTTGTTGGTGTCGGCCCAGAGCCCGGCGCCGCGGTTGTGGTGCACCCAGTTGTCGCGGATGTCCGCGCCGTCCACCGCCCAGAACTTCGCACCTCCGGTGCAGCCGCAACCCGGTACCTGGGCCTCCCAGTCGTCGGTGTTGTTGCCGGTGATCTCGTTGCCCTCGACGACGAGGTCGGAGATCCCGCCGTTGCGGTAGGCGTTGATGCCGTACTGGCCGTTGTTTCGCAGGCAGTTCCGCAGGATCCGCTGACCGTTCCCGGCCATCATCCCGGCGCCGTCGTTGTCCTCGATGACGTTGCCCTCGATCACCCAGCCGGGCGCCGAGTCGTGGTTGACCACCCCCTGGTTCAGCGACGCGACGAAGCCGCGGATGGTCAGGCCGCTGATCACCACTCCCGAGGCCTGTTGGGTGAACGCCGCCCGGTTGATCCCGCGCCCGTCCAGCACCGCGCCCGGTGCGCCGAGATAGACGTTGCCGTCCTTCGGTATCACCTGCCCGAACTGGTCGGCCACCAGCGTGTGGGTGCCGGGGCCGAGCCAGAACGTCGTGCCCGGCGGGCTGTTCCGGGTGGCCGTCGACAGGTCGGTACCCGGCATCACCGTCGTGGCGTCGGCGGGTGCCGAGGGCACACCGATGGCGGCACCGCACGCCCCGGGAGCCCGCTGCTCGGCCGCCGGCGATCCGACCGGCGCCGCGCCCTGCAGGGCGACCAGGGAGATCGCCAACGTCAGCGCGCGTGACGAAACCTTTTTCATGAGCCCTCCGGAAACAGCGTGCTCCCCCGCGTATTGAGGAGGGTGTCGCTGCCGGGCGCGGTGCCGTTGCAGTGGTTTCGAATTCCCCGCCCAATGCTGCGAAATACACGGCCGTACGGAGGAACGTGGTTTCGACCGGTCGGAATCCTCGGCTCAGATCCAGTGGGCGCGGTGGGCGTCGACGGCCTCGGCGGCCCAGCGTGTGATGGTGTCGCCGTTCTCCTCGGTGGGATAGACGACGTATCCCTCGGTGAAGCCGTTCAGCGTGGTGAACGAGACGCCGGCGTTGCCGCTGTTCACCGCGAGGTCCCGCTGCTGGCGCAGCCAGTCGGTGGTGAACCCGTAGCTCCCCAGGTGCGGGAAGACGATGCGGGCGTCGTACCCCGGCAGCAGCGGCGCGAGGTAGGGAATGCCGGAGGCCGCCCAGGTCCGGGTGATCTGCCGGGCGTAGGCCATCCGCTCGTCCGGGGTGATCTGCTCCTCCGGTTCCGCCGCGCCCGGGCTCTGGGAGGTGATGTTGAACGGGTTGATGCCCAGTACGCTCGACGTCGTGCGCAGGGCCGCCGGGTCCGGGCCGGCATGTGAGCCGAACGGAGGAAGCGGTGTGGGGTCGAGCCACCAGCCCGGCAGGTGGCCGCTGCGCTGGTGCAGCAGCCGGGCCGCGGTGTCGAACCCGGCCGCGAAGTCCACCGGGTCCACCTGCCCGAGGTGGATCGCCTCGATCTGCCCCAGTACGTGGCGGGCCTTGCCGGTCCGGTCGAAGACCCGCAGGAAGTTGGGCTCGTCACCGAAGTGCTTGAGCAGCCACCCGGCGCGGTCGAGCAGCACGTCGAGGTTCGTCGGGAAGTACTCGAAGAACCGGTTGTTCGGCGTCACCTCGAGCAACGGGGCAACCAGCAGGCCGACCTCCCTCGCCACGGCGAACAGCTCGCGGACCCGGGCGATCTGTTCGGCTTCGGTGTAGGTGCCGGGAACGTTCTCGTGCGGCCACCGGGTCCGGGAGAACAGCCAGGTCGGGGCGAAGGCGTCGGTGTCCCCCTCGTGCCCGAAGTAGGACAGCGTGACCGTGTTCAGCCCGACGCCGACCAGCCGCTGCAGGGCGAACCGGATGTCGGCCGTGCTCGTCCAGTCCAACCGGTCCGGGTCGAGGGGGTGCCGGGTGAACAGCGGCACCGAGTTCGGGTTGTGCGGTCCGCCGAAGAAGAGTCCTGTGTAGACCCGACGGTTGACGTGCGAGCCGTTGGCGATCCGCCCCCAGGTGCCGGCCTGCGCCGGCCGCGCGCCGGCCAGTAGTGGCACCCCGAGCGTGGCGGCCCCGCCGACCAGCGCCGCCCGCCGGGTGAACGTGTTTCCGGACATGTGCTCCCCCTTGTTCCTTACGGCCCGGCTTCTCACGGGCAGTCGGACGGTCCGGTCACCCGCACGAGGACCGGCTGGCCGACCTGGCCCGCTGTCGTGATCACGCCGGCCAGCGCTCCGCAGACGGCGGTGTCGGTCAGCGTCGGTGACTCGGCCGGTGTCGCGGGTACCGCGCTGACGTGCACCGCGGCGTTGGCCACTGGTGCTCCCCGGTGGACCAGCTCGGCGTCGACGATGCTCAGCCGGGCCAGGTTGGTGGTGTGGATCAGGGGTTCGGGCGTGGCGGACGGCACGCGGACGCCGGACAGCAGGACGTCGGTCGGTCTGGCCGTGTCCTGTCCGGAGACCCGGACCGCGGCACCGGGTCCGGAGGCGGCGACCCGCTCGACGACGCTGTCCAGGACGCGCAGGTTGACGATGCGCTCGCGGGCCAGGACGGGTGCCTGTGCGCTGCCGGGGACGCTGCGCAGGTGCAGCCGCGACAGGGTCACGTCGTGGGCGTTGAGCACGAACACGCCGCCGTCCTCCACCACCGAGTCGGTGAGGGTGACGCCTCGCACGACCTTGCAGCCCTTGCCGGCGACGGTCACGGTGGCCCCGGAGGAGCGGCCGGTGCGCAGGGTGAGCCGCCGGAGCTGGACGTCGCGGACCAGCGTCTCGCAGCCGGTGCCACCGGTCGGCTCGAAGTCGATGGCCTGGTCGCCGACCCGCACCGACTCGCCGCGTTCGACCACGAGGCCCTGCACGCCGCGCTGGAGGCTGACGAACGACCGGTCGCAGTCCAGGCCGACGACGTCCCGGATCGTCGTGTTCACCACCAGCGCCGGCGCGGTCCCGAGGGCGCCGAGCAGCCGGACGCAGTCCCCGCCGGTGGAGGCGCCCATCGTCGGCAGGGTGAACGCGAGCCGCTCGACGAGGACGTCGCGGGTGGGCCCGGTCAGCTGGAGCAGGTGGGTCTGTTCGCCGGTGTTGGAGCGTTGCGACCCGTCCAGGCTCAGGTCGCTGACGGCCACCCCCGACGCCCCGCCGGCGATCTCCACCAGGATCCAGTCCTGCGGCGCGGAGCAGCCGGGGCAGGTGCCCGAGCCCAGCATCGCCAGCACGGTCACCCCGACCCCGACCCCGGCGCCCCGCACCGTGAGCGGCTCGGTGATCCGCAGACTGCCGATCGAGTCCGACCCGCCCGGCCGACGGGTGGCGTGGAACCGCCCCGCCGCCAGTTCCAGACACCCCGGCCCGTCCTGCGCGGCGGTGATCGCCCGCTGCAACGCGTCGCGGTCGTCGAGACCGTCGTCCGGCACCGCCCCGTGGTCCACCGCCCGCACACACGCGGGCGCGGCCACCGCCAGTGTCGACACTCGTGTCGTCACTGAGGCCGACACCACCCCCACCCCGGCTCCCGTTGCCGCGAGCACCAGCCCCAGCACCATCGCCAGCCGACCGACCCGCCCGAACATGAGCACCACCGTCCCTCCGTCGCCCGCCGATCCTGGCCGCCGGAGTTGCAGTCCTGTTGCACCGTGACGTGCGGCGAGGCTGAAGTGCGGCGGCGTGGGGACGCGGACGCGAGGAGCAGCACCCGATTCTCCACAGCGCGCTGTCGGCGAGGCGGCAGGCGCCGAGCATGCGGATGGCCCGCCCCCGTGTCGGGAGCGGGCCATCCGGTGTGCGCTGTGGTCAGCTGCCGTAGGTGAACGACGTGTCGGCCGGGCCGGTGGTGTTGCTGTTGCGCAGGTCCCACCAGTTCGGCTGGCCGGGGTAGACGAGGCCGGGGTTGTCATCGCCCGTGTTGTCCCAGTCGCCGATCACCTCGAGGCCGCCCCTGCCGTAGTCGAACGTGACGTCGGCAATCCCGGAGCTGTTGGTGTTGCGCAGGAACCACCTGTTGTCCACGACACCGTTCGCGTCGAACCGCACGAGGCCGACGGTGTCGTCGCCGTCCGCGTCCCAGTCGCCCGCGATCGGGAAGCCTTCACCGCCGTAGTTCAGCGTGATGTTGGCCGCGCCGGAGGTGTTGCTGTTGCGCAGGTAGTAGGTGTTGGGGCTGCCGAAGGCCACGAGACCGATGGTGTCGTCGCCGTCGCCGTCCCAGTCCCCGATCAGCGGGTAGCCGTAGCTGCCGTAGGTCACTGTGATGTCGGCGACCCCGCTGGTGTTGCTGTTGCGCAGGAAGTACCGGTTCGGGCTGCCGAACGCCACCAACCCGATCGTGTCGTCGCCGTCGCCGTCCCAGTCCCCGACGATCGGGAACACGCTGCCCCCGCCGCCGAAGGACACCGTGATGTCCGCGACGCCGCTCGAGTTGCTGTTGCGCAGGTAGTAGGTGTTGGGCGAGCCCGGCCGGAACACCCCAGGAGTGTCGACACCGTCCCCGTCCCAGTCGCCGCTGAGGTGGTACCCGTTGCTGGCCTGCAGCACGCTCGGGTCGCCCTCGGCACCGGCCGCCGGTGCGGCCAGCAACGACACCGCCGCCATCGACACGGATAAGAACGCAGCGGACACCGCCGTTTTTGCTTTCATAATGCCTCCCCCATGAGATACGGAAGAAATCACAACCCGGTCACCCTATCGGAGAGTCACCGGGTTGTAATTCGCCCGAATGTCGTAGTCCTGTCCACTAAGGGCCCAACAAGAATGTGCGAATTGTTATGTAACACAATTGTTGAAAACTGCTTCATCTTTGTCGACCGTGGGGTTGACCGCCTCGCTATGGTTAGCAAGGTTGCTAAGTATCCGAACCGACGAACGGAGACCAGACGCGGTGATCACCGGCACCCACGCGGTCATGTACAGCAAGGACGCCCCGGCCCTCCGGGAGTTCCTCCGCGACGTCCTGGAGTTCGACTCGGTCGACGCGGGTGGCGGATGGCTGATCTTCCAGCTCCCGCCGGCCGAGCTCGGGGTCCACCCGACGGAGGCGGCCGACGCGGGCCACGAGTTGTACCTCATGTGCGACGACATCCACGCCACGGTCAAGGAGCTCGAGGGCAAAGGGGTGGAGTTCGTCCGACCCGTCGAGGACGCGGGGTGGGGGCTGCTGACCGCGATCCGTGTCCCGGGCGGCGGCCAACTCGGGATCTACGAGCCCAGGCACGCGTCCCCGAACTGACGATGAGCCGTCCTCGGGTCGTCCGCGAGCTCGGTGAGCTCGATGTCGTGTTCGGCGCGCTCGCGCACCCGACCCGTCGGGAGATCCTGCTCGTCCTGCACGACCGCGGCGGCGAGGTCACGGCCGGTGACCTCGCCGCCCGGTTCGAGCAGAGCTGGCCCACCACGACCCGCCACCTCGGCGTCCTGGTCCGGTCCGGCCTGGTCAGCGTTCGCAGGTCGGGGCGTGAGCGGCTGTACCGGATGGACCGCGACCGGCTCGTCGGAGGGCTCGGCCTCTGGCTGCACCAGGTGCGGATCGGCGTGATCGACCACCGCCGGGACCCCTGACGGGCGTGGTCAGTCGCGAAGCGCGGGCAGGTGCGCGCGTTCTCCCTGTGCGCCGAACAGGGTGAGCAGCTCCGCCGGCTGGTCGTCGGCGCTGCCGATCCAGTGCGGCACGCGCGTGTCGAACTCCGCCGCCTCTCCCGGGCCGAGCCGCAGGTCGCGCTCGCCCAGGACGAACCGCACTTGTCCATTGAGGACGTAGAACCACTCGTACCCCTCGTGGGTCTGCAGCTCGGTCGTCGGTTCCCGGCCCGCCGGCGGATAGATCACCTTGTACGCCTGGACCCCGCCGGCCCGCCTCGTCAACGGCACCACGACCAGGCCGTTGTACCGCACCGGGCGCAGGTGGATCCGCGGATCCCCGGTCGGCGGCGCCTCGACCAGGTTCTCGATGGGAACCCCGTGGACCCGCGCCAGCGGTAGCAGCTGCTCCAGCGTCGGGCGGAGCTTTCCGTTCTCCAGCCGCGACAACGTGCTCGACGTCAGCCCGGTCTCGTCAGCCAGCCGCGTCAGTGTCCAACCCCGTGCCCGCCGCAGCGCACGCAGGCGTGGTCCGACGCCCGCCAGGATGTCCCTCTCGGTGCTTCCCATGGACGCATCATGCGGATCTGCAACTTTTCTTGCAAGCCCGGAACGCCCCGTGGTGACGTTGTCCGCGGAGGTGACAGGCATGACCCCGACCCATACGACCAGACCACGACGCGCTGTCGCGTTGCTGACCGCCCTCGCGTTGGTCTCGGCCTGCGCGACCGACGCCGGCCAGGCGCCCGGCCAGCGAGTGGTCGCCGACTCCTTCGACGCCGCGACGCGCGGCGACGACGAGTTCAACCGGCGGTTCCGCCACGAGTTCGCCGACGTCGACGGCGTGCGGATGCACTACGTCACCGGCGGGACCGGCGAACCGCTCGTCCTGCTGCATGGCTGGCCGCAGTCCTGGTACGAGTGGCGCGAGATCATGCCGGCACTCGCCGACCGGTACACCGTGTACGCCCTGGACCTCCCCGGGCTCGGTGACAGCACGGGAGCACCGCCGAGCTACGACAAGGCGACCCTGGCCCGGTTCGTGCACGGCCTGGTCGCCGGCGAGCTCGGCCTGTCCGACATCAACCTGGTCGGGCACGATCTCGGCGCCGGCGTCGGCTTCCAGTACGTCGTCCAGTACCCCGAGCACGTCACCCGGTACGCGCACCTGGACTATCCCCTCCCGGGGCCGGTTCTCAGCGCCGCCCAGTACCGGTCGCTGAGCTGGCACATCGCCTTCCACGGGCAGGGCGAGTTCCCCGAGGCGGTCGTCGCCGACGACGTCCGGGAGTACCTCGCGCTGTTCTACTCCCACGTCGCCTACGGCGGGGAGAGCTTCGGTGGCCCCGGGGCGAGGCCCCCGTTCTCCGAGGCGCAGATCGACGAGTTCGCCCGCACCTACCGCCGTCCGCAGGTCCTGACCGGAGGCTTCGAGCTGTACCGGACGCTCGAGCAGGACGAGCGCGACAACCTGGCCGCGCCGCCGATCGCGGTGCCGACGCTGCTGATGACCGCGGAAGGGGTCCTCGCGCCCATCCGGTCCACAGTAGAACCACGGATGTCGCGGATAACCCGGGCCGTAGAGGTGCCGGGAGCGGGCCACTGGCTGCCCGAGGAGAACGCGGACTTCGTCACCAGCGAGCTGCTGGCGTTCTTCGCCGGCTGAGTCGACTCCCACGAGACGGAGAGAGAGAGACATGGACTTCGATGTGATCGTCATCGGCGGCGGCGCCGCCGGGCTGTCGGCCGCGTTGGTGCTCGGCCGGTCTCGGCGCGCGGTCCTGGTCGTCGACGAGGGCAACCCGCGCAACGCCCCGTCCAACGGCGTGCACAACTACCTCGGGCTGGAGGGGGTGGCGCCGCACGAGCTGCTGCGCCGCGGCCGGGAGGAGGTCGCGCGTTACGGCGTCACCCTCGTCGACTGCCGCGTGAGCGGCGCGACCCGGATCCCCGACGGCTTCTCGGTGGCCCTCGCCGACGGTCGGAGGTTCACCGCGCGACGCCTGCTGGTGGCCACCGGGCTCGTCGACGACCTGCCCGACATCCCCGGACTCGCGCGGCGCTGGGGGAGGGACGTGCTGCACTGCCCCTACTGCCACGGCTGGGAGGTGCGGGACCGGCGCGTCGGCGTGCTCGCGAGCGGCCCGCTGGCCGTGCACCAGGCCCAACTCTTCCGCCAGCTCAGCGACCGGGTGACGCTCTTCCAGCACACTGGCCCCGTCGTCTCCGCCGAGGATCGGGCGGGGCTGGCCGCCCGCGGGATCGAGGTCGTGGCGGGAACGGTCGAGGCCGTCGAGGTGACCGACGACCGGCTCAGCGGCCTGCAGCTGCACGGCGACCGGATCGTCCCCCTCGACGCGCTCGTCGTCGCACCGCGGCTGCGTGCGCACGACGAGGTTGTCGCCGGGCTCGGCCTGGTGGCGGCCGAGCGGGAGGTGGGCGGCCACGTGCTGTGGTCCGCGCTCGCGGCGGAGCCGAACGGGTCGACCTCGGTTCCCGGCGTGTGGGTCGCGGGCAACGTGACCGACGCGCAGGCCACCGTCGCCGCCGCGGGCGCGTCCGGTGTCACCACGGCGGGTGCCCTCAACGCCGACCTGGTTGCCGAGGACGTCAGGCGCGCCCTCGCGGCGGCGCCGTAGTGCGCCGGGGGACCAGGGTGCGGTGGATCCAGGTCACCGGGCTGCCCGAGGGCTACGTGCCGCCGCGTGACCTCGTCACCGGGGTGAGGCTCCAGGCCGACACGCCGGCGACAGGGGAGCTCCACAGCTCCGACCCCCGCATCAACCGTCTCCACAGGATGGCCCGATACGCCTTCGCCAGCAACATGATGTCGGTCGTCACCGACTGCCCCGGGCGCGAGAAGCTGTCCTGTCCGGCCGACTACACCATGCCGATGGGCGCGATCCACCGGAACCTCGGCCTGGACGCGTACCTGCGGACCACCATGCGCCACCTGGTCGAGGGACAGTCCGTCGCAGACACCCCGATGTTCGGCAACGTGGCCCTGAAGACCCCGGTCTACGACTGGGGCTACAGCGGGCGGTTCAGCGACGAGATCAACTGGGGCAACGCGATCGTGCTCGTGCCGTGGTTCCAGTACGAGCTCTACGGCGACACGCGGACGATGAGCGCGCACTACGACCGGATGGTCGACTTCGTCGACTACATCCGCCGGGAGAAGGTCACCGGCGACATCGTCGACGCCGCCCTGGGCGACTGGGTCGCCGCCGACCAGACGTCGGGTCGGATCACCGGCACCTGGGGGTACTACGTGATGATCACGAGGATGGCCGCGATGGCCAGGCTGACCGGCCACCATGCCGACGCCGGCGAGTACGAGGCCCTGGCGGCGTCGATCAAGCGGTCGTTCAACGACGCGTTCCTCAACGAGGCCCTCGGCCGGTACACGTCCAACGGCGACGCCGGCCCCGAGGGCGCGACCCAGACCGCCCAGGCACTGGCGCTGGACGCGGGGCTCGTCCCCGAGGTCTACCGCGCCCGCGTCCTCGACGCCCTGGTGGAGCTCGTCCAGAGCTACCACCCGATCGGCGACGGCCCCCACTTCAGCGGCGGGACCATCGGCATGGGCCCGATCATCCGCGCCCTGACCGCCGCCGACCGCGACGACGTCCTGTGGGACCTCCTGCGGCAGAACGAGGAGCCCGGCTACGGCCACTTCCTGGCCCCGACCCCGGCCAACCCCGACGGCATGACCACGATGGGCGAGCGCTGGAACCGCGGGGACTCCAAGAACCACATGATCCTCGCCCAGATCGACGAGTGGTTCCAGACCGGTCTGGCCGGGATCCGGCCGGGCGCCAACGCCTACCGCACGCTGGTCATCCACCCCAAGCCCACCGGCGAACTGCGGTACGCACGCGGCAGCTACGACACGCCACAGGGCACCGCACGGACCTCGTGGACCAGAAGCGGGGACCGCTTCACCCTGACCGCCACGATCCCGGCCAACACGACCGCGGAGGTCTGGCTGCCCGGCGACCACGTCTCCGCCCCCGCCCGCGCGGCCTTCGACCGCGTGGAAGGCCGGTACTCGGTCTACCGCGTCCCGTCCGGACGGTTCACCTTCACCGCGACCGACCTCCCGTAGGGCGGCCGCCATGCCTTCGTCCGCGACCGCCCAGGGCAGTACGTCTAGTTCTAGAGCTCGACCTCCGCCGGGCGCGCGTCCGGCCGCCCGTAGGCCATGATCCGCGCAAGCCCGAGCCGGAGCTGGTCGATGGCGGCGTCGTCGACGTCGAGCACCGCCTCGATCTCCGGGTCGTCCAGCCCGAGCTCCTCGAGGCTCGAGTCGTCGACCCGCACCCGGAGCACCCGGTCCCGGAGCACCAGCTGCCGGACAGCGCCGTATGCGGTCCCCTGGTCGGCGGTGACCAGGCAGTGGGTGTCCTCACCCAGCTCGGCGTCCTCCTCGTCCGGCTCGGTGAGGCCGCACATGAACAGCAGGAGCATGCCCTCGCCGTCCTCGTCCTCGGCCACCCCCGCCGTCAGGCACTCGAGCTCGTCGTCCTCGTCCACGCCCACCGCACGGGCGGTGAATCTCATCGTCATCCGGGGGATCGTAGTGCGGGCGGTCACCCCTTCGTACGCGACGCCGCAGTAGACAGGGGGCATGACGACCGAGCCCCCGCTGCTGCTGGTGCTTGACCTGATCGGGACGTTCGCCTTCGGCCTCAACGGGGCCCTGACCGCGGTGCGGGCCGCCCAGCTCGACATCGTCGGTGTGGTGACGCTGGGGGTGATCACGGCTCTGGGCGGGGGCATCATCCGTGACGTCCTGCTCGGCGACGTCCCGCCGGCGACCCTTCGGGACTGGCGGTACCTGGCGTTGGCGGTCCTGGGTGGGCTGGTGGCGTTCGCGCTCAGCCAGTGGCTTGACCGGTTGGAGATGTCGATCAACGTGCTGGACGCGGTTGGGCTGAGCGTGTTCGCGGTGATCGGGGCCAGCAAGGCGGTGGCCTTCGGGCTCGGGGTGGGGCCGGCGGTGATCCTGGGTGCGGTGACCGGGGTCGGCGGGGGCACCATCCGCGACACGCTCGTGCGGCAGGTCCCCTCGGTGCTGCGCAGTGACCTGTACGCGATCCCGGCCCTGCTCGCCGCCGCACTCACGGTCGGCGCCATCCACCTCGGGATCTACGGGCTGTGGGCCGCGCTGGCGGCGGCCGCGATCTGCTTCGCCGTCCGGATGCTCGGCGTCGTCCTCGGGCTCAACGCGCCGCGGCCGCGCGGCGCTCGCCCGGCGTCGGACGGGGGATGACTCAGCCGGCGGACCCGGCTGTCGCCGCCTCCGCCGACAGGTCACACTCCGGGTTGCGGTCGCGTGCCGCGTCGATGATGCCGTCGAGGCGCTCGCGGGTCGTGGTGAGGTCACGGATCTGCGCGTCGATCCGGTCTCGCTCGGCGGCGAGGTGGGTGATCATTTCGTCGGTCGCGACCCCCGTGTGCACGCACGGAAGCAGGCCGGTGATGGCCTTGCTGTTGAGCCCGGCCGCGTACAGCGCCTGGATCCACCGAACCCGTCGCACGGCGTCGTCGCCGTAGTGGCGCTGGCCGGAGGGACTTCGCTCCGAGGTCAGCAGGCCCTGCTCCTCGTAGTAGCGCAACGCCCGGGTGCTCACCCCGGCCGCTGCCGCGACGTCACCAATGCGCACGGCGGCCTCCATCTCGTGATCCACGTCACTTCTTGCTGCCTTTGACGTCAACGTCAGGTTTTAGCCTAGCACCAGCTCGCCCCCGCGGGAGACGACCGCGGGGGCCCGGCATCAGGGAGACGCCATGGACATCAGGGGTTCGGTCGCGCTGGTCACCGGCGCCAACCGCGGCATCGGCCGCCACTTCGTGCGGCAGCTGCTCGACCGCGGCGCGACCACGGTGTACGCCACGGCCCGCAGGCCGGAGAGTGTCGACCTCGACCTGCCCGGCGTGCGGGTCCTGCCGCTGGACGTCACCGACTCCGACTCGGTCGCGACGGCGGCGGCCGCGGCGGGCGAGGTGACCCTGCTGGTCAACAACGCCGGGATCTCCACCTACCAGAACCTGGTCGCCGGGGACCTGGACAAGATCCGACTGGAGATGGACACGTTCTTCTGGGGGTCCCTCCGCACGGTCCGGGCGTTCGCGCCGGTGCTCGGCCGCAACGGTGGCGGAGCCATCCTCAACGTGCTGTCCGCCATGTCGTGGTTCTCCTACGACGGCGCCAACTCCTACGCCGCGGCGAAGGCCGCGCAGTGGGCGCTGACCAACGGGGTCCGCCTCGAGCTGGCCGGGCAGCGCACCCTGGTGAGCGCCCTGCACATGGGAGCTGTCGACACCGACATGGTGGCCGGTTTCGACCTGGCCAAGCTCGACCCCGCCGACGTCGTCCGAGTGGCGCTCGACGGCGTCGAGGCCGGCGCGCTCGAGATCCTCGTCGACGACGCCAGCCGGCAGGCCAAGGCCGGGGTCGCCGGCGACCCCGGTGCGCTGTACCCGCAGGTGGTTTCCGCCTGAACACCGTCGTCGCTGCCGGGTGAGTTCTCAGTCCGGGAGGTTCAGCTCGGTGTTGATGACGGCCTCGACGAGCACCTCGCCGTCCGGGGTGAGGGTCACGCCGGAGTCGTCGAGGCGGGCGAGGCCACGGGACACGAGCGAGTCCAGCAGCGGGCGCCACGGCGGTGCCAGCAGCGAACGACCGAAGCGTGTCCGGTGAACCTCGTCGCTCACCGGCTGGAGCGAGGTCAGTGCCATCTTGACGGCGCGGGACTCCTGGGCGGCGGGGGAGAAGCGGGTGGCCGAGGCAAGCGGGACGCGTCCGGCCTCGACGGCCTCGACGTACCGGGGCCAGTTCACGTCGGTGATCGCCTCGGAGCGGCGGCAGCTCGAGCTGCCGCCCAGGCCGATCGCGACCTCGGCCTCCTGGCGGTCCTGATCGACCATGATGGACTTCCAGGTCTCCGGACCCCGACCGGCGCGGGCGAAGTACATCGTCGGGTGCTCGGTGTACCCGGCCGCGCGCAGGCCCTCGGTGAGCAGCTCCCGCATCTGGTACTGCTCGCCGAGCGGCGGCCACCGGTGGCCGGTGCGCGCGAGCTTGTCGCGGTAGTCGGGGAACTGCCAGGCCGCCGGCTGGACCCCGGCCACCCCCGTTCGGGTGTCCGTATAGGACTTCAGGTGCAGCTTCGTGCACACGACGGCGGTGACCTCGAGGTCGAGCACGGTGTCGAGGTCGCGGCGCACGCTGTCGAGCGTCTGGTCGAGCAGCCCGTACATCAGGTCGATGCTGACCCACTCGAACCCGGTGCGCTGCGCCTCGCGGACGAAGTCGACGCACATCCGCCCGCTGTGCTCGCGTCCGCACTCGTGCAGCACCGTGTCGTCGAAGGACTGCACCCCGCTGGACAGCTTCCGCACGCCGAGCGAGGCGAGGAGCTCGAGCTTGTCCGGGGTGAACGTGCTCGGATCGCCCTCGAACCGGATCGCGGTCTCCGGGCCGAAGGCGAAGTTCTCGCGGTAGAAGTCGAGCAGGCGGCGGATCGCGTCCGGTGGGAGCAGCGATGGCGTGCCGCCGAAGACGTTGAACTCGCCGACCGGCGCGTCGCGGAGGCTGGGCACCGCGGCCAGCCACAGCCGGGCCTCCCTGATGTTCCAGTCCACCCACTGCTCGGCCTTGGCGTCGGCGTTCGGTCCCTTGGCCAGTACCACCGGGTACTGGCAGAACCGGCACCGGTAGGCGCAGGTGGGGATGTAGGACCACAGGTGGATCGGCGCGGTCGAGGCCAGCTGTTCGTCCAGGTCGGCCAGGAAGTCGCCCGGCGGGTAGCCGGTCTCGTCGCCCGGGAAGACGTGCGCCCCGAACGGGTCCTCGACCACGTACTCCAGCAGGTGCCGGTTCTCCGGCCTGGCGAGGGTCGCGGTCACCGCGGCCGGCGGTCGCGACGGGTCGACGAGCCGGAGCGACTCGAGCGCCTCGGCGTAGGTCGTCTGGTGGTGAAGCTGTGTCGGGACGGCCATCAGAACACTCCTCCGTTACCGAAGTAGTTGTGCGCCTCGCCGGATTCCCTGTCCTCGCAGTAGTAGCGGACGAACTCCGCGAAGCGCTCCGGGGGCACGTCGGCGAGGCAGGGCGGCAGCGGCGGGGGGTACCCGATGTCCTCACCGACCGTCGCCCGCAACCGCGCGAAGATCTCGTCGGCGAACTCGAGGTAGAGCCGGTAGGACGGCGTCTTGTACGAGTGGATCGGGGTGAGGTCGATCATCCGCATCTCGTCGATGATCTCCGCGATGCGCCTGCCGAGCCGTTCGGCGAGACCGGGTGTGAAGAACTCGATCACCGCGTCGTCGTCCAACAGCGACGGGGTGAGCAGCACGGGCAGGATCACGTTCTTCGGCGTGAAGTCCTTGATGGAGAACTCCCACGCCTGCCGCGCCTCCTCCTCGGTGAGGTCGGCACCGGCGAGGGCACCGGGCGGTCGGACGTCGCGCATCACGATGATCCCGTCCGAACCGTACGCCCGCCCCGCGATCACCTCCTCGATCGTGTGGTCGACCCGGCGCGGGTTGATCTCGACCCTGGACCGGGGGACGTAGGTGATCTCCTCGCCCGACCCGCGCACCCGGATGCCGAAGTCCCAGTCGTCGGAGAGGTGGCTGACGAACCGCCCGTCCCTGAGCTGGTAGAAGATCTCGATGCCGCCGACCCGGTCGTGCACGTCCCGGTCGACGGCGAACCCCTTGCCGTCCGGGAACCCGCCGAACAGGGCCCACGTGACGTGCCGGCACCGCAGGGTCCGGATGATCGCGTCCCATAGCCTCGGCCGGTCGGCGAACCGTTCGGGGGCGTAGTAGTAGTCGCACACGCCGATCGCCGCCTTGCCGGACTCCATCGCGGTGAACAGCTCCGCGAGCCAGTCCGGGTCGACCCGGCAGTCGGCGTCCGCCGAGACCAGGTAGAACCGCTCGGCGCCGTTGACGCGGCCGTGGCTGCGCACGCTGGCGAACCGCATACCGGTGCGGCGGGCGCAGGAGACGCCCTGTTCCTGTTCGGCCACGACGTGCACGGTCAGGTCCGGGTGCTCCCGCGCGAAGCGGCGGACGACGTCGGCCGAGCCGTCCGTGGAGTTGTTGTCCACCACGACTACCTCGTAGCAGGCCCGATCGATGCCGCGCTGCTCGTAGAGCGACGTGAGGACCTCGGGCAGGTTCGCCCGCTCGTTGTAGACGGGGAGGACGACCGACAGCCGTACCCGTTCGTCCATCGGCGTGAGCACCAGCCGGTCGAGCAGCTCGACGGCGCTGTCCTGGCCGAAGTGCCGCGCCCCGAGCCGGTAGTTGTGCTCCGCCATGTCCGTCCGCCTCTCCTCGTCGTGCAACAGGTCCCGCACCTGGTCGACGAAGTCCCGGTCGGGCAGGTCCCCTGTGGCCGGGTCGAACACCACGCCCCGGAAACCCTTGCCGCCGTAGACGGTGTCGTAGAGCTGGTAGCGGGTGGTCAGGTACGGCACGCCGGCGGCGATCGCCTCGCCGATCGGGTTCCCGTAGCTCTCGTAGTCGTAGGAGGTCAGGAACGACACCACGGTGGCGTGGGCGAGCAGGTCGCGCACGCCGTAGTGACCGCTGGTCTCCTGCGGGGCGAGCCAGCCGCCGAACACCACCCGGTCGGTCACCCCGAGCCGCTCGGCGACCGCGGTCAGCCGGCGGAACTCGGCGGGGGACTCCTCGGCGTCGCCGGCCACGAACAGGTAGGCCTCCGGGATGCCGGCGAGCAGGTGCAGCTCCCGGTCGATCCGCTTCTGCGGGATGATCCGGGTGCACCGGGCGATCAGCGGTGCGTCGGGCGGAATGCCGTACGCCAGGCGGAAACCCGCGTTGCGTGGGTCGACCGTCGCGCGGCGACACGGGAAGGTGTTGGGCAGGACGTCGATCGCGGTGAGGTGCGGCGCCCACTCCAGGGTTCTGCGCCGCGCCTCCTCGTGCAGCGCCAGGTAGTGGATGTGCGGCGAGGCGACCGGGCGGGGTGTCGCCGGGTAGGGGAACTCGCCGTACTTGCCGCTGCCCGGTTCGCTCTGCCACATCAGATCGTGGTCGCGCCACAGCACGAACCGTCCCAGCCCGCGGCGGCGCCCGTACTCCTCGATGGCCTGGTACAGGGCGGTGGTGTAGGTGATGTTCTCGGGCAGCGTCCCGTTCTCCACCAACACGAACTCGACGTCGTGGCGCTCCCAGGTGACGACGACGAGCTCGGCCAGCTCCGCCGCGATCCGCGCCACGTCGGGTAACAGGTGGACGCCCCCGCCCCGGCCGACCACGTCCCGGAGCACCGCCGCGACGAAGTTCCTGTCGTAGCCGGCGATTCGGTCGACCCCCGCGATCCGGCCGAGCCGCACCCAGTCGGGCAGCAGGGCGGCTTCCTCGCCGTAGGGCCGGAAGAACTCGCCCTTGTCCGACTTGACGTCGTAGCCGAGGTCGAGGAACACGTCGTGTCCCTGGTCCGCGAACAGCCGCGCGGTCTTGACGAACTCCACGACGACCCCGGAGATCGGTGTCGCGTCGAATGACACACCCCAGAGCGACGTCATGTACTCGACGCTAACAACTGGGGACGTTCCGTGGGGATGGACACATGGGCCGTCCCACCGCGCCGGACACTCGGAGCGGACCGGCCCACCTGCTCGGCGGTCGCGGCCGGCCAGGCAAGATGCGGACCAGCACGAACGCTGGCACGCGCCGGTCCGCACCCGGGAATGCCCGGCGCCGGTCCGGCGTTCACCCTCACAAGCACGTGTGATGACCTGGGAGGACTGCGGTGGCGATGGACTCGGAGGAGCTGTTCGAGGTCGACTCCGACGTCCCGGACCTGAGCGGGGCGGTGCTGTTGCACCACTTCGACGGGTTCATGGACGCCGGTTCGGCCGGTTCGACGCTCGTGGAGCACCTGTTGGCGACCCACGAGCACCGGGTGGTCGCACGTTTCGACGTCGACGAGCTGGTCGACTACCGCGCCCGTCGTCCCGTGATGACCTACGACACGGACCGCTGGACGCACTACGACGCCCCCGAGCTGGTCGTGCACCTGCTGCACGATGCGGTCGGCAACCCGTTCCTGCTGATGACGGGCCCGGAGCCGGACCGCCGCTGGGAGGCCGTCGCGGCGGCCGTGCGTGCCCTGGTCGAGCGCTGGGGCGTGCGGCTGACCATTGGTTTCCACGGCATCCCGATGGGTGTTCCGCACACCCGGCGGCTCCTGGTGATCACCCACGCCACGAGGCCCGAGCTGGTCACCGAGAAGTCGCCGTTTAGCCGGGTGCAGGTGCCGGGTCACCTGTCGGCGCTGCTCGAGCTGCGCCTGGGGGAGGCCGGCCACGACGCCATGGGCTTCGCCGCGTACGTGCCGCACTACCTCGCGCAGGGCACCTACCCCGGGGCCGCCGTCGGCCTGCTCGAGACGCTGACCAAGGCGACCGGCCTGGCGATCGAGCCCGGCCGCCTGCACGAGTCCGCGAAGCGGACCGACGCCGAGGTAGCGCGCCAGGTGGCGGAGTCCGCCGAGGTGGCCGAGATGGTCGCGGCCCTGGAGCGCCAGTACGACTCGTTCACCGAGGCGTCCGACAACCTCCTGGTGGGCGAGGGCGAGCCGGTCCCGACCGCGGATGAGCTGGCCGCCGAGCTGGAACGCTTCCTGGCCGAACAGTCCCGCGACAACTGAGCCCCCCGTGACCCGGCGCCGAGCCCGCGCGGCTGTTCGTGCCGTCGTCGGGCTCGGTCTCTGCTGCGCGTCCTGTACGGCGACCGTCACCGGTTCGCCCAGCGCCGTCGCGCTCCCGAAGACCGAGGTGGTGGTCGCCAACCCGTTCACCGCCGCGGGTGAGCCCGCCGCCGACGTCACCGTTGTTGAGCAGGCCGTCGGGAGCTGCCAGGACTCCAACCTGGCCTCGGGCAACCCCCAGGCGAGACGGTGTTTCACCGAGGACTCGAGCGTGCTCGACCCGTGTTTCCTGCCGGCCGGGCGCCTGGCGGAGCGCGCGTTGTGCCTCAGCGACCCGACAGCGGGCGAGGCGGTCGAACTACGCGTCACCGACGACTCGGCCCTTCCCCCCGGCGAGCACTCCTACGACGGCGATCCCTGGTTCCTCGAGCTGGTCAACGGCCTGGAGTGCCAGCTCCTCGGCGGGGCCACCGTGGTGTTCCAGGGCCTGCGCATGAACTACGCCTGCGGCCCCGACCGCTACCTCTACGGTTCGCCCGACCGGCAGCAGGACACGTGGACGATCCGGTACGGCAGCGAGGCTCCCGCGGAGCTGACGTCGGTGCCCGTTCGGACGGCGTGGTTCTGACAGCTCACCGGGAGGGCAGCCCCCGCACGTAGACCGGCTTCTCCCCGTCCGCCACGGGGTACCGGAACCACCACGGGTCCGGATACTGACGGAGGAAGCCGTCGCGCGTGCCCGACTTCTTCGGCGTGGCGTTCGGCAGGCCGGTGGTGCGGAAGGGCCCACCGTCCTCGTGGCCGACCAGGTAGGTGTCCTCCTTGCCGGCTGCCGTGTAGTCGATAGCGATCCGCCAGACGACGCTGTACTTGGAGACGGACGCCTCCACGTCGATGACCACGCTCTCGCCGGGGTTCAACGACTCGGTGCTGGCCGCGAAGTGCGGGGCCGACGGCTCTCTCTCGTCCAGGTTCAGCGCGGCCACGACCACGTCGTCGCTGCCTTCCGGGGGCGTGTAGAGAACCGTCTTCCCCACCGGCGGCTTCCGTTCCTCGATCTCCGCCCGCACGCCGAGAACGCGAACGGGCTGATCGATGGCCTGCACGACGACGCGGGTGACGAGGCCGCCCACGTCGTAGGCGTCGTGGGCGCGCATCCACGTGATCGCCTCCGGGCCAGGCCCGGTGCCGCCCGCCTCCTGACCCGCCACGGTGGTGTTCAGCTCCTGGAGCTCGGCCGGCGTGAGCACGCGGGGGAACGCGAACGCGTTGTACGCCACCGGGGGTCGCGCCCCGTCGTTGGCGGCGTCGACCACCGGCGGGTTGTCCACGGTGTCGACGTCCACCACCGGACGCCCCGGGATGACCGTGTTCAGCAGACGAGGCGCGTAAACCACCGCCAACGACGCGACAATGGCGGCGATGATCGTGGCGCTGAGCCAGGAGACCGGACGTAACAGCAGGAGGCCGGCCTTTCGCCGCGGGGACTCCGGGCGCTCGCCCTGCGTCTCGGGCGCACGGGTTCGTCGTTGTTTCACAGCAGCCGCCCCCACCTGCGTTCGACGTGACGACCGAAATCTCACCAGCGCCGCGTCCTCGGGTCGGGTGTCGATCCGGCCATAGCCCTTCCATTGTCCCGCTTGGGCGGAGCTCCGCACACGACGTGAGGGAGCCGCCCTCGCCGAGAACCACGTGGCAGACTTCTTGCGCATGGATGGTCTGCTCACCAGCATCATCGCAGTAGTTGGCACCTTGTCCGGATCGGGCCTGACGTACCTGTTCGGCCGGCTCACTGCTCGGCGGGCAGAGCAGGTTGCACGTGATGAACGACTTCGGCAGGAGCGGATCGCGGCCTATGCCGCGTTCGCTGGTGCGATGACCGAGCTCCGCCAAGCCGTGATCACCCGATGGTTCGCGCAGCAGAGGGATCCGGACGGGCAGGACACGAGGGCCGCGTGGATCGAGGCGGACAAGCGCGGGGCCGCCGCAGATCATGCTCGTTTCCAGGTCCAGTTGCTCACCGACGACGCGGAGCTCCTTCGACTGGCCGACACCGCGTTCGAGCCGATCACTGCTGTGGATGAGGCGGCGGAACGCTCCCAGTTACGGATGTGCGAAGACCGCAGCCAGGAGATCCTCACAGCGTTCATTCGAACCGCGTCCCGCCAGCTCGGGTAAGACCTCGTCGGCGTGCTTCCGCCAGCCAGCGGAGCCCGGCGCGGCGCGGGTCGCAAGGGGTACGGCCATCGGTCGGAAGGCGCCCTGCCGGTGGTCGTTAAATCAAGGAATCTCCCGGGATAATTCCCCGCCAAAATCGGACCGCACCGCTGATAATTAATCTGACCGCCGCGTCTCCTTAGGCCGTTCGGACTTCCGTTGACACGTTTGAACGCTCTGTGTAACGCCGAGTCGGCCGACGAGGATGCGGACGTTCGACCGAACGCGTTTCCGGGGGTGGCTCGTCCCGGTGTAGAAAAACTTATCGACACGTGTCCGGCCAAGGAATTGGTCGGGCTGTTCGACGTCTTTTTCCACAAGCGAATCAGGGGACGGGCTATGGTGTCCAGAGTTGTCGTCGTCGGCGGGGGCACCGCCGGCTGGATGTGTGCCAACTATCTGCTGGCGGCGTTCGGGGACCGGGTCGGGGTGACGGTCGTGGAATCGGACCGCGTCCCCACGATCGGCGTGGGGGAGGCGACGTTCAGCACCATCCGGCATTTCTTCGAATACCTCGGCCTGGCCGAGTCGGAGTGGATGCCGGCCTGCGGGGCGACCTACAAGCTGGGCATCAGGTTCGAGAACTGGCGTCACCAGGGACACCACTTCTACCACCCCTTCCAGCGGCTGCGCTCGGTCGAGGGCTTCCCGGTCTCGGAGTGGTGGCTCGCGCGGCGCGACGGGGACCGGGCCGACCGCGACCTGTTCGTCGTGTCCGCCCTCAGCGACGCCATGCGAGCCCCGCGTTTCCGGGACGGGCAACTGTTCGAGCAGGTCGAGGCCGCCGAGCGGACCGGGGCCGGGACTGCGTGACGCCGGCCGCTCGACCCTCTCCGACCAGACCACGCAGTTCCCCTACGCGTACCACTTCGACGCCGCCCTGCTCGCGACCTTCCTCCGGGAACGGGCCGTCCGCCTCGGCGTGCGGCACGTGCTCGACGACGTGGCGCAGGTCGTGCTCGACGAGCGTGGGGCGGTCGGCCACCTGGTCACGAAAAACCACGGTGAGCTGCGGGGAGACCTCTACGTCGACTGCACGGGATTTCGTGGACTGCTGATCAACCAGGCGTTGGGTGAGCCTTTCGAGTCGTACCAGGAATATCTGCCGAACGACCGCGCGGTCGCGCTCCGGGTACCGGCGGACCAGGAACACTCCGGAATTCCTCCGTACACGCGCGCGACCGCGATGGACGCAGGCTGGATCTGGACGATACCGGTGTTCCACCGAAACGGGATGGGTTACGTGTACTCGTCGGAATACTGCTCGCCGGAGGACGCCGAGCGAACGCTCCGGGCCTACGCCGGCCCTGCCGCCGACGACCTGGAAGCCAACCACATCAGGATGCGGGTCGGGCGAAGCCGTCGTTTCTGGGTGCACAACTGCGTTGCGATCGGACTGGCCGGCGGATTCGTCGACCCGCTCGAGTCCACCGGTATCTTCTTCATCCAGTACGGGATCGAGCAGCTCGTCAAGCATTTCCCGGCGGAGGTCCGTCGGCGGAGCGCGCGGCGAGCTACAACAGCCTCCTGGCCCGATGTCTCGACGGTGTAAGGGAGTTCCTGTTCCTGCACTACTACGCGGCGGCCCGGGAGGACAACGCGTACTGGAAGGACGCCCGGCAGCGCGACATGCCACCCGGCCTCGCCGAGCGGCTCGCGGCGTGGGCTGTCCGGCTCCCCGACACCGAGAGCGTGTGGCCCTACTACCACGGCTTTGAGTCGTACTCCTACACCGCCATGCTGCTCGGTCTGGGCGGGGTGCGCACCGAACCGCGTCCGGCGCTGCGGCTGCTGGACCCCGAGCCGGCCGAACTGGCCCTCGCCGCCACCGCCGAGCGAGCACGCGACCTGGCGCGCCGGCTACCGAGCCACTACGAGTACGTGGCCTCGCTGCACGCCGCGGCCCGCGGCTGACCCCTCGACGCGCGGAGGCGACGTTGCCCGTCCTCGTCGGGGTGGGGTTGGCCGCGGTGCTCCTGGCGGCCGCCGTCCTGGGAGACCTCATGCGCCGGTTGCGCCAGCCACCGGTCATCGGGGAGATCACCGCGGTGTTCCTCCTCGGGCCGCTCGGGCTCGGTGCGGTGAGCCCCGGTCTGCATGCCCTGCTGTTCCCACCCCAGTCCCTGCCCCTGTACGCCGCGCTGGGCCATGTCGGCCTGGTGCTGTTCATCTTCAGCCTGGGCCACGAGTTCCGGTCGGCCGCGCTGTCCCACCGGTCCGAGGTCATGGCCGCCACGACCGCCGGGTTCCTCGTGCCCGCGGTGCTCGGCGGGGCGGTCGGCCTGCTGGTCTACGGCTCGACCTCCACCGCGGGGGGCGTCGGGAGCTGTCTGTTCTTCGCGGTGGCGATCTCGGCGACCGCACTGCCGGTCCTGTCCCGCATCCTGTTGGACTACCACCTGTCGGAGACGAGGTTGGGGCGCACCGCGCTGCCGGCGGCCGCGATGATCGACCTGCTCGCCTGGCTGATGCTGGCGGTGGCGGTGGGCGTGACCGGGAGCGACGGGGGCGGCTGTGGTGGTCCCGCTGGCCGGCCGTGGCGCTGCTCCTGGCCCTGGTCGCCGTTCGGCTCGGTTGGCGCAGGCGGCTGGCCGCGTCGGTGGGCCGGCTGGCGCCGCAGGCGGTGATGCTGGGTGGGCTGGCGGTGGCCCTGCCCGCCGCCGCGGGCACGGACGCGCTCGGACTGCACGCGGCGGCGGGCGCCCTGCTGGCCGGGCTGCTCTTCCCCCGCGTTGCACCCCCGACGACGCGGTCCGCGTCGTCCGGTGCACCCGAACGCCCGGCGACGGTCGCCGCCTTCCGCGCCTTCGGGCAGGTACTGCTGCCGGTGTTCTTCATGGCGGCCCTGATGGGGGTGCGCGTCGAGCCGGGTGGCAGGGTGCTGGCGGAGATCGCCCTGCTGCTGCCGTTGGCGGTGGTCGGGAAGGTCGTGCCCGGCTACCTGGTCGGCCGTGCCCACGCCTGGGGGCGACGCGAGGCACTGGCTCTCGGGGTCCTGCTCAACACCCGCGGGGTGACCGAGTTCGTGGTGATCTCGCTGGGGTTGGCCGCCGGCCTCATCACCCCGTCCACCTACCTGGCCCTGGCGGTGGTCGCGGTGGTCACCACCGCGACCACCGGCCCGGCCGTCACCGCTCTGCTGCCCCGCCCTACCGGAAGCACCAGGACCATGCCCGAGCCGTCTCCAGCCGACCCCGACGACACCACCGAGAACGGCGCCACTGGGGTGTCCGCCTCCGAGTTCAGGACGTTCATGCAGGGCTTCCCGAGCGGGGTGGCGGTGCTCGCGACCCTCGACCAGGAAGGGCAACCGACAGGCATGACGTGCTCGGCGCTGTGCAGCCTCTCCCTCGACCCGCCGATGCTGCTCGTCTGCGTCGGCCGCTGGGGCAGGATGCGCAGGGCCGTCGAGCACACCGGGTCGTTCACCGTGAACCTGCTCGACGGCTCCGGTGACGAGCTGGCCAGGGCGTTCGCGTCCGGGCGCGAGCGGGTCTTCGACGAGGTGGCCTGGCGGCCCAGTCGCCACTGCCGACTGCCGGTGCCCACCGACCACGTCCACCGCACTGCCGAGTGCGACCTGCACAGCTCGATCACGATGGCCGACCACACCATCCTGATCGGGCGGGTGACGTCGGTCGGCGAGCACGACGGCACCCGGCGGGCACCGCTGCTGCACGGGTTCTCCGAGTTCGCCGTGTGGCGGCCGGGGTCGGCGCGGCAGCGCCGGTGGTGAGCGGCCGCCTCCGGGTCCTGCTCGCACTGCTGGCGGTCTACCTGCTCTGGGGGTCGACCTACACCGCGATCGAGATCATGCTGGAGACCGTTCCACCCCTGCTCGGAACAGGGGTGCGGTTTCTGCTCGCGGCGCTGGTCCTGTCCGCGTTCCTACTGCCCCGTGGTGGCCGCGACCGGCTCCGGCTGCCGTTCGTACAGCTGCGGAACGCGGCTCTGGCGGGCCTGCTCACGCTCGCCGCGGCCCGCGGACTGGTCTCCTTCGGCCAGCAGTTCACCGCTTCGGGGCCGGCGGCGCTGCTGGTCGCGACGGTGCCACTGTGGATCGTCCTGTACCGGGTACCGGGTCCCGAGCGTCCCCGCCCGAGGGAGTTCACCGGTGTCGTGGCGGGCCTCGCCGGCCTTGCTCTGCTCTGCCTGCCCGGATCCACGGGAGTGTCCGCTCTCAGCGCCGCGGCGCTGCTCACCGCCGCCGCGTGTGAAGCCGCGGGGGCGTTCGGTACCGCGGCACTGGCCATGCCCGAGGACCCGCTGACCGTCGCGGGGGTACAGCTGGCCACGTCCGGCGCCGCACTGGTCGTCCTGTCCGCGGCCACCGCCGAGTTCGAGGAGATGGCGTTCGGGCAGGTCTCCGCGGCCTCGGCTCTCGCGGTGCTCTACCTCGCCGTTCCGGGTGGGGTCGTTCCGTTCGCGTGCCTGGTCTGGCTACTGCGCACCACGTCGGTGTCCACCGCGTCGACCTACGCGTTCGTCAACCCGGTCGTCGCCGTGCTGGTGGGCTGGCTGTTGCTGGGGGAGCCCCCGCAGCCGGCCATGCTGGCCGGCGGCGCCCTGGTGCTGTGTATCCGAACCTGGGACACCTGACGACCCCTGATCGAGGTGCGCGCGCCGGTGCGATCCTGTGCTACGACATCTGGTCCACCAGTCGCAGCATCTTCACGAAAGACTCGATGGCATTGAGGTGCTGTGCGGTGAGCGGGTCTTTGGAGACGTGCATGAGGTCGTTGCGGATGGCGACGACAGCGGCCAACAGGTCGAGGAACCGGCGGTGGTCCAACGGCCAGCCCAGTTGCTCGAATGCCTCTGGCTTGTCGAGGATGTTCTTGTACTGGCCGAAGGTCGGCGCCGTACCCCATTTCGGCGTGTGTTGGGCGAACTGCTCGGGCAGTGACTTCTGTACCTGGCTCCGCAGTCGCAGCTCCGCCTCGCTCAACAGCGAGAACGGTCGTGCCATTGTGCCGAACTGCCGAGCGAGGTCGTTAGCCGTGAGGACGCTGACAATGTGATGACCGTCGCCCTTGACGAAAATGAAACCGTTACGCTCGATCTCGTCGATCCGCCCGAACAGATCCTCGTTCTGGTCCACGATGTGCACGGGCGAGGTACTCGCGTCCCGCAGCGTGGGGTTCGACTTGCTGAGTTGCGCTTTCGCAACGGACTCCCAGCTGACCGCGCCCAGTACATGGGTACCGTCGAGTACGGGGAGCTGCGCCACACCGTAGCCCAGCATCGTCGTGATCGCGTCGAGAAGCGTTGCATCGCTGTTGATCGTCACCGGTAGACGGTCGTCGGGCAGGATGTTCCTGATCCGCACGCTCATGTGGTGGGTCTCCGGCTCATCCTGTTCCGCAGTGATTGTCGTGTCCTCGGCCTCTGCCGGCTCCGTGGACAAGGCGATCAGTTCGACCACGGAGTCGATGCGTCCGCGTGTGAAGGGTGGCCGGGTCACGATGCCGCGTTCGTCCAGCTCCGTGGCTACTACGTCCAGTGACAGCGTGGTACGTCGGGAAAACCCCCAGAGCCCCAGCAGATCCCGGATACTCAGCATCACCTGCTCCCCAGCGGCGACCTGAGCCCAGATTTCCTCGGCACTCGCGGTGGAATCGGTGGTGGCCGCAGGGGACCGCCATCCCGGGTCCGGTTTGCCCGCACCGATCGCCGCGATTCTGGCGGGGGCATCGTGTCTGGTCAGTTGGAAGACCGTGAGCAGTGAGCCGAGCGTGTTCCGCAGGTCAGGCTGGAACTCCTCCCGCGCGACCTCGGTGCGTTGCCAGGTCACCGGTAGCACATGCTGTGTTCCTAAGGGAGCGTCAGATCGAAACTGGTAAGGCCCAGCCGCCACGCCGATGGCGAATGTGCCGTGTGTCTTGAGCGGCAGGACGACCAGGTCGCCGACAGCGATCAGGTGGCTGAACCGCCACAGCTGACCCGCCCAGTTTCCGAGCAGGTAGTTGGTGCGGTTCGGGAAGGCCTCGCCCAGCAGCCGGCGCACGTCGCGCCGCGTATTACAGGTGCTGAGGTCAGGCAGTCCGGTCCACCCGACGATCGCCAGCCCTTCGCGAACGGCCTGCTCGGCTCGTTCCCCATGTCGTCCTGCTCTGACCATCCACGCTGAGGCTGTCATGGATCCCCCTTTCGTGCACATTACACCCATGAGCAGAGACATTGTTCCACTTACTGCCAGTCGGCACTCTGACTCGGCCGCCCCCGCCGGTACGGAATATTTCAACGCCGAACCTCGCGCCAGATACATCGACAACTGCGCGGCCGCCAACGCCGCTGCTACCTAACCGCGACACCATGCGCGCTGATGCATGCCACCACACGGCCGCGTCTCTGGCGCGTCGGGATCGACGTTAAGATCGTCCAGCAGATGCTGGGACACCAACACGCTGGCCCAATCTCTCTCGGGATAGGGAGCGTGCTGCGAATGCGGCCTGTGTCGATCGTGCCGGCCCGCTGGTCCGGGTTCGATAGTGGTTGCAGCTTGCCGGTCGCGGTCGGAGGTCTCCGGGAGTTCGCCCGCCCCGCCCGGTTACACCGTGCCCATCGAGTTCGGGCTGGACCGCTGGCTGTTCTCTGGTTGCGGCCCAGACTCCTTGATCCGTTCGACGAGCTCGTCGCGGTACTCCTGCGCTGCCTGAAACTCCGGTTCGTCGCCGGTCGCCCGCTTCAGCGCGCCTTCCAGGATTTTCAGCCCCTGGCGTTCTTCGCCACGCGCATCGGCCTGCCTCGCGGCGTTCTCCATGGCCTTGGCGAGCTTGGTCTGCGCGTCGGGTTCCGTGGCGGCCTGGTGGATCCGGATCCAGTTGCCACCCGGATCGACGACGGTGAACCCGGTGTACCGGTCGGTGCGCAGCCGCGGCCTGGTCCTGCGCAGGATGCCGGAGAGAGCAGTTTTCCGTGCACGGACCGCATCCCCGCCGCGAAGGCCTCGAACAGCTCGCTGGTGTCGGCAACGATGACCAGGCACGAGCTGTACGACTGCGCCGGGTCGTAGCCATCCATCCCGAAGAAGTGCAGGTTGATGTCTTCTCGTCGCACCGCGACGTGCGGGTTCGGCCGCGTCTGCCGATAGGTGATCTCGAAGCCGAGCATCTCGTAGAACGACGCGATCTCGTCGATGGATGGGCAGGGCAGGAGCGGAATCGTCAGTTCGTTCGCCACCGCCCGAAGCTAAGCCTGGACCTGGAAAAACGACACGGAGCTATCTGCTCACGCGAACAGCATGACAGCACGGCGCCTGAACCACGACCGCGGCGGGACTGGGCAGAGGTCGATCTCTAGCGTCCCGCCGCGTCGGGCGTGAGGGTGGTCTTGAGCACCGCGTCGAGATGCGCCCGCCGCAGCGGCTTGGTGAGGAACTCGTCCATCCCGGCCTCCCGGCAGCGCTGTTCGTCCGAGGCGAGCGCGGAGGCGGTGAGCGCGATGACCGGGGTGCGGTTCAGCGGCGCCGGCAGCCTGCGCAGCCGTTCGGTGGCCTGGTAGCCGTCGAGGCGGGGCATCTGGCAGTCCATCAGCACCGCGGCGTAGTTCCCCGTCCGCACCATCCGCAGGGCTTCCTCCCCGTCCGCGGCGACGTCGGCGCGGTAGCCGAGGCTGGTCAGCATGGCTACCACGACCCGCTGGTTGACCTCGTTGTCCTCGGCCACGAGGATCCGGGCGGTCCGCTCCTGCTCGGTCCGCTCCCGCTCGGCGGGGAGGGTGGGCGCGGGCCTCGGATCGGGGATCTCGCCTTGGTCCAGGACGGCTCGGTCGAGCAGTTGCAGCAGGGCCTTGCGCAACTGGGCGGCCCGTACCGGTTTGGTCAGGTATGCCTTGACCCCGCTCTCCCGCGCGGCCCGCGCGTCGCCCGCGTGGTCGGTCGAGGTGAGCATGACCAACCGGGTGCCGCTCAGCCGAGGCTCGCCGCTGATCGCGCGGGCGAGCCCTAGCCCGTCGAGGTCGGGCATCTGCATGTCGAGCAGCGCGACCGCGAACGGGTCGGCGGCGGTGACCGCCTGGTGCAGGGCGGTGAGGGCGGACGCGGCGTCGGTGACGCAGTGCGGCCGGGCCGACCAGGTGGACAGTAGGTCGTTGAGGACCTGGCGGTTGGTGGCGTTGTCGTCGACGACCAGGACGCGCACGCCGTGCATGTTCCAGGCGCCCCGGTCCTCGGCTGTCTGGACGGCGGCGTCGGCTAGCGGCAGCGTGAAGTGGAACCGGCTGCCTCGGCCGGGCTTGCTGGTGACGCCGATGGTGCCGCCCATCAGCTCGACCAGCTGCCGGCTGATGGTCAGCCCGAGCCCGGTGCCGCCGTAGCGGCGAGTGGTGGAGGCGTCGGCCTGGGTGAAGGCGTCGAACAGGCGGGCCTGCCGGTCCGGCGGGATGCCGATGCCGGTGTCGCGCACGGCGAACTCCACCTGCCGCTTGCCGCTTCGCGGATCCGGGTCGCCGACGTCGACCTCGATGACGACCTCACCCCGTGCGGTGAACTTGACCGCGTTGGACACGAGGTTGCTGAGCACCTGCCGGATCCGGTGCGCATCTCCGCGCAGCATCAGTGGCACGGGCGGGTGCACCACCACGCTGATCTCGAGCCCTTTGGTCTGGGCAGTGGTGGCCATCAGAGCGGCCACCTCCTCCGCCGCCGTCCGCACGTCGAAGTCGCCCGGGTCGATTTCCAGCTTGCCGGCCTCGATCTTGGAGAAGTCGAGGATGTCGTTGATGATGGTGAGCAGGGTGTCCGCGGAGTTCTGCACCATGGTCAGGTAGTCGCGCTGCTGGTCGTCCAGTTCGGTCTCGAGCAGGAGTCCGGTCAGGCCGATCACCCCGTTCATCGGGGTGCGGATCTCGTGGCTCATGTTGGCCACGAACTCAGACTTCATCCGGGAGGCGTCCACCGCCTGGTCCCGTGCGGCGGCCAGTTCGGTCAGTGTCGCGGCGAGCTGTCGCTCCTGCTGAGCCAGCGCCTGTTCGGCGATGTGCCGGTGGCGTAGTGCTGCCATCGCGGCCACCATGCCGGCGAGCAGCACCTGGGTGAGCAGTGACGCGACCGCGAGGACCCGCCCGGCGAAGCGTCCCGCGGCGGCGAAGGCGTCCTCGGCGTCCACCTCGGCGATAACGGCCCAGCCGAGGTCGGGGAGTGGCTCGTAGGCGGTGGCCACCTCCACGCCGCCCTTGGTTTCGCGGCTGGCACCGCCGCGCCCGGCCAGGGCCGCCGCCGCCTGCGGGCCGCTCGCCGCGGTGCCGGTCGTGGCGAGCAGTCCGCCGCGACCGTCGAGCAGCGTCAGCTCGACGTCCTGGGCCTCGCCCAGCCCGTCGGCGAAGGCGGTCAACGCCACCAGCCGGTAGTCCATCCCCACCGCACCGATGAGCGTCCCCTCGTGGATGACCGGCGCGACCAGGGTTACCACCCGTATGCCGGACGCGGTCCGGCGGCTGCCGGAAAGGTAGGGCTCTCGTGTCGCCACCACGCCCCGGAAGTAGTCCTCGTCGGAGATGTCCATGCCGGCCAGGCGCGGCGGGGGGTCCAGGGCCAGCACGGTGCCGTTCGTGTCCGCCACCCACGCGCTCGCGAAAGCGGTGTTCTGCGACCGCAGTGACGTGACGTGGGCCTGCAGCCGCAACGGGGCCGGTTGGTTCGCCGACAGCCGGGCGACCAGGTCGGGCCGCTCGGCGTAGGACTCGACCAGCGTGCGGAACCCCGCCAGCTGGTTCTGCACCCCGGCCACGACGACGTCGGCGCTGGTTCGGAGCCGACGGGTGACCTCGGCGTCGACGGTCCGGTTCGCCTCGTACACCGCCAGGGACGCCAACGCCACCAGCGGCAGCAGCGCCAGCAGCACGAACCCCGCACACAGCCGCAGCGCCGCGCGCCGCAGTGCCGCCAGGGTGGGGCCGTCCAGTTCGACGCCGCCGGTGTCGGTCGAGAGGCGGACCACGACCAGCAGGGCGATCACGACGGACCCGGCGGTGAGCACGGCCACGTCCTCGACCGACGACTGGATCGCGCGGATGACCAGCAACAGGGGCAGCGGCGCCAGTCCGGCGCACAGGACCAGGTAGCGGACCCACTGTGGGGCCGTTCGCCGCCCCCGGGTGGCCGACGGCGGGCAGAGGGCGGCGGCGGTCAGCGGAGGCAGCGACAGCAACCACCACGGCCACGACCCGTCCGCGACTCCTTGGACGCCTACCAGCACGGCGGCGGACAGTGCGACGTTGCCCACCAACACCAGAAGGGCCCACGCCGTCAGCAGCGCCGACCGTCCCCAGTTCCGTCTCGCGCCGGCGACCACCCCTGCCAGCAGCGCCACCGAGCAGCCGACCAGCGTGGCGGCCAGGACGTGCTCTCCCGCCGTCGGGGCCGCCGTCCGCGCGACCGGCGCCAACCAGACCACCCACACGAACACGGCGACCGCCACGCCGAAGATGGCCGCGTCGACCACGCTGCGCCGGTCGACTCCCTGGCTCCGCGCCAGCACCACCACACCTACCATCGACACCGCCTCCGCCCCGAGGAAGCAGCCGGCGCCGAACAGCGACATCGCAGCGTCCGCGTCGAACAGGGCGGGCCAGAGGTAGCGAGCGGTGAGGGCGCCGAGCAGCACCACCTGGGCGAGCGCCAGCACCCGCCACACGCTCGCCTCGGCCCGCCGGCGCCGGGCCGAGGCGACCAGTACGGCCGTGCTCACTCCGGCCAGCGCCAGCGCCGACAGCCACCGCAGCACCCCGTCCGGTAGCAAGAACAACGTACCGGTCGCGGCCAGCTGAGCCACGCTCCACCGCGCCCAGACCGGGAACACCTTTCCCGCCGGTGCGCTGCCGGACGATTCGTCAGCCGTCATCTCCACCTCGCCAAAGACCATTCCATCGGGTGCAGGTCCAGTAGGCCGACCGTCCACTCGGTGCAGATCATGCGCTGGTACCGGCGCAAGCATCGCAACGGAAACACTGTTCCGCCAGTACCGCGGACCGTGTGGACGCCGACCGTAGCCAGCGACGACACGAAAACAAACACGACAGAAGTCGGATCACCCACAGGGGCACCACGGCGGAGTCGGCCGCCGTCGGATCTCACTCAAAGTTCCCGAACAACCGAATCAGCACTCCAAAGAGTGCTTTTCGGGACGTTCCCTGCGGTTGATCGTCTGGGCTTCCTATCGCCCCACTGACGGTCGTCGCGCGATGATCAGCGCGCTGTGATCGGACATGACGGTCGGACCGATGTCGACCCTGTCGATGACCCCGTCCACCCGCCTGGCCATCGGCGCTGACGGCGGCCGTGAAGTCGTTCTGAAGCTGATCTGACGCATCCTCGGAGTGGACTGGACCTCGCCTGCACCACAGGCGACAAGCACCTTCCGACCGAAAGGACGCGCACATGTCAAGGATGCTCAAAGGCGCGCTGGGCGCCGCCGCGATCAGTGTCGTGCTTGCCACGACAGGGGCCGGCACGGCCTCCGCGGACACGTCCGGGAACTCGGCGCTGGGACGGGAAGACTACCCCTGCACCCTGTACCACTTCTGCGGCTGGGACGATCTCGGCCCCAACCCGACGAACCGGCTCATCGACATCTCCGGCGCCATCCCGTGTGGATGGACCTACGACCTGTCGTCGGGCGTGCGGAACCGGATCAGCTCGATCAACAACATGACGAGCGGGACTTGGCAGCTGAAGGACGGCGCGACGGTCGTGTTCACGGCGAACGAGAGCTCGTACGGATTCCTCCCGCCGCAGGCGCAGAACAACGTCGACAACCTGCGGTTCATCTGCACCTGATCTGAAACTCCGGACCGGCGGGGGCGTGCGAACGCCCCCGCCGGTTCACCTCGTCGGTCCCTCACGATGGCTCGCGCCAGTTCGCCATGGCGGCGCTTCAGGCGTGCTTCAGCTTCGCCTCACCCACGATGGGCGATGTGCGCAGGGCTTGGCTGACCGCGGCGAGCCACGCCGCTTCCTCGTCCAGATCGGCGGTTCCGGTGTGCAGCAGGGGGGAGTTGCCGGGCCGTGACGGCATGCCCCGTGCACGTGAGTGGAGGGCGGCCGCGATGTACGCCGCTTCCGCGACCGCCGAACGTTCCGACTCCGGCAAGTCCGCGGCCAGTTCCTTGGCCCGGTTCAGGACGGCCGGATCGAGGTGCCCGCGCAAAGGCCCGATGAGCACGTCGCGGATCTCGAGTACGCGCCGGTGAAGGCGAAAATGCATCTGGGTGACGGTGAGCGACTCGACGAGCGCCGGCCGGGGCGGCAGAAACGCTACGTCCCGGTCCGTCTGGTACAGAGCGAGCCACAGTGGACGCAGCCGCCGGTACCAGCGCCGGTGTCGTCGCCAGGCCAGCAGCCGAGGTCCCCATCTCGGCATGGTGATGCCGGCCAGAATGCACAGCAGAGAGGGTCCCGTGAGGTACAGCTGGACCCCGTCGGCGCCGGACTCGTACCAGGGCAGGTGGCCGCCAGCGGAGATCACCACCAGAAACACGAGCCGGTGCAGCATGGACACGACGGAGAGCCCGCCGCCGATCTGCACCAGTCGCAGTGCTACCCGCAGTGGCCCGGGCGCGGCATGTCTGCTGTATCTGGTACCGAGCCAGAACAACGCCCCGGACGTCAGACCGAGAACTGCGACCACGATCATCTGGTACTCGGCGACCCAGGGACTGTCGGCATACCGGGAGGAGATCGTTGGCAGCCGGTTGGGAAGCGGGCCCAGCACGTAGAACGTGATCAGGCCGACCGAGCTGAGCCCCAACCCGATCGCCCAGACGCGAGCCGCCCGGCGGGCCCGCTCCTCTGGCAGAACCGACCGAAAGACCTGGTTCAGCAGCTGGTGGGCGATAGCCACGCCGGCGAGGTGTTGCAGCAGCTGTGGGAGCGCAGGGACGCCGAACAGCCTGTGCACGAAGAAGTAGATCTCCGGATGTCCCAGGGCCAGCCCGACGACCAGCAGTAGACGGAATACCACGGAGCTGCGAAGTTCGTGTGCCTCGTTCGGGTCGGTTCTGACCAGGCGCGCCCAGCGGGTCAGCTGGACCACGAGGGAGATGGCCGCGGCGAGAATGACCGTCGCGAGAATGGCCTGGACCATTCAGCGCTCCAGTTGCCGAGCGATCTTGCGAAGCACTTCGTGGGTGTGGGCGTTCGCTGATCCCTCGACGGTGAGCTCTGCGGGTGTGGCTCGTGTCCGCCACACCCGCTCCTGCACGAGATAGGCGAACACCTCCGCCTCCTGTTCCTCGACGGCCGAGTAGCGCGTCCTGCCGAGGGCCTGGTGTACGAGTGCGGGGCTGAGCGCGGGAAAGAGCGTACGCAACAGGTCCTCGTCGAGAGAGCCGTCGTGTTCGTGGCACAGCACGTGTCCCAGCTCGTGCAGAATGATGTGATCCTGGTGCGCCGAGGAGGTGTGGGCCTCGTAGAAGATGAAGTCGGCGCTCGCCGTGCCGAGCCACAACCCGCAGGTGGACGTGCCGGCGAAGGGCAACGGTGCCATTCTGACGGGCTTGCCCCGGGCCTTCCAGCCCGCCGGCAAAGCTCGCCGACGTCGAAAGGCTCCGGGATGTCGAGCTGTTCGACCTTCACCTGACAGCGTCGGACCAGTTTGCGCACATTCACCTTCCCGGCGACCGCATGCGATCTGGCACCTTCCAGGTTCCTCCACCGAGCCAGAGTCGATCAACCCTAGTCGTCCAGCCCTTCAAGTTGCCGGATGCGCTCGACAGTGGTTCGGATGGAGTCGAGGCTTTCGGGGGACAAACCGGCTGCCCGCAAGGCGAGTTCGGCCACTCCGTTGTCACGTAGGGCAGCCAGCAGACCGAGTTGCGCGGCGGTCTGACTATGGGGGTAGTCATGCCAGTGCTCGCGGTGAACGTTCTGGGGCCGTTTCAGGTCGAGGTAGAGGGTCGGCCGGTGCCGCTCGCAGCGGGACGACTGCGCACGTTGCTGGTGGGTTTGGCGATGTCGGCGGGGCGTATGGTCTCGGTGCACCAGCTGACGGAGATCGTGTGGGGGGACAAGCCACCCGTCGATCCCCGGCGAAGCCTGCAGACCTATGCGGCGCGCCTGCGCGGCGCGCTCGGCACGCCGACCCTGGAGACGCATCCGACGGGTCTGCGCCTGCGTGCCGACCCGCAGGACGTCGACGCGTTGCGGTTCGTGCGCCTGCTCGAGGATGCCGCTCGGACCACGGACAGCGGTAGCGAGAGGGCTCAACTGGCCGAGGCGTTGTCGCTCTGGCGGGGTGAGCCGCTCGAGGACGTAAGCTCAGATCGGTTGCGGCGGACGGAGTATCCGCGACTGGTCGAGCGGTACCTGACCGGATTCGAGCGACTTATCGACATCGACATCCGCAACGGTGCCCACGAGTCGCTGACCGCCGAGCTGGAGCACCTGACGGCCAGGTATCCACTGCGAGAGTCGTTGTGGGCAAGGCTGCTCGTGGTGCTGGATCGTCGAGGCCGCCCAGCCGAGGCGGTGCAGCGATATGAGGACGTTCGTCGGCGGATCGCCGACGAGCTCGGGACCGACCCGAGCCCGGAGCTGCAACGGCTACACGCCAAACTGCTGGCCAGAGGCCACCGCAACAGGCCCGCGTCGGTGATTCGCGGGTGAACCCAGGCCGTTGCACGGCGAGTACCTCGGTTCGCGCACCGCACCGCGGGAACGACGACGCGACGGAGACGGCAGTGCCGAGACCGGTATCACAGCCAGTCGACACTCGCGGTCCCAGCAGCGAGCGATCCGGCACGGTGGAGCAGCGGGCTATCTTCTCGGCCTGAGAGAGCATTTCAGACCGCGCGGCGTGGTCAACCGCATCGGTTACGCGTGGCGTCGAGCGCCCTTCCTTGACTGAACTCCCGGTGTGCTCATACCACTGACGACCGAGTCGCGTACGCACCTGCATGGGCTGAACCGCCGGTCACCCCGAGGATGCCCGGCTCGGGTGGCGGTCGTTATGGTCAGTTGGGGAACATGGTGGGCTCGCCTTCGTGTCGGAGGTCTTCGAGGTCGCTTGTGGGGTAGACGAGCGTTTTACGCCGGTTCAGCTCGGCCCAGTAGGTGGGTTCGTAGTAGACCTGCCAGTCCAGGACGGCGGAGGTCAGCTCGGTGCGTCTGCCGAGGCAGAGGACGTGGTCGCAGAGGTCGGCGACGGTCTTGTCGGCGAGGCCTTCGATGAGTCCGGGCGGGTAGGAGCCGGGTCCGAAGACGTCGGTCGCCGGCAGTGCGCCGTAGGCGATGCGTCGGGCTGGTGCGATGGCGGGCCGGGGCCATCCTGCGACTGTCGCCTCGACGGCAGCTTCCCTGCCCTCGGCGACCGTCGAGTGCGTGCGCACGACGCTGACGCTGCCGGGGTGGCGCTGCTCGATCATGGCGGTCACCGTCCTCGAAGGATTGGGGAGGCCGCGGAAGAAGTGTGTGCCACCGCCGACAGCGATGCAGCGCCGCCCTGGGTCGAGGACCTCGCGGATGATCACGTTCGACCAGGTCTGGTTGCGTTGGGGGAGTAGTGCGAACAGGTCGTCCGAGCCGGTGACGCTGAGCCAGTCGATGGGCGGGTCGGGCAGCAGCACCCGCAGCGGTCGGGTCCTTCCTCCGTAGAGGTTGATCGCTCTGGTCAGGCTGAAGACCCGTTCCAGGGCGGGGAAGTCGCCGTTCGAGTTCGGGCTCTGGGTGGTGTCGCGCCAGATCGGTTGCAGGTCGGACCTGCGGACGATCTCGCCGGAGACGTAGGCGTCCGCCACGTTCTGGTACCGCGAGTTGCCGAACTCGACCACGACCGCGTCGACGGCGTCGAACCTCGGGTGTTGCATTACCACGGCGAGGAAGTCCCAGGTGTCCTGGAGGTGGTGCGCGCCCTCGTCGAGCGCGACGACCGGGGTGGCCGCGAACAGGTTCAGCAGGCCGTCGACAGCGGATCGGGGTTTCCCGGTTCGGGTGGTCGGTGCGGCGCTTGCGGTGCCGGTGGTACCGGCAGCGGCTGTGGCGGCCACCGCCCCGCGGAGGATGGCGCGCCGTCGCAGGGATGTCATGGGGTAAGCCTGGTTCGGATGCGGTTGAGGCCGCGACGGGCGAACGTCGTGGCCTTCCCGAACTCGTCGGCCGACAGCCGTGTCATCCGGTTGGGCGACAGCGCCTGCCGGATGAGCGGGGCTCAGTCGACGACCGGGAGCGTGATGAGGCGTTGCGCGAGCGCGGCGGTGACGGCCGCGGTGCGGTCGCCGACCTCGAGCTTGGTGAAGATCCGGGTGAGGTAGGTCTTGACAGTGGCCTCGGAGATCTTGAGCGCGGCAGCGATCTCCCGGTTGGTCGCGCCACCGGCGACGAGGGTGAGCACCTGCCGTTCACGGGTCGACAGCGGTTCGATCCGGGTGGCGCGGTGCTGGCGGACCAGCGTGGTTGCGACGGAGGGCGTCAGGACCGACACGCCGTCCGCGACGGCGCGGATGGCGTCGAGCAGGTCGTCGCGGCTGGTGTCCTTGAGCAGATAGCCGAGCGCGCCGGCGGCGATCGCCCTGGTGATGTCGGCATCCGAGTCGTACGTGGTGAGCACGAGGATGTGCGGTGGGGACGGGAGCGCACTGATGCGAGCGGTCGCGGCCACCCCGTCGACGCCGGGCATGCGGAGGTCCATGAGGACGACGTCCGGTCGCAACGCGGTGGCCAGCTTGACCGCGTCGGCGCCGTCGGCGGCCGTCCCGACGACGAGGAGGTCGTCGTGCGGATCGAGCATGGCCGCGATGCCGTCCCGGATGACGGCGTGGTCGTCGACGACGAGAACGCGGATCGGTCCGGTCATGCGCCTTCCCCGGTGGGCAGAACGGCAGTCACGGTGGTCCCGGCACTTCGTCCGCTGGTGATCGACAGGGTGCCACCGACGGCGGCGACCCGTTCACGCATGATGGCCAGGCCGTACCCGGTCGCGGGTTCGCTCGGGTCGAACCCCTGACCGTCGTCGCGGACCGTCACGTGCAGAGCGCCGGCCCGGTGGTCGACGTCGACGACGGCCTCGGTGGCATCGGCGTGCTTGCCGGCGTTGGCCAGCGCTTCCTGGACGATCCGGAGGGCGATGACGTCGACGTCGGGACGCCCGACCCCGCGGACGGTCGAGCGGGCCGGCACCCCGGTCATCTCGGTGAACCGCGCACAGACCTGGGCGACGGCCACCGCGAGGTCGCCGCGGTCGAGTTGTTCGGGCCGCAACGCCTCGACAGCGCGGCGGGTGTCGGCCAGGCAGGTCCGCGCGGACTGGCGGGCCCGAGCGACGAGCAGGGCACCCGGCCCGTCGAGGTGCTGCTCGGCGGCCTGCAGCTGGACGAGCACACCGGCCAGACCCTGGGCGAGGGTGTCGTGCAACTCGTGGGCGAGCCGCTGCCGCTCCGCACGGCGAGTCGCCTCCGCGAGCTCGGCGCGGGTGGCCACGAGCTGGTCGAGCAGCTCCTGCCGGCGCCGGTTCTGCCATCGCAACGCCTGCACCGCACCAGCGGTGCACATCCCGGTGACTATCGGCAGGGCGATCCCGACCAGGCCCACATAGGCAGGTCCGAAGCGGATGACAGTCCCCGGCTGCCAGCCGCCACCGGCGAACCAGTCCCGCAGCAGCGGCTGCAACACCAGCGGCAACCCGGTCGCCAACACCCCCACCCCGACCGCCGCGACCCGCGGCAGCCGCACGAACGTGATCGGCAACAAGCCGAACGCCACAGCGGAGAACATGGGGAACAACGCCGCCCCCACCCCGACGACGACCCCGCACGCGACCACGCTCCGCCGCACGCCTGTTCCCACCAACACCAGCGCCAGGGCAACCAACCAGTCCACGCCGACGGGAAACGTGACAAGAGTGGCGATCCCAGCGACGGCGAGTGTGAGGAGATAGAGGCCGTTCAGGGCGTGCACCCACCGATCCCCGTCGTCACCCAGCCTCCACACAACCCGCAGTCAACGCCCGACCGGATCAAGCGGAGGTAATGCCCCATCCGCTCATCGGCAGAAGAGGGCGTTCTGTGACCAGGGGGACTGTTCCAAGATCGGTGTTTCCGGCCCGACACGCCGGGCT
>NZ_MSIE01000070.1 GCF_001921205.1 Actinophytocola xanthii | reverse complement strand
GCCGTGGCCGGCGGGCCGGCGTGGGGCCGGCGCGACCGCGGCCGGCGGGACCGGCGCGGCGGCGGACACGGCGACGGTCTGCTGACCGGACCACGCCGCGTCCGGCAGCTCGCAGAGCAGTCCGGAGGGCAACAGGACGGTCGCGGTGGTGCCGTGGGGCGAGCGCCGGTCCAGCTGGACCCGGATGGCGTGGCGGGCGGCGAGGCGCCGCACCACGGCCAGTCCCATGTGGCGGACCGAGTCGTCGGTGAGCTTGGGCTCGTCGGACAGCCGGCCGTTCAGCTCGGCGAGCCGGTCGGGGGGCAGCCCGATGCCGTCGTCCTCGATGCGGACCAGCACGCTGCCCGAGTCGGTGAGGTGTGCGCTGACGCGGACTGAGGTGTCCGGCGGCGACTGCTTGGCCGCGTTGTCGAGCAGCTCCGAGAGCAGCCGGCCCAGGTCGTCCGCGGCGATGCCGACCACCCCGAGCTGGGGCACCCGTCCGATCGAGACCCGGGAGTACCCGTCGATCGAGGACATGGCGGCGCGGATGACGTCCACGATCGACGCCGAGTCCGAGATCGCGTCGCTGGCGTCGCGTCCGGCAAGCACCCGCAGGTTCTCCGCGTTGCGGCGCAGGCGCGCCGCGAGGTGGTCCAGCTTGTAGAGCTCGGCGAGGCGTTCCGGGTCGGCCTCGCCGTCCTCCATCCGCTCGAGCAGCGCCAGCAGCGAGTCGACGAGGTTGAGGTCGCGCAGCGCGATGCTCGCGCAGATGTCGACGACCGCACCCTCCGGCTCCTGGTGGACCATCGGCTCGCGGGAGCCCTCGATCACCCGGGGCAGCGCCGCGGTCTGGCCGCGCGGCGGGTCCAGGAACTGGACGGCCGCGACGCGGGAGCGTTCGAGCAGATCGCGGGAACGTTGGAGCAGATGTCTGGCTCGGGTGGTCATTGTGTCCCAACGGTTTCGTCACGAGCGGGTGCGGGCCGACTGCGGACGGCGACGCGGCACATACAACCAGACCCCCCAGGCGGGTGGCAACGACGGGTCCTTACTCCACTGCGGACAGTAACTGGACAACGATGTCCACTATGTCCGGCACAACCGCCGTGACGAGGGAGAACAGTTGGCAGGACGCCAACGAGTTGATCACTATGCGTTCGGCTGGGGTGGGCCAGGTCTCACCCGTTCGGGTGTCGGCAGGAGGCCGGTCGGCGGGTCCCGGGGACCGGCCGACCGGGGGTGACCGGGCTCCGCCGTACGCGCCAGCCGCGCCAGCCGCGACAGCCGCTAGCCCTGCTCCTCCGCCTCCCGGGCCGCGCGCTTGCGGCGTTTGCCCTCGTGCATCGCGACCACCCGGGCGACCGGGATCTCGTGTCCCTCGGCGACGAGGTCGTCCGGGAGCCGCTGCGGGTCCGGGAGCGCCTCGGCCCACGGGTCCCGGTCGCCGAGCAGAGCGGGCGCGGTGCGGATGGTGAAGTCGCTCGGGTGCACCTCGTCGGCGTCGGCCCAGGCGACGGGGAACGAGACCGGCACCCCCGGGCGCAGCCGGGGGCTGTACGCGGCGATCACCGTCGCGCCGTGCGCGCGGGTCGAGTCCACGAACACCTTGTCCTCGCGGTCGGACTTGATGTAGGCGGTGGTGGCGACCGACGGGTCCAGGCGCGCGGCGCGGGCGGCGATGGCGCGGGTGGCCGCCGCGGCGTCCTCCGGGGCGGTGGCCGGGTCGACCGGCACGAACACGTGCACGCCCTTGGCGCCGCTGGTCTTGAGCGCCCCGGCCAGGCCGAGCTCGGCCAGCGCCGCGCGGACGAGCTTCGCCGCCTCGACCGCGGCCCGCAACCCGTCCGGGAGCTGCCCCTCCGGCGGGTCGAGGTCGAGCACGAGGTGGGTCGGGTGCGGCATGTGCTCGGCGCGGAAGAGCGTGGCGTGGTACTCGACGGCCCGCTGGTTGGCGAACCAGACCAGCGTGCGGCGGTCGTCGCACAGGGCGTAGGAGATCGTGCGGCGGGACGCCTCGGCCCACACGTCCACCGTGCGCACCCAGTCCGGGGTGTACTTCGGCACGTTCTTCTGCATGAACGGTGCCTGCCCCGGCCGCACCCGCATCACCGAGAGCGGCCGGTCCCGCAGGCCGGGCAGGATCCGGTCGCTCACCGCGTCGAGGTAGTCGACCAGGTCGCGCTTGGTCGCCCCGGCGCCGTCGAACAGGTCCTGGTCGAGGTTGGTCAGCGCGACGCCGTCCCGCGACTCGGTGCTCTTGGTGGCCGCCATGCCGACCACCTCACCGCGCCGGCCCGGCCGGGTCAACCGTCGGCCGGGGGGTGTCGGTGCCGGCGACCTGCGCGCGTCTGGTGGATCTTGGTCGATGCGGTTCGTGATCCGGGTGGTTCCTGGCAAGGCGGAGCGTCGGCCTCGTACCGGGTCGTACTCGGTCGACGCGACAACGCCGCCAGGGGCCGTCCGGGCGCGGACCGCGCGGCCGGAGATCCACCAGACGTGCCCTAGGGTGCCTGGCATACGGGTTCGGGAGGAGTGGTAGGTGGGCGCGCGGTGGACTGTGGACCGGGTGCTCGGGCTGGCTCCCGACGCCGGGTCCGCCCGGGCCGCCCGCGGCCTCGCCCGCCCGGGTACCTGGTCGGCGCTGGGCAGCAACGAGTCGCTGGTGTGGGGCAGGTGCCAGGGCAGCGCCCGGGAGCCCTACCAGGTGACGGTCGACCTGAACGAGCCCGCGTTCCGGTGCACCTGCCCGAGCCGCAAGTTCCCCTGCAAGCACGGTCTCGCGCTGCTGCTGATGTGGGCTGCCGGCGACGGCACCGTCGCCGACCTCGACACGACGGCCGACTTCGCCGCGGCCTGGGCACACGAACGGGAGGCGAGGGCCACCCGCGACACCCGCCCGCCCGACCCCGAGGCGCGGGCCCGGCGGGTCGCCGAGCGGGAGAGCCTGATGTCGGCCGGGCTCGACGAGTTCGAGCGCTGGCTGTTCGACCTCGTGCGCCAGGGCCTCGCCGCGGTGCGGAGCCAGCCGGCCGAGTTCTGGGAGACGGCCGCGGCCAGGCTGGTCGACGCGCAGGTGCCCGGGCTCGCCGAGCGGGTCCGGGCGATGGGTTCCGCCGTGCACGCCAGGACCGACTGGGCCGCGCACCTGCTCGAATCGCTCGGCCGGTGGTACCTGGCGGTGCGGGCCTGGCGGCGGCGGGCCGCGCTCGACCCGGCCACGACGGGCGACCTGCGCGCCGTGCTCGGCTGGCCGCGACGTTCCGAGGAGGTGCTGGCCGGCGAGCGGGTGCGTGACCGGTGGTGGGTGCTCGGCCTGCGCCAGGACGAGGACGAGCGGCTGCTCTCCCAGCGCACCTGGCTCTACGGCGAGGAGTCCGGCGAGACCGTGGTCCTGCTGGACTTCGCCGCGGCCGGCGGCGCGCTGCGGGTGCCGCACGTCCTGGGCTCGGTGCTCGACGGGGAGCTCGCCCACTACCCGGGCTCGCCACCGCGGCGCGTGCTGCTGGCCGGCGAGCCGACGACCGGCGCGGGCGCGGGGCTGCCGGTGACCGACACCGTGCTCCGCGCGCTCGACCTGGCGGCGACCTGGCAGGCGGGCAACCCGTGGCTGGAGCGGATCCCGATGGCGCTGGGCGCGGTCACCGTCGTACCCCGGGAGGGCGGGCCGGTGCTCGTCGACCGGGACGGGACGGCGCTGCGCCTGGCCGCCGACGTGGACGTCTGGCCGCTGCTCGGCCTGTCCGGCGGGCACCCGGTCGACCTGTTCGGCGAGTGGGTCGACGGCCGGTTCCACCCGTGCAGCCTCGCCACCGACGGCGCGCTGGTGTCGGTGTGAGCACGCCCGCCCCCGACTCCTGGGAGTCACTGCTGGGTGCCGCGGTCGTGGGCACCGGGCGCCGGGCGGTACCCGAGGGCGTGCTCGCCCGCCTCGCCGAGGTCGACGCCGACTCCCCCGAGGCGACGGTGCTCGCCGCGGCCGCGGTCCTCGGGGCCTACCGTCGTGCCGGGTGGACACCGCCGCCGTGGCACGGGACGCCCGACCCGCCGGCCGAGCCGGACCCCCGCCCGCTGTGCTCGGCCACCGCGGCGCAGCTGCTGGAGCTCCTGCTCGACCGCGGCATCCAGGTCGACGGCGGCAACGAGCTGCTGGTCGCGCACTGGTCGCGTGCCTGCGCCCGGGCCGGGACACGCCCGCCAGCCCCCCTCGTCCTCGCCCTCCTGCGGCTGGCCACCACGGCCTCCGGGCTGCGCGAGGACGTCCGCACGGTCACCGGACCGCGGGGCGCCTGGCTGGCCCGGCGCAACCCGCGGTGGTCCTGGGCGGCTCCCGTCGACCTCGGCGACCCCGCCGAGGTCGACGACCGGTTCGCCACCGGGACCTGGGCCGAGCGGCTCGCCGTGCTCGCCGCCGTGCGGCGCGCCGACCCGGCGGCGGGCCGCCGGCTCGTGGAGCGGACCTGGGCCGACGAGCAGGCTGCCGCCAGGGCCGGGTTGGTCGACGCCCTCGCGACCGGGCTGTCCGAGGCGGACGAGCCGTTCCTCGAGTCCGCCCTGGACGACCGGGCCGCGACCGTGCGCGCGGCGGCCGCGGCGCTGCTGGACCGGCTGCCGGGCTCCCGCCGGGCCGCGCGGATGGCCGAACGGGTCCGCGACCTCACCCCGCCGGAGGAGCTGGACGCCGCCGCGCGCCGGGACGGGGTCACCGACCAGCGCGAGCACGGTCAGGGCCGCTCGGTGTCCTGGCTGATCCAGATGCTCGGCGCGGCCCCGCTGGGCGAGGTCCCGGCCGACCTGGCGGCGGCCCGGCCCGAGCTCGTCCTCGGCTGGACCAGGGCCGCGCTGCGCCAGCGGAACGAGCGCTGGCTCGCCGCGCTCGCCGAGGTGCGGCCGACGCCCGAGCTGCTCGGCGCGCTCCCGCCGGAGCGGGCCACGGCGGTCGTTGCGCGCGAGCCGACCGTGGACGCCCGGTTCGCCGGGCTGCTCGCCGCCTGCCCTGGGCCGTGGTCGCCGGAGTTCTCCCGGGAGATCGTCGGGCGGCTGCGTACGGCCAGGACCGAGGGCACGCTCACGCTCGCGTTCCAGGCGCTCGCCAGGCACCTGCACCACACCGCGCTGCCCCAGGTCGAGGAGTGGCTCGAGGCCACCCCGGTCGACCGGCGCGCCCGCCGCCGCACCCTGCGCGGCCTCGCCAACGCACTGACCATCCGCCGGACCATCGAGCAGGAGTTCCCCTCATGACCGCCACGACCGAGGTGCTGCGCGCCCACGCCGAGGACCAGCACGCGTCGGAGCTGGCCGCGCTGGCCGCCAACGACGACCGGCCGCGGCCGCCGAACTGGCGCATGTCCCCCTGGGCCGTGGTGACCTACGTCCTGGGCGGCGAGGCCGGGGACGGCACCCCGATCACGCCGAAGTACCTGGGTGGGCGGCGACTGGTCGAGGTGGCCGTCGCGACGCTGGCCACCGACCGCGCGCTGCTGTTGCTCGGCGTGCCCGGCACGGCCAAGACCTGGCTCTCCGAGCACCTCGCCGCGGCCGTCTCCGGCGACTCGACCCAGCTCGTGCAGGGCACCTCGGGCACGTCCGAGGAGTCCATCCGCTACGGCTGGAACTACGCGCGCCTGCTGTCGGAGGGGCCGTCCCGGCGCGCGCTGGTGGCGAGCCCGGTCCTGCGGGCGATGGAGGGCGGCGGGATCGCCAGGATCGAGGAGCTCACCCGGATCCCGTCCGACGTACAGGACGCGTTGATCACCGTGCTGAGTGAGAAGACCCTGCCGATCCCGGAGCTGGACGACGAGGTGCAGGCCCGCGGCGGGTTCAACGTGATCGCCACGGCGAACGACCGGGACCGCGGCGTGAACGACCTGTCCGCCGCGCTCAAGCGCCGGTTCAACGTCGTCGTGCTGCCGCTTCCCGAGGACGTCGAGTCCGAGGTGGAGATCGTGCGGCTGCGGGTCGGCCAGCTCGGCGCGGCGCTGCGCCTGCCGGCCGAGCTGGAGGCGGTCGAGGAGATCCGGCGGGTCGTCACGGTGTTCCGCGAGCTCCGCGAAGGGGTCACCGCCGACGGCCGCACGAAGATCAAGTCTCCCTCGGGCACGCTGTCGACCGCGGAGGCGATCTCGGTGATGACCAGCGGCATGGCCCTCGCCGCGCACTTCGGCGACGGGGTGGTGCGGGCAGCGGACGTCGCGGCCGGGCTGCAGGGCGCGGTGGTCAAGGACCCGGTGGCCGACCGGCTGGTCTGGCAGGAGTACCTCGAGGCCGTGGTGCGCGAGCGCAGGCCGTGGGCGGACCTCTACCGCGCCTGCCGAGAGCTCGGCTGAGCGGGTTCGGCGACCTCGTGGCGGAGCGGGCGCGGCGGACGGCGCGGGAGCTGGCGGGGCGGGTCCACGTGCTGGGGATCCGGCACCACGGGCCGGGGTCGGCCCGTGCGGTCCTGGGCGCGCTGGAGCGGCTCTCGCCCGCCGTCGTACTGATCGAGGGTCCGCCGGAGCTGGACGCGGTGGCACCGCTGGCCGCGGCGGCCGGGATGCGGCCGCCGGTGGCGGGGCTCGTGTACGCGGTCGACGAGCCGGCCACCGCCGCCTTCTACCCGATGGCCGTCTTCTCCCCGGAGTGGGTCGCCCTGCGCTGGGCGCTCGAGCACGACCGTCCGGTGCGGTTCCTCGACCTGCCCGCCACCAACGCGCTCGTGCTCGGCGAGCGGGACCGCGACCGGTTCGACCCGATCGCCGCGCTGGCCGCCGCCGCCGGCTACGACGACCCCGAGCGCTGGTGGGAGGACGCGATCGAGCTGCGCTACCACGGGCTCGAGGTGTTCGACGCGGTCGTCGAGGCGATGCGGACCCTGCGCGAGGGCCAGGACGTCGACCTGGTCACCCGGCGCCGGGAGGCGGCGATGCGCCGGGTGCTGCGGTCGGTGGCCCGCACCGAGCGCGGACCGATCGCCGTGGTCTGCGGGGCCTGGCACGCGCCGGTGCTGGTGCCGGAGGCCTTCCCCACCATCGCCGCGGACACCGCGCTGCTCTCGGGGCTCGGGACGACGAAGGTGGCCGCGACCTGGGTGCCGTGGACCTCCTCGCGGCTGGCCAGGGCCAGCGGCTACGGCGCCGGCATCGACTCCCCCGGCTGGTACCACCACCTGTTCACCGCGCCCGACGAGGTGGTCCCGCGGTGGCTGGTGCGGGTGGCCCGGCTGCTGCGTGAGGAGCAGCACGACGTGTCCTCGGCCGCGGTGATCGAGGCGGTGCGTCTGGCGCACGCGCTGGCCGGGCTGCGCGGTCGTCCGCTGCCGGGACTCTCCGAGCTCTCGGAGGCCGCGCAGGCCGTGCTCGCCGGCGGCTCGCCGGTGCCGATGCGGTTGGTCGCCCGCCGGCTGCTGGTGGGCGACATCCTCGGCCAGGTACCGGCCCAGACGCCGATGGTCCCGCTCGCCCGCGACCTCGCCGCCACCCGCAAACGCCTGCGGCTGCGGCAGAGTGCCGCCGAGCAGACCCTCGACCTCGACCTGCGCACCGAGTCCCAGCTCGCCCGCTCCGTCCTGCTGCACCGGTTGCTGCTGCTCGGCGTCCCCTGGGGAACGCCGGCCGAGGTCGGCCGGACCCGGGGAACCTTCCGCGAGGCCTGGAGCCTCGAGTGGCGCCCGGAGCTGGAGGTGGCGCTGATCGAGGCGAGCGTGCACGGCACGACAATCGCCTCGGCCGCGACCTCGGTACTCGCCCAGCGCACGGCCGCGGCCGATGTGGCGGAGCTGGCCGAGCTGGTGGACACCACGCTCACCGCCGACCTGCCCGAGGCCCTGGGCACCGTGCTCGAGGCGCTGGCCGACCGGGCGGCCCGCCAGCACGACACGACCCGGCTGATGGCCGCGGTGGAGCCGCTGGCCCGGGTACGCCGCTACGGCAACGTCCGCCGCGCCGACACCGAGCTCGTCCAGCGGGTCCTCGCCGGCCTGGTCACCCGGATCGCGGTCGGCCTGCCCGCCGCCTGCACCGCCCTCGACGACGACGCCGCGGCCCGCCTGCGCGAGTTGGTGGACGCGGTCCAGCGCGGCGTGGCCCTGCTCGACCAGCCGGAGCTGCGCCGGGAGTGGCAGCGGGCGCTGGGCACGGTGGCCGAGCAGCCCGGCGTGCACGGACTGGTCGCCGGCCGGGCCACCCGCCTGCTGCTGGACGCCACGCTGGTCGAGGTCACCGAGGCCGGCCGGCGGTTGTCGGTACGCCTGTCCCCCGGCGCCGACGCCGTCGCCGCCGCCGCGTGGCTGGACGGCTTCCTCTCCGGCGAGGCCGCCCTGCTGGTGCACGAGCCGGAACTGCTCGCCGTCGTCGACCGCTGGACCTCTACTGTGGCAACCGACGTGTTCGACCGGCTACTTCCGTTGCTGCGCCGCACCTTCGCCGCCTTCGCCCCCGCCGAACGCCGCGCCATAGGCGAACACGTCACCCGCCTCCACCAAGGAACGCCCGCCCGGGTAGCCGCTTCCGAAGAGGTCGACCACGACCGCGCCAGCCGAGTACTCCCCCGCATCCTCGAAATCCTGGGCAACAGATGAACGACGACACACCACAACCCAAGGCGAACGACACCCGACAGTCCGGGGACGCGGAACTGCGGTGGAGACTGATTCTCGGGGGTGGGGAGGCTGAAGGTACTGGCGTCGAGTTGTCCGGAGTGGACCTGAAGCGCGATGCCACCCTGGACGCGCTGTACGGGGAGGAGCGCAAGGGCGGCCTCGGTGGCTCCTCACCGCGGGTCGCGCGCTGGCTCGGCGACATCCGCGGCTACTTCCCCGCGCCCGTCGTCCAGGTCATGCAGCGCGACGCGATGGAGCGGCTGGGCCTGCGCCAACTGCTGCTCGAGCCGGAGCTGCTGGAGTCGGTACAACCCGACGTGCACCTGGTCGGTGCGCTGCTCAGCCTCAACCAGGCGATCCCCGAACGCTCCCGGGAGACCGCGCGGGCCGTCGTGCGCACGGTGGTGGAGGAGCTCGAGCGCCGGCTGGCCCAGCCGACCAGGCAGGCGGTGAGCGGGGCACTGCACCGGGCCGGGCGCACCAGCCGCCCCCGGGCCGGGGACATCGACTGGAACCGCACGATCCTGGCGAACCTTCGCCACTACCAGCCCGAGCACCGCACGGTGGTCCCCGAGCGGCTGGTCGGCTACGGCCGGCGGCTGCCGCAGGTGAGCCGGGAGGTCGTGCTGTGCCTGGACCAGAGCGGGTCGATGGCCTCCTCGGTGGTCTACGCGGGCGTGTTCGGCGCCGTGTTGGCCTCGGTGCGGTCGCTGCGCACCCAGGTCGTCGCGTTCGACACGGCTGTCGTCGACCTGACCGAAGCCCTCACCGACCCGGTGGAGCTCCTGTTCGGCGTGCAGTTGGGCGGCGGCACCGACATCAACGCCGCGCTCGCCTACTGCCAGGGCCGGATCGACAATCCGCGCGACACGATCCTCGTCCTGGTCACCGACCTGTTCGAGGGCGGTGACGAGGAGGAGATGCTGCGCCGGGTCCAGGCCATGGTGGCCAGCGAGGTCCAGGTGGTCTGCCTGCTGGCGCTGTCCGACGAGGGCGCCCCCGCCTACGACCACGACAACGCCGCCGCGCTCGCGGCGCTCGGCGTGCCCACCTTCGCCTGCACCCCGGACCAGTTCCCCGGCCTGCTCGCCGCCGCCATCCAGCGCGAGGACCTCGCCGGCTGGGCGACCGGGAACGGCATCGTGCTCACCGCGCCGGAGGAGGGCGGCTGACGCGGCGGCTCAGAGCCCGGCCAGCACCCTGCGGTACTCGGCGGTGTCGCGCGCCTCGGGGATGCCGTTGACGACCTTCCAGCGCACGGTCCCCGCCTTGTCGATGACGAAGGTGCCGCGCACGGCCACGCCCCGGTCCTCGTCGAACACCCCGTAGGCCCGGGCGACCTCGCCGTGCGGCCAGAAGTCGGCCAGCAGCGGGAACTTGTAGCCCTGCCGCTCGGCCCAGGCGCGATGGGCGAACATCGAGTCGACCGACACCGCCAGCACCTGCACGTCCTCGGTGTCGGTGAGGTCGGCCAGCTCGTCGCGGACCGAGCAGAGCTCGCCCTCGCAGATGCCGCTGAACGCCAACGGGTAGAAGACGAGCAGGACGTTGCTCCTCCCGCGGAAGTCCGAAAGCTTCACCGGCTTTCCCTGCTGGTCCACCAGTTCGAACTCCGGCGCCCGCTGGCCAGTCTCGACAGCCATGGCCCGTCCTTCCTCGATTCCGGGAATTCTTCCTCCGCTGCGAGGATGGCCCGCCGTGCCGGGAAAGGCATCTCCTCCGGTGCGCTGGTCGCCCCGCCTCGGCACGAAGGAAGATGCCGGGCGAAAACCGCCGAGTCGACAATGGACCACGACCGAGGCGCTGATCACGCGGATCCGGTTCGGACCTTCTTTGATGGGAGCGCAGATGCGTTTTGTCTCCGGCGGTCGGCGGACCGCGGTCGCGGTCATCGGTCTCGGCTACGTCGGCTCCTGCATCGCCGGCACCCTGTCCGCGCGGGGCCTGGACGTGGTCGGGATCGACACCGACGCCAGGCTGGTCCGCGAGCTGGACGAGGGCGGGTGCCGGTTCGAGGAACCGGGTCTCGCCGAGCGCCTCCTCGCCGGCCTGCGGTCGGGCCGCCTGCGGGTCACCACCGACTACGCGGCGGTCCGGGAGGCGGACGTCGTGCTGATCACCGTCGGCACGCCGGTACGTGAGGACGGCTCACTGGCCGAGGAGCAGCTACAGGGTGCCTGTGTGGAGCTGAGCAGGCACCTGCGCGCGGGACAGCTGGTGGTGCTCAAGAGCACCGTCCCACCGGGAACGACCCGCAGCCTGGTGCTGCCCCTGCTTGGGCGCAGCGGCCTGCGCCCCGGCATCGAGTTCGGGCTGGCGTTCACCCCCGAGCGGCTCGCGGAGGGCACCGCCCTGCACGACCTGGACACCTTCCCGATCGTGGCCGGCGGCCTCGACGCCGACGCCACGGCGGACGCCGCGCGGTTCTGGCGCGACGCGCTCGGCGTCGAGGTGGTCCCGCTCGACTCGCTCGAGGCCGCGGAGCTGGTGAAGCTGGCCGACAACTGGTGGATCGACCTCAACATCGCGCTGGGCAACGAGCTCGCCAAGTTCTCCTCGCTCTACGGCGTCGACGTGCTGGACGTGATCAGCGCGGCGAACACGATCCCGAAGGGCCAGGGGTACGTGAACATCCTGCTGCCCAGCGTCGGGGTCGGCGGCTCGTGCCTGACCAAGGACCCGTGGATGGTGTGGCACTCCGCCCGCCAGCGCGGCCTGGACATCCTGACCGCGCCGGCCGGGCGCGAGGTCAACGCCGGCATGCCGGAGTACACGGCGCGGCTCGCCGTGGACGAGCTGACCAAGCTGGGCAAGGACCCGGCGGCGTCGAAGGTCGCCGTGCTGGGGCTGGCGTTCAAGAACAACACCGGCGACCTGCGCGCCACCCCGACCCGGGACGCGGTCGCGGCGCTGGTCCGGGCCTGCGGCAGCGTGACCGTCCACGACCCGCTGGTGGACCCGGCCGAGGCCGAGGCACTGTTCGGCATCCGCCCGGCGGCCGACGTCGAGGAGGCCGTGCGGGACGCGGACTGCGTCGCCGTGCTGGCCCTGCACCGGGCGTTCGAGGACCTCGACTTCGGGGCGCTGCCGGTGGCCGAGTCCTGCCTGGTGCTGGACGGGCGCGCGTACTACTCGCGGGAGAAGATCGCCGCGCTGCGGGAGCTCGGCTTCGGCTACCGGGGGATCGGGCGGTGAGCCGGGTCGTCGTCACCGGTGGCTGCGGGTTCATCGGCCGGCACCTCGTCGAGCGGCTGGTCGACCGTGGCGAGGCGGTGACCGTCTTCGACGGCGCTCCGCCCCCGCACGGGCCGGTCACCACGTTCGTCGCCGGCGACGTGCTCGACCCGACGGCGCTCGCCACGGCGATCACCGCCGACGTCGACCTGGTGGTGCACCTGGCCGCGGTGGTCGGCGTCGACCGGTACCTGAGCCGGCCGCTGGACGTCATCGACATCAACGTCACCGGCACCCGGAACGTGCTCGAGCGGGCGGCGGAGGTGGGTGCCCGGGTGGTCGTCGCGTCCACCAGCGAGGTGTTCGGGAAGAACCCCGCCGTGCCGTGGCGCGAGGACGACGACCGCCTGCTCGGGCCGACGTCGGCGGACCGCTGGGCCTACTCGTCGAGCAAGGCGCTGACCGAGCACCTGACGTTCGGCTTCGTGCGCCAGCGCGGGTTGCGGGCCACGATCCTGCGGTACTTCAACGTGTACGGCCCAGCCCAACGGCCGGGCTTCCTGATCAGCCGCTCGATCCACCGAGCCCTCAACCGCCGGCCGGTCGTGGTCTACGACGACGGCCGCCAGACCCGCTGCTTCACCTACGTCGCCGACGTGGTGGGCGCGACGCTGCGTGCCGCGGAGAGCCCGCGTGCCGTCGGCCAGGCGTTCAACATCGGCAGTATGACCGAGACCACGGTCGCCGAGGCGGCGTCGCTGGTCGCTTCCCTGGCCGGCCCGGGTGTCGAGGTGACGTCCGTGAACACCCGGTCCGCGCTCGGATCGTCCTATGAGGACCTGCAACGCCGGGTCCCCGACAACGGCAAGGCACGCGCCCTGCTGGGCTGGCGGCCCACGACCGGCCTGACCGAGGGCGTCGCCGCCACGATCGAGTGGGCCCGCGCCAACCCCTGGTGGACCGCTCTCCCGGACTCCGGCGCCGACCCCGACCTGGCCGCCGCCGCCTGACCCCGTTCCGTGACACCCACACCTCCCCTGGCGGTTTCCGGCCAGGAACGGGTCACCTGAATGGTTGACAAAGTAACGTGAAGGTGCGTCGCGCCGAATATCGTTACACCTCTGGGTTCGACATTCCGAAAACCTGTGAACCGCTGTCGAGCAGAGCACGTCTCATCTTTCGACGGGCCGATCCGCCAGATCAGGGGAGGAGATCATGATGGATGGGTACACGTTCGATCCGGAGTCCTTTCAGGAGGTTCGCCGCTCCTGGACCGATCTTCTCGCGGGGCTGGAAAACGATCTCAAAGCCGCGGAAAGGCTGATGGCCGTCCAGGCGCCGGGGCACGAACCGGCGAGCGGTTTCGTCGCCGCGACCCAGAACGACTCCGGAAAGGCCCTGTTGGGCTCGATCACCGAGATGCGCGCCTTCGCGCTGGGTTATCTGCGCAGCCTCGACCACTCGCAGCGGGAATACCAGGCGCGGGAGACCAGCGGCGTCGACACCTTCCGGACGGAGGCAGGCTGACATGGCCGACGAGTTCAACGCGGGCGAGGCAGTCGGCGGGATGATCGGTTTCGCGGTCGCCGGGGCACCTGGGGAGTTGGCCGGCCGCCTGCTCGGCGGTGCCGTCGCCGACGCCTACTCGAACAAGCCGGTTCCCGGGTACCACGCCACCACCGTGCGCAACGACCTGGCGCCGGAGGACGTGACGCTCACCGCGCACGAGATCTACCGGCGCATCACCACCGGACACGGTTCGGGGAGCCTGCTGGCGGCCAGGGACACCGCGGCTGAGCTGGCGGGCAGCCTCGCCGACCGAGTCGGCCAGATCGAGGCGGCGCGTGGGGCGAGTACCGGGGCGTGGCAGGGTGAGGCGTCCCAGCGGTCCCTGACGGCGGCAGCCCGGCTGTTCAACAGCCTCACCGTGGCGCAGCGGCAGCTCGCGGTGAACTCCCGGGCGCTGGACGCGGAGCTCTCGGCGTTCGATCACATCCGAGCGAACGTCGAGCCCGTCCCGGAGAGCCCGCCGCAGAGCGGGTTCCTCAACAGCGCCAACCCGTTCCAGACCGACGTGGACAAGGCCATCAACGACTACAACGCCAAGGCGGCCAAGAACGTCGCCCTGTACGAGGGGTACTCCGTGGACACCGCCGCGGCACGGAGCCAGGTCCCGCTCAGCTACCCGATGACGGTGCCGCCGGCCGAGTCGACGGCACCGACCGCGGGTACCGCGGCTCCCCTCGCGGCGGCCCCGACCGCACCTCCGGGGGCCGGCCCGGCTGTCGACACCGCGTCCGCCGCACCCACCACGACGAGCACGACGGACGGCGGGACGCCGACGGTGCCACCGCCGGCCGGCGGTGCGTCGGGCACGCCTGGGGGAACCACCGGACAGGGCGCCGCCGCGACCGATCCGCTCGGCCGGCAGGCGGCCGGCCTGACCTCGCCGAACGCGGCGGCGGCCGGCGGCGCGCCAGTGCTGCCCGTCCTGCCCGGCACCTCTGTGGGGGGCGCGTCGGCCAACCGCCGGTCCCTGCCGGCCGGGGCGTCCGGGGCGCAGCGCGGACTCAGCGGTGCCGGTCCGGGCGTCGGTCCGGGCGCCGGTGGCTTCGGCGGCTTCGGTGTCGGCGGCACTCCCGGCGGTCCCGGTGCCGGCGGTCCCGGTGTGGGCGGTTCCGGTGCCGGCGGTCCTGGTGCGGGCGGTTCCGGTGCGGGCGGTTCGGTCGCGCGTGGCGGCCCCGCGGTGGGCACCGGTCCGATCCCCGGCCAGTCCTCGACCGCCCCGCCGCCCGGCCGGGGCGGCCTCGCCGGTGCGACCCCGCGCGGGGCTGCCGGGCCGGGCGGTCCACTGGGCGCCCCGACCGGCCGGAGCGACGGCGACGAGGACGCCGAGCACCACGTGAAATACCGCATCGAACCGGACGGCGAGGAGCTGTTCGGCACCGACGAGTTCACCGCGCCGCCGGTGATCGGTGATTACCGGCCGACCAGGTGAGGCGGAGGAGACCATGCTGAGCGGGAACGTCACCCTGAACCTGACGACCGTGCACGCGCTGGTCAGGTGGCGGCACGCCGAGCCGCACCCGGTCCTGGCCACCACGCCTGCGTGGTACGACGAGCAGACCCGGCGCGCGATGGACCGGCACGCCCTCGGCGAGCTGGACCACAACGGGCTCCTGCGCGACGGCCGGCCGGTCGCGGACCTGGAGGCCGTCGTCGGTGTGCTGGTCCGCCCGGACCGCGAGCACTACGGCTGGATCACCACCACCGTCGACGGCCGGCCGTTCCGCTACGGCGTGCTCGCGGCGGCCACCCACCAGGAGGCGGTGCTCGCGGTCCGCAACAACGAGACCGACGTCACCGTGCTCGCCGCCATCCGCCCGGAGGAGCTGACCAGGGCGTTCCTCGCCCAACTTCCGGCGGTCCCGCCGGCGGCGGGGCGCCTGGTGAGCGCGCCGTACCAGGAGTTCCTGGCCACCGTCGACCCGGCCGAGGACGGCTTCGCCGGCTTCGGCACGCGGCAGAGCCCCGAGGTGCGGACGATCCGGGCCGTACTCGACCGACCCCGCACGGGCGGCGGCAGCCTGTACACCGCCGGCCGAACCAGCGCCGTCGGCAGCCGCCAGCGGGCCGACCAACCGCTCAACTACGTCGACACCACGACCGGGCGCTGGCTCACCCAACTGGACCTCACCGCGAACGGCACGCTGGCCGTACTCCGGCCCGGCTCCGTCGACCTGGTCGCCGAGTACCTCACCCACGCCGCCAACGACGCCTCCGCCCACCTGACCCGATGACCGCTGCCCGCGGGACGGCGAGTACCGCCCCCGCCGCGAACACCTAGGGCGCGTCCGCACAGTCCCGGTCGATGGGCTTCGTGATCCAGGTCGTCGCTGGCAAGGCGGAGGGCAGGCCTCGTACCG